>NZ_FOED01000045.1:0-1925 GCF_900110545.1 Pseudomonas sp. Snoq117.2 | reverse complement strand
TTTGTGTGCGCCAGGCATGGCGCGTTGCGCGTAAGCGCAACCCGCTTGGCTGTGGTGGCCAGGCGGGTGACTTGGAGGTGAAAGTCCTCTACACACCCGGCAAGGGGAAGTGTTAGCCAGAGGCAAGGGTGTCGCAGGTGACTGCGAATCTGAAGGAAGCCCGAGGCAAAATGCTGGCCTGACGAACAGGAAGCGGATAGAGGCGGCACAGCGGGGTGAGGTGGCACAAATCGCCAAAGCCCGATACTTGCACGGAACGCTGTGACGTAGATCCGACAGGCATAAGCAGGAAGGTCGCGCGAATTACCCTGGGAGATCTGCACGTTTGCCACTGTGCTACCGAACGTCGAGAGGCGGCGGGATGAGCATGCAGAAGTCAGCCGAGGCCGTAGTAAGTGGCGGTTAACCGCGCCACCAAGGGCCGAACAGGTTATGCCGCCAGTAGGCGTCACTGTCTCGTTGGTAACCGTAATGCAGAAAATTCCCACACAGGAATGTGTCAGTCGAGGTCCCGGCCAGAAGCCGAGGATGAGGGCTGGCAGTGTAGAGGTATTGACGGCGTCAGTGGCGGGGACGAACGCGGAGCCGGACACGTTGATGGAGCGGGTGCTTGCACCGGCGAACCTCAGGCGTGCGTATCAACGTGTGGTCAGCAACAAGGGAGCGCCGGGTGCCGATGGCATGACGGTGGCCGAGTTGGCGGGCCACGTGAATCAGTACTGGCCGATCCTCAAAGCCAGGTTGCTGGCCGGTGAGTACCGTCCTCAGGCAGTGCGAGCGGTTGAGATTCCCAAACCGCAGGGCGACACACGACAACTAGGTATCCCTAGCGTCGTGGATCGCCTGATCCAGCAAGCACTGCAGCAACAGCTCACGCCAATCTTCGACCCGTTGTTTTCGGACTACAGCTACGGCTTTCGTCCGGGCAGAAGCGCTCATCAAGCCGTTGAAGCGGCCCGTTCCCATGTGGAGGCGGGCCGTCGCTGGTGCGTGGAGCTTGATCTGGAGAAATTCTTTGATCGGGTTAACCACGACATCCTCATGGCCTGTATCGAGCGACGTGTCGAAGACAAATGCGTTCTCAAGCTCATCCGCCGGTACCTCGAAGCTGGGATCATGTCGGGTGGGGTCGCCAGTCCACGGCAGGAAGGGACGCCGCAAGGCGGCCCGCTCTCGCCGTTGCTGTCGAACATCCTGCTCGACGAACTTGATCGTGAGCTGGAGCGGCGGGACCACCGGTTCGTGCGCTACGCCGATGACGCGAACATTTATGTACGTAGTCACCGGGCAGGCGAACGGGTGCTGGCTAGCGTCGAACGCTTCCTGAGAGAACGTCTGAAACTGACGGTGAACAGGAAGAAAAGCCAAGTGGCAAGGGCGTGGAAATGCGACTACCTGGGCTATGGGATGAGCTGGCATCAACAGCCAAGGCTGCGCGTGGCAACGATGAGCCTGGGCCGTGTACGCGACCGGCTCCGAGCGCTACTGCGCAGCGTACGGGCTCGCAAAATGGCGACTGTCATCGAGCGGATCAACCCCGTCCTGCGGGGCTGGGCTGGCTACTTCAAGCTCAGTCAGAGCAAAGGGCCTGTTGTGGAGCTGGACGGCTGGGTCAGACACAAACTTCGCTGCGTCATCTGGCGCCAATGGAAGCGGCCCTCTACGAGGGCCCGCAACCTGATGCGCTTGGGGCTGGGCGAAGAGCGTGCCTGCAAATCGGCCTTCAACGGTCGCGGCCCATGGTGGAACTCTGGAGCGCCACATATGAATCAGGCGCTGCCGAAGAAGCTCTGGGATCGACTCGGGCTTGTCTCGATACTGGATACGATCAACCGGCTTAGCCGCATGACCTGAACCGCCGTGTACGGAACCGTACGCACGGTGGTGTGAGAGGACGGCGGGTGTGAACCCGCCTCCTACTCGAT
>NZ_FOED01000044.1:0-2257 GCF_900110545.1 Pseudomonas sp. Snoq117.2 | reverse complement strand
GGCTACCGCCTGCGGTGGCCGAAGAAAAACTTAACCCACTGTCCGGGATGGGTTGACCACTACACTTCTGGAAAACGCAAACACCGGGCACCTTATCGCTTGTCAGGGACCGCACATCGAAGGATGGCCAGGTCTGGGCGCCAGCTGCGTTTACCCTGGCACCAGAAGGGTTCGTCGGCCTACGGTGAGGAAGCTCCTCAAGCCTACAGCTCGATCCCAGATCTGCGCCGCTCGGGTCTGGGGCGTTTGCTGCATAGGGCAAGCCTGGTACTTTGGGCGTATCAGTCGACGATTGCCGACGCCAATCATTGAGCATATGGAGTTGAAGTTCATCCATGATCAGGCCGCTGAAAACAGCAACCCGGCTCTCGCTTGCGGTCATTCTTTTCCCTATTGCAATGATCGCCCTCTTCTTTACCGGCCGAATGGGGCACGCGGCTGCTGATTATCTTTGGCAGGCTGCAGTGCCCGCGCTCGAAGATAATCCGTGGTGGCTGCTGCTTATGGCAGCACCAGGAGTTCTCTTGCCAATTATGGTGATGATGTTTTTGTTCAAACCGGTCGAAAGTAGAACGACTTCGAAAGCGTCGTGAGCTAGTTGATCAGCACGAATACAGTGAAGAATCCTAGTCATCGCCTTCATTGGCGATGACAGGCGCCGGCGGAGTTTACCGCTGGCACCAAGAGATCAAGCACCGCAGAGCGGCACCGCTGGGGCCACCCTGGATGAAGGAAAAAGGACTTTTGAACATGGCAATGAGTGCCGAGCCTGATGATGCGCCTGACTGGCTGGTGCAGAAGCCGCGTAGGGCGCGGCCGGTCGCTTTAGTCGTGTGCCTTGCCGTCGGCGGCCTCGCGACACTTGCTGCCGTGCAGCTGGTCAGCCGGGCTCTACCAGGTCCACCGACATCCGTAGGTACTGACCACCTCGCCCTTGGCGCCGAGGCTGCAGCTCATCCTGCCCCAGAGCGGGTCGATACCGTCCGCGGCACGGTCCGCCGCGCTACGCCTTCAACCGTGGAAGGAAATGCGGTAGCCGCGGCGACCTCACCCTCGAACGTCCCGCCGCCGGCAGCGGCGATTGGCAAGCAGACCGTCTTCAACGACCGAAACTTCACGCCACGCGGGGCCGATAACGTGGTGAGCTTCAGCGAAGCCCCTCGAAGCCTGGTGCCAGAAGAGGCGCCCCCGCAGCCGACGAAGGTCACGGTGGTGCACCAGACGCCAAGCATGAAGGACCGCGTCTGCTGGCCGTATAAGGCTGGCAGCCTGGAGCATCGCAACTGCCGATCCGCCGTGGGTCTTCAGTACCGGGACTAGCGCGACTGCCGGCCGCCGGCCAAATCTACGGGGTTCACGCCCGGAGCGTGCTCAATCCGGCGTTTGCCTAGGCGGCTGCCGTGCTGTACTGACAGGGATCTCTCCCTCAGCGCGGCTGGCCGGCGACACTCGCTATCGGGCCGCGGTGAGGAGATAGCTACCACCTTGGCTTGGAGGCCTACGCCTATGCTCAACAACCGCTATCGGATCACCCTGGGCGGGAAGTCATACTCCCCTGAGTTCCAAACGGATCCTCAGTACGCCGCGGCCTGGAAGCGCGTCCTGGAACGCGCCTACGGCCGGGAACACGGTCTGTGCGGATGCCCTGGGAGCGGCGAGCGAAAGGTGACGATCAAGCTGCGCGAAGGATCGGACGGCTACCACCTCGCCCGCTACCCTCACAGCGGCCCGGAGCATGCCAATGACTGTCGCTTCTATGCAGCAGCGCCCGAGCGCTCTGGTCTGCAGGGCTATGCCGTCGGTGTGGTGGAAGAAACCGCCGACGGGGGTATGAAGGTGAGGCTCGCCCGGGGCGTACGGCAGCAAGCGCCTGGGGAAGCTGGGGATGCGGCGCCCTCCCCGCCGGCCGCCCCGGGCGTGAAGAAGCCGGCCATGACCCTCCTGGGCCTGCTGCATCTTCTCTGGTCGGAAAGCCGGCTCACCACCTGATACCCGGCAATGGCGGGAAAGCGTAATGGCGAGCTCATTTCTCACCTGCTCCACGAATGCGCCGGGCGGGTGTCGGTAGCCCCTCGCATCAAGCTCGACCAGGTGTTGCTGCTGGCCGCTCAGAAAGAGAAGCGGCGCGAGGCCACTAACCGCGAGATCGCCACGAACGCGGCCTCACGCAACTGGCGGCTGGTCGTCGTCAGTCCCCTGGCCAGGTACGACGAGGAGCGGCACAGCGGCTCGCCGGAGAGACTGCCGGTGACTGGGC
>NZ_FOED01000042.1:0-2935 GCF_900110545.1 Pseudomonas sp. Snoq117.2 | reverse complement strand
TGCCGGTGACTGGGCCATTCGGGATGCCAACGCTCTACCTGCCCCCTGCCGTATGGGAAACCGCCTCTCGCCGATTTGCGCGGGAGCTGGGCGCCTGGCGCAGGGGAAGCCGGGTTATCGCTATCGCTCAAATCGCGCAGCGGCCGGGTAAAGCCCACCAGGCGGATGTGCTCGAGGTCGCGCTGATGCAGGTGAGCGATCAGTGGATTCCGCTTGATTCAGACCTGGAAGGCAAGGTCGAGCAGAAGCTGCGGGATGAGGGGCGCAAGTTCGACAAGCCGTTGCGCTACGACGCCGATGAGTGCGCTGTCTTCCCAAACTTCTGGCTGCTCGACATGCAGCAGGACTTCGCTCTCGAGGTCTTCGGCATGGCCACGCCGCAGTACCTGGCGCGGCGCGGCACCAAAGAGCACTGGTACTGCAGCGAGTACGGCAAGACGGGCTGGTGGCGCTGGGACGCGACCCAGGATCCTCGGGGAGAACACATACCGGCGTTCCCCGCGGCATACGTGTCTTCCAGATAGGTCAACGTGAAACCGGGCTAGCAGCGCAAACGTCCGGGCTCACTGTCGGTTTCCGAAATTGCTGCGAAATTCTGGAAACAATTGAACGGAAATTAGCCAATGACAGCAATCGACCCAAAGCTGACGCTGGCGGTGAGCAGCTACCGGCCAAGCGGGCTGCTATAAGCGTCTGCCCTAACATCCCGTCGAGCACAAGGGCATACGCGTCTGGTTCGGTTCGGTACACTATGCGTCCAAAGCGGGGCACTTGTGGCCGACCGGCTATAGCCTCCTGACCATCAAGGTCTGCAACCTACGGTGCAGCCTGAACTCCGCAAGCGGCAGCTGAACCCTCTCCACTACCCACTCTTTCGCAGGGGTTGAAGACATGAGCGAGAGTGAAAATTTCTTTGAAGCCACGCCGCCTCATTACATGCAGCTTTCCGCGATCCAGGATGGCGGGACTAGAAACGCTCACGGCGTTGCTGATCTGCATGGCATCGCCGTGGCGCGAGGATTGATCAGCATAAGTTTTTCGGCTGTTAGGCTTGTTGATCGATATGTGGCCTATCGAGTGCCCGCTCATTGCAGAGAATGACGCGGTCATCCAGTAGGTGTTGCGACAACTAATCGGTTAGACGTTTATGGCGCTGTCTTCCATAAGGCGCTACCTATGACTCCTTCTCGTTCCCTACGTGTTCAATTGCTAATGCTCATTGGCAGCGGCCTGGTGCTGTTGTTGATTCTCGCCTTAGCCGGTTTTGGCTTGCTATCCCAGCAACTGGACGGCTATCAACGGTTGCTCCAGGGACCTCTGGAGGAAGCGCGCCTGGTGGACGCCACAAACCTCGCATTCAAATCTCAGGTACAGGAATGGAAGAACGTGCTGCTACGTGGCGGCGCCGCCGACCAGCGCGAGCGCTACTGGAGGCAATTCCAGGATGAGGAGACCGGCGTCCAAGACCTGCTGGCGCAGCTGCAGCGCAGCGCCGGTGACACTGAATTGGGCCAGCGCCTGCATCAGTTGGCCCAGAGTCACCGTGACCTGGGCGAGGCTTATCGCCGAGGACTGGCAGCTTATGTGGCGGCCAACTTCGTCGCCGCCCAGGGTGATACTGCGGTTAAAGGCATCGACCGGGCCACCAGCGAGCAGCTGTCCGGCCTGGTCACGTCCCTACACCAGCGCGCCAGCGACCAGGCCCAGCGCTTGGCCGCTGAGGCACGCCAGACCGTCCTAGTGGTGGTCTGTGCCATGCTGGCTTTCGCCATCCTGATCGCCTTGCTAAGCGTCTGGCTAGTCAACCGGCGCATCGTCGGACCGCTCGCCCTAGTCACCGAGCAGCTGGTTCGTCTCAGTGAGGGACGCTTCGGTCAGCCGCTGGCCGAGACGCGCCGCGACGAAGTGGGGCGGTTGTCTCGCGCCGCCAACCGCCTGCGGGATTTCTTCACCGACCTAGGCGGGCAGCTGCGCCAGGGCACTGAGGCGCTGGACGCCACCACCCAGGAACTAGGCGCAATCGCCCAGCGCAGTGGCGCGGGCATCCGTGACCAGTTCTCCCGTACCGATCAGGTGGCCACTGCCATGCACGAGATGAGTGCTACGGCGGAAGAGGTGGCCCGGCATTCCGGCAGCGCCGCGACGGCGGCCAACGAAGCGGATCGCGCTGCGCAGGAGGGCGAAGCGAGCATGACTCTAACCGTCGCCACTATCGAGCGGATGCATCGGGAAGTCTCCCGCACCGCAGAGGTCATCGCCCGCCTGGAAAGCGACAGCGATCGTATTGGCAGTGTGCTGGAGGTGATCCGCGGCATCGCCGATCAGACTAACCTATTGGCGCTCAACGCCGCGATCGAGGCGGCCCGAGCCGGGGACGCCGGCCGTGGCTTCGCTGTGGTGGCCGACGAGGTACGCAACTTGGCGGTGCGCACCTCTAGTTCTATCAGCGAGATCCATCAGCTAATTGCCACGCTGCAGGGCGCGGCCTACGAAGCCGCTGAAGCGGTGCGAGCGGGTGCCGCCGAAAGCACTGCCGGCCGCGACCAAGTGGTGGCTTCTGGCGAGCGCCTGCGAAGCATCACCAAAGCGGTGGAGGCCATCCGCGACATGAACCGGCAAATCGCTACCGCTGCCGAGGAGCAGACCTCGGTGGCCGAGGACATCGCACGCAACCTAGTGGAAATTGTCACTGTGGCTCGCCACAATGAGGAGGACCTGCAGCGGACCCAGAGCGCCAGCGAGCGCTTACAGGGCGTTTCCCTGGGCCTCTCCAGCCTCGCCGGCCGACTCCGGGACTAAACTCTTAAGCTCCTATACAGGCGGAGTTATCTCGGGTTCTACGGGTTCTACCCCATTTCCACGGACGGTTTGAAAAGGGCTGAAAACTTCAGAGCTTGCCGGGCGACTCTACGGCGCATTCGTGGGTTATGAAACC
>NZ_FOED01000040.1:0-3491 GCF_900110545.1 Pseudomonas sp. Snoq117.2 | reverse complement strand
TCTCTCCGGCGAGCCGCTGTGCCGCTCCTCGTCGTACCTGGCCAGGGGACTGACGACGACCAGCCGCCAGTTGCGTGAGACCGCGTTCGTGGCGATCTCGCGGTTAGTGGCCTCGCGCCGCTTCTCTTTCTGAGCAGCCAACAGCAACACCTGGTCGAGCTTGATGCGAGGGGCTACCGACACCCGCCCGGCGCACTTGTGAAGCAGGTGAGAAACCAGCTCTCCATTACGCTTTCCCGCCATCGCCGGATACCAGGTGGTGAGCCGGCTTTCCGACCAGAGAAGATGCAGCAGGCCCAGGAGCGTCATTGCCGGCTTCTTCACGCCCGGGGCAGCCGGAGGGGAGAGCGCCGCATCCCCAGCTTCCCCAGGCGCTTGCTGCCGTACGCCCCGGGCGAGCCTCACCTTCATCCCCCCGTCGGCGGTTTCTTCCACCACGCCGACTGCGTAGCCCTGCAGACCGGAGCGCTGCGGCGCTGCTGCATAGAAGCGACAGTCATTGGCATGCTCCGGGCCGCTGTGAGGGTAGCGGGCTAGGTGGTAGCCGTCCGATCCTTCGCGCAGCTTGATCGTCAGCTTTCGCTCGCCGCTCCCGGGGCAGCCACATACCCCGTGCTCACGGCCGTAGGCGCGCTCAAGAGCACGCTTCCAGGCCGCGGCATACTTAGGATCCGTCTGGTATCCAGGGGAATAGGACTCCTCGCCCAGGGTGATCCGATAGCGGTTGTTGAGCATAGGCAAAGGTCTCCAAGCCGAAGTGGCAGCTATCTCCTCATCGCGCCCAAATAGCGAGCGCTGCGTGCCGGCGGCGCTGAAGGAGAGATTCCTGTCAGTACAGCACGGCAGCCGGATAGGCAAACTCCGGATTGAGCACGCTCCGGGCGTGAAGCCCGTAGATCTGGCCCGCGGCCGGCAGTCGCGCTAGTCCCTGTACTGAAGCCCCACGGCGGATCGGCAGTTGCGATGCTCTAGGCTGCCAGCCTTATATGGCCAGCAGGCGCGGTCCTTCATGCTCGGTGTCTGGTGCACCACCGTAACCTTAGTCGGCTGCGGGGGCTCCTCTTCTGGCGCCAGGCTTCGAGGGGCTTCGCTGAAGCTCACCACGTTATCGGCGCCGCGTGGCGTGAAGTTGCGGTCGTTGAAGACGGTCTGCTTGCCGACCGACGCTGCCGGCGGCTGGACGTTCGAGGGTGGGGTCGCCGCGGCTGCCGCATTTCCTTCCACGGGTGAAGGCGTGGCACGGCGGACCGTGCCGCGGGTGGTATCGGCCGGCTCTGGGGCAAGGTGAGCTGCAGCCTCGGCGCGATGGGCGGGGTGGCCAGTACCTACGGATGTCGATGGACCTGGCAGCACCCTGCTGGCCAGCTCCAGGGCAGCGAATGTCGCGAGGCCGCCGACGGCAAGGCACACGACTAAAGCGACCGGCCGCGCCCTACGCGGCTTCTGCGCCAGCCAGTCAGGCGCATCATCAGGCTCAGCACTCATTGCCATGTTCAAAAGTCCTTTTTCCTTTGCATCCAGGGCGGCCCCGGCGGTGTCACTCTGCGGTGCCTGACCTACTGGTGCCAGGGTAAACGCGCTGGCGCCCAGACCTGGCCATCCTTCGATGTGCGGTCCCCGACAAGCGATAAGGTGCCCGGTGTTTGCGTTTTCCAGAAGGCCGCTAGCCTAGGAGACGATTCCATCAGTATTGAGCGAGCGCAAGATGAACAGGCACCCCAAAGTCCTACAGGAACTGTATGCGGAGCGGGAGCGTGCGGTTGCCGCCTTGGGCGACGGAGAGCAGATTACCGCCGCAGATCTCGAAGGACTGGATTACTTGGGCCGGTTCAAGGTGGCCAACGAGCACTGGCACCTGTGTGACGCGTCTGCGCGGAGCGCGCTGCTCGGTGACACCCATCATTTCGTCGCTTCCTGCGCACGCCTTCAGGAGTCGAACTGATGGATCACACCACACGGATCGCATTCCTCACCGAGTTACGAGACCTCCTCCAGCGATACGACGCGGAGATCTCCGTCGACTATGACGACTGTAGCGATTTCCATGGAGTCACCGGTGAAGCCATGAGTGTCAGCATGGGCAAAGTTGATCGTTTTCATGGTCGCCCGACTTTCACGCTGGGGGAGGGATGGGGGATAGAACCCGAAGGCTTGTCCCGACTGCTAAAATCCTACGAGTGAGCGTAATCCAGGAGATGCAAAGGGCTACCACAAGGCATTGCCCGGCGGCGGCCTGAACAAGGCCGAGGAAGCTGAGCGCGCGCGGGTAGCGGGTATCTGTGAAATAGAGAGCGCGCACGTCTTTAACCGATTTGCCCACCTGGTACGCGCCGAATGCGGCTGACCAGATTTCAGAACCCTCCCCACAACGACCCCGGCGATGCCGGCGAGGATCTAGCCATGGGCACCACTACCGCCACAATCGTGGATATTCCACAGCTCGAAAAAACCATCCTGCAGATGGCACAAGACTGTCTGATCGTCGCCGAGCAATACCGCGATAAGCGCCTGCAGGGCACCGCTACGGACGAGGATGCGGAGACGTTCGTGGACAATTCCGTGGCCCTGGAGACGTTGGTGAAATTGGCCTACGACAACGATTCCGGAATGACCACCGAGACCCGCATGTTGCTGCTCGGCATCGAGAGTCAGGAGGTCCAGCTGATGCTCCCCCTGCGCGAAGGCTGAACCCTCCCCACTACCTACCCGACCCCGGCGCCGCCGGCAAGGCTCGAATCCATGAGTGAGCAACAAACGGAAATTGATGCCATCAAGGCCAAGATGGACATAGTGCGCCTAGCCTATCAACGCCTGGTGGACGAATCTGATGCGCTGCGGACATGCCTGAACGCGAAAAAGCGCCGTCCGGCCAGCTTGGTAAACGCGCGCGAGGATGTGGCTAGAAGTTGCCGGGCGCTGATATCGGTGTTGAAGAACTGAACCGCCATACGGCACCGCCGTGTCAAGGCTAAATAGAAATGTCGCTCTGGTGACTAAGTAGAAATGTCTGTCTCACCGGCGCAGTAATCTTGTTGTGGACCGCTGACGAAAGTGCCCAGGCGCAAACGTCCACTGTGCAGGTCACGGTAGCAACGTTCAACGCGCTGGGTGGTGGTAGGTGGTGTTCGATTCGGGCTGCTCAACTTGCTACAAGGGGAAGATGAGTGCCTGAAAGCAATTAAAACATTCGCCTCGCCTACCTCCGCGTTCGAAGTTGAGCTGGGCCGCGGTTTTTTCTAAAGCTTTAGATTCTGGCTCGAGTTTTCCTTTTCCTACTGTCGCGCGCGCGGGGCGACTGGGTAGGGAGGTGGAGCGCGGGCAAAAGGGGGGCAAGTGGTGCCGGTGAAGCTGTTTTTCCAGGGCAGTATATTTTTAGGTATGCAGAAAGCGCCACATTGAATCGCCCCTGGTTTCGTAGACACCTCCAAGCCTCATAATGAGGCCCAAATAGGAGGTGCCATGAGTCGTCAGCGTTACCCCGAAGAATTCAA
>NZ_FOED01000038.1:0-5477 GCF_900110545.1 Pseudomonas sp. Snoq117.2 | reverse complement strand
GTCGAGGACGATCTGCCCACGTTTGACTGGTGAATAGGGGCCTTCGGGCCCCCGTTCTCTGAGCCCGATTTGCTATAGTCGGCTATAGCAAATCCGGTTCTCGGCCGCCTCCATGTGGAGGCAGCTGCGAAGTGCCAGCTGGGCACTCAAAACACCAGCAGCTCATCTCAAACCCAATGGGGGTCTCTCCCCATGGGGGAAGACTCCCGCCCAAACCGGAGTCTTCACCATGCAAACTGCTCAACCCATCAAGGAAATCGAAACCCTCAGCAAGCTCTTGCTGGTAGGTCTCGACGTCAACATCTGGTCCGGCCGCAAAAAGCTCCGTATCGAGGACCTCGGTCCTGGTGTGGATCTGCCGCCGGCGGAGCTCGCATCGCTGGGAAGCAAGCGGATCATGGATCCCGAGCAGATCAAGCGGTTCGACAACCTCAAGCGCCGCGCCCATCGCCTCCTCGAGAGCGAAGGCGTGCGCTTCCTGGGCGGCTACGGCATCCCGAACGACGCGGCTCCGGCCATCGCGAAGGAGCTCGACGACATCCAGCGCGAGTTCAACGTTGAGATCAAATCCTTCCTCGACAACTACGACTCGAACTTCGACGCGTGGGCGCAAAAGTGGGATCAAGATCCGAAGTGGCAAGCTGCGATCGAAAAGGCCAAGACCCCGAAAGAAGTCGTGGCTCAACGCTTGGGCTTCCGCTACACCCTGGTGCGCGTGGTACCCGACAAGTCCGATCCGGCCCTGAGCAAAGGGCTGGAGCAGGAAGTGGAGGGTCTTTCCGGACAGCTGTTCCGGGAGATCGCGGACGCGGCCGAGGACCTGGTGGATGGCAGTTTCGCCAACAAGTCCTCTGTCAGCCGCAAGGCGGTCAGCGCGATCCTGAAGATTCACCGCAAGCTCACCTCGCTTGCGTTCTTGAATCCTGGGATTCATCTGGTCGCCGAGCACATGATGTCCGTCATCGAGCAGCTCCCCAAAAGGGGGCCGTACGAGGGTGGGCATTTCCAAACGCTGCAGACACTCATGCTGTCCTTGAGTGACGAGCGCAACATCTCGAAGCTGGCCACGTCCTTCGCGGCATCTGCTGCGCAGACTGCCGCCACCGGTGGCGTGCCGGCGGCGAGTGTCGTGATCGAACAGGCCCCGGCAGCTGCTGGTGCCGTTGTAGCTTCTGCTGCCGTGATCGAGCAGTCGCCGTCCCCTGCGGACGACGGCGGCATGTCCGTTGGCGAGCTGCTCGATGAGATCGCCGGTCAGCAGGCAGCACCTGGTCTTCAGGATCTGAGCTCGCTAGCTGCAGAGCTGCAGGCCCGGGCTATTGACGGGCAGGTGATCGATACCCAGATGTCGGCGTTGGGCGTTGCTGCGTCTATTGCCAACATCCCAATGCCGACTACCCAGGACGCCTTGGACTTCTGCATGTAAACCAACCCCCTGGGGGCACCTGCCCCCTTTGGGGGTGGTGTGTCCTCCACTACTGGAGTGACAGCTATGCAACGTTCTCTGAGCAACGCCTTCCCGATCATCGCGCGCTACTTCTGCGACGACCTGGGGGTTCGCATCGAGTTTGGTGGAAACCAGCCGGCCACACAGGACAAGGTGATCTACCTGCCGGTGCTCAAAGATGAGTCGCCTCGCATGGTTAACGTCTCCCTCGGGTGGACGGCCCATGAGTCGGCACACATCAAGTACACGGACGATGAGCCCTATGAGCTGGCCAACGCAGAAAGCCCCTTCATGGGCCGCTTTCTGAACCTGCTCGAAGACCTGCGGATCGAGAAGCGCATGATGGAAGACCATTACTGCGCCATCGAGCCACTGCGGGTGACTGCACAGGAGGTGTTCCAGAAGCCTTGGAGCGCCGACGGCAAATCCGAAGCGGTGGTTTTGCACGACGCCTGCCTGATCATCGGCCGGGCGCGCTTGCTCAATCAGCCGATCGAAGAGGTTGCCGTTGTCCTGGACGCTGCGTTGGCCAACACCTTTGGTGCCGGCCGACGCGCGAAAATCCTTGGGCTACTGTCCACGGTGACCGGCTTGCCGGATACCGCGGGGGTGTACCAGCTCGCCCATCGGATACTCGATGTCTTGGACGAAGAGGAGCCTCAGCAGCCCGACGCTGGCGCGGATCCTGATCCTGCGCCGCAAGGTCAGGACCAGGGCCCGCAACAGGGCCAGGATCAAGGCGCTCAGCAAGGCCAGGATCAACCTGGTCAGGGTGAGCAGGGCAACTCCAGCGAGGGCGATCAGGCAGGTCAAGGCGACGCGCAAGCGGCGTCCGGCCAGCATGGCGCCGATCAGCAGGGCGCTCAGCCAAGCCTGAAGCAGCGGGTGGTAAACGCTGACTCGCAGGCCATGCAGGATGCGCTTGGGGACGTCTCATCCCAAGCCGCTACCCTGATCGGCGCCAACGCCGGCGGCACAAGCTCCACGCCGAGTTCGGTGCTGGCGCACGCTGTCGGTTCACAGGCTCTGCAGCAGGACGTTGTCATCAACGGACGCGCCGCCTCCATGGGGCTGCGCCAGGTGCTCAACGGCCTCATTCAGGGCAGCCAGAACGCACGGGTCACCGTGCGCAAAACGGGCAGTCGTCTCGATACAGCGAGCCTTGGACGGGTGAGGGTTGGGGAAAACCGGATCTTCCGGAAACAGGAACCCGTGCAGCGCACCAACGCTGCTATCCAGCTGGTGCTCGATGGCTCCGGCTCCATGGGTTTGAAGACCGGCGGGCGCAAGCCTATCCAGGTTGCGGAGGAGGCGTGCTTTGCGATGCTTACGGCATTGGAGGGTATTGCCGGCGTTACCAGTGGTGCGATGGTCTTCCCTCGGGGGGATCGGGAGCAGGTCGGTGTTTTGAAACGGCACGGCCAGAACCTGGCCAGCGCAGTGGCCGAACAGCGCTTCGGCCTGACCGCTTCCGGCGGAACACCGTTGGCCAGCGCCATGTGGCCGGCCGCCGGCGACCTGCTGCGCGCCAAGGGACAGCGGAAGGTGCTGATCATCAGCACCGACGGCGACCCACGGAACGTGACCGACGTGATCGATATGGTCGCCCGGTGTCGCGCTTCAGGAATCGAGGTGTTCGCGATCGCCTATGGCGAGGCGAAGTCCACGAACCTACAGCTGATGTTTGGCACCGGTCACTGGCAGCTGCTGGATGACCTCGGGCAGTTGCGCAGCGCCCTCCAGGCGCTCGTGCAGCGTGTATTGACCCAGGCTGCCTAACCGCGGCCGCAGATCTACCAACCGCCTTACGGCGGACAACCCACCAGGGGACATACCTCCCTGGTGGGGGGGTATGTCTCCTCCTTACCGGAGGCATACCATGCAACTTGCGCTTTCTTTCACCGAAAGCTCGTTTTGCGAATTTCCCTTACCGCAGCGCTTGCCCAGGCCGCGGGTCAAACGGGCGCCTCGCAAGACGAACACCGCGGTTGATATCGAGCAGCTGTATTTCGACCTGCTGGCCATTCCGGACAGCGAGGTCGACACCTACGTCTGGACTGACGCAGACATCGATCGCGTGCGCGAATACATGCTGCATCACGCGCTGGGCGTTCTGCTGGACCGGCGCAATTCGCTGGCGTCTCGCCAGGAGCATTGGGCCTGGGTGATGGACGAGGAGGACTTCGGTCCCTTCTCGTTCAAGACCTTGGCCTACTTCGCCGGCGTCGACAGTGAGTTGCTGCGCGAGGGGTTGGTTCGAACCCTCACCAAGCACCAGGTCCTCGAGCAACTGACGGTGTGATTGCTTGACACCTCCCCCCTCGCCGGGGGAGGCTTTTTCTCGAGTCTCATGGGCAGAGCGCCAGGCTGCGCCGATCAGATTCTCCTCGACCTCTGTTGGTCGAGAGATACCCAGCTGGAGGTTTCCAGCACCTATCGTTCCGGTCCGTCCGGAGCATCACACCCTTGGGGGCACGTTCCCCCTCGGGGTGACGTGTCTCCTCTCTATGAGGAGCTCACCATGCGTTATCAACTCACCCAGTCACCTGTGGTCGATGCCCTGCTCTTTCCCTATCAAGCTCCGGCGGCTTATCGCACCCGGGCGGATTACGAGCAGCTTGATCGGCTTCAGCGTGAAGCACGGCAGGACCGGCAGCGCGAATTCGCGCAGCGGCTACACGAGGCCATGCAAGACGGTCCCTGCTCGCTGCGAAGTTTCCCTTCGCATGCAGTAGACACCGCCTGGCAGGACTTGCCGCGGTTCCATCACGCTGCGCAGTTCATCCCGTTTGAAAGGTCGACCCCGGCTGCCGGGCAGGACTATTTCGCGGCGCCGCCGGCGAGCCTTGCTGACTATGAGGGCTTCGACGTCGGCGAGGATCTGCCGGTACCCGATGAAACACCTGCTGTCCCGTCCAAGGCGGAGCGGCGGGCGCCCGCATCGGCGGCGTCCTCGGACGTCATCGACTGGTCCGACGCAAAGGAAGGGGTAGTCAAGCAACATGGCCGCTATCGCTATCGCTTCGAAAGGAATTCCTCATTCTCCTACCTGGTTCGCTTGGACACTGGTGGGGACGTGTGGGGAATCGAGCTGCAGCAGGTCGTCAATGAGCTGAACATCGAGGTTGGTGATCGGGTGCAGCTCAAGCGCATGGGAAAGGAAACTGTCGAAGTCGACGAGAAAATCCTCGACGCCGATGGCAACCCGACCGGCACACGCAAGAAGCGCGTCACGCGCACCATCTGGCGTGGCCGCATCCTGCAGAAGCACGCCTGATCGCCGCCGGCGTTTCCGGCATCAACCTACCCTGAGCGGGCCACTCCCGCGTAGGGGGTGGCCCGCTCTTCAACTGGAGAGACGACCATGACACAAGCCGATTCGGTACCCACTTTTCGCTTCAAGCAGCGCCTAAGCTTCGCTGGCCAGTGGGAACACGATGTGTGGGAAAACGGCCGGCACTACCTGGTGATTGTGGGGGACAGCTCCCACCGGCACCTGCGGGACTTGATGAGCGGCCTCACCGATGAGGAGTACCTGCGCGATGTGGTTGGTCGCGAGAACCTCATCAGCTGCGTCAACCAGTCTGCGCCTAGCGCGACGCTGGTGGATGCCTTCAACGCCTGGCGACAGGATCTGCATACCGAGCGCCTCAACCGGCTATGCAGTCAGCCCGAGCGCTATGGTGTGATTGTAGTGGTCAACCCATCCCGGACAGTGGGTTAAGTTTTTCTTCGGCCACCGCAGGCGGTAGCCTATCGTTGAATTGATGCGGCCTGATCCAGTTGTAGCGGTGCATCAGGTAATGACTGATGTCCCGTTGGGCCTCCTGAGCTGTCAGGTAACCGGTCTGTGGAATCCACTCCGATTTCAAACTGCGGAACAATCGCTCCATCGGCGAGTTATCCCAGCAGTTGCCCCGGCGGCTCATGCTCTGTTCCATCCGATATCGCCACAACCGTTGCCGAAACAGGCGGCTAGCGTATTGGCTGCCCTGATCGGAATGAAACAGTACCTGCTGCGGTTTGCCAC
>NZ_FOED01000035.1:0-8993 GCF_900110545.1 Pseudomonas sp. Snoq117.2 | reverse complement strand
CCGCCGATACGATCGGTTGCGGAAACTCGACAACACGACGTTCAGCCGGTGCTATGGGCGGACGTGCAGCACGTGCCTGGGCTTGAGCATTTCGCACGGAGCGAATGATTTCACGCAGGGCAGTACCGACGGATTCGCCAAAGCGATAGCTCAGGGTAGTGGTGGTCATGGTGTTTCTCCTGCAGGTGAGTAATGCGGAGAAACACTGATCCCGGGCGGGGGAGTGTGTCCCCGCTGGGTAGGTAGAGCAGATGTGTGAGGTGCCTCCATCAACCGGTAGAACCGGTCAACCGTTCGCGCCTCCGGAAGCTTGGCGAACTATGGGTGCGGATCGACGTGGGTGGCCACGTTGCAGTCTTGAGATCCAGAGCTGCCTGGGCATGTTGCTGACGACGTCAGCGGAACATGGGGCAATCATCTGAGGCGGCGGATAGGGCTGTCAAGCGGAAGGAGAGTAGAGCAAGGCAGGAGCGGAAGCGGCGTTGGAGCGAGGTGAGAAAAGCAGGAGAAGCGCGCCAGGCGCAGCGCTGGGTCTAGCAGCAAGGCGCCTCGGCGAGGGTGAGGCTAGTGGAGCTCAAGAGAAAGATGCCACCTGTGAGCGTGAGCACCGGCACTGGTGGTCCCTGGGCATTGACCTACCGTCCTGATGATCGTCGCATTCACCCGACCCGTTATCGTGGCTAGGGCCAGTAATTGCAAGGCACGCATCCGCGCACAAAGGGATCCCATTTTTGCGCCGGCGGGCACCGGCAGAGAGGAGGGCTACCCGAGGGGTAGCCTCGTCCACCAGGCAATGCCGAGAGGACCAGGCTACCCTTCGAATGCAGCTGAAGGGGAGGAACAGTGTGGGCCAACACACCAGGTTGGCCCTAGGTCTAGTATGCACCGAACCTTCTGTGAGCCCTATGTGCCTGTAAACCCGCTTATCACGAAGTTAGACGGCTGCGTGTCAGCTGCGGAGCAGGGAGACACAGGGAGAGCATCACGCAAAGATCTACACGCCCTACCCGATGCTTAGCGTGCTCTTGGGGGTGGAGCTTCAGGACCAGGTCGAGAAACTCCGGGGTTGCCACTGATGACCGCCAGTGCGCGAGCGGGGTGGAACGCTTGCATTATGGGGGGGGAATTCTGCCTAAAGCAATATCGCACGACCTATCACCCTTGGAGTCGGACCCTAATAGGACACCTGCGGTGTCCACTGACCGTCGTAGCCATCGCTACGGCAGGGACCACTCATGATAGCGGTGACAATCCAGCATCTTGCTGACGGTAATGCACAACCTTGGCGTGTCTCGATTCCTGGTGCGGATGCCTACTTCGCGAGTGAAAGGGAGGCAAATGAGTACGCCGATCTGCTTCAAACGCGACTCCAAGCGCCTCACCCCTGGCCACAGGACGGCAAAAAAGACCCTCAAGATCCTTCCTCAAGCTGAGCGGCCACCTGCCCTTGTCGACGGCTTTGCCTTACCTGAGTCGCCCTTGCCTTTCCCTTTTGACGTTTCAATGCTCACAAGGCCCTTGCAGTCGGGGTAGCGCAGGCACGACCAGAAGTCGCCGCTCTTACCCTTTCGCTGCGCCATTTTGCCCTGGCAGAGCGGGCAGGACGGGCCTTCCGGGACCTTGATGTTGAGCGTGGTCTGGCGGTACTGGGCGACCAGCTTGCCGATCCAGGCACCCTGCTTGGCGATGAAGTCATCCAGCTGCATGGTGCCGGCCTCGATCATGTCCAGCGCCTGCTCCCAGATGGCGGTAGTGCCCGGGTCGGCCACAGCCGGCGGCACCGCGGCGATCAGCGAGACGCCGGCGTCGGATGCCCGCACTGCCTTGCCCTTTTTGAGCAGGAACTGACGATCGATCAGCCCCTGGATGATGCTGGCCCGGGTGGCCTCGGTGCCGATGCCCGTGGTCTCCTTGAGCTTGGCGGCCAGGCGCGGGTCGGTCACCAGCTTGGCCACGGTCTTCATCGCCTTGATGAGATCGCCCTCGGTATAGGGCTTGGGTGGTTGCGTCTGCTGCGCCTTGAGCTGGGCCTGCTGCACCTGGGCGCGAGAGGCGTTCTGCAGTGGCGGCAGGATCTGCGAGCGGTCCTTCTCCTTGCTGTCCTCATCCTCCTCAGCGGCAGGCGCGGCCTGGAACAGCGTCTTCCAGCCAGGCACGACGATGCGCTTGCCCACCGCTCGTAATGCCACCTGATTGCAGTCGAAATCTGCCACCGTCCGGTCGAATTCGTGGTGGGGCATGAACTGGGCAAGGTAGTGCGCGCGGATCAGGCTGTAGACCGCCCGTTCCTTGTCGCTCATGGCCGCCAGGTTGGCGGGCTCCAGGGTCGGGATGATGCCGTGGTGCGCGGTGATCTTGGCGTCGTTCCAGGCCCGCGAGCGCTGCGCCGGATCAATGCTGGCCAGCACCGGGGAAATGGACGGATCCGTCCGCCGGATCGCCTCGAGCACGGCCGGTACCTCCGGCAGCATGCTGGTGGGCAGGTAACCGCAGTCGGTCCTGGGGTAGGTCGTCGCCTTGTGCGTCTCATACAGCGCCTGGGCGACGTTCAGGGTCTCCTGGGCCCCGAGGCCGAGCTTCTTGGAGCAGATCTCCTGCAGCGTGCCCAGATCGAAGGGCAGGGGCGCCACCTCCTTGACCCGCTCGGTCTCGACCGACACCGCAATGGCGGTAGATCCAGCAGTGAGGCGCGCCTGCGCCGCCTGGGCATGGCGCTGATCCAGGCAGCGCCCCTCGTCATCGGTGATGTCGCGGGCAGGCCGCCACTGCGCGGTGAACGTTTGGCCGTTGGCGGCCAGCAACACGTCCAGGCTCCAGAACGGTACCGGGACAAAGTGGGCGATCTCTCGGTCGCGGTCGACCACTAGGCGCAGGGTGGGCGTCTGCACTCGTCCTACCGACAGCACCCCACTGTACCCGGCCTGGCGGCCAAGCAGGGTGAACAGCCGGGTGAAGTTCATCCCGATCAGCCAGTCCGCCCGGGAGCGAGCCAGCGCGGAGTGATACATGGGAAAGGTTTCGGCCCCGGGCTTGAGGCTCGCTAGGGCCTGGCGGATCGAGGCGTCGTTGAGCGCTGATAGCCACAGGCGCTGGACGGGGCCGCGGTAGCCGCAGTGCTCCAACAACTCGCGGGCGATCATCTCGCCCTCGCGATCGGCGTCAGTGGCGATGACCAGTTCGGTCGCTTCCTTGAGCAACGTCTTGACCACCTTGAACTGACTGCTGGTCTTGGGCTTGACCTCGACCTTCCAGCTCGCCGGCAGGATCGGCAGCGCGTCCAGCGACCAGGACTTCAACTGCGGATCGTAGGCCTCGGGCGGCGCCTGCTCGAGGAGGTGGCCGATCCCCCAGGTGACGACCACGCCTTGGCCGCGAATGCAGCCCTCACCGCGTCCAGTGGCGCCGAGCACCCGGGCAATGTCCTTGCCCTGGCTGGGCTTCTCGCACAAAAACACACGCATGGGATTCCCCTATCGATAGCCATCTGGCCTACAGGGCGAACGGTGGCAGGTGCGGTACTTCCGAGCAGCGCTTAACCGAATCTGGTGCAGATATGGTTACAGCTTGGAGATAGTTGTCCCGCTAACGATCATTGCCGGCGGAGGACTTGGTTTGGGACCATAGCGACCTGGGTCAATTTTCAGCGGACACCAGCTGCCAGCGTTTTCTGCTTTCCGAGTGGGATCTTCTGCAACAGCCCCCTCGCTTTCGATAACAACAAGCCCTTCCGAACGAACCCTATTCGCGCTTGGCCAAGGTCAAGTTGTCTGGCCCGCCTATGGAGATTGTCCACGTGGGAAGCGCTTTCGCGTCGCAAAAAAATGCCCATCGGGGCGCCGTCCTGATCTTGGCGTCCGGTCCTTCATCCGCCGAGCTCGACATTCATCGCTGGGCCGGCGTGCCGATCATCACCATGAATGGCGCAGTCATTAAGCTCCTCGAGGCATCCATTCGACCGCTGTACTACGTCTGCAGCGATCGCAGCTTCCAGGAGCAGCAACCGGCTCTCTATGAGGCCGCAGTCGAGCAAGCGCATGGCCTAGCCCTTTGGCCTGAGGACATCCAGCGGCTATCAAGCCGATATGCTGGCAAGGCCTACGCGCTTCGCAAGGCACCCCGGGCAAGCTTTCGTGACTACTTCGGCCGCGATCAGGGCCAGGCCGTGCGCCTGGTCTCGCCCTTCAGCAAACGGGCGCGGGACATTGGCTTTAGCAAGGACATGGACTACGGCGTATTCGACGTACGCACGGTTGCGTACATCTGCCTGCAGCTGGCCTATCACCTGGGCTTCGATGAGATTTACCTGGCAGGGGTCGATCTCAATGTCCAAGCACCGCGCTTCTACGAGACTGCTCCTGGGCAGTCAGCGCCGTGTGGCCTGGATCAGCACCTGCAGACGCGAATCCTGCCAGCGATGGAGCTGGCCGCTGGCGTGCTGGCCGCAGAGGGTCGTCGTGTCGTCAATCTGTCCCAGCAGAGCCTGGTTCCGGAGCACGTCTTCCCCCGGGCGTGTCCGCATCAGGTGCAGCGTGAACTGAATCGTCCCCAACGAGCACTTGCGTCGTAAGAGGGCCAGGTGGCCTAGCGGAATTTCAATGGGTAATAGCAGAGAAACTTCACCGCCAGCCACCACAGCTTGGGATAGCCGAGCGCGCCGCTGGCCTGCACCCACTCCCACCGCAGGCGCCACGGCGCCTTGACCTTGCGCAAGAATTTCATCCAGAAGCGCGCCCCGCGTTGCTCCAGCACCCTCACCGAGAGGTCATCGGCACCAAGTGCTACGCGGGCGACCGCTTCCTCGCGCAGCGCCTGGTAGTCGAGCGCGGCCCGCATCCAGCGCGCATCGAAATGGCCCTCCGAAAAGTGGCGCAGGCCGACGTCGTAGACCACCGCCACCCCATAATGGCGACTCACCCGTAGGGCGAAGTCGATGTCATAGAAATGGAAGGGGGGCAGGGCTTCGTTGAAGGGCAGCTCAAGGACCACCTCGCGGCGAGCGCAGATCCAGACCCCATCGAGCGTGCAAACCGGCTGACGCGGACGCCTATCGCCTGCAGGGCGAAGGTGAAACAGGTTGTCCGTACCGTCACGATGCCGCTGGTACAGACGCATGCAGTTCGTCTCGGACTTGCCGGCGGCCATCCAGCCGGAAGGGCCACGGCTCTTGAAGCGGGCCCCGGCAACGCCGATCGCACCTAGCTGGTCGTCTTCCTGGAAGTGGTCAACCACCCTGAGGCCCCAGTTCACCTCCAAGAGCTCCAGATCCTCGTGCATGAAGCACACGATGTCGTGCCGAGCACGCTGGGCGCCTTCGTTGTAGACGGCGCATAACCCACGATTAGCTTGCCGGTTGTCGATGGCGATCAGCTGGTAGGGCACGCCGATCGTGGCTTCGATGTTTCGCGTAACCGCTTCCAGCAGCTCAGGCTTCACCGAGCAAATGACGATGGAGATCATGGCGCTACTTCCTGGAAGGCCGGTAGGGCGTAAGCAGACGTCGTACCCGGTGCAGGGTAGTGCGGTCCATAGAGCGCAATGGGATTAGCCGCAGCATGCGCAGCGCTTCGAGCTTGTCGTGCCGCACGGCGTATTTAAGCGCCTTGTTGACGACTGACGTGTGCCCCTGCCGATAGCCAGGGTGATCCTGATAGGGCGCGATGGCGAGCAGATCCGCCTCAAGCAGCAGCCGGTATCGGCGGGAAAGGTTTCCCGCGTGACGGCGATAGCGCGTGACCATCACGGGTAAGATCGCAATAGGTTGGCCCAGGGCCGAGACCTTGAGGGTCATCTGGAAGTCCTGGACGCGAATTGCCGGATCGTAGCCGCCGACCTCGTCGAGTATCGCCTTGCGATAAAGCGCAACCGGTGCCCCGACCACCCGCGTCTTCCGTAGCGCCTCATCGAAGTCCAGCAGTTGAACGGCTCCAGCGTGCTGGTCCTTGAGCCAGTTGCCGTTGCTGTCCATGAAACTGACCAAGGCGCCCACACAAGGCGTCTCGGGATGCTCCTCCAGGTAGGCCGCGCGGATCCGCAAGGATTGCGGCAGCATCACGTCGTCCAGATCCGGTGTGGCGACGTACTTGCCTCGGGCATGGGCGAGGCCGGTATTTAACGCAGCGCTGACGCCAGCATTGGGCTGAGTCACCAGCTCGAAGTCAAATCGCTCCTGCAGCGCGACCAGGCGCTGCACACTGTCATCGGTTGATCCATCGTCAACGACGATGACCTCGAAGCGCGGGTAGTCCTGGGCATAGATACTGGCCAGGCCTTCCTCAAGATAAGCACCTGCGTTATAGCAGGGCACGATCACGGAGATCAGGGGCAGATGCCTCAGGGCATCATCATCCGGTGACATGCGCGGGAGGGGGAGAGCTTGCATAGCGAAAGGTCCATTCTTGACGCCATGAAATTGTACTTGGAGCGATGGACAGCACGCGACTCAAACGTCATTTTTGAGACCCGAAAGCTTTGGGGATTCACCGTTCGCCTATCTGCCATAATCCGGTCCTACCAGTCATTCCCCGAAACCCTCCACTGGTCCACGCCCTTGGACGCCTGCCTGAATTTTCATGCTACCCAAACGATCCAAAGTGACTTCCTATGTGGATTTCAGCATGGACACCGAAGACCACCCGACCGATATGATCGCTACGGCCGCCAGTGGCCTGATGATGGCTCTGACATTGACCGTTGGCGCTGTTCTAGCCGGCGGCTTTGCCCTGCTCGCTGAGCTATTGGTCTAGCGATAGGCGACCGCTGCACCGGCAGGGACGGCTGATGGTAAAGCGATCCCGGTAGCGCCAGAGGAAGGGCTTACGAGTTGCCCGTTCGTTGCGTAGCCCACTGCGGCGGATTCGGTGAGCTCAGCAAGGGTCGTCACCAGGCCGTTGGGGGGCGACGCATAGTAGGCGTA
Organism: Pseudomonas sp. Snoq117.2; assembly: GCF_900110545.1. Taxonomy (NCBI): domain Bacteria; kingdom Pseudomonadati; phylum Pseudomonadota; class Gammaproteobacteria; order Pseudomonadales; family Pseudomonadaceae; genus Pseudomonas; species Pseudomonas sp. Snoq117.2. Next base: position 2,080 of record NZ_FOED01000035.1, on the reverse strand, counting down.
GCTGGATCCTGCCTGCACGTAGCCGTTCACCCCTGCCGCATGCACCCACCAGGTGGGCAAGGCCAGTGCAGAATCCGCAGGCGCGCCAGCGATGCCCGGGTTGTTGTAGGCGTACTCAGCCAGCGCATTCCGATAGATCAGCAGGTTGTGGGCGAGCGCTGACACATCGACCCCCTGGCGGCGGTCGTCGCTGCGCTGCAGCTGCTCGCTCAGCAAACCGGCCCCTGCCAGCATCACGACCATGATGACCCAGAGCATCGGCATGGCTCAGCCCACCTTCCGGCTCAGGCGGTGCTGTTCGTCAACCAAGGTCTGAAGCTGCTCCGGATCAATCATCTCCTCGAGCAGAGCATCGACTTGGTGCAGCAGCTCCCGGGCCTGATGGGTCCCCGGCTCGTCGAGGGCCATGGTTTCCAGCGTCTGCTGCTGGACACGCACAGCGCTGGCCAGAAGGCGCAGCGCTAGGAGGGTTGGAATGTCGTACATGCGGCTACCTCAGAATTCACAGCAAAAGATGGTCGCATAATCGTTCTGGCCGATGGCGATGTTGGGCGTAGACGCCCAACGCTGCCCACTGCCACCTGTGTCCCAACCGACCTTTGTGCCCACGGGGCACGCCCGAGTTGTCACGTCGTTCGGGTCGTAGCCCGGAATGGTGTAGGCCGTGCAAGTCGGTGTTTTGGCCTTGGGTCTACGCCACAGCCCACTCTCGCAAGAGAGCAATGCACCAGCGCCATCACGGCTCACGAGTCCATTTGGGCTACAACCCCAGTTTTCATTGGCTGAGCCAATCAACTGGATGTATTCGCCGACATACGTCCTGCCGTCAGAGAAGAGACTATTACCGCGCATCTGGCCGGACGTGTAGACGTTCTTGCCCGCATAGGTACGCACCCAGTCACTATCCGTCATGTGCCAGCCGCCGCCCCACTTCTCGCTGTACCAGCCGGTATCCCCACGAGTCCTGAACCAACCCGTGGTATAGGTCTCCCCTGACATGCTGGCGGTGACGCCCTGGACGTTGCCACGCGCATACATCGAGCCGGTGGTCGTGTCTCCAGTGACAGCGACATTGCCTCCGACGGTGGCATTGCCGTTCATGGACGCATTGCCCTGCAGGTACATGGAACCCGCCCGGAGGTCTCCGCCGGCCGTGAGCGTGCCGTTGAGGTTCACGTTGCTAGTCGCGTTGACGTTGCGGCCGGCGTTCACATCGCCAGAGATATTGGCGGTACCCGAGGCGGTGATATTGGCCGCATTGTTGAGGTCGTTGCCGCCCATGTTCAGGGCGGTGTTCATCCGATTCAGCTCGGGCTTGCCGGCGATGGCATTGCGGTAGAGGTAGTCGTTGGCCAGGGTGCCGTCCTGCAGGAACAGGGCACTGGCGGTGTGGCCCACGCCCGGGTTCACACCGTAGTTGCTCAGGGTCAGCGACCAGCCCCCGCGCACGCCCTGGATGATGCCGGTGTTCGCCACCGGCACGAAGCCGCCCGGGGCGCCGAGATTTTCGGCGATCTCACGGGTGCCCATCTCATCAATGGCCTGGCCACCGGTGGTAAGCACGATGGATTCGAGCTGGTTGGTCGCGACCCGCCTGGCTAGCACAACGAAGGTCTGGCCAAAGGCGTTGGTGTCGGTGAAACCCGCAGGGAGGTATTTGGTGTTGCGCAGCATCGCCGGGGTGATCTGCGCTGGCGTCGTGGTGCCGGCGGCCGCGTAAACCGTGGCGAAGTTGTCCTTCAGGTACTTGGCCGCGGCGTCGGCAACCTGCTTTTGCTGGTCAGCCGCGATCCGATAATTCTGAGAGTCCATCTGATTGGCTACCAGGACCGCGGTACCGGTCATCATGGCAGCGAAGACGATCAGGCCAAAGAGCATATCCAGGGCGATGAAGCCCCGCTGTGATGCTTTGCTGAGTGAGGTATTCATCCTCAGAGGTCTCGTTTGAGTTGATTGTCGATGTCCTGGTCCAGCTGCGCGATGTGCCCCGCCCGAATCTTCTCGCGGATGCTGGGCCCGTCTTCACCGGTGACCAGAAGGCTGCGCACCTTGAGGATGCGGCGGTCATTGCGGGTTTCCA
>NZ_FOED01000034.1:0-9294 GCF_900110545.1 Pseudomonas sp. Snoq117.2 | reverse complement strand
TGCCGGAGGTGGCGCCGTCTCTCGGACGGTCGCGCCTGGCGAAACCTGGCCTCGCTCCCGAAGCCGTCAACAAACCGCGTATTGGCAAGGTTGATGCCGCGTCCTACTTGCCTTTGCGTCGACGCGTCGGCACGGCACAGCTCGGCCGTGACGCGCTCGAAGTCTTGCCGTAGGTGCGTGCGTTGCGAGTTCGCCCGCTTCACGAAAACCCCAAACATCGCTTCTTCTCTCATTCAATTACCGCTAGATGCGTGGCGCCGGCGCCGCACGCGGAAAACCGCAAGTGGATGTGATTCGCGGTCGCCCGCAAAGTCTCGCGGTCGCCCTCACCCTAGGCGCATCGCGTAACAAAACATGACAAATTTCGACCCGCGCCTCTTGACGGCATGCGGTCGTGATGCCGGTTCAAGCGCCGCTAGGAAAACGGTCGACATCGAATAGCAGTCGTGACGCGATCATAGGAGGCATCCAAAACGGAGGGGCCGAAGTGTTAAACAGCTTTTACCTATACATCGGCTCTAACTCTAGAAACACGTGAAGCCGATGAAATTTCTCGAAAACCTGGACCTGGCGAAGGTCATCCGCGCGTGCGGCGATTTCGTGGTGAAGCTCGATGCGCATCCCCTCGGCGCGTGCTTTTTCGTGGTCGTGCTAGTGATTGTTTGCGTCGCGTGGAAATGGCATTGACGCGAGAAGGCGGGAGAGGTGGCGGAACGGAAAACGCAGAATCCGTTCCGCCATACCCAAGGCCGGGGGGCGGGCTTGGTATTTGGCACGAGCCGGTTAAACCAGCGTCGAGCTGAGCGGCAATGTTATCACTGCACTTCGGCCGTGCGGAAACGTTTATGAATTGCCGCAGCAGAAAGCACGTCTTGTTGTTCCATCGCGCCAAGGTCCACCGTGCCGATTTCCTGCACGTAGGGCCGCGTATCGCATTGCTCCGCAAGCGCACGAAGTTCCTTGATAACGAGCTGTTCGCTCGATGCGTCGAGGTTTCCGGCTTCGCCACGTTCATACCGGATTGGGTACGGCAGACCGTTCGGGGCTTTGACAGCCATCGCGCGGGCAATTTGCTCGCCGCATTGGGCAAGCGCCGCGAGCACGTTCATTTCCGCCCAGCGTTGCGCGGCCGCCTCGTAGGCTGCCATGTACGTCCGCCCTGCGGTCGACGCCTCGGCATGGGCGGATTCGACAAGCCGGTCAGCCTCCGACAGCAGCGCGCTCAGTTGATCGACCATATCGTCAGCGTTGCGGCGATCGGAAAGTGCCTGGGTGACGTCGGCCGTTCGTGCGCCGTTCGACTGGCACACGGCTTCCGCAAGCGTGGCCTTGGCGCGCTCGCTCGCTTGCTTCTCGCCGTCGAGCTGCGTGGCGAGCGATTCCCGGTGTTTCTTCGCCTCGGCGAAAGCCTTGCCCGCGCCGTTGTCATACGTGTGTCGAGCCAGCTCCAGATTGGCGAGGGCGGCCGCATAGGTGGACTTGGCTTGTTCGTGTTTTTGTTGCAGATCGTTCATTTGATGGCCTTGGGTAGCGATGCGATGGCCGGCGCGCAGTGTCGACGCGCCGGCGTGATTCATGAATGAGGGAGGGTCAGCAGTCAGTGCAAACCGTGTTCGAAAAATTCAGCGGTCGACGGTGCGTTTCGACGGCGTTGAGTTCGTGTGCGGGGGCCGTTTTCCGCGCCTCGTTGTACGCGGTTTCGGCTTTCACCAGCTCGTCGCGCGCCGCGATGAATTTTGCCGAGGCGTCACAAGCGGCTTTGTAGAGGGTAGCGAGGTTGCTCATGTGGATCTCCATCGATCGGCGGTTAAGCGGCCGGTTTTTCGAGCTGGGAAAGCAGCGCGATAACCACGTCGAGGGATTCGAGCGCCTCGTCGAGCTGCGCGGTAAAGAAGGTCATCATGCCGCGCAGTGCCTTCGCATCGAGCGTGACGGCGGACGAATCGTCCGGCACTTCATGCGCAAGATCGGCATAGATGCGCGACAGATTGCGCGTCGTTTCGAGCGCATGATTGACCAGTGCGGTTTGAAAAATCAGCTCGGCGATATCGCTTGCATGATCGGCGGGGCTCGGAGCGATGACGGTCGATTGGGTCTTAGCCATGACGCACCCCGCTTTGTGCGAGTTCAGCAACGCGGCGCAGTGCATCGCCGGTTGCATCGAGCGCGTCCTGGTACGTGTCGGCAATCGCCGCGGCGCGCAACGCTTCGCGGACGATAGAGAGAATGAGGGGGGATTGCCCGGATAGGGCATGAGTGGGCAGCAGCATTGCGCTAACTCCTTCTGTAAGGGCCGGAAAACCCGCCGTCCCGCTCTCAAACGGGATGGGTGGGCGGACACATGACAAGGTTGAGAGACCGGTACAGAAGGCAACCGGCGTGCGCGAACGCACCCTCACCAAGGCCCGCCCATAGAAGGCACAGCGCATAGGTGTACGGACGTAAAAAAACCGCCTGCCGGCGGTCGCCCGCCTTCCGTTTTCCCGGCTCTCACCCCGGATCGCTGTTGTCTCAGCGACGGGGAAAGTATAGAGGGCACGCGATCGGTTCGCAACGCGTTTCGCACGCATGCGAAGCGATGGGGGTGCGTCACTTATGAGGTTGCAGTTAGTGTTCATCATGGGTCGAAGGTCAGGACTTGGGGCGGCACTTTGCTCGGGATGCTTTCGCACCTGGGGCGATCGCGCCGGCAGTCGATTGCCCCTGCTTGGCGATCCACGCACGCACATCCTCAACGCGCCAGGCCGACACCTTGACCGATAGCTTGACCGGCTTGGGGAAAGTACCGGACGCACATCCGCGCCACAGCGTGCTAGCTGAAAAGCCAACGATACAAAGCACTTGAGGCAGTCGAAGGAACCCCGTTTCGGGAATCGAAAGCGCGATTGATCTTTTTGCCATTCGTTAGGTTTCCTCTCAGGTCTAGGTGCAATCAACGATGTGTGTCAGGTTGTGTCAGTCCGTATCACACAGCGTCACAGCGAATGCTCTCAGGCCTGCATGCCACGCGGCAAACATCGCACGATGTACTCGTTATCAATACAGGCAATTGTGTTACTGGCGCGGCAATGCACGGCGTTATAACGACTGCGCGACATTCCCCGATAACGACACGGCAGACACATCATGAGCAACATTCAAACCTTCACGTTCGGCGATGCAGTGCCGGTAATGGACCGCGCCGAGATTCTCGACTACGTTGAAACCTGGGCGGCCGGAAAATGGTTCGAGCCGCCGGTGTCGTGGGCAGGCCTGGCGAAATCGTTTCGAGCTGGTGTTCATCATGGATCGGCGATCTACTTCAAGCGCAACGTGCTCGCGTCGACATTCATTCCGCACAGGCTGCTATCGCAAGAGGAGTTTGGAAAGCTGGCGCTTGATTACCTGGTGTTCGGCAATGGCTATCTTGAGGGGCAAAAAAGCCGCCTCGGCGATCGTCAGCCGCTCAAGCGTGCGCCGGCGAAGTACGTGCGCCGCTCGACAGACCTGCAGCGTTTCTTCCAAGTCAGCGGATGGGACATTGAGCACGAATTCGAGCCGGACTCGATCGTTCATCTGATGGAGCCGGACATTAACCAGGAGGTGTATGGACTGCCTGAATATCTCGGCGCGCTCAATAGCGCCTGGCTCAATGAGTCTGCAACGCTCTTTCGCCGGAAGTACTACGAGAACGGCTCGCACGCCGGGTTCATCATGTACATGACCGACGCCGTGAACAGTCAAACCGATATCGACGCCATGCGCGAAGCGTTGAGGCGAAGCAAGGGGCCGGGTAATTTCCGCAACATGTTCGTGTACGCGCCGAACGGAAAGAAAGACGGCATCCAGCTCATACCCATGTCTGAGGTCACGGCCAAAGACGAGTTTTTCAACATCAAGAATGTTTCTCGTGATGACCTTCTCGCCGCACATCGCATCCCGCCGCAGCTCATGGGCATCGTGCCGAGCAATACCGGGGGCTTTGGTGCGGCCGATAAGGCTGCCGAAGTGTTTGGCGTGAATGAAATCGGGTCGCTTCAACGTCGCTTCGAGCGCATCAACGAAGCGCTCGGCGATGAGGTCGTGAGATTCACCCCGTATTCCGTGATCGCGTGAGCTGGAGCCATTATGACAAGCCCGAAGTCGTTGAGACTCAAATTTGCGTGCCCACACTGCCTATCCCGCACGGTTGCGGATGGAGGCCTTGAAGTATCACCATTGCGGATCGAAATTCGTTACGCCTGTACCGATTTCGAGTGTGGGCACACCTTCACCGCGACGTTAGAGGCTGTTCGAACGTTGATACCGAGCAACAAGCCAAACCCCGATATTCACTTGCCTGTGTCGGGTTTCGTGGCGAAGGGAAAGAGAGGCGCGAAGGCTGTCACGGCATGAGGTGGATGCCGGATTGATAGCTCGGCGGCCTCTTTTTTCTCGGCGCGCTTGAGCGTGTTGTAAAGCGTGGTTTTGCTGACGCCGTATCGCTTCGCAATGCGCATCGCAGACATATCGGCGCTTTGCATCAGCACGCGTATTTCGGCGATCGCGACATCGTCGAGGGCAGGGGGCCGGCCGCCGTTGCGACCGCGTGCGCGGGCCGCTTTCAGGCCCGCAAGCGTGTTCTCGCTTATCACGTCACGCTGATATTGCGCCATCGCCGCCATGAACCCGAAAAACATGCGGCCTTGCGCGGTGCTCGTGTCGATCTTCTCTGACAGGCTTTCGAACGCGACACCGCGCGCGGCCAGCTCGTCGACGATACGCACCAGGTCGACGAGCGATCGGCCGAGGCGATCGAGCCGCCAAACGATCAGCGTGTCACCCTTGCGCAAAGCCCGCATCAGGTGCGCCAGCTCGGGCCGGCCGGTTGCCGATTTCCCGCTCGCCTTTTCTTCATAGACTTGCACGCAGCCCGCACGCGCGAGCGCGTCGCGTTGCAGCTCGAGGTTTTGATCGACCGTCGACACGCGCGCATAACCGATGCGCATGCCGCCGGTGACGATATCGAGCGTGCCCTTGTCGGATGAATCGCGCATGGTTTCCCCGTCGAGTAAATAAACCGCGTTGCAGACGTTTTATTTGCGTTGATAACTTTACTGAGTTTCTTTACACAGCAGACGAAGAAAAAGGGCGTCAAGCGCCCCTCTTGCCAGCCGTACAGAAAACGTTCGTTTTCTGGTCAGGCTTTGTGCGAGTCGAGATCTAAACGCTGCTGGCCCTGCGCTTCAAGCGCGCTCGACTTGCGGCGATACTCGCGCACGAACAAAACGCGGTTTCCTTTGAAGAAAAGCGCCGGGTTGATCCAGTAGACGGACGGCGTTTTGGGGGACAGGAAGCCGAGCGCCAGCAGCTCTTTCAGGCCGCGTCGAAAGGTTTTCTCGCTCATGTCGATTGAGTGGCCGGATAAGCCTTCATCAAACCACTTGAGGTAGACGGTATCGGCAAATCCGCCACTCATGGGCGCGTCCTGATAAACGCCTAGAACGGCCTGAAATACCTTCTGGCCAGTTTTAGTTAGGTCATAAGACGCGGCAATGCCAGCTGCGAATACCTTCACAAACTCAGCATCGTCTTTTTCCTCCAGCGTGCGGATCACGCTCGCACCCTGGATGACTCCAGCCGCATCTACCAGGTCCGTCTTTAAGCCGGTGCTGACGTAGCGGCGCTTTACTGGCACGTCGCGCACTTCGACAAGTGGATTGATATCGGGCGAATATTCGAGATAGCGCAAATTCGGTGCTTCGATCTTCCTGTCGTCGGCCATTTTTAAGTGTTCCAGTGTCCATCCAGAGACACATCGTGACGCGCAACGGACAAAAAATCAACGATTTTTGTCCAATGAGTTCCATTTTTTGTCCGTCGAGGTCCAAATTCTGTCCGTCGAGCATCGGTGCGACAAGCCTTTGCGGCCTTTGCTTCTCTCTCTTGCTTTATACGGCCGTGGGAGGCCTTTCGATGGCAGTTTCTCTTAGCACGATCGGTGTTTTCGCTTTTCTATCTCAACAAGGCAAGCGAAGCGCGTCAGGGCGGAGCCAAAGGCCGCAAGGGTTCCCTGTGGGTAACGTGGTGCAACTCGGTCTTTCGAGTTGTGCCGCGTTATCCATAGGGATGCGGGTGAACCACTGGCATTCGAACAACCGGCCGGCCGCGCGAATCCGCGGCGGCCGGTAGAAAACCACCCTTCCGCGCTTACGCGCTCCCTCCCGTGAGGGTCACAAGTGCGCGCGTCGCGCGTCACTTGACGATCAAACCATATCCAGACCAACGAACCGCGCCACGGCGCGGGCGGTCATTACACGTGATTGCTATCGGTGCCGGTCGGCGCGGCAAGCCGCCCCGACAACGGCCGACTAAATCACGCTCGCGCCGTCGCTGCGCGCCGACCCGACCGCTCAAGTCGGCGCGTCCCGCGCACCTCGTTTGATGCGATCGCGATGCAGGCGCCCAACGGTTTAGCAGCAACAGGGGTCGCTCGCGCCCTGCCCTTCCAATACCCCCCTAACCGGTCGATTCCAGGCCCTGCAACGGGCCGCCACGGGGTCGGCAGGGCACGGCTACCCCTGAGAGGCCGGCCGGCTAGGCGGCCGTTTTACGAACGATCGTCGTTCGAAGTTCGCAGTCACCCCTCCGCGCCTGCCGGCTTCTTGGGTCTCTCGTTTTGATGCAGTCAGCGCCTAGGCCGCTAAACGCCATACAGCACGGGCTTTGCGGCGATTTCGAGGCGGCCGATTTGATGCGAACCGATGCGCGCCGAGGGCAAATCGAGGCCGTCGCGAGAGCAGGCGAATTCGATAGCGTCGAAAAGCGGAATATAGGCGTTTCCGGGAGGGCGGGTTTTCCGTTGCAAGTGTGGGGTAGAGATTCGGGAAGGGGCGCGGCCGGCGTCGCATGTTGACGAGCTGCACAGGGCGCGTTTTGGAGGCTCACGGCGGGGGTACACGGAGAACACACCGGGGATTAGGGGATTGAGGGGATTTGATACGTAAGTGATTGATTTTTAAGATATTGCAATCCCCCAACCATCCCCAAAACAGCCCCAAAAGGTTGGGGAAAGTTGGGGATGAAAAAATAGGCAGGGGAAAAATCCGGGGAAACCGGGGGTGTTTATGGGGATGCGCGCATTTTCTCTTTCTGTGCTTATTCTTCTTTCTTTTCAATGATTTAAAAGAGAGAGAGGTATAGGGGCGAGAAACCGGCGTTGGGGAAAAAACTGGCAAATTTGGGGAAAAACGGGGGGCGCTTGGGGATGTATTCTCTACAATAATCAATGACTTAGCGAGATAGAAGGGCGAAATCCCCCTGTTTTTTGCGCTGCGTGGTGGTCCGGCGGGCCGAAAAAGGGGCCGCGCCGGTCGGCCGTCGCTTCTTGCCGGCCGTCAGCCTGGTGCTCGATCGCCGGATTTTGGCGGCCGTCGACGAGTCACATGCGGCCGGATCGAGGCTGCCAGTGCCAGCGGCCAGCGAGCGCGCGCACGTCGACGGGCTGCACGAGGTGCATATCGCACGGCATCGGCCGGCGGTGACGGTGCGCCGCTCGGCGCGCGTGTCTGCCCTTCCCTTTCCTGTCCGGTGCCGCCGGCGGCCGGTTAGGATTCTTGGTGTCGTGATACCACGATACCAAGACACCAAAGCATCAAAAGATTGTGGCATCATCCGCCAGACGCGCAGCTGCAAAGGCTTTGCGCGGATTGCGCTTTGATACTTTGATACCTTGATACCAAGGGGAAGGCATGAAGAACCGGCGAATGCGGACAATATCAGTGTTCAGTCAGAAGGGCGGTAGCGGTAAGTCGACGATCGGAATTCACGTCAGCGTCGAGGCGTCGAAATCGCAAAAGACGGCACTGATTGATGCAGACGGGCAGGGCACGGGGCAGGCGTGGGCGAGCGGCCGAGCGAAAGACGAGCCGGCAGTCGTCGCCGGCGCGCCGTCGAACATTCGCGACTTGCTCGCGTCGGCCGAGGCGGAAGGTTACGAGCTGGCGATCGTCGATTGCCCGCCACACATCAACGCAGGTGCGTCCGAGCTGGTGAGCGTCGCCGATCTCGTCGTCGTGCCGGTGCAGCCCACTTTCCCCGATATGGCGGCGCTGAATCGGGCCTTGTCGGTCATTTCGGCCGCCGGCCGGCCGTTCGTGTTCGTCCTGAATCGAGCGGACAAGCGATCGCCGGAAACGCGTGACGCGATCGAGACACTTTCGCGGGTCGGGCCGGTGTGCCCGGAATACTTCGGCGATCGCAAGGCGTTCGGCCGTGCGCTTTCGTCAGGCCTTGCCGTGTGCGAATTCACGTCGAACCCCGATGACAAGGCCGCGAGCGAAGCGCGCGCCGTCTATCAATGGCTTATGGAGAGCATGCAGTGAGCACGAAGAAAACCCCGAGTTTTGGCGCGCTGAAAATCAGCGCAAACAATCCCTCGGCGGCCGTCATGCCGCCGGCCGAGCCGGCCGTCGAGCACGCGGCCGTCGAGTTCGCACCGGCCGAGAAGAAAGCCGAGGCAAGGCCGTCGAAAACCGTGCCGGTGCGTCTCACGCGCGAGCAGTGGATCGAGGCGAAAGACTTTGCGGCGCGATATGACACATCGTTGCAAGAGCTGTTCATTGTCGGCTTGAACATGGTGCGTGCCTCAAAGGGCTTGCCGCCGCTCACTGGCACCCGGTTCAAGTGATGCCGTGATGCCTTGGCATCATGGTATCAAGGCATCAAAGCACCAAAACACCAACTCGAAAGGGGACTTGAATGGGCATGATTCCTTCGCAGCTCGATTACCTTGACTCGCTCGCCGAGGCGGTGCGGGCGGGGCAGGCCGACGCACTTGCCGGCCTGTCGACCGGCGAGCGCATCTATTGCGCGCTCGCAGCGAATCGAGCCGACTTGTTGCCGGCCGGTTATACGATTGTTCAGGCGTTCGCGCGGCTTGATGACGACGCGACCGCGCTCATGAATCGGTGGGAGCACCGCTAGGGGCAAAAGCGGCTGCAGATGGGCGGTCGAAAGGATGAGGATGGGGTAGGGCAGGCCGCCGGCGTCGAAAGCGCCTGGCGGCCTTTTTTATTGGCGCGCGGAGCGCGGCGCCCGCATGCTCTGCGCGGATCAGTTGAGCACCAGGTGCGAATAAGCGAAAGTGAAGTACGCCTACCGCTCGCCGGTTGGCCCACTTCACCTATCTTGCCCTGCTGCTCGTCGCGATTTTTCCAGGATGCCCGCGAGCGGTAACACGATTTTTCCAAGTCGCCGGCAAGGTTTTTCCAAGACAAAACCACGATATTTCCGGCGCGCAGTCGACTAGCGGCGTGTCTGTCGCCGGACATCGGC
>NZ_FOED01000008.1:0-197122 GCF_900110545.1 Pseudomonas sp. Snoq117.2 | reverse complement strand
CCAGCCAACCGAATTGCTTGACGAACATAGAGCATTGGAACCACCTGATCCCTTCCCGAACTCAGAAGTGAAACGATGCATCGCCGATGGTAGTGTGGGGTTTCCCCATGTGAGAGTAGGTCATCGTCAAGCGCCTAACACCCAGCACCCCCGCTCAGTTCACTCTGGCGGGGGTGTTGTCTTTGAGGCGGGAAAAGTTTGGCCGGACGCCAAGGGGTTTGGGCCGATAGCTCTGCCAGCGGAAGCTGGGCAGTCTTGCGGCTGAGGTTGCCCTCACCCTAGCCTTCTCCCGGGGGAGAGGGGACGGGGGCGGTGCGGCTGAGAAGTTTGGAGCGTTGCCTGCCGGGCGGGTGCTGCCTGGAGCCCGCAAGAGCCTAAGAGCCACAACAGCCCGGCTACGCCGGGCTGTTGTGTTTGAAGCGCGGCAAGGAACGGCGTAGGTTGGTGCTGAGCGCAGCGAAGCCCAACAGGCCGCAGACCACCTAGCTATGGCCGCGATCACGTTGCTGCTGCCAGGGCGCTGCCGAAGCAGATAGAGCGCATCGCCGTATGAAAGACATCGTAAGAGTGCTGCGATAGGCAGGCTTCGTCGTACCACTGGTAGGACTGTCGATACTCTAATCTGTAATGATTCTGGATCTGCTTCAATCTCATGCGTTTTTTCGGTATACAATGCCCAGTGGCCTAAGGCCGGTAGGCAAGGGGTGCGCAGCGTCGTACCCCTTTTTTCTTTGCCTGACCAATCAAATTTATAGCGTAGCCCAGGATCCTATCCCTTGAACGTTGGGATCCGCGGACTGTTGTTTAGGTGACGCAAGCGATGAAAGCGCAAGCGAAGGGGATTCGATTTTGATCAAGGTGCTGGTTGTCGACGATCATGATCTTGTTCGTACCGGCATCGTGAGGATGTTGGCGGATGTGGCAGGAATTCAGGTCGTCGGCCAGGCCGACAGTGGCGAAAATGCGCTAAAGCTGGCTCGCGAGCTGGAGCCGGATGTCGTCTTGATGGATGTCCGGATGCCTGGTATCGGTGGGCTGGAAGCCACTCGCAAGCTGCTGCGCAGTCGCTCCGATCTGAAGGTGGTGGTCGTGACCGCCTGTGAAGAAGATCCCTTCCCGACCCGGCTGCTGCAGGCCGGCGCGGCAGGGTATCTGACCAAGGGGGCGGATATCGAAGAGATGATCACCGCCATCAAGCAAGCTTTCGCCGGGCGGCGTTACATCAGTGCGCAGATCGCTCAACAGCTCGCCCTGAAGCCTTTTCAGTCCAAGGCAGAAGCCTCGCCGTTCGATCAGCTGTCCGAGCGCGAGATCCAGATCGCCTTGATGATTGCCGGCTGCCAGAAGGTCCAGGTGATCTCTGACAAGCTCTGCCTGTCGCCCAAGACCGTCAACACCTACCGCTATCGGATCTTCGAGAAATTATCGATTACCAGCGATGTCGAATTGGCCATGTTGGCTGTTCGCCACGGCATGGTAGATGCAACGAGTTGATATGAGTCAATCTTTCGATGCTGCGGCCTTTCTATCCGGTTGCAGTGGACGTCCGGGTGTCTACCGGATGTTCGATGGGGGCGGTAAGCTCCTCTATGTAGGCAAGGCCAAGAACCTCAAGAACCGTCTTTCGAGCTACTTCAGGAAGACTGGTTTAGCGCCGAAAACGGCGTCCATGGTGTCCAAGATCGCCCAGATCGAGATCACCATCACCGGCAACGAGACCGAAGCGCTCCTGCTGGAACAAAACCTCATCAAGCAGTGGCGCCCGCCCTACAACATCCTGTTGAGGGATGATAAGTCCTACCCCTATGTCTATCTCTCCACCGAGGATCAGTATCCTCGGCTGACCATTCATCGTGGCGAGAAGAGAGGGAAGGGGCGTTATTTCGGACCCTATCCCAGCGCCGGTGCCATTCGCGAAAGCCTCAATCTGCTGCAGAAAGCCTTTCAGGTACGGCAGTGCGACGATAACTACTTCCGCAATCGGACGCGTCCCTGCCTGCAGTATCAGATCAAGAGATGCAAGGGCCCCTGTGTCGCGCTGGTCAGCGAGCAGGAGTATGGCGAGGACGTTCGCCATTCGGCCATGTTTCTCGAAGGCCGCAGCAATGCCCTGGCCGAAGAGCTGCAAGCCAAGATGGAAACCGCCTCGATCAATCTGCAGTTCGAGCGAGCAGCGGAGTTGCGTGATCAGGTGGCCTTGGTCAGGCGGGTGCAGGATCAGCAGAGCATCGAGGGCGGGACTGGGGACGTCGATGTCATAGCCGCCCTGGTCAACCCGGGGGGGGCCTGTGTGCATCTGGTCAGTGTTCGCGGCGGGCGAGTACTAGGTAGCAAGAATTTCTTTCCGGAGGTGGGGATCGAGGAAGACTCCAGCGAAGTGCTGGCCGCCTTCCTGGAACAGTACTACCTCGCCTACCTGGAGCGGGACCTGCCGGACGAGATCATCGTGAACTCCGTCCATGAGGACTTCGCCACCCTGATCGACGCCTTTGCCGAGGTTCACAAGCGCCAATTGGTCATTGCCCATCGCGTCCGGGGTACCCGGGCACGCTGGCAGCAGTTGGCGGTGACCAATGCGGAGCAGGCCTTGAATACGCGTCTCGCCAATCGTCAGCACATGGGGGTGCGTTTCGATGCCCTGGTGCAGGCACTGGATCTGCCAGAACCTCCGCAACGGCTGGAGTGTTTCGACATCAGTCATTCCAGCGGCGAAGCGACGGTGGCGTCCTGCGTGGTCTTCGGACCGGAAGGGCCGCTCAAGTCGGACTATCGTCGCTACAACATCGAAGGTGTGACGGCCGGTGACGACTATGCGGCCATGCATCAGGCGCTGACGCGGCGCTTCAGTCGGCTGAAGGCCGGTGAGGGCAAGTTGCCCGACATCCTGCTGGTGGATGGCGGCAAGGGCCAGTTGGCCATGGCCCGCGAGGTGCTCAGGGAGCTCGCTGTACCGGACCTGGTTCTGCTGGGGGTCGCCAAGGGCGTTACCCGCAAGCCGGGGCTCGAAGTGCTGTACCTGGACGACCCTTCCAATGAATTCACCCTGCCGGCTCATTCCCCTGCGCTGCATCTCATTCAGCAGATTCGCGATGAGGCGCACCGTTTCGCGATCACCGGACACCGCGCACGTCGCGGCAAGGCACGCAGGACGTCCTCGTTGGAGGAGGTCGCCGGCATCGGACCCAAGCGCCGCCAGGAGCTCTTGAAGCACTTCGGCGGACTGCGTGAATTGCAGCGCGCCAGTATCGAGGAGATCGCCAAAGCGCCAAGCATTAGCAAAAAGCTGGCCGAGCAGATTTATGCGGCCTTGCACAGCGAGTAGAATCGCCTCACGTTCACCAATAGCCGCGCCAATGAATATTCCAAATCTGCTTACCGTACTGCGCGTCTTCCTCATTCCGCTCTTCGTCATCCTGTTCTACCTGCCAGTCCATTGGAGTTACTGGACCGCCAGTGCCGTCTTCGCCATCGCCTGTGCGACCGATTGGCTGGATGGCTACCTGGCCCGTCGCCTGGGGCAGAGCACGCCCTTTGGCGCCTTCCTGGATCCGGTGGCGGACAAGCTCATCGTCGCCGTGGCGCTCGTGCTGCTGGTGCAGGAGCATGCCAACGCCTGGCTGACGTTGCCTGCCGTCATCATCGTCGGTCGCGAGATCGTGGTGTCCGCACTGCGTGAGTGGATGGCCGAGCTGGGTGCGCGTGCCCAGGTCGCGGTATCCAATCTGGGCAAGTGGAAGACGGCGGCGCAAATGCTGGCCCTGGTCATTCTGCTGGCCAATCCGCCGCAGATGACTTTCTGGGTGATCAGTGGTTATGCCTTGCTCATCGTCGCGGCGGCCTTGACCCTGTGGTCCATGTGCACCTATCTGATGGCGGCCTGGCCGCACCTGATGAGCGCCGAGAAAAAGAAATAAGTTTTTTGAATCAATGGCTTGACATAAAGGGTGGCTCAGATAGAATGGCGCCCGTCACCAAGCGGGAATAGCTCAGTTGGTAGAGCACGACCTTGCCAAGGTCGGGGTCGCGAGTTCGAGTCTCGTTTCCCGCTCCATGTTTTACATGAGTGTCGCAAGACATTCAGGTTTGAGGCCGGGTGGCAGAGTGGTCATGCAGCGGATTGCAAATCCGTGTACGCCGGTTCGATTCCGACCTCGGCCTCCACTATTGAAAGCCCCGTAGATCTCAGGTCTACGGGGCTTTTCATCATCCAGGGATGTGTGAATACTGGATCAGGTTCTGCGGACTCGGAAATTGCTGAGTCCGGCTATGCCCGAGTGGTGAAACTGGTAGACACAAGGGACTTAAAATCCCTCGACTTAACGGTCGTGCCGGTTCGATTCCGGCCTCGGGCACCATCCAAAGAAAAAGGCCACTCACGCATGAGTGGCCTTTTTTCGTTTAGGAGGGAATCGTCCAGTAGGGTGTTTCATCCGCATCGCGTTCGATGCGGGAGCGACTGTCGAGAATGAAAGCCTCGAGCATGGCGGCGTCGAGCAATTCGGTGCGGGCGATGGGCCGGTTGAGTACCGACTGACCGCTGCGGGAAAAGACCTCGACATCGTAGGCACGCTGATCGCGCGTGGAGATCACGCAGCGCAACGGCTCGAATCCGCCTTTCAGGGTGTTGAAGGCACTGGCGAGTTCGACATAGAGGGTCATCCGGAAGAGCTTCCTGTTCAAAGGTGGCACTGTGACAGCATTGGCTGCTACAGGGTTTCACCTTTGCAGAAAAGTGCCGTCATATCGCGATGCTAGTCGCAAAATCCCGGCGCTGCTTTCGGATTTTCATTGCCAGCCTTGCAGCCAGTATTCTGCATCCTGCAGCTCGTGCCAGTCCAGCGTCCAGGTGCGGCGAGTGAGAACGGCTTGTATATCTATCTGCGAGATGGGGTCGGTCTCGACGTCCGGGGTGTGGACGCGGGTGACGATGAAGTGCTTTTGCCGTTCCCGCGGCTGGACGGCAGTCCATTTGCTGAGCAGCAGCTTGTTGGGGTTGATCTGACGCTGCTTCATCCCTGCATGGCCTCCAGCAGAGGGGCGCTGCGATAACGCTGCAGCAAGGCTTCGAGGTTGCGATCGGGCATGGCGTGGGCCCTGAGCGCCGTGATGGTGCGCTCGACGTACTCCAGGGTGGTGCCGAAATGGCCGCAGGCTTCGGTCAGGACGCGATTGAGGATGTCATCGGAGAGGCTGCCGGCATAGCAGGGGAGATTGCGTTTGAGCACGAAGCCGAGCGCCTGGACCTTGCTGCCGTCTTCGAGGTGACATTGCAGCCAGCGGGGGCGGTAGGAGCCATCTGGCATCTCCCGTTTCCAGAGCGCCAGCAGATGATCGTCCAGCTGATCATCGGGCAACTGGTAGGCGAAGCCCGAGCAGGAGCCGCCGCGATCCAGGCCCAGTACCAGGCCGGGCTGCTCGGGGGTGCCGCGGTGTAGCTGGGACCAGAGATAGAGGCCACGGTGATAGCCATGTACCCGAGCCCGGCGCACGGCGACGGCGGGGCACTCGGGGCGCCAGATCAGCGAGCCGTAGGCGAACAGCCACACTGGGCCGGGTTGGCGTTGGGCCAGGGTGGCCTCCAGAGAGGCTACGAGTTCAGGATGGGTGAGCGGGGTGGCGGGCGCCAGCTTGGGGGGATAGGAATCGTGGGTGCTGGAAGAAATCTGTCTGTGCATATGTCGCCTGGTCCTCAACCGCTGGAGCTGCCAGGTCTAGGAACCCGGCACTAAGATCCTAACGAAAGTCCGGGAAGAACTCCTAGACCGTTCGTGCCCATCTTTATGACGCCTGGTTAGGTCGCAGCGAGAAACATGCCAGGGCGCACCGGAAAAGCGCCAGACGAAAAAAAGCCCGACAGGTGCCGGGCTGGAAAGAAAGCGTGATATCGATCAGACGCTGGTGCGGATCAGGTGATCGAAGGCTGCCAGAGAAGCCTTGGCGCCTTCGCCCAGAGCAATGACGATCTGCTTGTAGGGCACGGTGGTGACGTCGCCTGCGGCGAAGACGCCGGGCAGCGAGGTCTGGCAACGGGCGTCCACTTCGATCTCGCCACGCGGCGACAGCTCGACGGTGCCCTTGAGCCAATCGGTGTTGGGCACCAGGCCGATCTGCACGAAGACGCCTTCCAGGTCGATGTGATGGAACTCGCTGGAGTTGCGATCCTTGTAGACCAGGCCGTTGACCTTCTGCCCGTCGCCCTTGACTTCACTGGTGAGGGCGCTGGTGATGACGGTCACGTTGGGCAGGCTGAACAGCTTGCGCTGCAGCACGGCGTCGGCACGCAGCTGGCCGTCGTACTCGATCAGGGTCACCTGGGCGACGATGCCGGCGAGGTCGATGGCGGCCTCTACACCCGAGTTGCCGCCACCGATCACGGCGACGCGCTTGCCCTTGAACAGGGGGCCGTCGCAGTGCGGGCAGTAGGCCACGCCGCGGTTGCGGTATTCCTGCTCACCCGGGACGTTCATTTCGCGCCAACGGGCACCGGTGGCGAGGATCAGCGTCTTGGCCTTGAGCGAGCCGCCATCGGTGAAGCGAACCTCATGCAGGCCGCCGGCTTCGTGGGCCGGGATCAGCTGCTCGGCGCGCTGCAGGTTCATGATGTCGACTTCGTACTGCTTGACGTGCTCTTCCAGCGCCATGGCCAGTTTCGGCCCTTCGGTCTCCTTGATGGAGATGAAGTTCTCGATAGCCAGAGTGTCCAATACCTGACCGCCGAAACGCTCGGCGGCGACGCCGGTACGAATGCCCTTGCGTGCGGCGTAGACGGCTGCGGCGGCACCGGCAGGGCCACCACCGATGACCAGAACGTCGAAGGCGTCCTTGGCGTTGAGCTTGTCGGCGGAGCGGGCAGCGGCGCCGGTGTCGAGCTTGGCGACGATTTCTTCCAGGCCCATGCGGCCCTGGCCGAAGGGTTCGCCGTTCAGGTAGACGCTGGGCACGGCCATGATCTGGCGACGCTCGACCTCGTCCTGGAACAGGGCGCCGTCGACGGCGACGTGCTTGACCCGGGGATTGAGCACGGCCATGAGGTTCAGGGCCTGCACCACGTCCGGGCAGTTCTGGCAGGAAAGGGAGAAATAGGTTTCGAACTGGTAGTCGCCGTCGAGGGCCTTGACCTGCTCGATGACGTCCTGGCTGGCCTTGGAGGGATGACCGCCCACCTGCAGCAGGGCCAGGACCAGGGAAGTGAATTCGTGGCCCATGGGCAGACCGGCGAAGCGCAGGTCGATGTTCTGACCAGGGGTCAGCAGGGCGAAGGAGGGACGACGCGCATCGCTGCCGTCGGTGCTGAGGCTGACCTGATCGGACAGGCTGGCGATGTCCTGCAGCAGGCTGTGCATTTCACGGGACTTCGCGCCATCGTCGAGGGACGCGACGATCTCGATGGGGCGCGTGACGCGTTCGAGGTAGGTCTTGAGCTGGGCTTTCAGATTGGCGTCCAACATGGCGACGTGGCTTCCGTAAAAAATGGGCAAAAAAAGAGCGCGCGGGCAAGGCGCCCGGGCGCTCGGGCTAGATCAGGCGGGCGTTAGATCTTGCCGACCAGGTCCAGCGAAGGGGTCAGGGTCGCTTCGCCTTCTTTCCACTTGGCGGGGCAGACTTCACCCGGGTGGTTGGCGACGTACTGGGCAGCGCGGACCTTGCGCAGCAGTTCGCTGGCGTCACGGCCGATGCCGTTGTCGTGGATTTCGCACAGCTTGATCTGGCCTTCCGGGTTGATCAGGAAGGTGCCACGCAGGGCCAGGCCTTCTTCTTCGATCAGGACTTCGAAGTTGCGTGCCAGGCGAGCGGTGGGATCGCCTACCAGCGGGTAGTTGACCTTCTTGATGGCTTCCGAGGTGTCGTGCCAGGCCTTGTGCGCGAAATGGGTGTCGCAGGACACGCCGTAGATCTCGACGCCCAGCTTCTGGAACTCGGGGTACAGGTCAGCAAGGTCTTCCAGTTCGGTAGGGCACACGAAGGTGAAGTCGGCCGGGTAGAAGACGATGGCGGACCACTTGCCCTTCAGATCGGCCTCGGTCACCTGGACGAATTTGCCGTTGTGGTAGGCGGTCGCGGTGAAAGGCTTCACTTCGGTGTTGATCAGGGACATTGATGACTCCTTGATGGGTTTAAGTCAGGGTTGAAATCGATAGGACGCATACTAATCGCATTTTGACGATTCACCTCATTGTTAAAGGCGATGCCAACGATTGGGCGTCTCTATCGGATACTACAGGTATTGAGGCAAATCAGTGACTTAGCCTGCCTCAGGCCGGGCCCAGCGCCTTAGTCGTAGCAGGATGCTGACCCCATTCGCTCCAAGAGCCGTCGTAGAGTCGACCATCCGGCAGGCCGGCGACGCTGAGGGCGAGCAGCAGTACCGCGGCGGTGACGCCACTGCCGCAGCTGGTGATCACCGGATGCAGGCCATCTATACCCAGTGCCTGGAAGCGCTGGCGCAGCTCCTGGGGTGGCAGCAGGGTACCGGCCGCGGTCAGCAGGCTGTCGTAGGGCAGATTCTGGCTGCCGGGCATATGACCAGAGGCCACGCCTGGGCGTGGTTCGGGAGTTTCGCCAATGAAGCGCTTGGCGCCGCGGGCATCGAGGACCTGGGTCTGGCCCAGGCTGAGCGCGGTCTGCACATCGCCCAGGCCACACAGCAGGCGATTGTTGAAGATGACCGGGTAGGGCGGCTGCGGGCTGGGCTGGTTTTCACCGGCCTCCAGCGGCAGGCCCTGTTCCCGCCAGAGTGGCAGGCCGCCATCGAGCACCATCACCTGGTCGTGGCCGAACAGGCGGAACAGCCACCAGGCCCGGGCAGCAGAGAAAAGGCCCTTCTGGTCGTAGACCACCAGGGTCGTCTCGGGGGTGACGCCCAATTCGCCCGCGAGGCGGGCGAAACGGCCCGCGCTGGGGACCATGTGCGGCAGCGGGGTGTCCGGATCGGAGAAGTGTTCGATATCGAAGCGCAGGGCACCCGGGATGTGCTGCTGTCGATAGGTCTCGTCGGCGATCTGGGGTTCGTTGGGCAGGTAGAGACTGGCATCGAGGATCAGCAGATCCGGGCGACCGAGTTGCTCCTGCAGCCAGGTGGCGGTGACCAGCGGGGAGGCGATCATGGGCGGCGTTCCTTGATGAACAAAGGGCGACAGCTTAGCGCGCCTGGCGCGACGTGGGCTGTCAGGGATCAGCGGATACTTTATCCTCGTCAGCCTGGCAACTGGATAGATGACTTATGAGCGAACTTAACGGGCAATCCACGGGCGGCAATGACTGGCAACTAGGACGGATCGTCGGTGAACTGCATGAGGCGCGCAGCCAATGGCGCGAGACCCATGGACGCTTCCGCGAATTCAGCGGCCGCGAATTGCCGTCGCGCAGCGTCATGGCCAGCGTGATCGAATCCCTGAGCGGTGCGCTCTTTCCGCTGCGCCTCGGTCCGGATCAGTTGCGCCAGGAAAGCGAGGACTTCTATGTCGGCTTCGAGCTGGAGCGCGCGCTCAATGCGTTGATGATCCAGGCGAAGCTGGAGCTGGACTATTTCGCCAAGCAGCGTGGCGAGAATGGCGTCAATCGCGCCGACGAGGCGCGCCGGCTGGTGCAGGCCTTCGCCCTGGCATTGCCGGACCTGCGCCGTCTGCTGGATACCGACGTGATCGCCGCCTACCAGGGCGATCCCGCGGCGCGCAGCGTGGACGAGGTGCTGCTCTGCTATCCGGGCATCCATGCGATGATCCATCACCGCATCGCCCATCACTTCTATCGCAGCGGTTTGCCGTTGCTGGCGCGGATGGTCAGTGAGCGGGCGCATTCGGCGACCGGGATCGATATCCATCCGGGCGCCCAGATCGGCGAAGGCTTCTTCATCGACCATGGCACGGGCGTGGTGATCGGCGAGACCTGCATCATCGGCGACCGGGTGCGCATCTACCAGGCGGTGACCCTGGGCGCCAAGCGCTTCCCAGCCGATGCCGAGGGCAATCTCAAGAAGGGCCACCCGCGCCACCCCATCGTCGAGGACGACGTGGTGATCTATGCCGGAGCGACCATCCTCGGGCGCATCACCATAGGCCAGGGCTCGACCATCGGCGGCAACGTCTGGCTGACCCATGGCGTGCCGGCCAACAGCAATGTCAGCCAGGCCAGCCTGCAGGGCTGCGCCGGTCTGGCTCAGGAGTAGTCGGCGGCGTTGTCACGAGCGAACTTGGCGAGAAAGCGCCGGGTTCGTTCCTCGCGTGGGTGATTGAACAACTCGGCCGCCGGGCCCTGCTCGACGATGCGTCCACCGTCCATGAACAGCACCCGGTGGGCGACGTCGCGGGCGAAAGCCATCTCGTGGGTGACGATGAGCAGGGTGCGATCCTCCTGGGCCAGCCCACGGATCGTTTCCAGCACCTCGCCGACCCGTTCGGGATCCAGCGCCGAGGTGGGTTCGTCGAAGAGGATGGCCTGGGGGCGCATGGCCAGCGCCCGGGCGATGGCGACCCGCTGCTGCTGGCCACCCGATAGCTGCCCTGGATAGCTGTCGACCTTGTCGGCCAACCCGACCTTGGCCAGCAGCTCGCGACCGCGGACGAGGGCGGTATCGCGCGGCTCGCCCTGGACGATGAGGGGACCCTCGATCACGTTCTCCAGCGCGGTGCGATGGGGAAACAGATTGAAGTTCTGGAAGACGAAGCCCATGCGCTGGCGCAACGTGCGAATGCTGCCCTGCTGGGCCTTGAGCGGCCGGTTGGCATCGATGCGCAGGTCCCCCAGGCGGATGCTGCCGGCTTCCGGGGTCTCCAGCAGATTCAGGCAACGCAGCAGGGTGGTCTTCCCCGAGCCGCTGGGACCGATGATGGCCACCACCTCGCCTTGAGCCACCTGGAGGTCGATGGCCTGGAGCACGGTCTGCTGTTGAAAGGACTTGGACAGCCCCTGCACCTCGATCATGACGGGCCTCGCTCGTTGATGTGACGCCCGTAGTGCCGTTCCAGGCGATTCTGCAAGGTGGACAACAAGCTGGCCAGCACCCAGTAGAGCAGCGCCGCGGCCAGGTAGAGACTGAAGATCTCGAAGGTGCGGGCAGTGATCAGCTGGGCCTGGCGGAACAGCTCCGGCACCTGGATGGTGGCGGCCAGCGAGGTGTCCTTCACCAGCGAGATGAAGCTGTTGCCCAGTGGCGGCAGGGCGATGCGCAGGGCCTGGGGCAGGATGGCGCGCCTCAGGGTCTGCAATGGCGTCATGCCGATGCTGGCGGCGGCTTCCCACTGGCCGCGGTCGATGGCGCCGATGGCCGAGCGGATGATTTCCGCGGTGTAGGCGGCCATGTTCAGCGAGAAGCCGATCAGCGCCGCCGGCAGCGGATCGAGCTGCAGACCCAGCTCGGGCAGGCCGTAGTAGATGACGAACAGCTGCACCAGCAGCGGCGTACCCCGGAAGAACGAGATGTACAGCCGCGCCAGGCTGCGTAGCGGCAGACTCTGGGAGCGACGCAACAGGGCCAGGCCGAAGCCCAGCAGCAGGCCGAAGAACATGCCGCCGAGGCTGAGGACCACGGTCCAGATCGCGCCCTTCAGGAGGAAGGGCAGCGAATCGAGCAGGAGCTGTAGCGTGTCGCTCATTGGGTGACGTCGGCCTTGAACCACTTCTCGGAGATCTTGGCCAGGGTGCCGTCGGCGCGCAGCTTGGCGATGGCCTGGTCGACCGCGGCATGGAATTCCGGATCACCCTTGCGTTCGGCGATGCCCGACTCCTGGCGGCTGAAAGGTTCGCCGGCCAGGGCCAGACGATCCTTGGTCTTGGACAGCAATTCTAGGGCGGCGAGGCGGTCGACGAGGATGGCGTCGATGCGGCCGACGCGCAGGTCCTGGTACTTGGTGGGATCGTCTTCGTAGGTGCGCACGTCCGCCTTGGGTACGTTCTGGCGCAGCCACTGCTCGTAGTTGGTTCCCAGGCCGACACCGACCTTCTTGCCGGCGAGATCGGCGGCGGTCTTGATGCTGTCGACGTCGTCCTTGCGCACCAGGGCCTGGATGCCGGAGACGGTGTAGGGGGTGGAGAAATCGTATTTCTTCTTGCGCTCGTCGCTAATGGTGACCTGGTTGATCACCACGTCCAGGCGACGGGATTCCAGGGCGGCCAGCAGGCCATCCCACTTGCCGGGCTGAATCTTGGCATCGACGCCCAGCTCCTTGGCCAGGGCCTTGGCGAAGTCCACTTCGAACCCGGTCAGTTGGCCCTGTTCGTTCTGGAAGCTGAAGGGTGGGTAGGTGCCTTCCAGGCCGACGACGAGTTCGCCGCGCTGCTTGACGGTCTGCAGGAGGTCTTCGGCCTGGGCGGTGGCCTGGTGGGCCAGGCCCAGGGCCAACAGCAGGGCGGCGCTACGGAGCAGACGCTGGGGGAGAGGCTTGCGCATGAAGGAAATCCTTGAGGTTGTGAGGGTGCGCCACTATGGGGGTGTCTGATCTGACATCCCAAGTCCGAGAACTGCTGACGTTATGCCATCGTCCAGTTCGTTGGCTAGCCGATCACGCCAACCAGTCGCCATAGGCGAAGGTGCCCGGCGCGCCGCCGGTGTGCAGGAAGACCAGCGGGCCGGGTGGCAGGGCGCCGCTCGCCACCAGGTCCAGCAGGCCCGCCATGGCCTTGCCAGTGTAGACCGGGTCGAGCACCAGGCCTTCCAGCCGGCCCAGCCGGCGGATGGCCGCCAGGGTGCCGGCATTGGGTTCGCCATAGCGGGGGCCGAAGTAGCCGTCGCGCAGTTGCGGCGGATCCTGGGACAGCGCGACGCCCAGCAGCTCGGCCAATTGCTGGCGCAGCTGGGTGACCTTGGGCAACTGGTCGGCCTGGGTACGGGAGACGGTGACGCCGATCACCGGCAGGTCGGGGCGCAAATGGTGCAAGGCCAGATCCAGGCCGGCCTGGGTGCCGGCACTGCCGGAGGCCAGGATGATGGCCGCGGGTTGCAGGTCCAGGGCGTCCAACTGAGCGTCCAGTTCCAGACCCGCACGCACATAGCCGAGGGCGCCCAGGGCGCTGGAGCCGCCAATGGGGATCACCCAGGGCTTGCGTCCTTGCTGGCGCAGGCGCGCGGCTTCGGCCTCCAGCTGGCGGACCGGGTCGTCGAGTGCGGCGACCGACTTGATCTCGGCACCGAACAGTTCCAGCAGCAGGCGATTGCCGCCGTGCAGATAGCCGTGATCCGCGGTGGCGATGGGATTTTCCAGCAGGGCGACGCAGGCCAGGCCCTGTTGCGCGGCGACGGCGGCGGTCTGACGGACATGATTGGACTGGATGGCCCCGGCGGTCACCAGGGTGTCGGCGCCGGCGGCCAGCGCCTCGGCGACCAGGTATTCCAGCTTGCGCACCTTGTTGCCGCCCAGGGCCAGGCTAGTGGTGTCGTCGCGCTTGCAGTAGACCGGTCGGCCCAGCTCCGCCGAGAGCCGCGGCAGGACCTCCAGCGGGGTCGCCGAGGGTTGCAGCGTCAGGCGCGGAAATCGGGCGAGGGCAGTGGCGAGCATGGCGGGACCCTGGGCAGTGAAGAGGGCATCACTCTAGGGCCAAGCCCCGCCCGCCAGCAATCCTGGCCTCAGGCGAGGTCCGGACGACGCGCCCAGGCCTGGGGCACCAACGAGCGCAGCAGCACGCCGTAGAGGGGTACGAAGAGCAGCAGGCTGACCGTCAGCTTGACGCCGTAGTCGACCAGGGCGATCTCCGGCCAGTGGCTGGCCATGAAGGGATTGTCGCTGTGCCAGAAGGCGATGGAAAAGAAGGCCAGGGTATCGAGGGCGTTGCCGAACAGCGTGGAGACCGTGGGCGCCAGCCACCAGTGGCGCGAACGCCGCAGCCGGTCGAACACCTGGATGTCGAGCAGCTGGCCGAGCACATAGGCGCAGAAGCTCGCCAGGGAGATGCGCAGGACGAAGACGTTGAGCGCGGCCAGCGCCGCCCAGCCCTGGAAGCTGCCGTCCTGGAACAGCACCGAGACCGCGTAGGAAACCACCAGGGCTGGGAGCATGACCCGGGCGATGACCTGGCGGGCCGGCGCCTTGCCCATCACCCGGACGGTGAGGTCGGTGGCGAGAAAGATGAAGGGAAAGCTGAAGGCGCCCCAGGTGGTGTGCCAGCCGAACAGCTGCAATGGCAACTGCACCAGGTAGTTGCTGGCGATGATGATGAGGATATGGAAGGCGACGAGCGCGGCCACGAGGGCACGCTGCGGGGTGGCAAGCAAGGCAGACATGGGCAGTCCTTTTTTGGTTACCTGGGGTGAGGGAACCCAGGGCGCTGAGGCGGGGCGGCATTCTACGGATTCGCGGCGCGCCTGGCGAGGGTGCGGTGGTCGGAGCCCGATCGAAAGGCTCATCAGCGCGATGGGCAGAGCGGGCAGCCTCCTGCTAACTTGTACGACTTCCACACCGACAGAGAGCTTCCTGATGCACTTTCGATCGCTGGGTCGTACCGATCTCAAGGTTAGCGCCATCGCGCTGGGCACCATGACCTGGGGTGAGCAGAACACCGAGGCCGAGGCCTTCGAACAGCTGCGTGCCGCCAAGGCCGCTGGGGTCAACTTCATCGACACGGCGGAGATGTATCCGGTGCCGCCACGTGGCGAGACCTATACCCGCACCGAGACCATCATCGGCAACTATTTCCGCCGGCATGGCGATCGCGCCGACTGGGTACTAGCCAGCAAGGCGGCCGGTCCGGGGCGCGACATGGACTATATCCGCGAGGGCGGTCTGGCCTTTACCAAGGCCAATCTCACCGCGGCGTTGGAGGCCAGTCTCCAGCGGCTTAACACCGACTATCTGGATCTCTACCAGCTGCACTGGCCGGATCGCCGCACCAACTACTTCGGTCAGCTGGGCTACGAGCACAGCGAGGCGGCCTTCACGCCCCTCGAAGAGACCCTGGAGGCCCTCGACGGCCTGGTGCGCGCGGGCAAGGTCCGCCATGTGGGGCTGTCCAACGAGACGCCCTGGGGCGTCCAGCAATTCCTGCACCTGAGCGAGACCCGGGGTTGGCCGCGGGTGGTCTCCATCCAGAATCCCTACAACCTGCTCAATCGCAGCTTCGAGGTGGGCCTGGCCGAGCAGGCCATCCGCGAGCAGGTGGGCCTGCTGGCCTATTCGCCGCTGGCCTTCGGCGTGCTGGCGGGCAAGTACCTGCAGGGCGCGCGCCCGGAAGGGGCGCGGCTGACCCTGTTCGAACGCTTCCAGCGCTACAGTAATCCCCAGGCGCAAAGGGCTGCCCAGGCCTATGTCGAGCTGGCACGGGAACGCGGTCTGGATCCGGCGCAGATGGCTCTGGCCTTCGTCACCAGCCGGCCCTTCGTGACCAGCAACATCATCGGCGCCACCTCGCTCGTTCAGCTGGAAAGCAACCTGGCGAGCAGCGAATTGGTACTGGACCAGGACACCCTGGCCGCCATCGAAGCCATCCACGTCGACCAGCCCAATCCGGCGCCCTGATCGCGTGGTATCCGGCGCCCGGTACAGCAGCGGTACCGGGCGCTTTTTTTGGCTCGCCTGACTGGACGGTGACCAACAGGGCAGTGGCGCAAGGCCTGCTGTCCGTGACGCCTATTAAAACTGCGGCCTCGACGCCCTAGAGTCGGTCGGACCTCCTACGCCTGCAGGTATCCGTCATGACGTCGTACGAAATCGTGCTCCTGGGTGACCAGGACGCTTCCATCGTGGCTCATCAGGCCATCCCCCAGGCCCTGGCGCTGACCGCCAGGGCATTGGGCATCACGTTGCGATCACGCTGGCTGCCGAGTGTGGCGGCCGATGGCGCCCTGGCTGAGTGCGATGGCCTCTGGTGCGTGCCGGGTAGTCCCTATCGCAATCGAGACGGGGTGCTGGCGAGCATCCGCACGGCCCGTGAACGGCGGATTCCCTTTCTCGGTACCTGTGGCGGGCTGCAGTACGCCCTGCTGGAGTACGCTCATGCCGTGTTGGGATGGACGGACGCGACCCACGCCGAGGAGGATCCGCTGACGTCGCGAGCGCTGCTGGCGCCCCTGAGCTGTGCCCGCATCGAGTATCACAATGAGCTCCGTCTGGAGCCCGGTTCGCGCCTGGCGGAGGGCGAGGGCGGTCTGCGGGCGCAGGCCAGCTATCACTGTCGCTTCGGCGTGAATCCCGAGTACCTGCCGGCCTTGCTCGCCGCCGGCTGGCGAGTACTGGCCTGGGACGAGGAAGAGGTGCCCGTGGCCTTCGAGCTGGCTACCCAGCCCTGTCACTTCGGCACCCTCTATCAGCCCGAGCGTGAAGCGCTGACCGGCCGGGTGCCCGCCGCGGTGCGCGCCTGGCTGGAGGCCGTGGTCGCAGCGCGGAGACGGCAACCATGAGCCGGCCGGACCTACCGCCCGATTGCGTGGTGATCGCCTTCGTCTCGCAACGGGCAGACGACGATCCGGCCTATGAGCGCATGGCGGCGCGCATGCTGGAGCTGGCGCAGGCGCAACCGGGCTTTCTCTGGGTGGAATCGGTACGCGGCGCCGATGGCCTGGGCATCACCCTGTCCTATTGGACCGACCAGGCCGCGGTCGCGGCCTGGGGTGGCCATCCGGAGCATCGCCAGGCGCAACGGTTGGGCCATGAACGCTGGTATCACTGGCATGACACCCGGGTCCTGCGGTTGCTGTCGTCACGCTCCGGGACTGGCGTCATTCCAGGCGGATCGCGCCCAGCGCCGGAGTGACGCGAATCCAGCCGATGCGACTGTCTTCGCCGATCAGCATGACCTTCTTCCAGGGGCGGAAGGGCGCGCTTTCCAGGACCAGGATGCGGTCCCCCGGTTCGAGCATGGCGAGCAGTTGGCGATTGGCGACCACGCTGCGCTCTGGCATCGAGGGATACTGCATCAGCGGAATCTGGCCGCCACGGATCTGCCAGGTCTCGCCACTGGCGGCGTTGATGAAGGTCGGCAGCCGCGTCAGCAGGATGGCCAGCGCGAAGAACCCGATCAGCAGCAGGACGAGCCGCTGCGTCACGGTGCGGGCGGCAACGATATCGGGTGACAGCTTGCCAAGCGAGGACATGAGAATGGCTCTGGGCGGCGGACGGTAGAGGCTCGATGCTACCGTCGTGCGGCCCATTGACATCATTCACATGAAGGAAAGGTCAACGGCTGCTCATTCGCCAGTGCCAGACTGTGAACGGCCGCAAAGCGGCCGGCTAGAGAGGCGGCTCAGGGTGCCAGCTGACGGGTGACTTCCACAGCCTTGTCGAAGGACGGATAGCCACTCTTGGCCACCGCCAGCTCGCCATAGGCGCTCTTGTAGGTCTGCGCCTGGATGGGATCCGCTTCAGGAACCAGGAAGGGATCGGTGTACAGGCGATAGAGCAGGGCATAGGCCAGCGGATAACGATGATCGGCAGAGGCGTTCAGCAATTCCAGGACATCATCGGTCTGCGGGCCCTGCTTGATGGCGATCACCGCGCGATAGAACTCCACCTCGCCATCGGCACTGGTCCCGCCGTTGCGCAAGAGCAGGGCATCCGCGAGCTTGAGCTGTTCTTCGCTGCCACCCAATACCAGCAGTTTGGCCTGCAACAGGTCGTTCTGGCGCAGCAGGGTGGTCTGTTCCGCGCTGAGCGGCCGCGTTTCCGCTACCTCGTGATGACCGCCCAGGGAGCAGCCGGCGAGGGAAACACACAGCAACGGGAGCATCCATTTCTTCATGTCGAGATCTATCCGCGGAGTCGTGACGCTGGTTCCAAACTTTGGACGATAGCAGTTCTTTGCAGCTTTGCGCAGAACCGGAAGGCAATCCTGGAGTCGTATCCGCACGTCCACAGAGCGCCCATGCCTGGCTATTTCCAGCGCCGCGCGCTTCGGGCATTGTATGCGACAAGCGGCTGGATAGACCGCCGTTCGTTTTGCCTTCACGTACAGATCAAAGGACTCCCATGATCACCAAATGTCTGTTTCCGGCAGCCGGCTATGGCACTCGTTTTCTCCCTGCGACCAAAGCCATGCCCAAGGAAATGCTGCCCATTGTGAACAAGCCGCTGGTGCAGTACGCCGTGGAGGAAGCTCTGGAGGCGGGCCTGCATCAGATCGGGATCGTCACCGGTCGTGGCAAGCGCTCGCTGGAAGACCATTTCGACATCAGCTACGAGCTGGAAAGCCAGATCAAGAACACCGACAAGGAAAAGTACCTGGTCGGCATTCGCAAGCTGATCGACAACTGCACCTTCTCCTACACCCGTCAGGTGGAAATGAAGGGCCTGGGTCATGCCATCCTGACCGGCCGCCCGCTGATCGGTGACGAGCCTTTCGCTGTGGTCCTGGCGGACGACCTCTGCCTGAACCTGGAAGGCGACAGCGTCCTCAAGCAGATGGTCAAGCTGTACAACCAGTTCCGCTGCTCCATCGTGGCCATCCAGGAAGTCCCGGCCAACGAGACCAACAAGTACGGTGTGATCGCCGGCGAGATGATCCGTGACGACATCTACCGGGTGAACAACATGGTCGAGAAGCCCAAGCCGGAAGATGCGCCGTCCAACCTGGCGATCATCGGCCGTTACATCCTGACCCCGGACATCTTCGACCTGATTGAACAGACCGAGCCGGGCAAGGGTGGCGAGATCCAGATCACCGACGCCCTGATGAAGCAAGCCCAGGACGGTTGCGTACTGGCCTACAAATTCAAGGGCCAGCGTTTCGATTGCGGTAGCGCGGAAGGCTTCGTGGAAGCCACCAACTTCTGCTTCGAGAATCTGTACAAGGCGCTGTAAGACGCCCTGTGCGATGGACGAGGCCACCTGCGGGTGGCCTCGTCGTTTCTGGCGGTCGGCCAGCCGTGCCGCTGCCCGGGGTGGCCTTGCGTTATGCTGGCGTCAGCAGCAGCAGAGAGAGAGCTCCATGACGACCTATGATTTCGACCTGTTCGTGATCGGCGCCGGTTCGGGCGGAGTGCGCGCGGCGCGTTTCGCCGCCGACTTCGGGGCCCGGGTGGCGGTAGCGGAAAGCCGTTACCTCGGCGGGACCTGTGTGAACGTGGGCTGTATGCCCAAGAAATACTTCATCTACGGCGCTTCCTTTCGCGATGAATTCCGTCAGGCCCGGGGCTATGGCTGGGACGCCGAAGTCCCGGCCTTCGACTGGAATACCCTGGTTGCCAGCAAGGATCACGAGATCCGCCGGTTGAACGGCATCTACCGCGCCCTGCTGGTCAACAGCGGAGTGACCCTGCTGGAGGCCCATGCCCGCATCCTCGATCCCCACACCGTCGAGGTGGAAGGCCGGCGTTATCGCTGCGAGCGCATCCTCATCGCCACCGGTGGCTGGCCGGACGTGCCGGATTTCCCCGGTCGCGAGCATGCCCTCACCTCCAACGAAGCCTTCTACCTGCCGGAGCTGCCCAAGCGGGTGGTGGTGGTAGGCGGTGGCTACATCGCCGTGGAATTCGCCTCGATCTTCCAGGGCCTGGGCACCAAGACCACCCTGCTGTATCGCCGCGAACTGTTCCTGCGCGGCTTCGACCAGGGCGTGCGCGAGCACCTGCGCGACGAGATGCTCAAACGTGGCCATGATCTGCAGTTCAACGCCGACGTGGCGCGGATCGACAAGGCCGCCGATGGCAGCCTGCAGGTGACGCTGAAGGACGGGCGCCTCCTGGAAGCCGATTGCGTCTTCTATGCCACTGGCCGTCGGCCGATGCTGGATGACCTGGGCCTGGAAAACACCGGCGTCACCCTGGACGAGCGCGGCTTCATCGAGGTCGGCGAGACCTTCCAAACCACGGAGCCA
Organism: Pseudomonas sp. Snoq117.2; assembly: GCF_900110545.1. Lineage (NCBI taxonomy): Bacteria > Pseudomonadati > Pseudomonadota > Gammaproteobacteria > Pseudomonadales > Pseudomonadaceae > Pseudomonas > Pseudomonas sp. Snoq117.2. The sequence continues at coordinate 177,388 of NZ_FOED01000008.1, read as the reverse complement.
TCGATCTACGCCATCGGCGATGTCATCGGTCGGGTGCAACTGACTCCGGTGGCGCTGGCCGAGGGCATGACCCTGGCGCGACACCTGTTCAGCCCCGACAGCTATCGCCCGCTGAACTACGACCTGATCGCCAGCGCGGTCTTCAGCCTGCCCAACCTGGCCAGCATCGGCCTGAGCGAGGAGGAGGCGCGCGAGCGTGGCCACCGGCTGAAGATCTTCCAGAGCAGCTTCCGGCCGACCAAGCTGAGCTTGACCGAGGTGCAGGAGCGCACCCTGATGAAGCTGGTGGTGGATGCCGACAGCGACCAGGTGCTGGGTTGCCACATGGTGGGGCCGGACGCCGGCGAGCAGATCCAGTGCCTGGCCATCGCCCTCAAGGCGGGGGCGACCAAGGCCTGCTTCGACGACACCCTGGGCATCCATCCCACCGCCGCGGAAGAGTGGGTCACCATGCGCAAACCGGTTCGCGAGGACGAGGCGCGCTGATCGGGCGCCTCGCCGCCGCGCGCATCACTTGGGTAGCGGCGCTACCACGGGCGTGACAGGCGCTACCGCCTCACGCTTGGCGTAGCGCTGGGCCAGCACCGCGCAGACCATCAGCTGGATCTGGTGGAACAGCATGATCGGCAGCAGCACCGGCCCCATGGTGCTGCCGGCGAACAGCACCTTGGCCATGGGCACCCCCGTGGCCAGGCTCTTCTTGGAACCGCAGAAGACCACGGTGATTTCGTCTTCCTTGCTCATGCCCAGCAGCCGCGCGCTGTAGCGGGTGGCGAGCAGCACCAGGGTCAGCAGGGTGGCGCAGATGAACACCAGGCCTACCAGCGACAGGATCGGGGTCTCCCGCCACAGGCCTTCGATTACGGCCGCGCTGAAGGCGGTATAGACCACCAGCAGGATGGAGCCCTGGTCGACGAACTTGAGCTTGCCCTTGTGGCGGTCCACCCAGTGGCCGATCACCGGGCGCAGCAGCTGGCCGGCGACGAAGGGCAGCAGCAGCTGGACGCAGATCTTGACGATGGCATCCAGGGTGCTCTGGCCATCCGAGCCGCCATGGGCGTCAAGCAGCAGCCGGACCAGCAGCGGCGTGAGGAAGATACCGAGCAGGCTGGACAACGACGCGCTGCAGACCGCCGCCGAGACATTGCCGCGGGCCATGGAAACGAAGGCGATGGAGGACTGCACCGTGGCGGGCAGGGCGCACATGAACAGCACGCCCAGATAGAGCTCGGGCGTCACCAGCGGCGCCAGCAGCGGCTGCAGCGCCCAGCCCAGCAGCGGAAAGCTGATGAAGGTGAAGGCGAACACCAGCAGGTGCAGCCGCCAATGGGTGATGCCGGCCACCAGTGCCTGGCGCGACAGCTTGGCGCCATGCAGGAAGAACAGCAGGCCGATGGCGATGTTGGTCACCACGTTGGCGATCTGGGCGGCGAGGCCCCGGCAGGGCAGCACGCTGGCGAGAATCACCGTGGCGACCAGCATTAGGGTGAAGTTATCGGGCATCAGGCGGGGACGAGCCATGGTCTCTCTCGGGTTGTCTGCGAATAGCCCCAAGGCTATCGTCTCCTGACCTAGCCGACTAACGCGAAAAGCCCCAATGATGTCGTCAAACGGACATTCTGCGGTCGAACGTCCCGTTCCCGAACTCGCCAACCTGCCACGGCGCCTCTATGCCCGGGTCGAATCCCTGGCGCAACCGGCCTGGACACCCTGGCACCGACATCCCTGGGGGCAGCTGTCCTATGCCATCAAGGGCGTGCTCACGGTGACCACCGCCGAGGGCAGTTATGTGGCGCCACCGCAGCGGGCGGTGTGGATCGCCGCCGATGTCGAGCATCAGGTGCGTTCCTCGCCCAAGGCGGAGATGCGCAGTCTCTATGTCAGTGCCGAGGCGGCGCCCTATGTCGGTGAGCGCTGTCGGGTGGTGGCGGTGAGTCCGTTGATCCGTGAGCTGATCAAGACCTTCAGTGGCTTCGCCCGGGAGTATGACGAGGACGGTACCGAGGGCAGGCTGGTGTCGGTGATGCTGGATCAGTTGCAGGCGGCGCCCGAGGTGGGGCTATCGCTGCCGGCGCCCCAGGATGGCCGGCTGCGCCTGCTGTGCGAGGCCCTGGCGGCCAATCCGTCGGACGATCGTACCCTGGCGCAGTGGTCCGGGGTGCTGGGCGCCTCGGAAAAGACCCTGAGTCGGGCCTTTCTGCGGGATACCGAGCTGACCTTCAGAACCTGGCGGCAGCGGTTGCGGCTGATCAGTGCCCTGGAGCGCCTGGAGCAGGGCGCCGCGGTGACCGAGGTGGCGCTGGATTGCGGCTACAACTCGCCATCGGCCTTTATCGCCGCCTTTCGCCGGCAGTTCGGCGCGACACCCGGGGCCTTCGCCCTGGGGGCCTAAGGGTCAGGCGGTAGCGCCAAGCAGATTCAGGTAGTCGCCGAAGCCGCCGCGCGCGCGGCAATCCAGCCGTGAGCTGGTACGGACGCGTACGCTGTTGCTCCAGGCGATGCGTGCGCCCTGGGTCTTGAGCGCGGTGACCAAGCTGACGTCTTCGTCCACGGTCATGGACGGAAAGCCGCCGGCTTGCAGATAGGCTGCGGTAGAAATGCCGAAGTTGGCGCCATGGATGTGCTGATGGCCTTCGCGGTCGTGATAGGCCGCCTCGTAGCGGGCTCTCAGACCAGGCGAATGTGGCGTCCAGTCATCCACTTCCACTACGCCACAGACGGCATCGGCGCCATAGGCGAGCTGGGCGGCGAACCAGTCCGGCGCCACCTCGGAGTCCGCATCGGTGCAGGCCAGCCAGCGAGCGCCACGCTGGATCAGGTGCGCCGCGCCGGTCGCCCGGGTCAGGCCGACGTTGCAGGCCCAGACCTCCAGGGCGGTCACCGGCAAGCGGTGAACGATGTCGGCGGTGCCGTCGGTGCAGCTGTCCAGCACGATGACGATCTCGACGGCTTCACCCAGCAGCGCCGGATGTCGCGCGGCGCGCAGCACCGATTGCAGGCAGCGTTCGACGTGTTGCTCTTCGTTATGAGCGGGTATCACGGCACCTATCATAGAAGCTGCTCCCGGCGGGCGACGGAGGTGGGGTCGGAGGACCAGAGGGTGAGGAGAAAATCGGATTCTTCGAGGTGGCTCAGGCGATGCAGGCCGGGCAGGGCGGCCATGCGTTCGTGGACCTGGTCGCCGGTCAGGGTGCAGCCTTCGATGGGGTGGCGCCAGTGGCAACCGAGCAGGACGCCGCCGGGTAGCAGGGCGCTGTGAGCGCGATCCAGCAAGGCCGCCAGGCCGTTCTCGCCGAGGTAGTAGCCGATCTCGCTGATGACGATGAGATCGAAGGCGCCTGCCGGCCAGGCGTCCGGCAACAGCAGGTGGCGTACCTCGACATGGGCCTGATCGGCCAGGCGCTCGCGGGCCGTGGCGACCGCGGAGGCGTTGCCGTCGCTGACCAGCAGGCGTTCGCAACGCTCGGCCAGCCGCCTGGACAGCTCACCGGTGGAACAGCCCGGCTCGTAGCCCTGGGTGTAGCGGCGGTGGGGCAGCATGGCCAGGGTCAGGTCCCGCTTGCGCGCCTCGTACCAGCGATGACGATAGTCCCAGGGGTCTTCACTGCTGGCGTACAGGGAGTCGAAATAGCTCATGGAGACGGTCACGTCAGATAGACCTCCCAGGCACGGGTGAGACGGGCGACCACCGCAGGCGGCAGGATCGGCCCCTGTCCCGTGCTGGCATCCTCGGTCAACTGACTGCCGAAGGCATTCACCGCATGCTTCTTCAGCGCCAAAACGTCTTCTTCCAGATCCAGGCGGCGCGCTCTTTCCCAGGGCACCCGTGGGTCACCCGGAGCGGCCCAGTGCCAGGTCCAGACCGGTACTTCGATGCAGCGAGCGCCACGCAGCCGGCAGGCTTCCACCGCGGCGCGGCCGGTGGCTTCGTGATCGGGATGGCCATCCAGCCGCCAGGTGGCGAAGACCACGTCCTCGGGCGTGATGAACTCCAGCAGCCGCTGTTGCAGCACGGCTTCCTGCTCGCTCACCTGGCCATCCGGAATCGCCAGGCGCGTCACGGTGGCGCGCTCCAGGCGCAGGCGGCGCAGGGCTTCGCGGGTCTCCAGCGGACGGGTATTGCGCAGTCGGGTGGTGGGCCAGAGGGTGGATCGCGGGTGGCTGCCGTCGCCATCGGTGACCGCTACCAGCGCCAGGCGGCGACCCAGTTCACCCAGCTGGCAGAGCAGGCCGCCGCAGCCTAGGATCTCGTCGTCCGGATGCGGCGCGACGACCACCGCGCGATGTCCGGGCGGGACCAGTTGCGAGGCCTCGACGGCCGACATCTCGCCAAAGCCGGACCACTGTAGCCAGGCCTCGGGCGTGGTGCCGGCTCCTTGAATCTGACGATCGCCTACAGTTGCCAAGGGGCACCCTCCAGCAGATTGAGGTCACCCAGTACCGCCAGATCACGCTCGGCATGACTCTGGCGCAGGTAGACCGGCAGGTCCGCCATATGGCGGGCGCAGTAGGCGTCGCGGCATAGCGGGGCGGCGCCAAAGGCCCGGCCGGTATGGCGGACGACGATTTCGGCGCACTGTTCGACCAGGGCCCGTAGCTGGCAGATGGGATAGCGGGCGTCCGCTACAGGCTCCTGATCTATCCAGTGGGCCGCCTGACGCAGCGCGGTCGCGGCGCCGAGCAACGCGGCATCCACGTGGCCCAGATGGGCCAGGGCATGGGGCTCGCGATGGCGTTTGCAGTAGGCGCGCAGGGTGTCGGCCAGGGCGGTGGCCGAGCCATACCAGCAGGCGGCGATTCCCCCGCCGCCGTGCCAGAAGCCAGGGCGATGCAGATAACGGCCAGGGGCACCGACCAGTACGCCGGCTGCACCATCGAACAGCACGTCGACGCTGCCCGTATGCTGCATGCCGATCGCCCGCCAGCCGTCCTGAGTGACCTCGACGCCGGGTTGATTCATTTCCACCGCCACCAGCATCGGATGGTCGTCCATCCAAGCGGTGACCAGGGCGTGACTGACCAGAGCGGCACCGGAGCACCAGGACTTGCGGCCGTGCAGGGTGACCATGCTGTCGGCGCCATAGCGCACCAGCAGCCGGGCATCCGGCGGCTCGGCTGCCCAGACACCCCAGAGGCTGGCGGGCGGCGGCACGAAGCCATCCAGTTCGCTGAGGATGGCGAGGGCGTCGGTGTGGCCTTCGTACAGCTTGACCAGGCCCAGGTCGTGATTGGCTACCTTGGCCAGGGCGCGCCAGCGCTCCAGGGTCTGCCCCTGGCCTGGCAGCGGCAGGCGATCGAGGCCGCGCTGGTTGAGAATCTGGAGTCGGTGTTGCAGCAGTGCAGGAGTGACCTCGTCATAGGCCCACTCGTCCAGGGTGTCCTGAAGGTTATCCAGATCGATCGACATCGGCTCCATCCCGTGGCTGGCGACGGCGCTGTCCACGACAACGCTCGTTAGTGCAGACCACGGGCAACGCGGAGGGGTTTCGCTTAGGCGGTACGTTGGCCGACGGCAGGCGCGTCGCTACTCGACGCCCAGCCGTTTGCGCCGTGCCGCCGTGAGGCCCTGGCGCACCTTGGCATACCCGGCCCAGGGATCGTCCTTGAGCGCTTCGAGGCGTGGCAGCAGGGAGTCGAAGCGCCATTGATCGCTCGCCTCCAGGGACGACAGCTCCTCGCGAGCGATGGGCACCGAAACGCCAAGGTGCGGACGGGCGCGCAGGGAAAAGGCGCTGACCGTGGTGGCGCCATGGCGATTGCGCAGATAGTCGACGAAGATCCGCCCCTGGCGATTCTGCGCGCCCATCTTGACGGCGAAGAGCTTGGGCAGGGTATTGGCCAGGTGCTGCGCTGCCGCCTGAGCGAAGGCCTTGACGATCTCCCAGTCCTGGCGCCGATCCAGGGGCACCACCAGGTGCAGGCCGCGACCGCCGCTGGTCTTGACGAAGGCCTGCAGCTCCAGCTCGTCGAGCAGGGTCAGTACCAGCTCCGTCGCCTCCACCATGCGCGACCAGGGCAGGGCGGGATCAGGGTCGAGATCGAGGATGAAGCGGTCGGGGCGCTCGATACGGTCAGCGGTGGCATTCCAGGTATGGAGTTCCACCGTACCCATCTGGGCCGCACCGATGAGCGCCTCGCGGCTGTCGATGACCATCAGGGGAGCGTGGCCGGGATCCAGTACCGGATCCAGTTCGCGGATGTGGGGGATCGCCAGGGTCTGCTTGTGCTTCTGGAAGATTTGCTCGCCAGCGATGCCCTCGGGCGTGCGGACCAGGGCGACGGGCCGGTCGGCCAGGTGCGGCAGGATCCAGTCGGCGACGGCGGCGTAGTAGCCGGCCACGTCGAGCTTGCGGGCGACGCTGGCGTCGTCGATGACCCGCTCCGGATGGCTGATGCGTACCCCGGCCACGGTGGCATCCCTCTCCTTGCCTGCGGACGGGCGGCGTGAGGCAGAGGGGGGCGCCGCCTCGGCCTCCCGGGCCGGAGTCGCCTCCTCCAGCCCGATCTCCCGGGCTGGCTTGTCGTCGCGCAGGCCATGGAAGACGCCCTGGCGGACGATGCGATCCTGGGTCATCTCGGCGTAGGCGATTTCGCACAGCTGTTCGGGCTTCAGCCAGGTCACCTCGCGGTAGGCGGCGCCCTTGGGCGGATCCACCACGGGTGGCCGCTCTACGATCAGCGGCTGGAATCTGCCATGCAGTTGTTTGAGCATCGCTGCGGTGAAACCGGTGCCGACCTTGCCGGCATAGTGCAACTCCCCTTGCTCATCATGCAGCGCCACCAGGAGCGCGCCCAGGTGCTGCCGCCCGCCCTTGGGCGGGGTGTAGCCGACGATGATGAATTCCTGGCGGTGGGCACACTTGAGCTTGATCCAGTCCTTGTTGCGCCGAGAGCGATAGGGGCTGCCCAGGCGCTTGCCGATAACCCCCTCGAGACCGAGTTCGCAGGCACTCGCCAGGATGCGATCGGCGGGCACCTCGAAGGCGGCGGAAAAGCGCAGCAGGTCGCTGCCGTTGCTGTCCTCCAGCAGCTTGCCCAGCAGCTCGCGGCGCTGCTCGACCGGGACCTCGCGCAGGTCCGCACCGTTCAGATAGGGCATATCGAACAGGTAATAGGCGATGCGGGTGGCCTTGCCGGTCTCGAAGGCATTCTGCAGCGCCTGGAAGCTGGAGACGCCCTGGCCGTCGTTGACCACGATCTCGCCGTCCAGCCAGGCGTTGTCGAGGCCCAGCGCGGCCAGCGCCCGGGCCTGTTCCGGCAGGCGCTCGGTCCAGTCGTTGCCGCTACGGGTGAAGAGGCGCACCTCGCCGCCTTCGATGTGGGCGAGCAGGCGGTAGCCGTCGTATTTCACCTCGTACAGCCAGTCGCCGGCGGGTGGACTGTCGACCAGGGTGGCCAGTTGCGCCTCCAGGGTCTCCGGTAATTCGGCCTTACGCGCCTTGGCCCTGCGTGCCGGCGGCTTGGGACTGGTCGAGCGGGTGCTGGCCTTGGTCTGCTTGCCCTGACCCAGGCGCGGCAGGGTCTTGTCGCTCAGCACGCTGTCGGGCTCGGCGGCGGTCACGTCGTAGTCGGCGATGTCACGGGCCTGGTCGTCGCGTTCCTTGATCAGCAACCACTGAGGTTTGTCGCTATGACCCTGCAACCGGGTGCGCACCAGGGTCCAGTGGCCGCGCAGCTTTTCGCCCCTGAGTTCGAACTTGAGCTTGCCGGCGGCATAGCCCTCGGCCGCATCGCCATCGGCCTGCCACTCGCCGCGATCCCAGACGATGACGTCGCCCGCGCCGTACTGGCCTTCGGGAATGCTGCCCTCGAAACTGCCATAGGCGAGGGGATGATCCTCGACCTGCACCGCCAGGCGCTTTTCACCCGGGTCCAGGCTGGGCCCCTTGGGCACCGCCCAGCTCTTGAGGGTGCCGTCCAGTTCCAGGCGGAAGTCATAGTGCAACCGGCGCGCGTCGTGCTTCTGGATGACGAAGCTCAGAGCGCCCTTGGCCTTGCGTCGACGTGGGCTGTCCTCGTCACGCGGCTCGGCGGTGATGTCGAAGTTGCGCTTGCGGTTGTATTCGCTGGTCAAAGGAGCCATGGCAGCGATCCTCACTTGGCCTTGCGACGGGCGGCAGGGCTACGCCGACTGGTCGAGCGGCCAGAACTCTTGGGCCTGGGTGAATCCTTGGCCTTGTCCTGCTTGCCACCCAGGCTGCGGCGCAGCAATTCGGTGAGGTCGATGACGTCGGCGCCACTGTCTTCGGTTTCGGGCTCCTCGGCGACGGCTTCGAGCTTGCCATCCTTGAGCTTGCGCTCGACCAAGGCCATGACGTTGTCCTTGAAGGTGTCGTGGTACTGGTCCGGATCCCATTGCTCGGTCATGTCGTCCACCAGGCGCTGGGCCATGTCCACTTCCTTCTTGCTCACCTTGGCGTCCAACCCTTCGAGTCCGACGTCTTCCGCGGACCGCACCTCGTCGGCCCAGCGCAGGGTATTGAGTACCAGCGCATCGCCCAGCGGCATGATCACCGCCAGGTGCTGCTTGGAGTGCATCACCAGGTTGGCCACCCCGACCTTGCCGGCGGCGCTCAGGGTGTCACGGAGCAGGGCATAGACCTTTTCGCCATTCTTGTCCGGCGCCAGGTAATAGGGCTTCTCGAAGTGCAGGATGGAGATCTCGCGCGCCTCGACGAAGGTCAGGATGTCGATGGTGCGGGTGGCTTCGGGCAGGGCGTTGTGGATCTCGTCCTCGCTGAGCACCACGTACTTGCCCTTACCATGTTCGATGCCCTTGACGATGTGTTCGCTGGGCACCTCCTTGCCGGTGGTCTTGTTGATGCGCTTGTAGCCCACCGGGTCGAGGCTGCGTTCGTCCAGCCAATCGAAGTCGATGCCCGACTGCCGGGTCGCCGAGACCACCGAGACGGGGATGTGCACCAGGCCGAAACTGACGGCGCCTTTCCAGATCGAGCGGGGCATGGACGTTCTCCTTGAGGGGTGTCCCTCTATGGATAGGCCGGCGATCCACCCGGTTCCGCCCCGGGGAACCCCGCTTCGTTGTTGGGTTCTACCCCCGAACGACGATTTTGCCGTTGCAGGTGCAGGGTAGAGAGGAGCAGGGCGTGGACAGTGTCGATCAGGAAGTTTTGCGCAAGACCCTGGCCTGGCGACGGGAGGGCCATGGCGTCAGCCTGTTCACCGTGGTCCAGACCTGGGGCAGCTCGCCGCGGCCGCCGGGCGCCATGCTGGCCCTGCGCGACGATGGCCAGGTCTGTGGCTCCGTGTCCGGTGGCTGCATCGAGGACGATCTGATCGCCCGACTGCACGCCGGCCAGTTCGCCGGGAAGTGCCCGGAGATCATCACCTACGGTGTCTCCGGCGACGAAGCGGCGCGTTTCGGGCTGCCCTGTGGCGGTACCCTGCGTCTGGTCCAGGAACAGGTCGGGGACTGGCGCTGGGTGGAGCAGCTGTTACAGCGCTGCGACGGCCATGAACTGGCCTTGCGCGAGCTGGACCTGGCCACCGGCGAGGTACGGATCTCCAGCACCACGCGCGACGAGCCGGTCACCCTGGACGAACGACGGCTGCGCCTGGTGCATGGGCCACGCTGGCGCCTGCTGCTGATCGGTGCCGGTCAGCTGTCGCTCTATGTCGCCGACATGGCCGCCATGCTCGATTTCGAAGTGCTGGTCTGCGATCCCCGTGAGGAATTCCGCCAGGGGTGGGAGACACGTCAGGCGCGTTTTATCTCCGGCATGCCGGACGATGCGGTGCTATCCATCCGCCCGGACGAACGCACCGCGGTGGTGGCCCTGACCCACGATCCGCGCCTGGACGACCTGGCGTTGCTGACGGCGCTGCAGTCCGATGCCTTCTATGTCGGCGCCCTGGGTTCGCTGCGCAACAATGACCGCCGTCGTGAGCGGCTGCTGCAGCTGGAAGTGCCAGTGGCGGCCATCAACCGCCTGCATGGCCCCATCGGCCTGCATATCGGCAGCCATACGCCGCCGGAGATCGCGCTGTCGCTGCTGGCGGAGGTGGTAGCGGTCAAGAACGGCATCGCCCTGACCCAGAAGAAGCGGGCCCTGGTGGCGGTGGAACAGGTCGCCTAGGGATGACAGGGGTACAGGTGCTCGTCCTGGCAGCCGGAGCCGGTAGCCGTTTCCGCGCAGCGGGCGGTGACGACAAGCTGCAGGCACCATTGCCCGGTCACCCCGAATCGACAGTATTGCAAGCCACCTTTCGCCTCTGGAAGAGCCTGGATCTGCCCTGCCTGGCAGTGGTCGCGAGCGGAGCCCCCTGGCGCGCCGAGCTGGCCCGAGAGGAAGGCCTGGAAGTGCTGACTCTGCCCACCACCGGCATGGGCGACAGCCTGGCCGCCGCGGTGCGAGCGACGCCGGACGCATCCGGTTGGCTGGTCGCCCTGGGCGACATGCCCTTCGTGCAGCCCGCCACGGCGCGACAGCTGCTGGCGCTGCATGACCCCGCACGCGTCGTCGTGCCCGTTTTCCAGGGAAAGCGCGGTCACCCCGTGCTCTTTGGTCGGAATTTTGCCGCTGCGCTGGGCGACCTCCAGGGCGACGAAGGAGCGAAACGGCTCTTGCGCCAGGCGTCGGTGCTAGAGCGGAAGGTGACGGACGCCGGTATCCACCTTGACATCGATACCCCCGCTGACCTTGAAAAAACACCCTCGATGGCTCTCGAACTTCCTCATTTCGCTGTTCTTCCAACGCAGGAGAACGCTATTTGGGGCAAGACGATCATGAACACCATCGAGTCCATGCTGGACTATCTAAAGGATCACGAGCTGCAGCTCACCACGGCGGAATCCTGCACCGCGGGCAAGGTAGTAGGGTTGCTGTCGGAAATACCCGGCAGCGGCAGTTGTATCGAGTCCGGTTACGTCGTCTATTCGCCCGAAGCCAAGCAACGTCTGCTGGGCGTCAAGCCGGAGACGATCGAGCGGCATAACCTCACCAGCGAAGCCGTGGCACGAGAGATGGCCGCGGGCGCCCTGCGCGACAGTCCGGCCCAGGTGGCCATCGCCAATACCGGGCTGGCCGGGCCGGGCGGGGCGGATGGCATTCCCCAGGGAACCGTCTGCTTCGCCTGGGGCTATCGGGTCGGTGACGACATCGTGCTCTATTCCGAAACCCAGCATTTCGACGGTGACCGCGAGGCCGTGCAGCTGGCCGCGGCCCGGCACAGCTTGAACGCCGTAGTGCCCTATCATCAACGTCTCGAACGCGAATCAGAGGAGAATGCCCGATGACCGAAGCCCTTCAGCGCGACATCATCCAGGCCCTGCAGGTACCCGAGCAATTCGATCCAGCCCAGGAGGCCGAGCGGCGCATCCAGTTTCTCAAGGATTATCTGCTCAACAGCCGCCAGGAGAGCTATGTGCTGGGCATCAGTGGCGGCGTGGATTCCTCCACCGCCGGCCGCCTGGCGCAGCTGGCCGTGGAGCGCGCGCGCGAGGAGAGCGGCAACGCACGCCTGAGATTCATCGCCATGCGCCTGCCCTATGGTGTCCAGCGTGATGAGGAAGATGCCCAGCGCGCGCTCAAATTCATCCAGCCGGACGAGACCCATACCGTCAACATCAAGCCGGCCAGCGACGCCATGCTCGCCTCGGTGCGCGAGGCGCAGGTGGCCTTCGATGACGAGCTCCATGAAGACTTCACGCTGGGCAACATCAAGGCGCGTCAGCGCATGATCGCCCAATACGCCGTGGCCGGCGCCCGTCGGGGGCTGGTGATAGGCACCGACCATGCGGCGGAGGCTCTGATGGGCTTCTATACCAAATTCGGCGATGGCGCCTGCGATCTCACGCCCTTGCACGGCCTCAACAAACGGCGGGTCCGGGCCGTGGCCGAATGGCTGGGGGCGCCGGACGATCTGGTACACAAGGTGCCCACCGCTGATCTGGAATCCCTCTCACCGGGCAAGGCCGACGAAGATGCCTTCGGCATCACCTACGCCGAAATCGACGACTTCCTCGAAGGCAAACCGGTGAGCCCGGCAACCCTGGAGATCATCCTCAACACTTACCGGCGCAGTGCCCATAAGCGTGATCTTCCCTATACCCCTTTCTAATTGATTCAAAGGGTTAGGACGTTTTATAAAGGTTTTTTCTGACGTCCGTTCCTGAATATTGCCCGCCTTTCAGCCTGCGGCCCGGTATTTCCCAGCGAATACCGGGACACAGGCTTCTTTATTTATAAATAACTTTATATTCCTTTCATAAGCAGATGATATTTATGGATTTTATCCATTTTTCAGAAGCTATCGGTCATTGCCGTTTGGCTGAACTTTTGCGCGCCCTCGGTGCTCAGACTCTTTCAGACACACCCGCGTGAGTGCTTCCGGTTGCAGTAGGGCCGCGGCTGTCTGGAGTGGTGTCCTCCTGGGGCATCGCTACGGGTTACCGATCCCTCTGCGAGGGGTTGGCCAGCCGGGCCTCTTTGGCGGCAAGCCAAGCAGTAGTGGGTTCATGACCTAGGTCGCAGCGCTTGAGCGCTGCGACCTTTCACGCGTCTCTAGATGGAGTCAGGCTCGATGTCGAACACCGATCTCCCCGGTTCTTTTTCCACGCTTTCCCTCGATCCCGCCACGGCTGCCCAGACCCCGCGCATCGCCATCGAATCGGTCACTCCGGCCGTGGACAATGGCCAGTTTGCCGCCAAAGGTATCGCCAATCGGGTCGTCGAGGTGACTGCCAAGATCTTCGCCGATGGCCACGACAAGCTGGCTGCCAGCGTGCTCTGGCGTCAGGAGGGCGAGGAGAACTGGCAACAGGCTCCGCTGACCCTGGAAACCAACGATCTCTGGCGCGGCCGCTTCACACCGCCGGCCGTGGGTCGTTACGAATTCGTGGTCCAGGCCTGGTGGGACGTCTGGGGCACCTATCGCTACGAGATCGAGAAGAAGTACGCCGCGGGTGTCGGCCTGAACCTGGAGTTGCAGGAAGGCCGCATCCATGTGGAACAGGCGCTGTCTCGCGCTGAAGGCGAGCAGCGCGGTCCGCTGGAGGCGCTACTGCAGCGCCTCGATCAGGCGGGCAGTGAGGGCGACAAGGTCGCCGTGCTGCTGGCGGGTGAGGCCAGCCAAGCCATGGCACCTGTGGATGCCTATGTGCATCTGACCCACAGCATCGAATACCCGCTGGACATCGAGCGCCTACGCGCCGAATTCGCCAGTTGGTACGAACTCTTCCCACGCTCGATCACCGATGACCCCCAGCGCCACGGCACCTTCCGTAACGTGATCGGCGAATTGCCGCGTGTTCGCGACATGGGTTTCGATGTCCTGTACTTCCCGCCGATCCATCCGATCGGCCTGGCCCACCGCAAGGGCAAGAACAATACCCTGGGGGCGGGCGCGGATCAGCCGGGCAGTCCCTATGCCATCGGCAGCCCCGATGGCGGCCACGATGCCGTGCATCCCGAGCTAGGTACCCTGGAGGACTTTCGCGCCCTGGTGGCCGCGGCCGCCGACCACGGCCTGGAGATCGCCCTGGACTTCGCCATCCAGTGTTCGCCCGACCATCCATGGCTCAAGGAACATCCGGGCTGGTTCTCCTGGCGGCCGGATGGGTCCATGCGCTATGCGGAGAACCCGCCGAAGAAGTACCAGGACATCGTCAACGTCGACTTCTATGCCAAGGATGCCGTGCCGGATTTGTGGCTGGCGCTGCGTGACGTGGTCTGGCACTGGGTGGAGCAGGGCGTGAAGATCTTCCGCGTCGACAACCCCCACACCAAGCCGCTGCCGTTCTGGGAATGGCTGATCGCGGACATCCGTGGGCGCGACGCCGATGTCATGTTCCTCGCCGAAGCCTTCACCAAGCCGGCGATGATGGCGCGCCTGGGCAAGGTGGGTTACAGCCAGAGCTACACCTATTTCACCTGGCGCAACACCAAGGCCGAGCTGACCGAGTATTTCACCCAGCTCAACGAAGCGCCGTTGCGCGATTGCTACCGCCCGAATTTCTTCGTCAACACGCCGGACATCAATCCGGGCTTCCTGCAGACCAGTGGCCGTCCCGGCTTCCTGATCCGCGCGGCCCTGGCCACCATGGGTTCCGGTCTGTGGGGCATGTACGCCGGCTTCGAACTCTGCGAGGGCGCGCCCCTCACGCCCGGCAAGGAGGAATACCTGGATTCGGAGAAGTACGAGCTGCGCCCGCGCGACTTCTATGCGCCGGGCAACATCATGGGCGAGATCGCCCAGCTCAACCGTATCCGCCGGCAGAACCCCGCCTTGCAAACCCATCTGGGGCTCAAGGTCTACACCTGCTGGAACGACCAGATCCTCTATTTCGGCAAACGCACCGACGACCTGGGCAACTTCATCCTGGTGGCGATCAACCTGGATCCCTTCAACGCCCAGGAAGGCCATTTCGAACTGCCATTGTGGGAGCTGGGCCTCGACGATCACGCCACCACCTATGGCGAAGACCTGATGACCGGGCACCGCTGGGCCTGGCACGGCAAGACCCAATGGACACGGCTGGAGCCGTCGATGCCCTTCGGCATCTGGCGAATCCAGGCGAGCCACTAGCGATCTCGCAGACGGGTCGACCAGGCAGCGGGAGACATCCCGGCGTGCCTGGTCCGATCCGTCCCCATCGCCGGGCGGCATGGACGACCGGCGCACGCATCTGATTCAGACGCCCTGTTAAGGACCTGACGACATGGCAAAACCCAATAAAGCTCGTTCCCGCAAACCTGCCGCCTTCATCGACGATCCGCTGTGGTACAAGGACGCGATCATTTACCAGGTGCACGTGAAGTCGTTCTTCGACTCCAACAACGATGGCATCGGCGACTTCCCCGGCCTGATCGACAAGTTGGACTACATCGCCAGCCTGGGCGTCAACACCATCTGGCTGCTACCGTTCTATCCCTCGCCGCGCCGCGACGACGGCTACGACATCGCCGAGTACCGTGGCATCCACCCCGACTACGGCACCATGGCCGATGCCAAGCGATTCATCGCCGAAGCCCATGCCCGTGGCCTGCGGGTGATCACCGAGCTGGTCATCAACCACACGTCCGACCAGCACCCCTGGTTCCAGCGCGCCCGCCGCGCCAAGAAGGGCTCAGCGGCGCGCAATTTCTACGTCTGGTCCGACGATGACCAGAAGTACGATGGCACCCGCATCATCTTCCTCGACACCGAGAAGTCCAACTGGACCTGGGACCCGGTCGCCGGCCAGTACTTCTGGCACCGCTTCTATTCCCACCAGCCGGACCTCAACTTCGACAATCCCCAGGTCATGAAGGCCGTCATCTCCATCATGAGGTACTGGCTGGATCTGGGTGTCGACGGCCTGCGCCTGGACGCCATTCCTTATCTGGTGGAGCGCGACGGCACCAACAACGAGAACCTGCCCGAGACCCACGTGGTGCTCAAGGAGATCCGGGCCGAGATCGACGCCAACTATCCGGACCGCATGCTGCTGGCCGAGGCCAACCAGTGGCCGGAAGACACCCAGCTGTACTTCGGCGATGGCGACGAATGCCACATGGCCTTCCACTTCCCGCTGATGCCGCGCATGTACATGGCCATCGCCCAGGAAGATCGCTTCCCCATCACCGATATCCTGCGCCAGACCCCGGAGATCCCGGCCAATTGCCAGTGGTCGATCTTTCTGCGCAACCACGATGAACTGACCCTGGAGATGGTCACCGACCGCGAGCGGGACTATCTCTGGAACTACTACGCCTCGGATCGCCGCGCGCGCATCAACCTCGGCATCCGTCGTCGCCTGGCGCCGCTGCTGGAACGCGACCGTCGCCGTATCGAGCTGCTCAACAGCCTGTTGCTGTCGATGCCCGGTACCCCAACGATGTATTACGGCGACGAAATCGGCATGGGTGACAACATTCACCTGGGCGATCGCGATGGCGTACGGACCCCGATGCAGTGGTCGGTCGACCGCAACGGCGGCTTCTCCCGCGCCGATCCAGCCAGCCTGGTGCTGCCGTCGATCATGGACCCGCTCTACGGCTACCAGGCGATCAACGTCGAGGCCCAGTCCCGCGATCCCCATTCGCTGCTCAACTGGACGCGGCGCATGCTGGCCGTGCGCAAGCAGCAGAAGGCGTTCGGTCGCGGCACCCTGAAGATGCTGTCGCCCACCAACAGACGCATCCTGGCCTACCTGCGCGATTTCACCAATGCCCAGGGTGAGCACGAGACCATCCTCTGCGTGGCCAACGTTTCCCGTGCCGCCCAGGCGGTGGAGCTGGACCTGTCCAGCTTCGCCGGTCAGGTGCCGGTGGAAATGATCGGCGGCAGCGCCTTCCCGCCCATCGGCCAGCTGCCCTACATGCTGACCCTGCCGCCCTATGGCTTCTACTGGTTCTACCTGGCTGGCAACGAGCAGATGCCCGCCTGGCACACCGAGCCGCCGGCACCGATGCCCGACTACCAGACGGTAGTGATCAAGCGCAATCTGCAGGAGCTGCTCGACGGCGAGCCGCGCCGCATCTTCGAAGAGGTACTGCCGGTCTATCTGCCCAAGCGCCGCTGGTTCGGTTCCAAGGACGAGGCCATCACCGGCGTGCGGCTGGACTACGCCGCCCAGATCAATACCCCCAAGCTGCCGGTGATGTTCAGCGAAGTGGTGGTGACCAACGCCAAGGGCGAGGAGCGTTATGCGCTGCCCCTGGGTTTCCTTGCCGAGGAAGACCAGCACTGCAGCCCGCTGGCGACCCAACTGGCCATTTCCCGCATCCGTCATGTGCGCCGCGTGGGCCTGGTGACCGACGCCTTCGCCCTGACCAGCTTCGTGCATGGCGTGTTCGACGCCTTCCACAAGGGCGCCAAGCTTGCCGTGCCCGCGGGTGAACTGCGCTTCGAGGTCTACGATCAGGCCGAGGACTTCGCGCTGGATCCGGACATCGAGATCAAGCACCTGGGCGTGGAGCAATCCAACAGTTCGCTGATCGTCGGCGATCACCTGATGCTCAAGCTGATCCGCAAGGTGGCGCCGGGCATCCATCCGGAAGTGGAGATGGGCCGCTATCTGGCCCAGGCCGGATTCGCCAACATCGCGGCGACCCACGCCGTGGCCCAGCGCGTCGCCGCGGATGGCACGCCGCACGTACTGATGCTGGTCCAGCAGCACATCCACAACCAGGGTGATGCCTGGACCTGGAGCCTGGACGGGCTGGATCGCGTCACCCGCGATCTGCTCAGTGGCGGCATCTCCGACGTGGAGAACGAATTCACCGCCATGGGCGATCTGACGGTCTTCGCTGGCGTACTGGGCAAGCGTCTCGGTGAAATGCATCGGGTGCTGGCGCAGCCCACCGAGGATGCAGCCTTTGCCCCCGAGACCGTGGACGCCCAGGCGGCCAAGGAACTGGCGCATCGCGTGCGCGTCCAGGTCGACGGCGCTCTGGATACCCTGCAGGGCATGGGCGACCAGCTCGATGCTACCGGCAAGGAGCTGCTGCAGCGCCTGGTCGGCAAGCGCGAAGCCCTGGCCAAGCGGATCGAGGCCCTGGCCGCCGACGTCGAGGGTGGTCTGCGTATCCGTGTCCACGGCGATCTGCACCTGGGTCAGGTGTTGGTGGCCCAGGACGATGCCATCCTCATCGACTTCGAAGGCGAGCCGGCGCGGTCGCTGGAAGAACGCCGCGGCAAGTACGGTCCGCACAAGGACGTCGCCGGGGTGCTGCGCTCCTTCGACTACGCGGCGGCCATGGTCACCCAGTCGAGCAACGCCGGCGCCGATACCTCGGAAGAGCATCTGCAACTGCGTGCCAAGGCGGCAGAGACCTACCGCAATGCGTCCTACGCAGCCTTCCTGGAAGGCTATCGCACTGCGGCGGCCGACATCGGCCACCAGTGGAGCGAGCGGGGCGAGCAGGCGGCGCTGGATCTCTACAGCCTGGAGAAGGCGGTCTATGAGATAGGCTACGAGGCTGCCAATCGACCCACCTGGATCAACATCCCGCTACGTGGCGTCGCCGCCATCGTCGAGACCCTCTTGTCCGGAGCCCGCGCATGACCGATCACAATACCGCCCCCGTCGCTCCCCTGGACGACGCCCGGCTCTCGGCTGCGGAAGCCGAGTCGCTGGCCCGCGGCGAGCACGGCAATCCCTTCGCCGTGCTCGGTCCCCATCCCGATGGCGAGGGCGTGATCGTCCGCGCCTTCCTGCCCAGTGCCCTGGGTGTCGAGCTGGTCGATCGCGTCAGCGGTCGGCCACTGGCCCAGATGCAGCCCGGGCGGGTGCCTGGCCTGTTCGTCGCGCGGCTGGAGTACGCCGCGCCCTACAAGCTGATCATCCGCTGGCCCAGCGGCGTGCAGGAAACCGAGGATCCCTATTCCTTCGATCTGCTGTTGGGGGAGACCGATCTCTACCTGTTCAACGAAGGCCGCCACCGCAATCTCGGCGAGACCTTTGGCGCCCAACGCTGCCAGGTCGACGGCATCGAGGGCGTGCGCTTCGCGGTCTGGGCACCCAATGCCCGGCGCGTCTCGGTGGTAGGCGACTTCAACAGCTGGGATGGCCGCCGCCTGCCCATGCGTCTGCGTGCCAACAGTGGCGTCTGGGAGCTGTTCGTCCCGCGCCTGCCGGTCGGCACGGCCTACAAGTACGAGATCCTTGGCCAGCACGGCGTGTTGCCGCTCAAGGCCGACCCCATTGCCCTGGCGGCGGAGTTGCCACCGCGCACCGCCTCGGTGGTGGCCGACAACAAGCCTTTCACCTGGCACGATCAGGACTGGATGGCTCGCCGTCGCGAGTTGCAAGGCGTGGAAGCACCCATCTCGGTCTACGAATTGCACGCCGGTTCCTGGCGCCGCGAAGGGGGTGACGAGGGGCGCCAGTACAACTGGCGCGAGCTGGCGGAGCGCTTGATTCCCTACGTCCGCGAGATGGGCTTCACCCATATCGAGCTGCTGCCGATCATGGAGCATCCCTTCAGCGGTTCCTGGGGCTACCAGCCGCTGGGCCAGTTCGCGCCCACCTCGCGCTTCGGCACCCCGGCGGATTTCGCTGCCTTCGTCGATGCCTGTCACCAGGCGGACATCGGTGTCATCCTCGACTGGGTCCCGGCGCATTTCCCCACCGACGAACACGGCCTGGCCCGTTTCGACGGTACCGCCCTGTACGAATACGAGCACCCCTTCGAAGGCTTCCACCAGGACTGGAACACCTACATCTACAACCTGGGGCGCCACGAGGTGCACGGCTTCATGCTGGCCTCGGCCATGCATTGGCTCAAGCACTTCCACATCGACGGCCTGCGGGTGGATGCCGTGGCCTCCATGCTCTACCGCGACTATTCGCGCAAGCACGGTGAGTGGATTCCCAACATCCACGGCGGTCGCGAGAACCTGGAGACCATCGCCTTCCTGCGTCACCTCAACGAGGTGGTCCACGAAGAGGCACCAGGCGCCCTGGTGATCGCCGAGGAATCCACCTCCTGGCCGGGCGTCAGCGCACCAGTCAGCGAAGGGGGGTTGGGTTTCGACTTCAAGTGGAACATGGGCTGGATGAACGACACCCTCCACTATGTGGAAGAGGATCCGGTCTATCGCCAGTACCATCACCACCAGATGACCTTTGGCCTGGTGTACGCCTGGTCCGAACGCTTCATGCTGCCCATTTCCCACGATGAGGTGGTGCACGGCAAGGGCTCGATGATCGAGAAGATGCCGGGCGACGTCTGGCAGAAGTTCGCCAACCTGCGTACCTACCTGAGCTTCATGTGGACCCACCCGGGTAAGAAGCTGCTGTTCATGGGCTGCGAATTCGGTCAGTGGCGCGAGTGGAGTCATGACCGCGAGCTGGACTGGTTCCTGCTGGAGCACGGCACCCACCGGGGCGTGCAGCAGCTGCTGGCCGATCTCAACCACCTTTATCGTCATGAGCCGGCCCTGCACGAGCGTGATCATCTGCCTGAGGGCTTCGATTGGGTGGTAGGGGACGACAATGGCAACAGTGTCTTCGCCTGGCTGCGCAAGGACGCCCAGCAGCGACCGCTGCTGGTCATCGCCAACTTCACCCCGGTGCCGCGTCACGACTACCGGGTGGGCGTGCCTGCACTGGGCCATTGGCAGGAGATCTTCAACAGCGATGCCGAGCGCTACGGCGGCTCCAACTTGGGCAATGGCGGCGGCGTGACGGCCGAGGAAATCGGTGCCCACGGCCAG
This sequence comes from Pseudomonas sp. Snoq117.2, assembly GCF_900110545.1. Lineage (NCBI taxonomy): Bacteria > Pseudomonadati > Pseudomonadota > Gammaproteobacteria > Pseudomonadales > Pseudomonadaceae > Pseudomonas > Pseudomonas sp. Snoq117.2. Next base: position 157,225 of record NZ_FOED01000008.1, on the reverse strand, counting down.
CCGGCCTCGCTCAATCTGCAAGTGCCGCCGCTGGGTCTGCTGGTGTTCAAGCCGCAGGGCTGATCCGGGAGCGCCCCATACGGGGCGCGTTCCGCTGACAGGCATCCCCGTTCTGGGCGATGCTTGTCAGGCATCTGGCCACCGAGAAACCCATGATCGATCTCGCCGAATGGAATCTGACGGTTCCCGTACCCATGCCCGTGGCCCAGGTACAGACCGCCGAACTCAACAGCAGCGCCTTTCGCAGCCCCTACCTCACGCGGGGCGAGGGGGGATCGCTGGTGTTCTGGGTCCCGGTGACCGGCACCCCGCAGCCCTTCAACAACTATCCCGCCACCGAGCTCCGCGAGACGCGTCCGGACGGCAGTGCCTATGCCTGGAAGTACCGCGAGGCGGACGCCCTGCTACAGGCCGAGGCGGCGGTGCAGCAGGTGCCGTCACGCCCTGAGGTCATCATCAGCCAGATTGAGGATCAAACCCCGATACCGGCTGCGCCTCAGGCGCTGTTGCAACTGGTCTATCGGGTGGAGAGTCCGGCCATGGGCAATGGGCAGGTCGCCCAGGGTCAACTGATCGCCCGGTTGCGAGAGAGCCCCAGCGACAGCCCCAAGGACGTCATCCTGCTGGAGCACCTGCCGCTCAACAGTCGCTTCAGCTACGACATCAAGCTGACGCGCAGTGGCGTGCTCACCATACGTGCCCATGGTGCCGGTTCACGAAACGGGGATCTGGGTCTGCAACTGGACAACGCCTGGAGCAACCATCACCTGTATTTCAAGGCGGGCGCCCACTTACGTGACGGGGAAGGACCCGCCACCGAGGGCGGACGGGTACTCTTCTACCGGCTGATTTCCATGCACCAGCCCAATAATCGGTAGGCCCGTCTCAGGTGGCGTGCTTTTCCTGCTGCTTGCGCTCTTCGCGCCGATCATTGCTCACCTTGAGCTTCTTGGCACGACCTTCCAAGGCGAAATAGAGCACCGCAGCGATCAGCAGCGGGATGATGAAATACAGCGTCCGGTAGCCAAGCAGGGCGGCGATGATCTTGCCCTGGCTGAGTCCGTCATTGGCCAGCAGGGCGATGAAGACCGTCTCCAGTACGCCTACACCAGCCGGGATATGCACGATGACCATGGCGATGCTGGAGAGCAGCAGTACGCCGAGCACATGCAGATAGTCCACCTGACGGCCGAGGAAGAGATAGACGATGGCCGCCATGGCCATCCAGTTGATCGAAGACACCAGCAGTTGCAGGCAGGCCATGCGTAGCGAGGGCAGGGCGAGCCGCTGCTTGCGCACCGTCCATTCGCGCTGTTTGGCAAAGGCGCAGACACCCAGGTAGAAGACGATGAAGGCCAGCAAGCCGAAGCCGATCAGCCGCAGCGTGGTGTCGCCGACGAACCAGTTGGGTGGCATGTCCACCACACCGCTGACGAAGATGCCACCGGCGAGCAGCACGTACCCCAGCCAGTTGGTGGCGATGCTCAGGGAGAAGATGCGGGTGATGGTGCCACTGGAAAGACCCAGCCGCGAGTAGAGGCGATACCTCATGCCGATGCCGCCGACCCAGGTGCTCAGGGTGAGGGTAAAGGCGTAGCAGATGAAGGACACCAGGAACACCTGGCGCTTGACCAGCTTGTGCCCGCAATAGGCCCGACCGATAAGGTCGTAGCAGCCGTACATGATGTAGGACAGCACCACCAGGCCACCGGCCATGGCCAGCGTCGTCCACTTGTAGCTGGTAAAGACCTTCCAGACCTCGCCCCAGTCGACCTTGCGGGCGTAGATCACCAGCAGCACCACGACCGCGATCAGAAACACCCAGGTCAGGATCTTCTTGGCCAGGACCCAGCGGCCGTTCTGCGGCTTGGCGGCAGTCTGCCCGTCTTCCTGGTCGTCGGCGTGATCCAGGGTGTCGCTGTGGCTGCTCATCGTTGGGGATACCTTGAAATCGGGGAATCGACCCGGTCCTGGGTTTCCAGCTCGGGCTGCACCGGTGGACTCACCAGTTCGATCTTGGGGGTATGACCGGGCAGCCAGCCGACCCAGGCGGGGAAGTGGCGCAAAAAGTGGAAGACCAGCATCGTCTTGGCCAGGTGCCAATAGGTGCGCTTGGGCACCTTGCTGCTGTCGACGTGCTCGCAGTGATGCTGGATCAGGGTCTCCAGGCGACCGCGCAATTCACGGTTGAAGGCGTGGTCATGGAAGATCAGGTTGCATTCGAGATTGAGCGAAAGACTCAAGGGGTCCAGGTTGCTCGAACCCACGGTGGACCAGTGCTCGTCCATGGTCGCCACCTTGCCGTGCAAGGGGCGCAGGCAGTATTCGTAGATCTCCACCCCGGCCTTGACCAGGTAGTTGTAGAGCATCTGGGCGCCGACCTTGACGATGGCCATGTCCGGCTCGCCCTGCACGATCAGCACCACCCGGACGCCGCGCTGCGCCGCGTTACGCATCTCCCGCAGCAGACGATAGCCCGGGAAGAAGTAGGCGTTGGCGATCACCACCTCGCGTTTGGCGTTGCGCAGCATTTCCAGGTAGTGCTTTTCGATGTCGGCGCGATGTTCGTCGTTGTCGCGGTACACCAGCAGGGCCTGGGCATTGCCCGGGTTGCGGTTGTTGGCCGGCTTCTGCGAGCGCTTGCCCCACCAGCGGTGGGTTTCCTCCGGCGAGTTGATGGCGTCGCGCGCGAAGCGATGGATATCGTCGACGATGGGGCCTTCCACCTCGACGGCATAGTCCTGCTTGGCTTCCGGCCCGAAGTCACCCAGGTGCTCGGCGGAATAGTTGATGCCACCGATGAAGCCCAGGCGGGCATCCACCACCACGATCTTGCGATGCAGGCGGCGGAAGAGGTTGGTCCTCATGCCCATGACCAGCGGGCGCGGATCGTAGTAGCGGAAGCGCACGCCGGCATGGACCATCTCATCGATGAAGTCACGCGGCAGATCGGGCGAGCCATAGGCGTCCACGGTGATGTCCACCTGGACACCACGCTTGGCCGCCGCCACCAGTTCTCGCTGCAGGCCCTGACCCACCTTGTCGTAGAACAGGATAAAGGTCTCGATGATGACCTCGCGCTCCGCCTCGCGGATCGCCTCGAAGACCCGGGGAAAGAAGTCCTCGCCGTTTTCCAGCAAGGCGATGCGGTTTCCGTCCCGCCACTCGAAGTTCATAGGTGAAAGTCCGCAGCCAGGGGCGCGTGGTCGGAGAGGTGCGACCACGGCTGATTGCCCAGCACCTGTGGGCGACCGACGCTGACGTTACGGGTATAGATGCGGTCCAGGCAGAGCAGGGGACGCTTCGCCGGGAAGGTCTTGGGCAGCCGCCCTGCGGTCTTCATGAACACCTCTTCGAGTCCCGCGCCCTGGCCAAGGATGTCGTTGGCCTTCTGGCGCCAGTCGTTGAAGTCCCCCGCCACCACGACAGGCGCGTCGCTGGGCAGGGAATTGATGTGTTCGCAGATCAGCTTCATCTGCATCTGGCGATGCTTTTCCCGCAACCCCAGATGGACGCAGATGACGTGCAGATCCACCCCTTGATCCGGTACGCGCAGGACGCAATGCAGCATCCCGCGTTTTTCCGGACCGGCGATCGAAATGTCGAAGTTGTCGTAACTGACGATGGGAAACTTCGACAGCACCGCATTACCGTGATGGCCGTCCGGGTAGACCGCATTGCGCCCGTAGGCGAAATCGGTCCACATCGAATCGGCCAGGAACTCGTACTGCGGCGCCGCCGGCCAGTTCTCGAAGCGCAACGGGTGCTTTTCGTGGGTACCCAACACCTCCTGCAAGAAGACAATGTCCGCTGACACCGTCCGCACCGCCTCGCGCAATTCCGGCAAGATGAACTTGCGGTTGAAGGACGTGAAGCCCTTGTGCGTGTTGATGGTCAGGACCTTGAACGAAAAACCCTGTTGCGCGTTCGTCATGCCTGGCGCTTCCTCCGCTTGGTCTGGGTCAGCTCGAACAGCAGTACCGAGCGTCCGGTGACCTGATAGGTGTCTCCAAAATTGAAGACGTCGCCGGCATCCAGGTCAGGCTGATTGGTATCCAGCTGCAGGGACCAATGCTCGCCCATGGGGACTTCCGGCAGGGTGAAATCCACCACGTCATAATGAGCATTGACCAGAATCAGCAGCGAGGTATCCGCGCCCTTGCGACGAATGCCGGTCGGCTGGGCACGGCCATCGAGCAGGATGCCCATGCACTTGTTGCTGCCGTCCTGCCATTGCTCGTCGCCCATCTCGGTGCCGCCGGGCTGCAGCCAGGTGACATCCTTGACGCCCAGCTCCTCGTTGTAGGCACCGGTGAAGAAGCGGCTGCGACGCAGCAGCGGATAGCGACGACGCAGGTCGATCAGGTTGCGCACGTATTCCTGGAGCTCGGCGCTTTTTTCGCTGATCTCCCAGTTGACCCAACCGATCTCGCTGTCCTGGCAGTAGCCGTTGTTGTTGCCGCCTTGGGTACGGGCGAATTCGTCACCGGCCAGCAGCATGGGCGTGCCCTGGGACAGGAAGAGGGTGGCCAGCAGGTTGCGCATCTGGCGATAGCGCAGTTCGATGATCTCCGGATCGTCGGTCTCGCCTTCGACACCACAGTTCCACGATAGATTGTGGGAATGGCCGTCGTTGTTGCCTTCGCCGTTAGCCTCGTTGTGCTTGTCGTTATACGACACGGTGTCGGCCAGGGTGAAGCCGTCGTGGGCGGTCACGAAGTTCACCGACGAATAGGGCTTGCGACCGCGACGGTTGAACTTGTCGCCGGAGCCCAGGAAGATCTTCGCGAAATCGCCGATCTTGTCTTCGTCACCCTTCCAGAAGGCCCGCGCGGTGTCACGGAAGGTATCGTTCCACTCCATCCAGCCGGGTGGGAAGTTGCCGACCTGGTAGCCGCCGGGACCGCAGTCCCAGGGCTCGGCGATGAGCTTGGTCTCGGCCAAGATCGGATCCTGACGGCAGGCGTGCAGGAAGCCGCCGCCTTCGTCGAAGCCATCCGGCTCGCGGCCCAGGATGGTGGCCAGGTCGAAGCGGAAGCCGTCCACGCCCATCTCGGTGGCCCAGTAGCGCAGCGAGTCGGTCACCATCTGCAGCACGCAGGGATGGCTCATGTTCAGGGTGTTGCCGGTGCCAGTGTCGTTGATGTAGTAGCGCGCATCATCGGGCATCAGGCGGTAGTAGTTGGCGTTGTCGATGCCCTTGAGCGAGAGGGTCGGGCCCATCTCGTTGCCTTCGGCGGTGTGGTTGTAGACCACGTCGAGAATGACCTCGAGGCCGGCATTGTGCATGCGCGCGACCATCACCTTGAATTCGCCGATGGACTGGCTGGCCATGTAGCGCGAATGCGGCGCGAAGAAAGCCAGGGTGTTGTAGCCCCAGAAGTTCTTCAGGCCCTTTTCCAGCAGATGGTTGTCGTCCAGGAAGTAGTGGATCGGCATCAGCTCGACGGAGGTTATGCCGAGGGACTTGATGTAGTCGATGACCTCGCTTTCCTGCAGGCCGGAGAAGGTACCGCGGGCACTCTCCGGGACGGCCGGGTGCTGCATGGTGTAACCCCGGACGTGGGTCTCGTAGAACACGGTGCGATCACGCGGGACCCGCGGATGGGTGGTGTTGCCCCAAGTGAAGGCGGGGTCGATGACCCGGCAGCGCGGCATGAAGGGCGCGCTGTCACGCTCGTCGAAGGACAGGTCGCCATCGGCGTGGCCGATGGTGTAGCCGAACAGGGCGTCGTTCCACTCCAGCTCGCCGACGATCTGCTTGGCATAGGGATCGATCAGCAGCTTGTTGTGATTGAAGCGATGGCCGTTCTGCGGCTCGTACGGGCCGTGTACCCGGTAGCCGTAGAGGGTGCCGGGACGGGCATCGGGCAGATAGCCGTGCCAGATCTCATTGGTGAATTCCGGCAGTTCGATGCGCTCGATTTCTTCCTTGCCTTCATCGTCGAAGAGGCAGAGTTCGACCTTGGTGGCGTTGGCGGAAAAGATGGCGAAGTTCACGCCGGAGCCGTCCCAGGTAGCGCCCAGGGGATAGGGCAGGCCTTCACGAACACGAGACTTGGACTTACTGATGAAAGTGGTTGCTTCGGTTAACGGCTTGTTGGACTCAGTTGAAGTCATTTCGACGCTCTCGGGATAGCTAGGAAGGAAGTAGCTCTGACTCGGCTCTCAATACCTGCCGGTGGCTGAATCGATACAGATCCGGCTACCTGCATATGAAAGGCCCGGCGCAGCGCAGTTCCGAGCTCCCATGGCGAGCCGACAAAGCGTTGTTTTTGCAGGAAAAATCAGAAAACCAGGGATAACGCAGACGCCGCAGCGAGGCGGCAGAGAGAAGGCCTGACCGAGTGGCCAGGCCGGAACATCACATCACTCGCTGGCGGCGGGCTTGGCCGTCGTCGCCTTGGCCCGGGAGGCACGCGGCTTCTTCGGCGTAGCCGGTGCCACACCTACGCCGGTAGCCTCGACGTTGGCATCGGCCTTGGCCTTGCTGGCCGTGGTCTTGGTCGCGGTGGTCTTGCTGGCACTGGGCTTGACCGCCTGCTTGACCTTGGAGGCGACCTTCTTGGCAGCCGACTCGACCTTCTCGGTCACGGACTCACCGGTAGCTTCCGCCTCGGTGGCCGCCTTTTCGCTGCCACTCTTGGTCTTGCCAGCGGTGCGGGCCTTGCTCGCCACGGGCGTGTCCGCGCCCGCAGTGATCTTGGTTGCACGAGGCTTCTTGGTCGCGGTCTTCTTGGCCACGCCTTCCTGTTCGGCTTCGTACAGGCGGGTCGCCATTTCCCAATGGCGATCGTGTTCGTGGGCCGGCCGTCCTTCGGACTCCCAGATCTGGTAGGCGAGCTGCTGGATGCGTTCGTCTTTTTGGGTCATTGCGGTACGGCTCCTTGAGTGATGTCTTGTGTGCTGAGCAATCCAAGCGGAAAACGTGCCAGAACCTCGCCGACAGAAAGCTCTTTCTTCTGGTCATGGACAGACGAAGGGGCGAAAGTTTCCCCAAAACGGTACATGGACAAGGTTTCCGGGAGTTTTATCCGGGTATCACCCCAGGCCGCTGCAGAAAAGCGCAATGTTTCGCTGTTCTCCAGCAGGTCGGAGGCATGCACCGGCACGATGACGATCACCGCCTGCTGCTCCCAGGTACGGGCGAAGGCCAGTACCTGATCGGCGTGGGCGCCCGCAACGGACAGCGGGAGGTAGCTACCTTCGGTGAACAGCTGTGGCTGCAGCTTGCGCAGTTGCAGCACGCTGGCCAGCACCTGCTGTTTGATCTCGCCGTTCTGCCAGGTATCCAGAGCCGCGTCGGCAGTGGTGTGCTTGGCCAGGGCCTGCTGCCGCGGGGCGTAGTCCACGGCGCGGCGATTGTCGGGCTCCACCAGGCTGAAATCCCAGAATTCACCACCTTGGTAGAGGTCAGGCACGCCGGGCGCGGTATTGCGCAGCAACATCTGCACCAGGCCATTCAGGGCACCGGCTGGAGCCAGTTCACGGACGGCTGCAACGATCTCGCGGCGCAGGGCAAGATACTTGTCGTCGGTGAGGAGGCCTTCCAGGAAGGCCTTGCAGGCCGCTTCGTAGTCCCCATTCGGCGCCCACCAGTCGGACTCCAGCTTCTCTTCGCGCAGGGCCTTTTCCTGCCACTGCAGCAGGCGCTCCAGATAGGCCTGCAGGCCTATCTGGTCATCGGCCTGCAGCTGTAGCGGCCAGCTGGCGAGCAGGGTCTGGTAGAGCATCAGCTCATCACCTGGGGTCGGTGCGGGTGCATCGTTCCACTGGCCGCGCAGAGGAGCAGCCTGTTCCATCCAGCCACTGACCTGGGCGATATAGGCTTCCGGACGTTCCGAGACCACCGCCAGGCGGGCGCGGGTGTCTTCGCCACGCTTGTGGTCGTGGGTCGCGGTGGTCAGCATGTTGCGCGGGAAATGCTCTGCACGCCAACCGCTGGCCTGGTGGAAGGCGCTGACCGGCTGGGCAAAATGCTGCGGATCGAAACCCACGTCATTGCGCGACAGCAGCGGTGCGGAGCGATAGCAGGCGGTGTCTTCCACGGCCTTGGCGGCGATGGGCGAGGTGAGTTGCTGGAATTTGGTGATGGCGCGGCGCTGTTCGCGTCGGGCCACGCTGCCCACCGGCTTATGGCGCGGCGCATCGCCACCCAGCCAGGCGCGTAGTTGCTCCAGCAGCGGCTGCTCCGCTTCGCTGACATGGGGGCGGGCGGCCTCCAGCGCGGTATCGAACCACTGGGCATCGGCGCCGACGAAACCCGCCGCGCCAGCATAGGTGCGATAGACCTTGAATTGCACGATCAGCTCCAGCAACACCCGGCGGATGGCGCCCTGGCTGGTGTCGCGGGTACGCCAGTCCTGTTGGGCCAGCAGGTGCAGGGTGTGCACGGCCGATTCGAATTCGCTGGACAGTGCGCCGGTGAGCACCAGGCGCCGTGCTTCCCGTACCTCTTCGAGGAAATCCTCGGTACGACCGGTGCGCTCGGCCCAGAACCGGCGCAGCGGCGCTTCACCGCTGGCCGCATGCTGCACCGCCGAGACCTCGTTCATGAACTCGTAGCCGGTGGTGCCATCGATGCCCCAGCCTTCGCGCAGCTGCTCGCCTTCGGCCAGGATCTTCTCAATGTAGATGGGGAAGCCATCTTCCGGCGCACCGCCGGTACGACTGGCACAGAGGTCGTCCACCCGGCGGCGCAACTTGCGGCAATAGGCGCGCGGATTGGCCAGGCCGTCGATGTGATCCAGACGCAGGCCGTCGAGCAGGCCTTCGCTGATCAGGCGGAAGATCAGCGAATGGGTTTCCTCGAACACCTCGTGGCGTTCCATGCGCAGGCCACCGAGTTCGGTGATGTCGAAGAAGCGCCGCCAGTTGATGTCGTCCGAGGCAGTGCGCCAGCTGGCCAGGCGATAGTGCTGGCTCTCCAGCAGGGCGTGCAGGCGTTCCTGATTGGCCGCTTGGCTACCGTCGAAGGCGGCGACCGCCTTGTCGATGGCGGCTGCCACGGCCGGGTCCTTGGCGGCGTCCGCCAGCTGGCGCTGGGCGCCGCGGGCTTCTTCCAGGTCCTTGGCACGAGCCGAGAAGGCATCGGCGAACAGGCTCAGCTGGGGCAGGTCGCTCTCGCGCAGGATCTGGCCGTAGGTACCCGGGTTGATGGGGAAGTGGTGGGCGTAGTATTCCACGCGGAAGGCGCCTTGCTCGGCGTCGAACACCAGCTTGAGCTCACCGGCCTGCAACACGTTGCCATAGGCGTCACCCAGGAAGGGTAGCAGCACCTGGCCCTGTAGATCCGGGTCCGGTCCGTACCAGTTGATGTCGTAGAAGCCGGCATAGCGGCTCTGGCGGCCCCATTCGAGGATGTCCAGCCACCAGGCGTTCTCCGAGCCGCCCACGTTGGTGTGGTTGGGCACGAAGTCGGCGATCAGGCCCATGCCGTGCTCGCGCAGCCGAGCGACCAGGCGACGCAGCCCCTCTTCGCCGCCCAGCTCCGGGTTGACCCGGGTGGGGTCGACCACGTCGTAACCATGCACGGAGCCGGCGCGCGCGGTGGTGATGGGCGACGCATAGACATGGCTAATGCCCAGTTTGGCGTAATAGTCGACCAGGGGCAGGGCATCGTCGAAGGTGAAATCCTTGTGGAACTGCAGGCGTACAGTAGCGCGCAAGCGACTCATCGAGTGTTCTCCGGATTGTTACGGGCAGTGCTCAGCACGCTTAGGCGTCGTTCAGGGGTGGCGGCGTCCAGCAGGCGCTCCGCAGGAGCGTCCCAACGGCGCAGCCAGTTGGGGTGTTCATTGGTGGTGCCGGGCAGGTTGGCCTGTTCCAGCTGACCCAGAGCGTCTTCCACCGGCAGGATGATCAGGGGCGCCGGCGTGCGACCGATGAACTCGATGGCGGCATCGACGGCCTGTTCGACATTGCTTTCACGGCTGTCGTCCAGCTCCAGGACCTTGGCCAGGTATTGGCGATCCTCGGCGCGTTCGTCGAGCCGGTCCTGGCGCGAGGTGCCGTCGGGCAGCAGGCCGAGCTCTTCCTGCCAGTCGGCGTCGCGACCCTGCCACCAGCCGGTGAGCGTCGGCAGGTCGTGGGTGGTGGGCATGCCCATGGCCGTGTCCGACCACTGCGCGGCCTGCTTGAACGCCTTGTCGTCGCGCTCGAACAGCAGTACCTGCATGCCCATGATGGCGCGTTCGGCCAAGCGTTCACGGAAGCCCTCGGGCACCGTACCCAGGTCTTCGCCCATGACCACGCAGCGATGCCGCCAGGACTCCAGGGCGACCAGGCGCAGCAGGTCGTCGATGGGGTAGGAGAGATAGGCGCCGTCGGCCGGGGAGGCACCCTCGGGCACCAGCCAGAGCCGTTGCAGACCCATCACATGGTCGATGCGCACACCGCCGGCATGCGCGAAGTTCGCCTTGAGCATCTCGATGAAGGCGCGGAAGCCATGCTGGATCATGCCGGTGGGCGAGAAGGCGGATATGCCCCAGCCCTGGCCTTTCTGGTTGAGCAGGTCCGGCGGACAACCGACGGTGACCGAGGCCAGCAGCTCTTCCTGACGACTCCAGGCCTGGCTGCCACCCCCATCCGCGCCCACGGCGATGTCGGCGATCAGGCCGATTTTCATGCCGGCTTCGCGGCACTGCGTCTGGGCAGCGGACAGCCCTTCGCTGGCCAGCCATTGGGTGAAGGCATAGAACTCCACGTCCTGGGCGTGGCGTTCGGCGAATTCGGCCACGGCAGGATTCTTGGGATCGCGATACTGCTGCGGCCAATGCTGCCAGCTGGGCGAGGCATCGCCCTGGGTGAAGGAGGCATGCAGCGCCTCGAAGCGGCAGTGGTTTTCCAGCGCTTCGCCACCGTCGCGGCGGAAGGCCTCGAAGCGCTCGCGCAGATCGCCACTGGCGGTACGGAAGTCCAGGTGCAGGGTACGTAATAGGCGCAGGCGCAGCTTGGCCAGGGCCGGCCAGTCGATCAGCTCAAGCTGTTCGAGGCGCTCGGCTTCCGCCTGCAGGCCGGCGCGCTGCATGGCCTGACGCACGGGCTCGGCGCCCAGCACCAGCTCTGGCGCGGCATAGAGCACATTGAAAAACACCCGACTCGACGGCGAATAGGGGCTGTAGCGACTGCCATCGGCGCTGAACATGGCGTGCAGCGGGCTGATGGCCAGGGCATCGGCGCCCTTGCCGGCAGCTGCCTTGGCGAGCTGCACCAGACCCTGCAAATCGCCCGCACCGCTGCCACCGTCGCGTCTGAGGCTATAGAGCTGCACGGCCAGGCCCCAGAGCCTGGCCTGCTCGTCGCCTGTGGCGTCGGCGATGGTAAAGCAGCGCTCTGGCGCGACGGCCAGGATCAGGGCTTCACCACCGATTTCCGCCTGGTGATAACCGGCGGTGCTGATGGGCGCGAGCTGGCCCTGGTCATCTACCTGACCTACCAGGCGCTCGCCGTCTTCCAACTGCACCTCATAGCGGACGCCACGCTTGAACTGGTCAGGTGTCCCGACGGGTTTACCGACCACGGCCGTGAGGAGGGGTGGTAGGTGATCCTTGTCGCCTACCTCGGCCAGCTTGCGCAAGCTAGCATCAATGTCAGCATCACTGTCCGCGGGCAGCTCGATGGCCTTGAGCAGATTGCGCAGCGCCTCGGGACTCACCCGTTGGCGCTTACCGTCGTAGGCGGTCCATTCGATGGCGATACCGGCGGCCTTGGCCAGCTGTTCCAAACGATCTCCACTCATGCCTGTTCCTCCAGCCAGACCAAGGCGGAATGGACGGCCAACTGCCCGTCCTGGCGGACCGGCGTGGCGGCGGCGTCACTGCTGTGCAACAACCGGCCTTGGGGTACCTCAGCCACTGACACGGCCTTCTCGCTCAGGTTGAGTTCGATGGTCAGGCGGCTGCCATCGGCCAGGCTCCAACGTGCCCGCACGGCGCGCTCGGCCAGGGCTTCGGCGCCCTCGGCACGGGCGCCTTCCAGGCGCGGGAAGAGTTCCCGACGACGGATCTCCAGCAGCTCGCGATACAGGCCAAGCCAGGCGCCATGGTCGGGCTGATCGGCCTCGCCGAAATTGGGCTTGGAGTCCTCGAAGGTCTTGGGCGCGTTCGGATCGGGGATCTGCTGGCGATGCTCTTCGCTGGTGAAGAAATCGAAGTCCTTGAACTCGTTACGGCGACCATCCCGTACCAGTTCGGCCAGTTCATCGTTGTGGCTGGTGAAGAACAGGAAGGGCTGACGGCTGCCCCATTCCTCGCCAATGAACAGCAAGGGAATCATCGGGCTGAGCAGCAGCAGGGCGGTAGCGGCTTTCAGTGCGGGTTCCGGCGCCAATCGGGTCAGGCGTTCACCGAAGGCACGGTTGCCGACCTGGTCATGGTTCTGCAGGAAGATGACGAAAGCCGAGGCCGGCAGGTCCTTGCTGGGTTCACCGCGGGCCTTGCCATGGCGGGTCTGCTCGCCCTGGTAGATGAAACCCTCGCCCAGGCAGCGCACCAGCTTGGCCGTGGCGTCTTCGGTGAAGTCCTGGTAGTAGCCTTCGTTCTCGTCGGTGAGCATGGGGTGGATGACGTTGTGCCAGTCGTCCGCCCACTGCGCGTTGTAGTGCTTGCTGCCGAGCAGGGTCGCGGTGTTGTCTTCGTTTTCCAGCATCAGGTGGATGTGGCGACCCGGCTCGACGGTGCCGCGGATCTCTTCGGCCATCTCTTCGAGGAAACCCTTATCGTTGATGGCATGGACCGCGTCGAAGCGCAGGCCGTCGAAGCGATACTCCATCAGCCACAGCAGGGCGTTGTCGATGAAGTAGCGGCGCACGGCGTCCTGGCGGAAATCGATGGCGGCGCCCCAGGGGGTATGGATGTCTTCGCGGAAGAAGCGCTCGGCGTAGGCGTGCAGGTAGTTGCCGTCGGGGCCGAAGTGGTTGTAGACCACGTCCAGATAGACCATGACGCCATGGGTGTGGGCGGTATCGATGAGCGACTTAAGATCGTCGGGGGTGCCGTAGGAAGCTTCCACGGCATAGGGCAGGACGCCGTCATAGCCCCAGTTGCGACTGCCCGGGAATTCCGAAAGGGGCATCAGTTCGATGGCGGTGACGCCCAGCGCGGCCAGGCGGGGTATTAATTTCTCCACGCCCGAGAACCCGCCCAGGGTGCCGACATGCAATTCGTAGATGACGCTTTCGTGCCAGGGACGACCCTGCCACTCGACGGACTGCCAGTGGTAGGTGGTGGGGTCGATGACGATGCTCGGCTCGTGCACATCGCCAGCCTGGGCGCGGGAAGCGGGGTCCGGGACCAACAGATCTTCGATCTGATAGCGATAACGGGTGCCGGCACCGCACTGCGCCTCCACCGCGAACCAGCCGTCTTGCTCGGCTTCCATGGGGATGGTCATGCCGCCTTCCAGCACCACCGACACGGCGTCGGCGCTGGGCGCCCAGAAGTGAAAGAGGGTGCGGTCCTTGCTCACCAGGGTGGCACCGGCACGGGTCTGCCAGGCATAGCCCCCGGTCACCGCGGCTGCATCGCGCGAAATATCAGTCATGGATAGAGAACTCCCGAAACCGGACGGCAGAAAAGACACTGCGGCCCAGTTGGCCGCAGTTGCTGTTATGACCGGTGAGAGCTGCTCAAAGTTGGGCGGGGGAAGCGCTTTTCGTCGGCCTTTTGCCGAAGGAAAAGCGCTTGGTAGCCACATCGAGCCTCAGGCGCCGACGTGACGCTCCTGGTGAGCGGTGGTCTGGAGCAGATCGAGGTACAGCGAGGCATAGGGCTTGGCGCATTCGGACCAGAAAAATGGTCCCTGCATCGCCCGGTGACGCATGGCCAGCAGCAGGCCCTGACGTTCGAACACACCCAGGGCGCGGTCGATGGCGCCAAGGTAGTTTTCCAGCGACAGCGGGGCGAACAGGAAGCCGGTGGTACCGTCCTCGATGCTGTCGGCCAGGCCGCCAGTGCGGGTCGCGATCGGTAGGGAAGCGAAGCGCTGGGCGTACATCTGGCTCAGGCCGCAAGGCTCGAAACGCGAAGGCATCAACAGGAAGTCGCTGCCGGCGTACATCCGCCGGGCTTCGGTTTCGCAAAAGCCGATGTGGGCACTGACGCGACCCGGATAGCGCAGGGCCAGGGCACGCACCTGGCGCTCGATATGGGGCTCGCCGCAACCGATAATCATCAACTGGCCACCGCGGGCGACGATGTGATCGGCGGCCTGGATGGTCAGATCGATGCCTTTCTGCTGGACCAGCCGCGAGACCACGGCGAACAGTGGGCCATTGGACGGCTCGAGGCCGAATTCCTCGCGGATGCGGGCGGCGTTGACCGCCTTGCCGTCCCAGTCGGATTCGTGGAACTGCTGGCAGAGGTGCGGATCGCTGCAAGCGCTCCAGCCATCGTCGATGCCGTTGAGCAGGCCGGTCAGCTTGCCGTCCCGCGCCTTAACCTGCAGCAGGCCTTCCAGGCCACAGCCGAATTCCGGCGTGGTGATTTCCTGGGCGTAGGTGTGACTGACCGTGGTGATATGGTCCGCATAGACCAGACCGGCCTTGAGAAAGGAGACCTTGCCCCAGAACTCCAGACCTTCCATCTGGAAGGCGTGGGCCGGAATGTCCAGGTCGGCCATGACCGAGGCCGGGAACAGGCCCTGATAGGCCAGGTTATGGATGGTGGTCAGACAGGGAGTGGTGGCACCCTTCCAGCGCAGGTAGCCGGCGGCGAGGCCAGCCTGCCATTCGTTGAGGTGCAGCAGATCCGGTACCCAGCGAATCGAGGCATCGCCTAGAGCGAAGTCAGCGGCAGCGCTGGCCAGACGACCGAAGCGGATGTGGTTGTCAGCCCAGTCGGCGCCGTTCAGGTCGCCGTAAGGGTTGCCCGAGCGCTCGTACAGCTCGGGACAGATCAATACATAGACGACCAGCCCGTCGTCCAGATTGACGCGACCAATGTCACAGGCGGGCATGGCGGCACGGGCAGCGATGCGGCCGACCATCTGCACACGGTCCTTGATCGCGGCCATCACCTGACGGTAACCGGGAATCAGCACCCGGACGTCATGGGAGGCCGCGAGGGCGCGCGGCAGGGCGCCCGAAACCTCGCCCAGGCCACCAGCCTTGACGAAGTCGGAAATCTCCGGGGTCACGAAAAGAATGCGCTTGCGGCTTTCGACAACGGAGCTCAGCGTCAGCTGAGGCTCTTCGACACGCTTGCGAGGAGAGCTGGATGTGGTGGTGCGAGTGGCAGTTTCTACGGGCTCCAGAGCCCCAAATTTCCCCACGACGGCATTTGCCATGGTGCGCTCCCAATGCAGCAAGTTCGAGACTGAGGTTTACCTGATTGCTTCTTCCTGAAGCTCGATGCTCCTGGTTCAAAAACGCCTACAGCCGAGCTGCTACAGCCTTTTTGCCGGTCACCTCTTCTGAGATGTCTGGATTTGGGCGAGAACTGCTTCGCGGATTTCCAGATTGCTCTCGCACTGACTCACGGACGACGTCACAAGTTTCCCGCGCGAATGTTGCGGTCTTGCTTCGCGTTGCCAAATACATGCCCAAAAGGTGACGCTCATTCTTGGTGCGCTAAGAAATAAGGGCCAGGTGAACCGCTTTATGGGCGCCTGATCGCTGCAATTGGCCGAAAAATCAGACTTCTGGCTGGCGTACGACTGGCTCCTGCCTTTCGTCGGATCGCGGCGTGGGAAGGGCATCGCGGCGTCCCAGTTCAGTCCGTAGCTTGGGCAGACAGAGGGGGAATTCGCGATTGATGTAGGTGATCAGCCGTTCCCGCACAAAGCAGCGCAGGTCCCAGTTCTTCGAGGAATCGCCCGAGCTCACCAGCACCCGGATCTGGATGGAATCATGGGACGCATCGGTCACCTGCAGCACGCAGACACGCTCGTCCCATAAATGGGGCACCTCGGCACAGGCGCGTTCCAATTCGGTGCGGATCGGCGCCAACGGCAGGGAATAGTCAACCCATATGAAGACCGAGCCAATGAGACTGGACGACGAGCGTGTCCAGTTCTGGAAGGGGGTTTCGATGAAATATTGCAGGGGTACCACCAGGCGGCGGTCGTCCCAGATGCGTACCACCACATAGGTACCGGTGATCTCTTCCACGCGCCCCCATTCACCCTCGACGATGACCACGTCATCCAGCCGGATCGGTTGGGTCACGGCGATCTGCAGGCCGGCGATGAGATTGCCCAGGACCGGGCGCGCGGCGATGCCCGCCACCAGGCCGGCGACACCGGCGGAGGCGAGCAGGCTCGCACCTACTTGGCGCACCGCCGGAAAGGTCATCAGCATCAAGGCGATACCCACCAGCAGCACGATAAAACTGAGGCTGCGTACCAGCACCCGGTTCTGCGTCTGAATCCGGCGGGCCCGCAGGTTGTCCACCACATCCACCGGATTGCGCAGGGCGATGGTGGCCCCGACGGCCTTGACCGCCCGGAGGCCCAGCCAGGTAAAGGCAGCGATGCTCAGTAGACCGGTGACGTGCTGTACGGCGCGCAACAGTGGCAGGGCATCGGGTGCGGAATTCCAGACACCTTGGAGCACCACCAAGGGTACGGCGAGGCGTGCGGGTTTTTCTGCGTACTTGACCAGGTTGCGAGCGAGCAGGAAGGGACTGGCCAGGCGGCGGATGGCGGCGAATGCCAGCGTAAGGGCGATGATACTGATCAACAGGGCGACCGCCGCCGCAATCAGCGTGGTGACCCAGGGGGCGTTGAGCCAACCCGTCCAATCGATGGCCGTCATGCGCATTTTCCTCCGGCAGACGGCTCCCCGTGATCCTGAAAAGCTGACACGCCGGAATCGCGAGGGAGCCTTTCGAGATACCTGTTTTCCGACTGAGGGGCTCCGGTACGGTTCCCTGGAGGAACCAAGCTTTATAGTAATACCACCCCTTAAATAGGAGGCTTTGGTTACCGGACAATTTTTTTTGTAATCAGTGAGGCAGGATGTCGCACCACACGACTAAGCTCAGGGGAGACTGCGCAGCTGACGCCAGATAGGAGTAGAATTCGCGCCCCAACGAGATACGTCCAGTCAGATGGCGGACCTGCGGAGATCGAGCGGATTTATGAAACCAGTGGTAGTGGTCGTCGAAGACGAGAACATGTTGCTCGGGCTGATGGAAGAGGTGCTCGAAGGTGAAGGCTTTCAGGTGCGCACCTTTGGTACCGCGGATCAAGCCTGGGAGTACCTGTCGAGTGCGCGTCCGACGCCGGATCTGCTGATCACCGATGTCCGCATGCCAGGTGCTATCGATGGTCTGGAGCTGGCGCGCCGCGTCAAGCAGCAGCTGCCGGGTCTGCCCATCATCGTCTCTTCGGGTTATTTCGAAGAACTCCAGCCCGAACGCGCCCCCGATATCTACTATCTGCCCAAGCCCTGGCGCTTCGACGATCTGCTGGCTGGCTGCTTCCGCTTCCTCAATCAGCGCAAAGGCTGATCCTTGTCTCTTGCGGCCTGCTTCCAGGCCGCGGCTCGCTGTTCGGAACGGTTACCTTGCTAGCCGGTAGATGACCTTCCGGCTCTCTGCCTAAGCTGATTCCATATAGTTATTTATCAAGCGATCTTTAGATCGTTTAGCTTGGCCTCCAACAGGCATCGCGTTGATGCCGAGGACGCGCTTTGGCGCGTCTGCCGACAAGGAGGCCTTTGTGAATTCGCTGATCAAATCCCTGGTTCTGACTGTAGGCATGGCAGCGCTCGCGGGGCAGGCGTCCGCGGTCGATCTGGTGGCGGGCTACCAGACCGGTGTCGATCCATCCAAGGTCGCCCAGGCCGATGGCCTCTACGATAAGGCGGTCGGTCAGAAGATCGACTGGCGCCGTTTCAACAATGGTCCCGAGGTCGTCGCCGCACTGGCTTCGGGGGATGTGCAAATCGGCAATCTAGGTTCCAGCCCCCTGGCAGCGGCCACCTCGCGCAAGCTGCCGCTGGTGACCTTCCTCGTCGCCGCACAGATCGATTCCGCCGAAGCCCTGGTGGTGCGCAATGGCAGCGGTATCGACCAACCCGAGCAACTGGTTGGCAAGACCATCGCCACCCCCTTCGTCTCCACCTCGCACTACAGCCTGCTCGGCGCGCTCAAGCACTGGGGCGTGGACCCGACCAAGGTCAAGATCGTCAATCTCAATCCCACCGAGATCGCCGCGGCCTGGCGCCGGGGCGACATCGATGGCGCCTTTGTCTGGTCACCGGCGTTGGGCGAGATCAAGAAGAACGGCAAGGTCCTCGCCGATGCGGCCCAGGTAGGCAGCTGGGGGGCACCGACCTTCGAGGTCTGGGTGGCGCGCAAGGACTTCGCTGAAAAGCACCCCGAAATCCTCGCCCAGTACGCCAAGGTCACCTTGCAGGCCTTCGCCGACTATCAGGCCCACGGCAAGGACTGGAACGCCGGGTCCGAGCAGGCCAAGAAGATCGCTCGCCTGACCGGCGCGGACGCCGCTGATGTGCCTGAGCTCCTCGCCGGGTCCCGTTATCCGGACGCCGAGGCCCAACTGAGCCCTGAGCTGCTCGGTGGTGGCACGGCCAAGGCCATCGCTCGTACCGCCGAATTCCTCAAGGAACAGAAGCGCATTCCCACGGTGCTCGACGACTACTTGCCCTATGTCAGCGCCGAATACGTCCGCGCGGCCCAGTAACGACCCTTCTTCACGCCACGACTCGCCCCTCTTTGGAGGGGCTTTTTTTCCCTGCCGACAGGAGCCGGTCATGAGTCGACTCACCCTAGAACAGGCCAGTCTCGGATTCGTCCGCGGTGGTCGCCGTCAACCGATCTTGCAGCAGCTCGACCTCGCGGTGGAGAAGGGCGCTTCCCTGGTGGTACTGGGGCCGTCCGGCTGCGGTAAATCCAGCCTGCTCAACGTCCTCGCCGGGTTCCAATCGCTGGACGCGGGGCGTGTGCAGCTCGATGGTCGTACCTTGGCGGGACCGGGCGGCGAGCGCGGCGTGGTGTTCCAGGACGATGCCCTGATGCCTTGGCTCAATGCCCTCGACAATGTCGCGCTCGGCTTGCGCCTGCGGGGGCTGAGCCGGCGTGAACGAGAGGACAAGGCCCGCGAGATGCTCGACCTGGTCGGGCTGGCGCACCATGCCGGCCATGGCATCGGCGAATTGTCCGGGGGCCAGCGCCAGCGCCTGGGGCTCGCCCGCGCCCTGGCGGTGGATCCGGATTTCCTGCTGCTGGACGAACCCTTCGGCGCCCTCGACGCCCTGACCCGGGAACGGATGCAGGTGCTGCTGCTGGAGGTATGGAAGCGCACCGGCAAGGGCCTGTTCCTCATCACCCACAGCGTCGATGAGGCGCTGTTTCTGGCTACCGAACTGCTGGTGCTGGACGGGCCGCCGGCGCGCATCGTGCGGCGCCTGGACGTGCCTTTCGCCCGCCGTTATCTGGCAGGGGAGCCCGTTCGCCAGATCAAGGCCGATCCCCGTTTCGCCAAGCTGCGCCAGGAGTTGCTCGACCTCTTTCTGCAGGAGTCGCCCGATCATGTCCTCTGACACCCTCGTTTCCACTCTGCAAGACTCCCGAGAGCGCCGTCGATTGCGCCTGGATCGCCGTCGCGTGGCAGCGCTGGGCACCTTGGCCGGCGTGGCGACGCTCTGGTGGAGCGCGACCCATCTGGGCTGGGTGGACACCCTGTTCCTGCCGTCGCCCGAGCAACTGCTGGTCGCCCTGCAGGGGCTGCTCGCCGAGGGCTACCTGGATGCCAGCCTCTGGCAACACCTGGGCACCAGCCTCCTGCGAGTCCTGGCTGCGCTACTGGCAGCCGTGTTGACCGCGGTGCCCCTGGGTATCGCCATGGGCCTCAATCCCACGCTGAATGCCGCACTGGATCCGCTGGTGGAGTTCTATCGACCGATCCCGCCGCTGGCCTATCTGCCGCTGATGGTGATCTGGTTCGGTATCGGCGAGTTGTCCAAGGTGCTGCTGATCTATCTGGCGCTGTTCGCACCGTTGCTGATCGCCACCGTGGGCGGGGTGCGGCGGGTCGATCGAGAGCGTCTCCAGGCAGTGCGCTGCCTGGGCGCGTCGCGAGGGCAGGTGGTGCGTCACGTAATCCTTCCCAGCGCCTTGCCGGACATTCTCACCGGTCTGCGTATCGCCCTGGGTGTGGGCTGGTCGACCCTGGTGGCGGCCGAGCTGATCGCCGCCAATCGCGGCCTGGGCTTCATGGTGCAATCGGCGGCGCAATTCATGGCCACCGATGTGGTGGTGGTGGGCATCCTGCTGATCGCCAGCATCGCGCTGTCCATCGAGCTCGGCTTACGCGCCCTGCAGCGACGCTATGCCGGTTGGCGCTGAGGAGCTCACGATGGCCATCACCTTCGAACGTCTCGGCTCTGCCTTGGGTGCGCGCGTCCATGGCCTGGATCTGCGCGAGGCCCTGGATCCCACCAGCCATGTCGCACTGCATCGGGGATTGCTGGAGCACCAGGTGCTGTTCCTCCGTGACCAGTTGCTCACGCCTCGCCAGCAACGGGACGTAGCCGCCCATTTCGGTGATCTGCACATCCATCCGATCTATCCCAAGCATCCCGAGCAGCAGGAAATCCTGGTGCTGGATACCGAGTTGAACGATCTGCGGGACAATGCGCTC
Source organism: Pseudomonas sp. Snoq117.2 (assembly GCF_900110545.1). Classification (NCBI taxonomy): domain Bacteria; kingdom Pseudomonadati; phylum Pseudomonadota; class Gammaproteobacteria; order Pseudomonadales; family Pseudomonadaceae; genus Pseudomonas; species Pseudomonas sp. Snoq117.2. The sequence goes on along the minus strand of NZ_FOED01000008.1, from coordinate 136,618 downwards.
TGGCATACCGACGTCACCTTCATCCAGACGCCACCCCTGGGATCGCTGCTGAGCGCACGCCAGGTGCCGGCGTACGGCGGCGACACCCTTTGGGCGAGCAGTTCGGCAGCCTATGCGGCCTTGTCCGCGCCGCTGCGCGAATTGCTCGACGGCCTGAGCGCCTGGCACGACCTGAGCAAGTCCTTTCCACTGGAACGCTTCGGCCATACCGCGGAGGGCCTGCAGAGCTTCAACGCGGCACGCGCCGCCAATCCGCCGGTACGCCATCCGGTGGTACGGGTACATCCGGAAACCGGGGTCAAGGGATTGTTCGTCAGCGCTGGCTTCACCACCCGGATCCACGAGCTGGAAGAGGCCGAAAGCGATGCGCTGCTGCAGCTGCTGTTCGCCCACGCCGCCCGACCGGAGTTCCAGGTGCGCTGGCAATGGCGGGCGGGCGACCTGGCCTTCTGGGACAATCGCATCACCCAACACTATGCCTGCGACGACTATCGTCCCCAGCGCCGCGTGATGCACCGGGCGACCATTCTGGGTGATCGTCCGCGTGGCCCTGGCGAGGCGCGGTGATGGCGCGTGCCGCGACCGGGAGCGGCGGGATCAGTTGCCCAGGACGTCGACCAGCCCCAGGATGAAGAACAGCACGATGCACACCGCCGCCACGACGACAGGGATGAAGCGCGGATCCTTGATAGCCTTCCACATGGCCTGACGATTGCTGCGCGACCTTTCCATGACACCGCTCCTGGGAGAAAGCCGGCGAGCTTAAAGCATCGCCGGGGGCGGCGAACAGCGGGGCAGGGCCGCTCTCGTCGGCGTTTCCGGCTGCTTCGGCAGCCTAGGCGACGCCGATCTTCCATTGCGGCGGTGGCGGAGTGCCGTTGACCGCGAAGTCACCGACGATACGATCCTTGTAGATGCGCGGATTGTGGGAGGCGAGGGTGCGGGCATTGCGCCAGAAGCGATCCAGTCCCAAGGGTCGCAGCGTGGCCGAGGCGCCCAAGGCATCGAACAGGCGGCCGGAGGCGTCGATGATCAGGTCCGTGACCACATTGAGCGATTGGCAGACCTCCAGTTCGGCCAGTGCCACGGCGCTGTCCTCGGCGGCCTGGTCGTCCGCCTGCCAGAGGTCATGCACGCGCTGCAATGCCTCGGCATTCTTCAGCGCGATCACCCCGGCGCAATAGGCGGCGCTGCGTACCTGGCCTACCACGGCCAGCACCTGCGGATCCTGGCTGACACGGTCGGCGTTGCCGATGGTGAAGGTGCGGGTACGGGCCGCGACCGCGGCGGCCACCTCGCTGCTCATGGCCCGGCCCAGGCCCGCCAGATTGGCGAGATGAAAGACCTGGAAAAGCCGGGCGAATAGCGGAAGCGCTCGCCCACGGTGACCACATCGGTGGGTTCCACCCGCACATTGGTGAAGGTCGCCGTGCCACTGGCGGTCAGGGTCTGGCCGAAACCGTTCCAGTCGTCCACCACCTCGACGCCGGGCGTCTCGCGGCGGACAGTGGCCATTACGCGGTCGCCAGCGTCGTCGGTGGCACCCACGTCGATCCAGTCGGCATAGAGCGAACCGGTGGTGTAGAACTTGGTGCCGGAGAGCAGCAGGGCGTCTCCCTCCCGGCGCAAGCGGGTGCTGAATTCGGCCCGCCGGGCATCGCCGACTTCGCTGGACGCCGGACCCAGGGTTTCGCCAGCGGCAATACGGGCGAACCAGCGTGTGCGGCGTGCCTGGTCATCGCTGTTGAGCAACCCTTCGACAAAGCCCATGTGACCGCGCAGCGCCTGGACCAGATTGGAATCCGCCTCGCCGAGCTCGATGAGCAGGGCGAACAACTCTGGCAGCGTGACACCGGCGCCACCGTGCTCGATCGGTACTCGCAACGCGGTGAAGCCGGCCGCCTTCAGCCAGTCCAGTTCTTCGACCGGCAGCCGCCGCTGCACCTCGCGCTCGATGGCGCCTGCGCGAATGCGCTGGAACAGCGGCTGGAAGCGCGCTGAGAGTTCGGCATGGCGTTCGGAAGGGCCGGCGCCCCAGCCTGCGGAGAGGGTGCTCATGGGATAGGAGATCCTTGTGGTCGTGTCGGGCGGGATTCAGGGCAAGCGAGGCCAAGACGGGCCATTTCGGTGTGGGCGGCGTTGGTGCGACCGATCAGCAGGATCGTCGCGACCAGGCGATGAACCAGGTCGTTCAGCGCCGGTAGCCTTGTTACCGGGCGACAGCCAGAGGATATGGCCTGTCCGTGAGCGGCTGCCCGCCGCACCTTGACCCGGCGCGGGTGGAAGGCCCGCTGGCTCGCAGGGCCTTTCGCCGCGAAAAAGCGCGCGGTCTTAGTGCTAGGGAAAATATCGATAAAGAAGCGCATGGCCACTTCTGGCAGAACGAAAGTCCAACGAGTCTAGAAGACTTGCGGAGAGCGCTGCCAATCTTCAAAGCTGCTAAGGATATGCCCTTAGTTGTCTCGCCAGATAACTGTCTTTCCGGCAACACCTGAACTCAGTTAATGGGTTTTTTACTTCTAAGCTTAGGCTTTTAAAGCTAGGGGTATAAAGCAGTGAGTGATGGAAAGTTGGTGTCGGAACCCGTTTGGAATAGCGCTGGAGTTGTCTAGACCGAATGCCCGAGAGCAACTTCTTCATGAGGTAATGCTTTAACGATATTTGGCTTCTCGACTGTTTGTCCCTAGGGTCACCACTGTTATCCGCTATCAGGACCCCGTGGTGACTGTCTATCTGGATGCGCGGCATCGCCGCCTGGTCAAATTACTTCTGAGTACCTTTGCCGCCCGCAGCGAGTGGCCTACCTGGGGGCTGGTGGTTGGCGTTTACGCCAGCTGGCTGACGCTCATCTGGGCCTGGCCATTGCTCGGCTACTGGACACTGCCGCCGCTGATACTGGTCGTGGTGCTGCACCAGTCCCTGCAACACGAGCTGATCCATGGTCACCCCACGCGCTGGTCCCGCGTGAATGCGCTGTTGGCCTATCCGCCGCTTGGCCTCTGGTTTCCCTTTCCGCTCTACCGCGATAGCCACCTGGCCCACCATCGCCGCGAGACCCTTACCGACCCCGCGCTGGATCCCGAGAGCCGCTATGTCGATTGGGAGCTATGGGAGCGGCGAGGACAGACCGGGCGTGCCTTGCTCTGGCTGGACAAGACCCTGATCGGGCGAATCCTGGTGGGACCGGTCCTGTCGCTGCACGGCATGCTGGATCACGAACGGGGTCGCTGGCGGCGTGGCGAGCAGGGCGTACTGCGCGTCTGGCTGGAGCATCTGGCGCTGTGCGCGGGACTGCTTCTGACGATCCACGGGCTGTCTGGAATGCCCATCGCCGTCTATGTGCTAGGGGTCGCCTGGCCGGCGCTGGCGTTGGCACTGGTCAGATCCTTCTACGAGCATCGCCCGGCCGTGGATCCTGCCCAGCGCTGCGTACTCAACGAAAGCGGCGGGGCCATGCGCTGGCTGTTTCTCAACAATACCCTGCATCTGGTTCACCACGATCTTCCGGGCTTGCCCTGGTATCTCATCCCGCGAGTCTACCGCGCCCGGCGTGGTGCCTACCGGATGCGCAGCGGTGATTTCGTGTTCTCCGGTTATCGCGAACTGGGTCGGCGTTTCGGCTGGCGCGCCGTGGATGCACCGTTACACCCTACGGCGCACCTTTCAGCGCGCCCGCGAGGGACAGAGGATCGCCCTTGCGTTTCCAGTCTTCCCTGGTAATACCACCCCTTCGTAAAAGATCCCTGCGTGTCTCGCACCGTGCCAAATGGAAAACAGGGTGGTGCAGTGCCCCTTACGACCTTGGCAGCTCTGCTAGAGTGCCCACTCCGCCAGGATGCCCAGGAGATAGGCGTGCAAGACTCGACCTTTGACGTGATCGTGCTGGGGCTGGGCGCCATGGGTTCGGCCACGCTTTACCACTTGGCCAAGCGTGGCGTGAAGGTCGCGGGCATCGATCGCCATTCGCCACCCCACGACCTGGGTTCCAGTCACGGCGCAACGCGCATTACCCGCCAGGCGGTGGGCGAGGGCGCAGCCTACGTGCCCCTGGCGCTCCGCTCGCAGCAGCTCTGGCGCGAGCTGGAAGCGGAGCGGGGCGTCAGCCTCTTCGAGCAATGTGGCGTGCTGATCATGACCGCCACGGCGACGGCCACCTCCCATCACGGTCGCCCGGATTTCACCCGGGCGACGCTGGAACTGGCTCGCCAATACGGCATCCCCCACGAAGCCTGGGAGGGCGCCGCCATTCGCCAGCGTTTCCCGCAATTTCGCGTGGCAGACGATGCCCTCGGCTATTTCGAGCCGGGAGGCGGCTATCTGTATCCGGAAGCCTGTATCCAGGCGCAGCTGGACGGGGCTCGGGAGCGGGGTGCGCGGATCCAAACCGATACGGTCATCGAACGCCTGGAAGCGGACGGGCAGGGCGTGCGACTGCATTCTGCCCAAGGCAGCTGGCGCGCGAAGCGGGTCATCGTCGCCGCCGGCATGTGGAGCGCTGAACTGCTGGGAGCGCCTTTCGATCGGTTGCTGCGCGTTTGCCGCCAGAGCCTGCATTGGTTCGAGGTGGCCGACCCCACGCTGTTTCCGAGCGATTCGCCCAGCTTCATCCTGGCCCACGGCAGTGGCGACGCCGATCTCTTCTACGGCTTTCCACCGTTGCCCGGCGAGAACGCCGTAAAGGTCGCCACCGAACAATATACGGATAATACCACCCCTATATGCATTGATCGAAATCTACACCCGGAAGAATCGCACCAGCTGTTCAGTAATCAAGTGGGGAGGTGGGTCGGCGGTCTTTCGGCGCGCACGGTGCGCAGCGCCGTCTGCGCCTACACCGTCACACCCGATTTCGGTTTCATCGTCGACGAGCATCCCGCGCTGCCGGGCGTGACCGTGGTCAGCGCCTGTTCGGGACATGGCTTCAAGCATTCGGCCGCGCTGGGCGAGGCGCTTGCCCAGCGCGTGACCACCGGGCACAGCGACATCGATCTGGACAGCTTCAGCCTGGCGAGATTCGGCTAGCGGTTGCGCACCGTCAGGGTGACCAACCGGGTCACTACCAGGGCGATATACATGACCCCGGAGAACTGACCGAGCATGACCAGCGAGCGCGCCATCGGCTTGATCGGGTAGATGTCGCTCAGGCCGACACCCGACAGGATGGCGAAGCTGACGTAGAGCAGCTCCGTCCAGGTGCGGGCGGCGAGAGGATCGTTGGCGGCGGTGAAACTGTTGGGCTGCAGGATCTGACAGGCCGAATAGGCGTGAGCGAAGGCCCAGGCCAGCAGTGTGAAAGTCGCGCCCACTGCGAAAAGTTCGTCGGTGGTGGCTCGCTGATCCTCCATCATGTAGGCGATGAGGCTGCCAGCGGCATAGAAATAGAAGATCGCATCGAGGATGGCCAGGGACACCACCAGGTGCCGATTGCCATGCCATTCCACCAGTACCGTGAGCACCAGGATGCAGCCGGCGAGGATGAAGCCCAGCCATTGGATGGTCGGGCTGCGTCGGACCATGCGCAGGGCGGTGGCCAGGACGATGATGCCAAAGGCACCGATGATGGCGCGACCATGCTCTTCCTGTTCCACGAAGGGATAGAGCAGCAGGCCGAGCAACTGGATGAACAGCAGGTTGGCGGAAGGATAACGGACCAGGTAGTGCAGCGGACTCTTCATCGCGACTCGGCGAAAGCTCAAGGGGCGGCCAGCGTAGCGGGTGGCGCAGCGCTTCGCCACGGGAGCCTTGCGCCCCCGTGGCTTGGGCCTCAGACCGCCTTGCGGCGGGTGGACGGCAGCAGGATGGTGAGGATGCCCAGCAGCGGCATGTAGGAGCACAGCTGGTAAACGTACTCGATGCCGCGATGGTCTGCCAGATTGCCCAGGCCGGCGGCGGCGATGGCGCTGAAGCCGAACATCAGGCCAAAGAATATTCCGGCGATCATGCCGACGTTGCCCGGGACCAGTTCCTGGGCGTAGACCACGATGGCCGAAAAGGCCGAAGCCAGAATGAAGCCGATGATGACGCTGAGCACGCTGGTCCAGAACAGATCGACGTAGGGCAGGGCGAGGGTGAAGGGCGCCGCACCCAGGATCGAGAACCAGATGACGGCCTTGCGACCGATGCGATCGCCGATGGGGCCACCGAAGAAGGTGCCCGCCGCGACTGCACCCAGGAAGAGAAAGAGGTGCAGCTGGGAGCTGGCCACCGAGAGACCGAATCTTTCGATCAGGTAGAAGGTGAAGTAGCTGGTGATGCTGGCCATGTAGATGTACTTGGAGAACACCAGCAAGGCCAGCACGATCAAGGCGAAGGTCACTCGCCCGCGCGACAGGCCGTGGCTGACCGCGGCCGCTTTGCGACCCTTGGCGCTGCGCAGGTGATTGCGATACCAGCGCGATAGCCCGTATTGCACGCCGATGGCGAACAGCGCGAAGAGCGCGAACCAGGCGACGTGGGTCTGGCCGTAGGGGATGACGATGGCTGCGGCCAGCAGCGGGCCGATGGCCGTGCCGGCGTTGCCGCCGACCTGGAAGGTGGATTGCGCCAGACCGAAGCGACCGCCCGACGCCAGGCGCGCCACCCGCGAAGTTTCGGGATGGAAGGTCGAGGAGCCGACACCGATCAGCGCCGACGCAGCCAGGATTGCCGGAAAGCTGCCGACAAAGGCGAGCAGCAGTACGCCAATCAGGGTGCAGACCATGCCAGCCGGCAGCAGATAGGGTTTAGGATGGCGGTCGGTGTGGAAACCGATCCAGGGTTGCAGCAGGGAGGCAGTGATCTGGAAGGCCAGGGTGATCAGACCGATCTGGGTAAACGTCAGACCATAGCTGTCCTTGAGCATCGGATAGATCGATGGCAGTACGGACTGGATCAGGTCGTTGATCAGATGGGCAAGCGCACAGGAGGCCAAGATTCCTGCTACCAGCGGCGAAGCGCCTGCGGCAACGGCGGTTGGAGTTTCGCCAGCGGTGGCTGGCGTGGCAGGGGAAACGGCCATGCAGGTATTACCCTTATTATTTATGTCCAGCCGCTCACTGTGGCATCCTGTGGCATCGGAATCCAGTGCCAGTTACCGGATGTTTCCGGCAACCGACCCCTTATCATCTGGGCTATTGACCTGGATTGGGATCGATCGCACCTTCCACTCTTTCACGCTTTTTGTAATGGCAAATCCCATGACAGCCAAAGATCCACTGCTCCTCGATCAGCAATTGTGCTTCTCCCTGTATTCGGCTTCGCTGGCGATGACGCAGCTCTACAAGCCCCTGCTGGAGAGCATGGGCCTGACCTTTCCACAATATCTGATCATGCTGGTGCTCTGGGAGCACGACGGCCTCACCCTCAAGGAGCTGTCCAACCGTCTGCGACAGGATTCCGGCGCCCTGACCCCGGTGGTCAAGCGTCTCGAAGCGGGCGGACTGGTCACGCGCCGCCGCAGCGCGGAAGACGAGCGCAATCTGTCGATCGAACTGACGCCTGCAGGTCGCACGCTGCGGGAGCAGGCCAATGGCGTAAACGGCCGGGTTCGGGAAGTGTGCGCGCTGGGCGACGCCGGATTGGATGACTTGCGCGAGACGCTGGTGATGCTGCGCAATCGACTGGACGAGGAAGGCAATCCGACTTCCTGAACCAACCGGGGACACACGGTTCCCATGGCTACAGCCGCCGGGGAATTCGCATGACCTTCACCTACCAGCCCGATCAAGATTACCTGCTCGTGGACCTCACCAGCGGTCGCACTGCGGGCAAGTTGCTGCAGGGCGAGCTGCACATCGCCAAGAGCTGCCAGGAAGAGGATCCCCGGACCTATGCGCAGCTGCTCGACGAAACGCTGCGCAGCACCCTGGGCGACGAGGTCGGCCAACGCGAGGGGGATATCCTTACCCTGCGTCGTACCGGTATCAAACTGCGCCTGGTCCCTCTGGAAATCGCCTGTGACTAGGCGGCGCCACGGCCAAGGAGCGTTCTGAACAACCAGGCGACCAGCGCCACGTTGATCAGCGCCAGCAGGCAGAGCAATCCCAGCACTGCCTGCGGACCCTGGTGCTCCAGCACATAACCGCAAAGCAGGGGCGTGGCCGCCTGGCCCAAGAGCGCCGGGCGCGCCATGCGTCCCAGGACCGTGGCGTATTCGGCTGGACTCCAGAGCGCCAGGGGCAGGGCGCCACGAATGATCGCCCTGAGGCCATTGCCCGCGCCAAAGATCACCAGACCCACCACCGTCACCCAGACGAGGCTCGGCCCCAGGGTCACCAGCAGCAGACCGACTGCCGTGCAGATCACCGAGGCGAGGGCCGTCCACAGGGGGTGGCCATTGCGATTGAGCAGGTCGATGATCCGCGAGGCCACCTGGCTCGGCCCCAGGCAGGCGCTCAGGGCCACCGCGCTCGCCAGGCTGTAGCCAAGGCCCTGCAGCAGGGTGATCAGCTGGATGGAAATGGCCGTCATCAGCACGGCGCCCAGGGTGAAGAGCGCCGTGAGCACGGTATAGAGCAGACGGTTTACTGCTACCTCCGGCGCCACCTGACTTGGCCGTGGTGCCTGGGCGGCGAGGGCTGGCGCGGGCAGGGCGCGCCGGTACAGCGGCCAGATCGTCAGCAAGAGAACGGCCGCATAGGCCAGGCAGGCACCGCGCCAGCCGAGGTGACTGACCATGAAGGCCGCGATGGGCCAGGTGATGGCGGTACAGAAGCCGGATACCAGGGTGATGCCGCTGATCGCCGAGCGAGCCTGGGCGCCGTAGCAGGTACCCAGGGTGGCGAACAGTGCATCGTAGAGACCGGCGGCCATGCCGATGCCCATCACCACCCAGGCCAGCAGGAACACCGGCAGATGTTGGGCGCAGGCCATCAGCGTCAGGCCGGCGGCAACGCCCAGTCCGCTCAGCGACAGCAGCGTGCGGCCACCCTGGCGGGCGATCAGGCGTCCGCAAGCGGGTGCCAGCAACCCGGACACCAGGACCCCGAGCGAGAGCCCCCCATAGACCCATTGGCGAGACCAGCCGGTCTCCTGAACCACCGGATCGGCGAGCACGGCCAGAATGAAGAAGGAACCACCCCAGACGAGGATCTGAGCGACGCCGAGCAGCAGGATGTGGGACGTGGAGGCCTTGGCGGAAACGACGGACATGGCGGACTGCACCGACCGGAAAGGAGGAGGCGGACCTTAGCGGCGACCCTTCTTCACCGCAATCGTCTGATTTGTTTTTTGGCGCCAGTATTTTGCAATCAATCCGACATCTCCCTTGCCTAGACTGCTGACTCGAACGTCTTTTTGCAGTGACCTTCCATGCGCCGTATCCTCGCTCCATTTCGTCGTCTGTCGCGTCGTTCCTGGCTGAGAGCCTTAAAGACCGGTCCGCGGATGCTGTGTTCCTTTACCTTCGCCGCCGTCCTGCTCGCCGGGCTGGGCAGCTTTTCGCTATGGGAAATGCAGCAGTTGCGTCGTCAGGCCCTGAGCATGGAACAGGACTGGTTGCCGAGCATCGCCATCGCCGATTCCCTGGCGATCAACCTCGGCAAGTTGCGCAACCAGGCCTCGGTGGTCCTGCTCAACGCCGAAGACCCGGGCGCCGTGGCCATGAGCCGAGTGACCCTGGAGCAGCTGGTCAACGAGACCGACCAACTGTTCCGCGACTATGAGCCGGTCATTACCGATGCGACCGAGCGGGATTCGGTCAAGGCCCTGCACGAGGCCTACCTGCCTTTCGTGGAAGGACTGCGCGAGGAGGTGCGTTTGATCGAGCAGCAGCAGCTTCCGGCCGCGCGGATGCAGCTGGATACCGTGGTTGGCCTCAAGGGCGACCTGATGGACATGCAGGTGCAGCTCCTGCGCGAATTGAACAAGCAAGGCGCCGCCCAGGCCAAGGAGGTGGCCAATGCCCAGTTCCTTCAGGCCCGCGCCATCGTCTGGTCGGTCATTGGCGGCGCCATTCTCCTCTTGCTGCTGCTGGCCTGGCGGCTGACCCGGAGCGTGGTGCAGCCGCTGCGGCAGGCACTGGACATCTCCGCCGGCATCGCCGCGGGTGACCTGCGGCAGCAGATCCAGCCACAAGGACGCGACGAGGCGGCCATGTTGCTGCTGGCACTGGAGCGCATGCAAGGCAATCTGCGCGAGGTGCTGGCCCATACCGGCAATGCCTCCGAGCAGTTGGCCTCGGCCTCGACCCAGATGAGCGCGGTAATGGATGAGAGCAGCCGCAACCTGGAGCAGCAGACGACCGATATCCAGCACGCGGCGGATGCGGTCAATCTGCTCAATCAGGCGGTGCAGTCGGTGTGCGAGCACGCCACATCCACCTCCGCCGAATCGCGTCGCTGCGTCGATCAGGCCAAGCAGGGGCAGGCGCAGGTGCAGCAGACGCTGGTCGCCATCACTCAATTGGTGGGTAACGTGGATGAAGCCGCTACCCAGGCCGATCACCTGGCCGAGCAGTCCAAGGGCATCAGCAAGATGCTCGACGTCATCCGCAACGTGGCCGAGCAGACCAACCTGCTGGCGCTCAATGCCGCCATCGAGGCCGCCCGTGCGGGTGATGCCGGGCGGGGCTTCGCCGTGGTGGCCGACGAGGTGCGTGGCCTGGCGCGGCGTACCGGCGAGTCCACCCGGGAGATCGAGGGCCTGATCGACGGTGTGCAGCAGGTCAGCGAGAAGACCGTGGTCGCCCTCGACCAGAGCCGGATCCAGGCCAGCCACACCCGCGAGCAGGCGCAGGCGACCTGGCAGGTGCTGGAGGGCATCACCCAGGCCATCACCGCCATTGGCCAGCGCAACGACGCCATCGCCGCGGCCACCGAAGAGCAGACCGCCACCACCGCGGCGGTCGATCGCAATCTGACGCTGATCCGCGATGCGGCGACCCAGACGTCCGCCGGCGCTCAGCAGACCAGCGCCAGCAGCCAGCAACTTTCCGCCCTGGCTGCCGATCTGCACACTGCCTTGCAGCGCTTCGTGGTCTAGGTTCTGTACGAAACGTCGCCGAGCGCAGGCACTTCTCGTACTAAGCCTAGGGCGAGCCCGAATTCAGGCCGCCAGCATCACCCGGTCGCGGCCTTCCTGCTTGCCACGGTAGAGCGCCTGGTCGGCGCGCTCCAGGGCGCTGGCGAAGGCTTCGCAGTCGCGGATCTCGCACACGGCCAGGGTCGCCGTGACGCGCGCGGGACCGCGCTCCAGGGACTGGGTCACCTCGCTCAGTCGCTGGCGGATCCGCTCCGCCACGCCCCAGGCCACCTCGCTCTGGGCCTTGGGCAGCAGTACCAGGAATTCCTCGCCACCCCAGCGCGCGGCCAGATCCGACTGGCGAACCTCACAGCGGATGACGTCGGCGATGCGTTGCAGCACCAGGTCGCCACAGTCGTGGCCGAAGCGATCGTTGATGTGCTTGAAGTGATCGACGTCGAAGAGGATGAGGCTGCCACTCACGCCGCTGCGCTTCTCGGCCTGGTCGAGAATGCGCCGCCGGTTGTAGAGATTGGTGAGGCTGTCGTGGCTGGCGGAATGCAGCAGGTCCAATTGCATCTTCGTGCTGTGATGAAAGGAGGCACCGGTGCCGTAGAGCAGCAACAACAGGGCACTGATGATGTTGAGGGTGCCGAACAGCTTCATCGTCAGCGGGGCGAGGGTCGCCGGTGTGTGCAGCAGATAGCCACCCGCCAGGGTCACCAGAATGCCGATGACCAGCAGCAGATGCCGCAGAGGGGCGGTGCGGTAGTTGTAGATGACGATGGGCAGGATGCACAGCACGTAGTAATGAAAATTACTGTCCCAGCCGAGTTGCCAGGTGGCGATCCAGGCGTGGGCGACGATCTCGCAGCTCATCGTCAGGCTGGCGATGCGATAGCGACGCTGGCGCAGGGCGATCAGGCAGCCCACATAGGCCGCTACGCTGATCACGTTGGTCCAGGCCATCAGCATCTGGTCGAGCAGGACGAAAATGACCAGTAACGCTACATGAATCACCATGGCCGCCTGGACCACGGGCTTGGCGACTTGCCAGAATTTGTCCAGGGAGTCGTTGAGAGCCTGGTTGCGATCGCGGTAGGAAAGAGCACTCATGAAGGGGTCACCATAAAGCAGTGCGCCAATAATAAACGCGCTAACAGTAAGCTTAATGGCAAACGGCCATTCTGGGTCATCCTTTAGCCGAATGGAGTATAGAAAGGATCAGGCGGAGCGTCGCGCCCGCTGGCGGCGCTTAACGCAGGGTCCGGTTGGTTGAGATTGTCTGTCTTATCCGCCCAGACGCCTGCTGATGGCCTGGGCAGCGGCGTGGAGGCGGAGCGCGGCAGGACCTTCCACCTCGGCCTTGAAGCCTGGTGCGGCCCCGACCACGGTCAGCACCCCAGCCAGCCGGCGACCGGTACCCAGCAAGGGCGCGGAGAGCGCATTGACGCCGGCCATCAGCAGGCCGTGTACCGGTTGGATTAGGATTTCCCGCAGCTGGCGTGCGGTTTCTTCCAGCGTTGCTGCAGCGGGCGCATCCGGTTGGCGCAGCTCCTCTTCACGCAACGCCGCGGTCTCGGCATCTGGCAGGAAGGTGTTGAACACCAGGCCGGTGGAGGAGCCCAGCAACGGCAGCACCGAGCCAACCTGGGTCACCAGGGTGACGGCGCGCACCGCCTGCTCCACCAGCACCACGGTCGGCCCCTTGTTACCCCAGACCGCCAGAAAGCAGGTTTCGCCCACCTCATCGCGCAGCTCGGCCAGTACCGGGGCCGCCAGCTTCACCACATCCAGGCGACCCAAGGCCGCCAGACCGACGAAAAGCGCCGCCTGGCCAAGGCCGTAATGGTTGGTGCGCGGATCCTGTTCGGCGAAACCGCTGGCGATCAGGGCCTGCAGATAGCGGTGCACCTTGCTGGCGGGCATGTCCAGGTGGCTGGCCAAGCGTGACAAGGAGGTAGCGGGTGCCAGCTCGGCGAGGGCCTTGAGGATGTCGGTACCGACCTCGGCTGCCTGCACCTTCTGCCGCCGTGGGGGAACTTCTTCTGGGATGTTCGTCATCTGCTCGATCGCATGGGGAAAGGCAGCGTTATAGCTTGACGCTCCCCCGGGTTCAATTTACTTTTTGCGTAAACCTATTACGCATAATGGGTGCTCAGGTGAACAGACAAGAACAAGCAGCCATGCCCGTGACCTATCAGTCCGGCTTCGGCAATCACTTCAGTACCGAAGCGCTGCCGGGCGCGTTGCCGATCGGGCAGAATTCGCCGCAAAGGGCGCCCTTCGGGCTCTATGCCGAGCAACTGTCCGGGACGGCCTTCACCGTGCCGCGCCACGAGGCGCGGCGCTCCTGGCTGTATCGACTCAGGCCATCGGCCGCTCACGGCCGTTTTCAGCGCAGCGTCGTCCAGTTGACCGGCGCCGAGCTGGGTGGCCCAACGCCCAATCGCCTGCGCTGGAATCCCTTGCCGCTCCCGGAAGCCCCCACCGATTTCCTCGCCGGGCTGGAGCGGATCGTCGCTACTGCCGAGGGCGACCAGGCCGAGGGCGTCAGCCTCTATCGCTATGCCGCCAACGCCAGCATGACCGGGGTGTTCTACGACGCCGATGGCGAATTGCTGATCGTGCCCGAGTGGGGCCGTCTCGATCTGCTCACCGAGCTGGGGTTGCTGCGTATCGAGCCCTTGGAGATGGCGGTGATCCCGCGCGGAATGAAATTCCGGGTGGAGCTGGTGGAGGGCGAAGCGGTCCGCGGTTATGTCTGCGAGAACCACGGTCGCTCCCTGCGCCTGCCGGAGTTGGGTCCCATCGGCAGCAACGGCTTGGCCAATCCGCGGGACTTCCAGGCGCCCGTGGCCCGCTTCGAGGAGGTCACGGCGCCGACCCGGTTGGTGCAGAAATTTCTCGGCGAGCTATGGGAAACCGAGTTGGATCACTCGCCTTTGGACGTGGTCGCCTGGCATGGCAACCACGTGCCCTACAAATACGACCTGCGCCGCTTCAATACCCTGGGCACGGTCAGTTTCGATCATCCGGATCCGTCCATCTTTACCGTACTGACCGCGCCCGGCGCCATCGAGGGCATGGCCAACATCGATTTCGTGATCTTTCCGCCACGCTGGATGGTGGCGGAAAACACCTTCCGCCCGCCCTGGTTCCACCGCAACCTGATGAACGAATTCATGGGGCTGATCCAGGGCGCCTACGACGCCAAGGCCGATGGCTTCGCGCCGGGTGGCGCCTCCCTGCATGGCTGCATGAGCGCCCATGGGCCGGACCACGTCTCCACCCAGAACGCCATCGCCGCCGACCTGCAGCCGCACAAGATCGAGAACACCATGGCCTTCATGTTCGAGACCGGTCGCGTCCTGCGGCCGACCCGTCACGCGCTGGCGTCGCCGCTGCTGCAGCCTGACTACGACGCCTGCTGGGCAGGCCTCGCCAAGACCTTTGTCGCGCCCAACGCGGGAGAACCGGCATGACCCACGAATTGCACAGCTGGGTGGCCTCGGCCAACGGCCATCCGGATTTTTCCCTGCACAACCTGCCCCTGGGCGTATTCAGTCGTGGCGAGGAGACGCCCCGCGGGGGCGTGGCCGTGGGTGATTTCATCCTCGATCTCGGTTTCGCCCTCGAAGCCGGCCTGTTCCAGGGCGAGGCCCAGCGCGCCGCCGAGCTGGCCGGCCAGACGACACTGAATGCCTTCTTCGCCGCCGGTACGCAAGCGCGGGTCGCCCTACGCCAGGCCGTGCAGGCGCTGCTGCGCGCCGATCACCCGCAACGCGAGCACCTGCAGGAATTGGGCGAACACCTGCTGGTGCCCCAGGGTGCCTGCCGGATGTACCTGCCCGCGCGGGTCGGCGACTACACCGATTTCTATGTGGGTATTCACCACGCCACCCAGATCGGCCGGCTGTTCCGCCCGGACAATCCGCTGCTGCCCAACTACAAGCACGTGCCCATCGCCTATCACGGTCGCGCCTCGACGCTCGGGGTTTCCGGCGAGGCCTTCAAGCGGCCCAAGGGCCAGACGCTGCCACCCGGGCAGGACGTACCGGTCTTCGGACCCTGCCGCCGGCTGGACTACGAACTGGAGCTGGGCATCTGGATCGGGCCGGGCAATGCCCAGGGCGAGCCCATCGCCATTGGCGACGCGGCAGCGCATATCGCTGGCTTCTGCCTGCTCAACGACTGGTCGGCGCGGGATATCCAGGCCTGGGAATACCAGCCGCTGGGGCCCTTTCTGTCGAAGAGCTTCGCCAGCACCCTGTCGCCCTGGGTGGTCACGGCGGAAGCCCTGGCACCCTATCGCCGGGCGCAACCGGCGCGGCCCGAGGACGATCCCCAGCCGTTGCCCTATCTGTTCGACGAGCACGACCAGGCCCAGGGCGCCCTGGATATCGAGCTGGAGGTGCTGCTGCGTACCCCACGCATGGAGGCGCAGGGGCTGCCCGCCCAGCGAATCGCCCTGAGCACCGCCCTGAACATGTACTGGACGGTGGCGCAGATGGTGACCCATCACACGGTCAACGGCTGCGCCCTCAAGCCGGGCGACTTCTTTGGGTCGGGCACCCTGTCCGGTCCGGATGCCGATAGCTGCGGCAGCCTGCTGGAACTCACCCAGGGCGGCAAGCAGCCGCTACAGCTGCCCGGTGGTGAGACCCGTACCTTTCTCGAGGACGGCGACGAGGTCATCTTCAGGGCCCGCTGCCAGACGCCTGGATTGCCCGGCATCGGCTTCGGCGAGTGCCGCGGACGGGTGCTGCCGGCAGGCTAGGGAAGGGCGGGCTTGGACGCGTTCAGCAGGGATGGCTCCTGACCTGAGTGCCGTTGACAAGCCCGCCGGACACGCGCAGATTCCTTCCAACGTAACTGACTTACGCATAATAAGAAGCCCACCGGCGACCGCAGGACAGCCCTGATGGACCTCTATACCTACTACCGCTCGACTTCGTCCTACCGGGTGCGTCTTGCCCTGGCGCTGAAGGGGCTGGACTGGCGCGCCGTACCGGTCAATCTGCTGGACGGCGAGCAGCGCCAGCCGGCCTACCGGGCGCTCAACCCACAGGGCCGGGTGCCCAGCCTGCGCCTCGACAGCGGTGAGGTACTGATCCAGTCACCCGCCATCCTCGAATACCTGGAAGAACGCTATCCGGCAGTGCCGCTGTTGCCAGCCGAGCCACTGCTGCGTGCTCGTCATCGCGGCATCGCCGCGCTGATCGGCTGCGATATCCATCCGCTGCACAATGCCGCGGTGCTCAACCGCCTGCGCGGTCTGGGCCTGGACGAGCCGGCCATCCTCGACTGGATTTCGCACTGGATAGGTGAAGGTCTGGCCGCGGTGGAGGCGCAGGTCGGTGATAGCGGATTCTGTTTCGGCGAACGGGGGCTGGCGGACGTCTATCTGCTGCCTCAGCTCTATGCCGCGCGGCGTTTCCAGGTGGACCTGTCGGTCTACCCGCGCCTGCTGCGCGTGGAGAGCCTGGCCGCAGCTGACCCCGCCTTTCAACAAGCCCACCCCGCGCTGCAAGCGGATAGCCCGGAGCGGGTGACCTCGTGAAGTTCCTCGGTTGCCAGCTCCTGCTCGGTGACTTCCTGGCCCGCAGCGTACGCGGGATTTCCTGCGCGCCACCCTTGACGACACGCTGACCCGCGTCATCGACAACGTTCGCACGTCACCCGTCAAGGAGCCAATCATGGCCGATCTGTTTGAAAATCCCATGGGCCTCATGGGCTTCGAGTTCATCGAATTCGCCTCGCCCACTCCCAATGTCATCGAGCCGGTACTGGAGAGTCTTGGCTTCAGCCACGTCGCCAACCACCGATCCAAGGATGTGGTGCTGTTCCGCCAGGGCGACATCAATGCCATCGTCAATCGCGAGAAGACCGGCCATGCGGCCTATTTCGCCGTGGAGCACGGCCCGTCCGTGTGCGGCATGGCCTTTCGCTGCCGCGACTCCCACCACGCCTATGCCAAGGCGTTGGAGCTGGGCGCCCAGGCGGTGGACATGCCCACCGGGCCGATGGAATTGCGCCTGCCGGCGATCAAGGGCATCGGCGGCGCGCCCCTGTATCTCATCGATCGCTTCGAGGAGGGCAGCTCCATCTACGACATCGACTTCGTCTTTCTGGAGGGGGTGGAGCGCAAGCCCTTCGGCGCCGGGCTCAAGGTGATCGACCACCTGACCCATAACGTGTATCGCGGGCGCATGGCCTACTGGGCCGACTTCTACGAGCGACTGTTCAACTTCCGCGAGTTGCGCTACTTCGACATCAAGGGCGAATACACCGGCCTCA
The DNA here is from genome assembly GCF_900110545.1 of Pseudomonas sp. Snoq117.2. Taxonomy (NCBI): domain Bacteria; kingdom Pseudomonadati; phylum Pseudomonadota; class Gammaproteobacteria; order Pseudomonadales; family Pseudomonadaceae; genus Pseudomonas; species Pseudomonas sp. Snoq117.2. Next base: position 119,380 of record NZ_FOED01000008.1, on the reverse strand, counting down.
CCTCCAAGGCCATGACCGCGCCGGATGGTCTGGTGCGCATCCCGCTCAACGAGGAATCCTCCCGCGGCGCCGGGCAGATCGAGGAATTCCTCATGCAGTTCAACGGCGAGGGCATCCAGCACGTGGCCTTTCTCACCGATGACCTGATCGCCACCTGGGATCGCCTCAAGGCCTATGGCACCCGCTTCATGACCGCGCCGCCGGAGACCTACTACGAGATGCTCGAAGGTCGCTTGCCGAATCATGGCGAGCCGGTGGACGCGCTGAAATCCCGCGGCATCCTGCTCGATGGCAGTGCCGAGGGCGGCGAGCGCCGGCTGTTGCTGCAGATCTTCTCCCAGACCCTGCTGGGTCCGGTGTTCTTCGAATTCATCCAGCGCAAGGGCGACACCGGTTTCGGCGAGGGCAACTTCAAGGCGCTGTTCGAATCCATCGAGCGCGACCAAGTGCGCCGCGGTGTGCTGAGCACCTCGGAGTAACGGCGCCCGGTCGCCTGGCGGCTTGCCCGGCGGCAGGCGACGCCTCTAAGGTGACGGCGCGTCACGAGGGCGCGCCCCAACTTCAGAGGTGGCCATGGAGCTGAGCCAGACCCTGGCGCAGGAAATCGTCGAACGCGCCATGCGGATCCTGCCCGGCAACGTCAATGTCATGGATACATCCGGGCTGATCATCGGCTCGGGTGATCCGGCGCGGCTGTTCACCCGCCATGCCGGGGCGCGCCAGGTCATCGCCGAAGGCCGCGCGGTGGCGCTGGATGCTACTGCCGCCGCCCGGCTGGCGGGTGCCCAGCCCGGTATCAACCTGCCGCTGTATCGCCAGGGCGAGCTGGTCGGCGTTCTCGGCGTGACCGGGGAAGACGCCGAGCAGCTGCGGCTGCCCGCCGAACTCCTGCGCCTGACCGCGGAAATGCTGATCGAACAGGCCACTGGGCAGCCGCCTGCGACTACCTGCATGACCGTACCCTTGTTGCGTCAGTTGCTCGCCCCGGGCGCGGCAGCCGAACTGGGTCGCCACGCCAATCTGCTCGGCCTGCAGCCGGCGCTGCCACGAGACGTGCTACTGCTGGAGTTCACCGCGCCAGCACCGGGTTTTGGCAACTGGGCGCAGCAGCGGGTAACCCACAGTTGGTGCCTGCCACGGGAGGAGGGGCAATGGCTCTGGTATCGACCCGGAGCGGAGGCGCCAGAGGCGCTGCTGGAGGAACTGCCGGGGCAGGGCTGGTCATTAGGGCGCAGCGCCTGGATCCCTGCGCCGCGACCCTGGACCGGCCTGGCCGAGACGACCCAGCGGGCCGTGGATCTACTAGCGGTGGCCAGGCGGCTGCGACCTGACCTTGTGCGGGTGGCCCTGGACGACCTGGCCTTGCCCACCTGGCTACAGGGGCAGGCTGAGTGCTTGCCCGCTACCTGGCTGCTGGAGCCGCTGCAGCGCTTGCGCCAAGCCGACCGGGATGGCCAGTTGCTGGCGACCCTGCGCAACTGGTTCGCCCAGGACGCCAGCCCTCAGGCCTGTGCCGAGGCGCTGGGGCTGCATCGCAACGGCCTGCGCCATCGACTCGACCGGATCCAGAGGCTGACCGGGCGGGATCCGCGGCGCTTCACCGAGGCTGCCGAACTCTATTGCGCCCTGCTGATGCTGGATCAGCACTGGGCAAATTCACGATCTTGACCTGTCGATGGTGGGCAATTGTCCTATTGTTGTGCTGAGCGATCCGCGGAACACTCGGCACATAACAACGGAGAATCGGCCCCATGAAGATCGTCATCGCCCCTGATTCCTTCAAGGAAAGCCTGTCCGCCGCCGGGGTCGCCCGTGCCCTGGCCCGCGGCCTGCGCCACGCGCTACCGGAGGCCGAACTCATCGAATGCCCGCTGGGCGATGGCGGTGAGGGCACCCTGGATGCCGTGCTGGCCGCGACCGGTGGCGAGGTGCGCCAGACGCAGGTGACCGGTCCCCTCGGCGAGCCCGTGACCGCCCGCTGGGGTTGGCTGGCCGAGCAGCGCACCGCCTTCGTCGAGATGGCCAGCGCCAGCGGTCTGGAACTGGTGCCCAAGGCACGTCGCGATGTGCGGGTGGCCACTTCGCGGGGCACGGGCGAACTCCTGCACGCCGCGCTGGACGCCGGCGCCGAGCGCCTGGTGCTGGCCATCGGCGGCAGCGCCACCAACGACGGCGGCGCGGGCCTGCTCCAGGCTCTGGGGGTACGGCTGCTGGATCAGCGGGACCAGGCGCTGGCGCCGGGCGGTGCGGCCCTGGCCAACCTGGCTCGCCTTGACGTGAGCCAGCTGCATCCACGCCTGGCGGAGGTGGAGGTGGTCATCGCCGCCGACGTCGACAATCCCCTCTGCGGTCCCCAGGGCGCCAGCCACATCTTCGGACCGCAAAAGGGCGCCTCGCCCGATCAGGTGCTGGAGCTCGATGGCGCACTGGCGCATTTCGCCACGGTCACCGCCGCGACCCTGGGCCGCGATGTCCGCGAGCAACCCGGTGCCGGCGCTGCCGGAGGGGTGGGTTTCGCGGCGCTGGCCTTTCTCCAGGCGACCTTCCGCCCCGGCATCGAGGTGGTGGCGGAGTTGGTGGGTCTGGAGCACGCGCTGATGGGCGCCGACCTGGCGCTGACCGGGGAAGGGCGGCTGGACGGCCAGACCCTGAGAGGCAAGACCCCAGCGGGCGTGCTGCGCCTGGCCAGGCGTCACGGCGTGCCGGTGGTGGCGGTGGCCGGCTCCCTGGGCGAGGGGTACGACGCCCTCTATGAACAGGGCCTCGCCGCCGCCTTCAGCCTGGTGCCGGGACCGCTCAGCCTGGAAGAAGCCTTGGCCCAGGCCGAGGTGCTGCTGGAACGCACCGCGCGCGATATAGGTCGGCTCTGGCGGACGGCAAAAGGCTGAAGCCAGAGCCTTCGTTCATGGCTGGCAGGGTGGCGGGATTTGCCTCATGCTGGGCGTCCCGCTCTCGACCGACTGCCGCGATGACCCCGACTGCGATCCTGCGTACCGGCCTGCTGTCTCTGGCGCTGTTGCTACCGTTGTCCTCCGCCCAGGCGGCCATTCCCAGTCTCAAGCCGGCCAACACCTGCGTGCGCAGCGCCTTCGTGCTGCGCTGCCAGGACGGGCAGGGCGGCTGGTACGGGGTGGCGGTGCAGGGCAACGATACCCTGATGCGCGGCTACGATCCGGTCTCGGGCCTCTCCTGGTCCCAGACCAGCACCCGCCTGGGGCGGCTGCAGTTCTTCAGCGGCCTGACCAGCGACGGCAACCTCTGGCTGGGTCGTACCCGCCAGCTGGGCTGGAACGTCATCAGCCGCTTCTCCACCTCCCAGGGCGACCGCGCCCGCACCAGCTGCAATCGCGTGGCAGGGTGCGAGTGGCGCTAGCAGGAGGGCTGCGCTTGAGGGGCGCCCGTCACTTGCGTGTGTCCCGCTTGCGGCGTCATTGCCCACAGCCTGAGCGCTACCCGCTGGGAAATCCTGCGGCGGGTAATCCTGCCCGGCGTGCTGGGCCAGGTGCTGACCGGCGTGCGCCTGGCCATCGGCATCCTCTCGATCGTCCTGGTGCCCTGCGAGATGCCCGGCGTCAGCGCCGGTCTGGGCTACTACATCCTCGACACCCACGACCGCCTGGCCTATGGCGAGCTGATGGCCCTGGTGCTGCTGATCGGCCTGCCTGGACGTGCTGGCGCGCCAGCTGCACCAGCGCTTCCTACCTGGGCGATAGCGGAAAGAATATGGTTAGAGTGAAAGATTATGGGGTCTAACCATTCGATCTATTCATAAAGAATCTGGGTCTTTGGAGTCGTCCGCCACCCTGGGGCAGCATGCCTAGCCGTTCGTACGAGCTGCCAACCAGGACAGGAGCCCCAATGGATCTCGAGCCACTCAACCGACGCCGCTTCATTCGACAGCTAACCACCGTAACCGCCCTGGGTGCCCTGGGTACCAGCCTGTTCGGCTGCGACGACAAACCCGGTACCCAGGCCGGCGCACCGGCAGTGATCGGCCAGCGCTCGGATCAGGTGGTCCCGTTCCGCTACCCCGACAACCCTACCTTCGATCTGGTCTACGTCGCCGACTCCCTGGGCTACTTCGAGGGTACCCGGGTGCGTCCCCAATACGTCGGCAAGGTCGCCGCGCCGCAGATCATCCCGCTGGTCGGCACCGGTGAGCTGGACCTGGGCACGCGCATGGTGCCGCTGGTGATCTCCGCCATCGCCAGCGGCCTCGACCTCAAGGTGGTGGCCGCCGGGGGCAAGACGTTGCAGGAAGCGCCGCACATGAAGTACTTCGTGCGCGACGACTCGGGTATTCGCACGCCCAAGGACCTCGAGGGCAAGACGGTGGGCTTCAACAGCTTCGGCGCCTGCGCCGAGTTCGTCACCAAGAAATACCTGCGCCAGCAAGGCGTGGACGTCGATCGCATCAAATGGGTGGTGGTCCCGGACGTCCAGGCCGAACAGACGCTCGCCACCGGCAACATCGATCTGGCGATCATCCATCCGCCCACCTCCGGCAGCGCCGAGCACAATCCCGCCCTGCGCAAGCTGTGGAGCGATTTCGACCTGGACGAGGGGTTGGGCGGCATGGCGCCCTACAGCGCCCATGGCCGCTTTCTGCGCGACCATCCCGAGGCTGCGCGGGACGTGGTCCAGGCGCTGGCCAAGGCGGCCAACTGGGTCAACGGGCATCCCGACGACGCCCGCAAGATCACCGCCGAGCGCCTGGGCATGAAGCTGGAACTGGTCGAGCGCTTCGCCTACGTCGACGATCTGGTTATCACCGAGCCGCCGATCCAGTACTACATCGACATCCTCGAACACGAAGGCAAGCTCAAGCCCGGCGCGGTGCAGGTCAAGGACGTCTACACCAATGCCTTCAATCCCTTTGTCCGGGGTACCGTCTGATGAGCGCCAAGATCGTCGCCCGGGGCCTGGCGCTGGCCTATGACGGCCTTAGCGAAAGCGGCGCCCAGGAGCGGGTACCGGTGTTGCAGGACTTCGACCTGGAGGTGCGCCAGGGCGAATTCCTGGCGGTGCTGGGGCCTTCCGGCTGCGGCAAGTCCACCTTCCTCAACATTCTCGCCGGTCTGGCGCAGAAGAGCGCGGGTGAGCTGACCATCGACGGCCGACCGTTGCAAGGCATCAATCCGCATCAGGGCGTGGTATTCCAGGGCTATGCGCTGCTGCCGTGGCGCTCGGTGCTGGACAACATCGCCATCGGTCTGGAGATTCGCGGGGTGGGGCGTCGCGAGCGGCTCGCGACGGCGCGGGAGTATCTGGCGCTGGTAGGGCTGGAGGGGCAGGGCGCTCGCTATCCCCACGAACTCTCCGGCGGCATGCGCCAGCGGGTGGCCATCGCCCGCGCCCTGGCCTATGCGCCGGACGTGCTGTTGATGGACGAGCCCTTCGCCGCGCTGGACGCCCAGACCCGCGAGCATCTGCAGGACGAGTTGCTGCGCATCTGGGACGGGCAACGCAAGACCATCGTCTTCATCACCCACAGTCTCGACGAGGCGATCTTCCTCGCCGACCGGGTCGCGGTGATGACGCCCCGCCCGGGGCGGGTCCACCGCTTGCTCGACATCGACCTGCCGCGTCCGCGGGCGGCCGAGGTGCGCAACACCCCGGCCTTCGCGGCCTTGCGCCAACATGCCTGGGAAGCCCTGCGCGGGGCGCCTGCACCCGTGCCGTCAGCGGCACCGCGACGCCAGGAGGTAGGCGCATGAAGCTGATACGCCATTCCCATCGGCTGCTCGACGGCAGCCTCGGCATCCTGCTGTTCCTGGCGCTCTGGGAAGCCTTGCCGCGGCTGGGCCTGGTCAACCCCGGCTACCTGAGTCCGCCCTCGGTGGTGCTGCAGAGCATCCTCGACCTGGCGCGCGATGGCAGCCTGGCGCGGCACCTCGGCGCCAGCCTGCTACGCTCGCTGGCCGGCCTGCTGCTGGCCATAGGCGCAGGGGTGCTCCTGGGCCTGCTGATGGGCTGGTTCATCCGCCTTGAAAGGCTGCTCGATCCGCTGCTGCAGCTGTTCCGCCAGACCAGCGCCCTGGCGCTGTTCCCGGTGTTCATCCTGTTCCTGGGCATCGGCGAGGCCTCGAAGATCGCCATCATCTTCTGGGCGTCCTTCTGGCCGATCCTGCTGAGCACCATCAGCGGCGTGAAGCAGGTGGATGCGCTGCTGGTGAATTCGGCGCTGTCCATGGGGGCCAACCGGCGCTTCCTCTTTCTCAAGGTGGTGCTGCCGGCGGCGGCGCCGTCGATCTTCACCGGCATCCGCCTGGCCGGTGCCTATTCCATCACCGCGCTGGTGGCCGCCGAGATGATCGGCGCCCACTCGGGGCTGGGCTTTCTCACCCTCAACTCCCAGGAGGTGTTCCAGATCCCCAGCATGTACGCCGGCATCCTGCTGCTGGCGGTGGTGGGCCTGGCGCTCAATGCGGTGCTGGCCCTGCTAGAAGCACGGCTGCTGCGCTGGCGGCGTGGCTTGTCGGCGCGTGCTTGAGCCCGGCTCGATTTGCGCGGATCAACCCAGCGCCTGGGTCAGCAGCGCGAACTGATCCAGGCCATCGCGGGATACCGGCGCCTCGCCCCTGGCCATCTGCTCCACCTCGTCGACCTGTGGGATGCCCAGCTCGCTGAGCCAGGGATTGAGGCCGCTACGAGCCGTCACGTCGAAGCGCACATAGCGCCCTTCGGCGTGGCGCAGCAGGGCGAGGATCAGCGCCCTGGCCTGGTCGGCGGATTCGGCGATCACCGGACCGACCGACAACCCGCGACCGTAAGGACGCAACAAGGCGAAGCCGCGCAGCTCGCCGCCGCGTTCGAGGCCGACGATGCGTTCGGCCTGTGGCAGCAGTTCCTGAAGCAAGGTGGTGCGGTCCAGGCCGGTAGCGGCCTGGGCGAGGCGCTGCAGCTGGGGAGCTGCGGCCAGCGTCAGCTCCTGAACCTGGCTTTCCAGCGGGTGGCGCTGGTCGTCCATGGCCGGCAGCGTCGCGACCTGGTGCTGATAGATACGCTCGTAGGAGACGAAGCCCTGGCTGCGATAGAGCGGGGCGCCGCGCAGGGTGGCGACCAGCAACGGCGTGCGGGTGCCGGCCAGTCCGATCAGGCCGTCCATGAGGCGGCGGCCGTGGCCCTGGCCCTGGTGACTGTCGGCGACGATCACCAGGCCGATGGTGGCGTAATCGCCCTGGGGGACGCAGAAGCCGGTCCCGAACACCCCTTGGTCGTCTTCCAGCGCCAGGCCTTCGCCGGCATGGAACAGGCATTGCCAGTCTTCCGGCCGATGGGGCCAGTGCAGCGCCTGGGACAGGCGGTAGGCGGTGGCGAGGTCGGTTTCGCGCAGGGGTCTCAGGGTGGCGTGGGACACGGCAGGGCTCCGGTTCGGGTCTGGCTGATGCAGACGTCAGCCTAGCAAGACGCGACGGCAGATTCGGTTGCCGATGGCCGGGTGCAGCGGCGTGAGGCGCCGAAGGTCCGGGCCAGATCGGCAAAAGATGGCGGTCCGCCGGCCTAGCATGGGGCCAAGCCCACAGCCCTAGCGGAGCGCCCCATGGCCTCGTTCGACCCCAGAGAAGTTGCGGTTCGTTGTGCCCATTTCATCGGGGGGCGCACCTGCGACGCCCGCGCCGAGCTGGAGGTGTTCCGGCCCTCCGATGGCGGCTTCCAGAGCGGGCTGCCGTGCGCCTCGGCGGATCTGGTAGATGAGGTGGTGGAAGGCACCTGGCGCGCCTGGAAGGCCAGTGACTGGGCCAGCCGTCCGCCCCGGGAACGGGCGCGGGTGATGCGCCGCTGGGCCGATCTGGTGGAGGCCGATGGCGCGGTGCTCGGTCCGCTGGAAGCCGTGGGGTCGACCCGTCCGTTGCGCGAGGTGCTGGCCTGGGACATCCCCTATGTGGCCGAGGGTATCCGCTTCTTCGCCGAATTTGCCGACAAGCACGGTGGCGAGGTGGCGGCCACCGCCACCAGTCACCTGGGCCTGCAGATCACCGAGCCCTATGGCGTGGTGGGCGCCATCGCGCCTTGGAATTTTCCGCTGAGCATGGCCGGCTGGAAGATCGCGCCGGCGCTCGCGGCCGGCAATGCGGTGGTGATCAAGCCCTCCGAACTGACGCCATTCTCGATCCTGCGCCTGGCCGAACTGGCCACCCTGGCCGGGCTGCCCGCTGGCATCCTCAGTGTGGTTCAGGGCGATGGCCGGGTGACCGGCGATGCCCTGTGCCGGCATCCGCGCATCGGCAAGGTCACCTTTACCGGCTCCACCGGTACCGGCACCGCCATCATGACCGCCTGCGCCGAGAGCGGCCCCAAGCCGGTGACCCTGGAGCTGGGCGGCAAGAGTCCGCAGCTGGTGTTCGCCGATGCGCCGGATCTGGCACGGACCGCCCGCAGCGTGGCAGCGGCCATCACCGGCAATGCCGGCCAGGTCTGCGTGTCGGGTTCGCGGCTGCTGGTGCAGCGCGCCGCCCTGGAGCCGATGCTGGAAGGCATCCGCGCGGCCTTCGTCAACTTGCGTCCCGGGCCTACCTGGTCGGCAGCAGCGACGCTGTCGCCGATCATTTCCCAGCGCCAGGGCCAACGTATCCAGGACATCGTCACCCGCAGCCAGGCGGCCGGCGCAGAGATCCTGGTTGGCGGCGCCTTGGAGGAGGGGCTGGGCGGCGCCTACTATCAGCCGACGTTGATCACCGGGGTCGGCGCGGACAATCCCGCCGTGGGCGAAGAGATCTTCGGTCCGGTGCTGACCGTGCAGGTGTTCGACGACGAAGCCGAGGCCCTGGCCCTGGCCGATCACCCCACCTATGGCCTGGCCGCCGGGGTGCACACTGCCGACCTCGGCCGAGCGCTGCGCCTGACCCGCGCCCTGGAAGCCGGCACCGTCTGGGTCAATCGCTATGGCCGCAGCCACGACTGGATCATCCCCACCGGTGGCTACAAGCGTTCCGGCATCGGCAAGGACCTGGGTCGCGCCGCCTATGAGGCGACCTTGCGTAGCAAGAGTGTGCTGATCGATCTGGAGCATTCCTGAGAAGGCCGCAAACAATGCTGGCTCCTACCGGTAAAACGGTTTTTTCTATCTCCCACGTCGCCTGAAAGCGGACAACTGTCAGGCCCACCGATGCTGTAATGCGTGCCAGGGACGCCAACAATGTCCCGGCCTTCACTCCCGACCCTCGTCAAAGGACCCTTGCCATGACCGCCTTTCGGCCCAAGTACATCACCTTCGACTGCTACGGTACCCTGACCCGTTTCCGCATGTCCGACATGGCCCGCGAGATGTTCGCCGACCGCATTCCGGCCGCGGCGATGGACCAGTTCTGCAAGGACTTCAACGGCTATCGCTTCGACGAGGTGCTTGGCGCCTGGAAACCCTATTCGGAGGTGCTGTACTCGGCGGTGGAACGTACCTGCAAGCGCTGGGGCATCTCCTTCACCGACGCCGAGGCCAATGCCTACTACGAGGCGGTGCCGAGCTGGGGACCGCATCCGGACGTGACCGCGGGCCTGGCCAAGATCGCCGACAAGATCCCGCTGGTGATCTATTCCAACGCCGCCGACGAGCAGATCATGTCCAACGTCGACAAGCTGGGCGTGCCCTTCCACCGCGTCTTCACCGCCGAGCAGGGCCAGGCCTACAAGCCGCGCCTGCAGGCCTTCGAATACATGCTGGACAACCTCGGCTGCGGTCCGGAAGACGTGCTGCACGTGTCGTCGAGCTTTCGCTACGACCTCATTCCGGCCGACTACATGAACATCAAGAACAAGGTGTTCGTGAATCGCGGCCATGAGCCGAGCACGCCGTTCTACAGCAACACCGAGATCAAGGACATCGGCGGCCTGGCCGCGGTCGTCGGTCTCGAATAACCCCCTGAGCTGCCGGAGCGCCCGCCCATGAGTCTTGGCCCAGCATCGTCCAATTCCTACTGGCTCGCGACCGCGCCGGGCTTTACCGGGGCCACCCCGGGCCCGGTGGCGGGCGAGGTGGATGTCGCCGTCATCGGTGGCGGCTTCACCGGGCTTTCCGCGGCCGTCGCCCTGCGCCGGCGCGGTGCCAGCGTGGCGGTGCTGGAGGCCGGGCGGGTGATCGGCGAAGCCTCCGGGCGCAACGGTGGCCACTGCAACACCGGCGTCGCCCAGGACTACGCGGCCCTACACGCCAGCCTGGGCGCCGAAAAGGCCCGGGCCTTCTACCAGGCCTATGCCGATGCGGTGGCCAGCGTGGAGGCGGTGATCGCCGAGGAGGGCATCGCCTGCGACTTCCACAAGGCCGGCAAGCTCAAGCTGGCGGCCAAGCCGCAGCACTACGACAACCTCGCGCGCACCTGCGAACTGATCCGCCAGGAGGTGGATCCACAGGTCGAACTGCTCAGCGCCGCCCAGGTGCGGGTCGAGGTGGCATCCGACGATTTCCATGGAGGGCTGCTGCAGCACAACGGTGCCCAGATGCATATGGGCCGCTTTGGCGTGGGGCTGGCCGAGGCGGCGGTGCGGCGGGGCGCCCAGGTCTACGAGGGCGCGGCGGTGAGCGATCTGCAGCGCCTGCCCAATGGCAGCTTTCGGGTGATCAGCGCCAAGGGCGAGTTGCGCGCCCGCCAGGTGCTGGTGGCCACGGGCAACGCCAGCGTCGGCCCCTTCCAGTGGTTTCGTCGGCGCATCGCCTCGGTGGGCAGCTTCATCATCGCCACGGCGCCGCTGCCCAAGGCGCAGCTGGACGAACTGCTGCCCAATCGGCGCACCTATGTCACCAGCCGCATCATCGGCAACTATTTCCGCACCACGCCGGATCACCGGCTGATCTTTGGCGGGCGGGCGCGTTTCGCCCTGTCCGATCCGCGCCAGGACGCCAAGAGCGGCGCCGTGTTGCGCGCCGCGCTTGGCCAGCTGTTTCCCAGCCTGGCCCGGACGCCCATCGACTATTGCTGGGGCGGTCTGGTGGACATGACCGCCGACCGCCTGCCTCGCGCCGGCGAGCAGGATGGCATGTTCTATGCCATGGGCTACAGCGGCCACGGGGTGCAGATGTCGGTGCACATGGGCCGGGTGATGGCCGAGGTGCTGGAAGGGCGCAGCCAGGCCAATCCCTGGCGGGTGCTGGACTGGCCGGCTATTTCCGGCCACTTTGGCAAGCCCTGGTTCCTGCCGCTGGTAGGGTTGTATTACCGGGTCCAGGATCGCCTGCACTAGGTTCTGTACGAAAAGTGCCTGCGCTCGGTGATGCTTCGTTGAAAAAGGCCTGGATCGCCAGCCGGTCGGAATGCTCATTTACCGCTCGTAAACTCGAGCGCGAGTCCGATCCGCTTCCTCAGCCTTTTTCGCCTCGCCTGACCTTCGCTCGTCGACTTTTCGTACAGAACCTAGATCCTGAGCAACGAACCGCGCGCCCGGACCTGCCAACCAACCGCAGCGTCAAGGCGGGCGGTTTTTTCGTTTCTGCAGGCCAACGGGCGGTTTGGCATTTTCTCCTGTGCCAGGCAGGTGGGCGGCGTGAAAGCTGCTGCGAGGGTCGGCGTTCGCATCTTGTACCTGGTCGGAAACGCCGCCCCGCTGGCCAGCGAGACGGCTGGCAGCGCGCCAAACCCGCGCATGGGCGGCCCCGCTGCGCTGTGGCGACGCACACCGCAAACAATGCTGAGCGGCTTGGCCAAAACGGTCTTTTCTGTCTCGTCGCCCACCCAATTCGACGGTATTCGACGAGGGGCCGGTGCTGTAATGAACCAGGCCGTGCGACACGGCGGCCACGAGGACAGTGCCGCAGGCCCGGGGAGGGGATTGCGGCGCTGGTGACAGAGCCCCCAACGAGCGAGCCGACATGACCGAGAAAAAGACTGGAAGTCCCCTGATAGGTGCTGCTGAAAGCGTGCGTGCCTTCGAGGCCCTGCAGCGGGGTGTGTCGCGGCGCGATGCGCTCCGCCTGCTCGGCGCCGCCGGGCTGCTGGCGACCGGCGTGGGCAGTCTGCTCGGCCGTGATGGTCAGGCCTTCGCCGCAGAAGATGCGGTCACCGGCACCCCGCGTCGCGGCGGTCGGGTGCGCGCCGCGGCGGCGGGTTCGTCCACCGCCGATACCCTCGACCCGGCCCGTGGCGCCTTTTCCGGTGACTACGCGCGCCACTATTTCTTCTACAACGGCCTGACCGTTTTCGACAGCCATCTGGAGCCGCAGATGGCCCTGGCCACCAGCTTCGACACCCAGGACGCCCTGACCTGGACGATCAAGCTGCGCCAGGGCGTGCAGTTCCATAACGGCAAGACCTTCGACAGCGCCGACGTCGTCTACTCGCTGCTGCGCCACAAGGACCCGGCGGTGGGCTCCAAGGTCAAGGCGCTGGCCGACCAGTTCGCCGAGATCACCGCGGTGTCATCCGACGAGGTGCGTATCCGCCTGGTGTCGCCGAATTCCGAGTTGCCCGCCGTACTGGCCATCTCGCCGTTCCTGATCATCGCCGATGGCACCAAGGACTTCTCCACCGCCAACGGCACCGGCCCCTTCAAGGTCAAGGAATTCAAGCCGGGGGTGCGCACCGTCGGCACGCGCAACGAAAACTACTGGAAGTCCGGCAAGCCCTATCTGGACGAGATCGAGCTGATCGGCATCGGCGACGAACCCTCGCGGGTCAATGCGCTGCTGGCCGGTGACGTCCAGCTGACCGTCTCGGTGGATCCGCGCTCCGCCGACCGCCTCAAGCAGAGCGGCAAACTCAAGATCGTGGCCAACACCTCGGGTGGCTACACCGATCTGATCATGCGCATCCCTAATCGGCCGTTCAACGATCCCAATGTGGTCGAGGGGATGAAGCTGCTGTTCGACCGCGAGCAGATCCTCAAGTCGGTGTTCCTGGGCTACGGCACCATCGGCAACGACCAGCCGATCATGCCCGGCACTCCCTATCACGCCGCGGACCTGCCGCAACGGCCCTATGATCCGGACAAGGCTAAGTTCCTTTTCCAGAAAGCCGGGATCGCCGGTGCGCGGATGCCGCTGGTGACCTCCACCGCCGCCGACAACGCCAACGAGATGGCCCTGGTGCTGCAGCAGTCGGCACGCCAGGCCGGGCTCAACCTGATGGTCAACCGGGTCAGTGCCGACGGCTACTGGGACAACCACTGGATGAAGGATCCCCTGGGCTTCGGCAACATCAACGCCCGACCCACTGCCAACATCCTGCTATCGCAGTTCTTCAAGTCCGATGCACCCTGGAACGAATCGGGCTGGAAGAACGAGCAATTCGACCAGTTGCTGGTGGCTTCCCGTGGCGAGACCGACCTGGCCAAGCGCAAGCAGATGTACGCCGACATGCAGTTGCTGATCCACCAGCACGCCGGCATCGGCTTGCCGATCTTCACCAGTTCCATCGATGCCCATTCGCCCAAGCTCGGCGGCTACGGAATCATCCCTATCGGGGGCTTCATGGGCTACATGTTCGCCGAACACGTCTGGCTGGAGGCCTGACGCCCGGTGCCTGACGGCGAGTCGGTCCGCAGGGACAGGACTCGCCACTCCACGCTCAAGCAGGAGGTGGCTTTGGACCTTTCCGTGTTTTCCCTCATCGCCAGACGCCTCGGGGGCGGGTTGCTGACCCTGCTCATCGTCTCGTTGCTGGTGTTCTTCGTCTCGGCGCTGTTGCCGGGCGATGCCGCGCAGCAGGCCCTGGGCCAGTTCGCGCTGCCCGAGCAGGTCGCGGCGCTGCGCGCCCAGATGGGCCTCGACCAGCCGGCGCTGCTGCGCTACTTCCACTGGCTGAGCGGCCTGCTGCACGGCGATCTCGGCCAGTCGCTGGCCAGCCAGATGCCCATCTCCGCCATGATCGGCGATCGGCTCGGCGGCTCCCTGATGCTGGCCGGGGTCACCGCCCTGGTGTCGGTGCCCCTGGCACTGGGCCTGGGCATCGTCTCGGCGATGAACGCCGGCGGCCGCCTGGACCGCGCCCTCAACGTCTTCACCCTGGGCATCGTCGCGGTACCGGAATTCCTGGTGGCGACCCTCGCGGTCCTGGTCTTCGCCGTGCACCTGCAGTGGACCTCGGCGCTGACCTTCGCCCACGACATCGCCGGCCCCCTGGACTTCCTGCGTGCCTATGCCTTGCCGGTGGGCACCCTGTGCTGCGTGATCGTGGCGCAGATGGCGCGCATGACTCGGGCGGCCCTGGTGGAGCAGCTGCAGAGTCCCTATGTGGAGATGGCCCGGCTCAAGGGCGTCGGTCCGGTGCGCGCCGTGCTGCGCCATGCCTTGCCCAACGCCGTGGGGCCCATCGCCAACTCCATCGCCCTGAGTCTTTCCTACCTGATGGGCGGGGTGGTGATCGTCGAGACCATCTTCAACTACCCGGGCATCGCCCAGCTGATGGTGGACGGCGTCGCCAGTCGCGACCTGCCGCTGATCCAGGCCTGCGCCATGCTGTTCTGCTGCGCCTACCTGGTGCTCATGACCCTGGCGGATCTCTGCGCCATCCTGTCCAATCCGAGGCTGAGAACGCTATGACCCGACCCGTGACTCCCGTACGTGCCGCGTCCGTCCTGCCGGTGGACGGCAAGACGCTCGATGCCCAGCTGTCGCCGCCGCGCACTCGTCGCCGCGCGCGTTGGTCACTGACCGGACTGCTCGGTGGCATCCTGGTGGCCTTCTGGCTATTCCTCGCCGTGTTCGGCGCCTGGCTCGCGCCCTATGACCCAGGCGCCCTGGGCGACAGCGCGGTGCTGGCCGGCTACAGCGCCGCCCATCCGCTGGGCACCGATTACCTGGGCCGTGATGTGCTCAGCCGCATCCTCGACGGTGCCCGCTTCACCGTGGGTCTGGCCTTGATCGCGGCCGTGCTGGCCTGCGTGCTCGGCACCGGTCTCGGTCTGCTCGCGGCGCTGTCCGGGCGCTGGGTGGACGAGCCGCTGTCGCGATTGATCGATGCGCTGATCTCCCTGCCGAGCAAGATGCTGGCGCTGGTGATGGTCTCGGCCTTCGGCTCCTCGGTGCCCTTGCTGATCGTCATGGCGGTGGTGGGTTATGCCCCCGGCTGCTATCGGATCGCCCGCAGCCTGGCGATGAATCTCATCGAGCTGGAATACGTCCAGGTCGCCCGCACCCGTGGCGAGGGCCGGCTGTATATCGCCCTGCGCGAGATGCTGCCCAACATGCGCCTGCCGCTGCTCACCGACCTGGGCCTGAGATTCGTCTATATCGTGCTGCTGCTCAGTGGCATGAGCTTTCTTGGTCTCGGCGTGCAGCCGCCCAACGCCGACCTGGGCTCCCTGGTGCGGGAAAACATCGGTGGTCTGGCCGACGGCGCCCCGGCGGTGCTGATGCCGGCGCTGGCCATCGGCACCCTGACCGTGGGCGTCAACCTGCTCATCGACCGGTTCGGCGCGCGACGCCGGGGAGGGCGCTGAGATGGAATTGCTGGTAGAGGTCAAGGACCTGCGCGTGGTCGCCCAAGGCGACGACGGCAGCGAAACCCCCATCGTCAAGGACGTCGACTTCAACCTGGCCAAGGGTGAGGTGCTGGCGCTGATCGGCGAGTCCGGCTCGGGCAAGACCACCATCGCCCTGTCGCTGCTCGGCTATGCCCGTGAGGGTTGCCGACTGGCCGGCGGCTCGATCCGCGTCGGCGATACCCAGGTGCTGGAGCTGGACGTCGCTGGCCTGCGCCGCCTGCGCGGTCGCACCGTGGCCTATATCGCCCAGAGCGCCGCGGCGGCCTTCAACCCGTCGCGGCGCCTGATGGAACAGATCATCGAGAGCGCTCTGATCCATGGTGTACTGACGCGCCAGGAAGCCGAAGCGCGGGCGCTGCAACTGTTCAGGGAGCTGGCGCTGCCGGATCCCGAGCACATCGGTCAGCGCTATCCGCACCAGGTCTCGGGCGGTCAATTGCAGCGGCTGATGGCGGCCATGGCGCTGATCACCGATCCGACCCTGGTGATCCTCGACGAACCCACCACGGCGCTGGACGTGACCACCCAGATCGAGGTGCTGCGGGTGTTCAAGCAGGTGGTCCGCGAGCGTGGCGTGACCGCTATCTACGTCTCCCATGACCTGGCCGTGGTGGCCCAGATGGCCGACCGTATCCTGGTGCTCAACGGCGGCGAGGTCTATGAGAATCGCCGCACCGAGCGGCTGCTCGCCAGCGCCCGCCATCCCTATACCCGCAGCCTGCTGGCCGCGGCCCAGCCGGAACCCCTGGCGGAACGTGGCCTGCCGACCGTCGACAGCCAGGCGCCGGTGCTGGAGATCAAGGACCTGGTGGCCGGCTATGGCCCCATCGGCGCCGACGACCTGCCGCGTTATCGGGTGCTGGAGGGTATCGATCTGCGTATCGGCGCCGGCCAGGCGCTGGGGGTCATCGGCGAATCCGGCTCCGGCAAGTCGACCCTGGCGCGGGTCATTGCCGGCTTGCTGCCGCCGGCCCAGGGCAGCGTGCGCCTGGGTGGCGAACTCCTGCCGCCGGGCCTGGAAGGACGCACCCGCGAGCAGTTCCGCCGGGTGCAGCTGGTCTACCAGAATGCCGACACGGCGCTCAATCCAGCCCATAGCGTGGAGCGCATCCTCACGCGTCCACTGGAGACCTATCACGCCTTCGACAAGGCCACCCGTCAGCGCAAGGTTCGCGAATTGCTCGACCGGGTGCAGCTGCCGGCCAGTCTGGCCAGCCGGCGACCGGGCGAGCTGTCCGGCGGCCAGAAGCAGCGGGTCAACCTGGCACGCGCCCTGGCCGCCGAACCCGAGCTGATCCTCTGCGACGAGGTGACCTCGGCGCTGGATACCGTGGTCGGCGCGGCCATTCTCGACCTGCTCGCCGAACTGCGCCGCGAGCTGGGGCTGGCCTATCTGTTCATCAGCCACGACATCTCTACGGTGCGCAGCCTTTGCGACGAGGTGCTGGTGCTCTATTCCGGGCAGCCCGTGGAACTCGGCACCCCCGCCACACTGCAGCATCCGCCGCTGCACCCCTACACCGAATTGCTCACTGCCTCGGTGCCCGCGCTGCGCCAGGGCTGGCTGGAAGAACAACCGGTCCGCACGCTGCTGCCCCTGGCCTCGTCGGCTCCGGCCAGCGGACGCCTCTGCAGCTTCCTGCAGCGTTGCCCGGTACGGCTGGAAGGGCGCTGCGACCGGGTGCCGCCACGACCCCAGACGCTGGCCGGCGGCAACCGCATCCTCTGTCACCATGATGGCGAGACCCTGCAACGTCTGCAGGGTGGCGCCGTGCTGCATTCCCAAGGAGTTCGCGCATGACTTCCCGCTTCCAGCGACTCGCCGAAACCGGCCGGCCGCAGGTCAGTCTCACCGTCGATGGCCTGCCGGTCACGGCCCTGGTCGGCGATACCCTGATGGTCGCCTTGCTCGCCAACGGCCCGGCGCTGCGGCGTTCCGAATTCGGTGACGAGCGCCGTGCCGGCTTCTGCCTGATGGGCGCCTGTCAGGATTGCTGGGTGTGGACCGCCGAGGGCGAGCGCCTGCGTGCCTGCGGCACCGAGGTCCGCGAAGGGCTGCAGATCCTCACCGCGCAACCGGAGGCCATATGGAATCTGGCCTAGCCCAACCGGGCAAGAGCACTCCCCGGGTGGTCATCGTCGGCGCCGGTCCGGCCGGCGTGCGGTGCGCCGAGACCCTGCTGGCCGCCGGCGTCACCCCGGTGGTGATCGACGAGAATCGGCGCGACGGCGGTCAGATCTATCGTCGTCAGCCCGAGGGCTTCCAGCGGGCCTATGCCACCCTCTATGGCAGCGAGGCGGCCAAGGCAGAGGACCTGCACCGCACCTTCGACGGCCTGCGCGGACGCCTCGATTACCGCCCCGACACCCTGGCCTGGCACCTGCACGAGCGCACCCTCTACACGGTGCAGGGCAATCGCCAGCGGACCCTGGACTTCGACGCCCTGGTGCTCTGTACCGGCGCAAGCGACCGCCTGCTGCCGGTACCGGGCTGGAACCTGGCCGGCACCTATACCCTGGGCGGCGCCCAGATCGCCCTCAAGGCCCAGGCGGTGTCCATCGGCCGGCGGGTGATCTTCATGGGCAGCGGTCCCTTGCTCTATCTGGTCGCCAGCCAGTATCAGCAGGCCGGGGCCACGGTGGCGGCGGTGCTCGATACCGCGCCCCTGCGCCTGCGCGCCCTCGCCACCCCCAAGCTGCTGGCCCGCCCGGGTGTGGCCTGGAAGGGCGTGCAGCTCATGGCCTCGCTCAAGCGCGCCGGGGTGCCCTTGCACCTGGGCGTCACCCCGCTGGAGATCCTGGGCGATGCCGAGCAGGGCGTGCGTGGCGTGGCCTTCGCCGATGCCCGCGGACTGCGTCAGGAGGTGGTCGGCGACGCCGTGGGGCTGGGCTACCACCTGCGTCCGGAAACCCAACTGGCCGATCTGGCCCGCTGCGCCTTCGAGTTCGAGCAGGCGACCGGCCAGTGGGTACTGCAACTGGACGGCGACGGCCGCACCTCCACGCCCGGCGTCTATGCCGCCGGGGATGGGGCGCGGGTACGGGGCGCCGACGGCGCCGAGCTGGCCGGGCAACTGGCCGCCTGCGCGGTCCTGACCGATCTCGGCCGCACGCCGCCCACGGGGCTTGCCGAGCGCTGCCGCGAGGGCTTGGCGGTGCAAGAGCGCTTCCGCCTGGGCCTGGCCGAAGCCTTCCCCTGGCCGGCCAGGCAGATGGCGAGCCTGCCGGACACGGGGGTGGTTTGCCGCTGCGAAGGCATCACCGCCGGCGAGTTGCGCGCCGTGGTCCGTGAGAAGGGCGCTCGCGAGGCCAATCGCGCCAAGGCCTTCAGCCGCGTCGGCATGGGTCGCTGCCAGGGTCGCTATTGCGCCCAGGCCGGAGCGGAGATCATCGCCGCCGAATCCGGGGTGCCGGTCGAGACCGTCGGCCGCCTGCGTGGCCAGGCGCCGGTCCGGCCATTGCCGCTGGGGATCATTACCAGCGAAGAGGAGGTTTCATCATGAGCCAGAATGCCGCCAACCAGGCCGACGTCATCATCGTCGGCGCCGGCATCATGGGCAGCGCCAGCGCCTTTTTCCTGCGGCGCCGGGGCTTGTCGGTGCTCCTGCTGGAGCGTGACCAGGTCGGGCGCTTCGCCAGTGGCACCAATTTCGGCAATGTCCGCCGTCAGGGGCGCTACCTGAGTCAGGTAGCGCTCGCCACGCGCTCGCGGGGGGTCTGGGGTCGGCTACCGGAGCTTATCGGAGAGGATCTGGAGTTCATTCCAGGCGGTCATCTGCGGGTGGTCTACGATTCGTCGCGCATCGCCATGCTGCACGAGTATGCACAGGCGCCGGAAACCGCCGCCCTGGAGCTGCAGGTGCTCGAAGGCGCGGCGCTGCACGAGAAGTTTCCCTACCTGGGGCCTGAGGTGGTGGCGGGATCCTATGCACCCCACGATGGCCATGCCAATCCGCGCTTGGCCGCCCCGGCGTTCGCTCGCGCTGCGGTGCGCGAAGGCGTCAATCTCCAGGAAGGGGTCGAGATCACCCAGGTCACCAAGCCGGGCGGTGACTTCCTGGTGCAGGCCGCCGATGGTCGCCGCTACCAGGCGCCACGATTGCTGATCACCGCCGGGGCCTGGGGCAGCCGGCTGTCGAGCCAGTTCGGCGAGCCGGTGCCCATCGAGACCCATGGCCCGCAAATGGGGGTCACCGAGCCCTTGCCCTATGTCTTCAGGGAGGCGGTGGGCGTGTCTTCGCCGCTGGTGAGCGAGACCATCTACTTCCGCCAGATCCCGCGCGGCAACGTGATCTTCGGCGGCTGCTTCCGCATCCGGCCGGATCTGGACACCCGTCTGGCCCGCGCCGAACCCCACGGCCTGCTCAATCAGCTCACCCAGCTGCGCCGCCTGGCGCCGGCCCTGGGGCGGGTCAGCGTGATCCGTACCTGGAGCGGGGTCGAGGGTTACATCGCTGACGACCTACCGATCATGGGCCCCAGCAGCCAGGTCGAGGGGCTTTACTACGCCTTCGGCTTCTGTGGCGCCGGCTTCCAGCTCGGCCCGGGGGTAGGGGACACCATGGCCGAGCTGATCGCCACCGGCCATACCGACACCCCCCTGGCGGCTTTCGACGTGGCCCGTTTCGCGCAACCGCGCCGGGAGAGCCTTGCCGGATGAACAGCCAGGATCTGCTGCGCACCCTGATCGGCTTCCCCACCGTTTCCGCCGACTCCAACCTGGCGCTGATCAGGCATGTGCAGGGGTTGCTGGAAGCCGCCGGCATCGCCTGCCGGCTGGTGCTGGACGAGAGCGGCCGCAAGGCCAATCTCTTCGCCAGCGTGGGGCCTACCGACGTACCGGGGGTGCTGTTGTCCGGGCATACCGATGTGGTGCCGGTGGAAGGCCAGGCCTGGACCTTGCCACCCTTCGCCGGCACCCTGCAGGACGGCCGGATCTACGGGCGCGGTGCCTGCGACATGAAGGGTTTCGTCGCCTGCGCGGTGGTGGCCCTGCTGGACGCCGCTCGCGGTGAACCGCTGAAACGACCCCTGCAGTTGGCGCTCTCCCACGACGAGGAGATTGGTTGCGTCGGTGTACGGCGACTGCTGGAGGTGCTGGAGCTGACTCCGGTGCGGCCTTTCCTCTGCATCGTCGGCGAACCCACGAACATGCAGGTCGCCCTTGGCCACAAAGGCAAGGCGGCGTTGCGCGCCCACTGCCAAGGCCAGGAAGGGCACTCTTCGCGCGCCCCGCTGCACGTCAACGCCATCCACCTGGCCAGCGATCTGGTCACGGCCCTGCGCACCAGCCAGCGGCGCCTGGCGGAAGAGGGCGCCCGTGACGCGGCCTACGACATTCCCTACACCACCCTGCATGTCGGCCGGATCGATGGCGGCAAGGCGCTGAATATCGTGCCCAATCTCTGCACCCTGGATTTCGAGATCCGCCACCTGCCGGCGGACGATCCCGCCAGCCTGGTGGCCAAGCTGCAGGAAACGGCGGACCGCCTGGTCAGGGAGGCGCGGCAGACGTCAGCCAAGGCTGCCATCGAGATCGAGACGGTCAATGCCTATCCAGGCCTGGACACCCATCCCAGTGTCGAAGCCGTGCGCTTCCTGCAGACCCTGGTCGAGCCCGGCACTGCCCAGCTCAAGGTGGCCTTCGGCACCGAGGGCGGCCTCTTCGCCAATCGTCTGGACACCCCGGTGGTGGTCTGCGGGCCCGGCAGCATCGAGCAGGCGCACAAGCCCGATGAGTACGTCGAGATCAGCCAGCTGGAAGCCTGTGATGCCTTGCTCGGACGGTTGCGAGTGGCCTTGGGCTAAGGCCACCCCGCCTCTCGACTAGTACCCCCGCTGCCGATCGACCAGCCCACGCAGCGGCTCGCCGCGCTGATGGCGGCGGATGTTGTCCAGCAAGACCGTGAAGGCCGTTTCCGGCACCGTCATGGCGCCCACGTGGGGCGTCAGCCAGATGCGCGGATGCTGCCAGAAGGGATGGTCGGCCGTGGGCGGTTCCGGCTCCACCACGTCCAGCATCGCCTGGCTCAGCTGACCGCTGTCCAGCGCCGCCAGCAGATCGGCTTCCACCAGCTGGGCGCCACGGCCCAGGTTGATCAGGCTGGCGCCACGAGGCAGGGCGGCGAACAGTTCGGCATCGAGAATTCCACGCGTTTCCGGGGTCAGGGGCAGCAGGCAGATGAGGATCTCGCAATCGGCGAGAAACGCCGGCAGCTGCTCGGGACCGGCATGACAGCGTACCCCTGGCAGCTCATGGGGCGATCGCGACCAGCCCGACAACGCGAAGCCGAAGCTCTTCAGGCACTCCAGCACCGCCTGGCCGATCTGGCCAAGGCCGAGTACCCCGACGCGTCTGTTCTCCGCTGTCACCAGGGCATGTTCCTGCCAGCGCCCCGCGCCTTGCTGGTCGAGGTAGCGCGGCAGCTGGCGATGCAGGGCCAGCACCATGAGCGTCGCGTACTCCACCATGCCGGCGACGATACCAGGATCGAGCATTCGCACCACCGGCACGTCGGCAGGCAGCAGGCTCAGGTCGAACTGATCGACCCCGGCCGAGGTGGCGAACAGCACCTCCAGGTTGGGAAAGCGCTGGGCGAGGTCCTGCGGTGGTTGCCAGCAGGCCAGGTAGCGGACCTCGTCGGCGTTGCCCACCTCCGGCCACTGGCGAAATTCGATATCGGGCGCGCGTTCCTGGAACAGGCGGCGCCAGGCCTGGCCGCGTTCGGGATCGGCCTTGTAGAGCAGCGTCATGGGAAGGTCTCCGGCAAAGCTCAAGGATGGCGCAAGGGGGCGGTAGTTTGTCCTGAAATCCCAGGCGTCGCCGTCATGATCGGTGGTGCGGCGGAAACTGCGCCGCATCTGGGAAAAACGGCAGCTTCTGTGCTGCCTCGCGCCGGAAACGCCATATCCCAGCCGTCTTGGCGGTCGATACTGACCCTGTCCGCGGCATGCCCGCCGCGCCTCTGGTCGTGAGGATTCGCCATGCCCCTGTTGCACTACTGCCAACCGCCCAATGACCGCCAGCTGCCGCGCGCGCTGCAACCCCTGCACGATGATCCCCTGGCCGCTGGCCGGGAACTGCACCTGCACGATGGCCGCCTGGGCTATGTCATGGGGAGCGCCATCAGCCACTCCGCCGATTGCCAGCTGGATGACTTTCCCTGGGTGGAAGTGAGCATTCTCGAAGCGGGCGAGTTGCAGCTGGAGTGGGCCGGTGGCGCCCTGCAGCTCAAGGCCGGCGATGCTTTCATCCTGCCGCGTGGCCTGAGTTGCCGCTGGCGCCACAGTGGCGAGCTACGCCGCCTGTTCATGGCCTTTCCCGGTCGCGCCAGCGAAGGCCCGATGCCGTCGGCGCCGTTGCTGCTGGACCCGGCCGCCGTGCGTGAGCCTTCGCCGCCACCGGCCGCCAGCGTGCTGCTCAGCCCGGCGCCCACTGCCACGGGCTGCGACCTGTTCGAAAGCGGCGGCGGCGCCCTGCGGGTAGGGATGTGGGAATGCACCGGCTACGTGCGCAAGGCAGTGACCAATCCCATTGCGAACTGATGCTGCTCTATGCCGGCTCGGTGACTTTGGCCGTCGAGGGTGAAGCGCCCTGCAATGTCAGGGCGGGCGAGGCGGTGCTGGTACCCGCGGAGACGCCCATGGCCTGGGACAGTCGGGAGACGGTACGCAAGCTCTATTGCATCCTGCGCTAGGCACGGAGCGCTCCGGCAGCGGGATGCTGGCGGAGCGTCGAGCTGGGGAGTACTAGCCCGCCTTGATCAAGCTGCGCAGCGGCAGGGCGTTCTTGACCACCGGCGACTTGATGACGATGTAGCTGAAGTACTTCTCGATACCGACGTTGCGGTCGAGGATGGATTCCATCAATTCCTGGTAGTGACCGATGCTGCTGCACATGAAGCGCAGCAGGTAGTCGTAGCCCCCGCTGATGAGGTGGCATTCGAGAATCTCGTCGACCCCGCGGATAAAGGACTCGAACTTCACGAAGTCGGCGCGCTTGTGGTCGGAAAGGGTGACCTCGGTGAAGACCGTCACTGAGTTGGCGATCTTGGCGAGGTTGACATGGGCCTCGTAGCCACTGATGTAGCCGGCCGCCTCCAGGCGCTTGACCCGCTGCAGGCAGGGGCTGGGGGAGAGGCCCACAGCTTCGGCGAGACTGACATTGGTCATCCGGCCATCCTTCTGCAGCTGCACCAGGATGTTGATGTCGATGCGATCCAGTTTTGTTGCGGCGTCCATCGTCGTTCCTCGCAATCGTGAACGGCAGGCTAGGCACGCAGGGCGGTCTGGTGCGCATGCACCAGGTCGGCGAGACTCGCGTACTCGCACCGCGTGCCATCCAGGGCCTGCCGCGAAAGGTTCCAGGGCCGCGAGCGATCACGGCGCAGAGTACACAGGGGAAAATCCACCAGGGCATTCCAGGGATCGTCCGGTTCACTGCCTCTGATGGGCAGCAAATCCCCACGCGCCAAGCCGAGTTCTTCCAGGGTGTTGTCCAACGCCTGGCGCAGATCGCCACCGCGGTTGGGGATCACGGCGGCGAACACCTCAGGCAACCGCGCCGTGACCGCTACCGCCTCGCCGTCATCGGGGGAAGCCAGCAACACCAATCGATAGAACTTGCTCAGGTACTGCAGCGCGCCCGGAGCATCCTCGAACACCGGCCAGCACGTCGTGGCGTTTCCAAAAGCCACGCTGGCATCCAGGTCAGCTTCCTGTTGCAACTCCTGCGCCAGTCGTTGGTGAATGCGCAGGTGCAGGCTGGTCTGGCTGGCAGTGGGAGCCGCCTGGCGCAGTTCGTGGGCCAGGCGGTGGTAGCTGCCAAGCAACCAGTCGGGATGGGTGCTCAGGCCCGCCTGCGCCACAAGGGGGCGCAGGGCTTCGAGGATGCCCCCTTCACGGTCGACGAGGGTGCCGTAGCAGGAAAAGCCTAGGGCCTGGTAACGCGTGATTCTCATGGTCGGATTCCCTTGGCGCTGCCACAGCCGGGCCGGGCGGCGTTACGTTTGACCTCAGGCACCAGCCTGGGCGAGAGCTTGGCCGAACATCTGCAAGGCTTCGGCCAGTTGTGCCTCGGTGGTGACCAGAGGCGCCAGGAAACGGATGACATTGCGCTCCACCCCGCACTTGATCACCAGCAATCCGGCCTGACGAGCGCCCTCGATGACCTGCTGAGCGAGGGCGGCGTCCGGGCTCCTGCCGTCCGCGCCCACCATCTCCACCGCCAGCATGAAGCCGCGGCCGCGCACCTCGCCGATACGCGGGTGGCGGCGCTGCAGGTCGAGCAGACCGCTGCGCAGCTGCTCGCCCAGAGTGACCCCACGGGCGACCAGGTCTTCCTCGTCGAAGATGTCCAGGACTGCCAGCGCTGCGGCGCAGGCCAGGGCGTTGCCGCCGTAGGTACCGCCGAGGCCACCGGGCAGGGGCGCGTCCATGATGGCGGCGCGGCCGACCACCCCGGAAAGCGGCAGGCCGCCGGCCAGGCTCTTGGCCACCGTCACCAGGTCGGGCTGGATGCCGGTCTGCTGGAAGGCGAAGAGGCTGCCGGTACGGCCGAAGCCAGTCTGGATCTCGTCCGCGATGAGGACGATACCGTGCTGGTCGCACAGCGCGCGCAACCCCTGGAGGAATTCCACCGGCGCCGGGCGGAAACCGCCGTCGCCCTGTACCGGTTCGATCAGGATGGCGGCCACCTGGTCGGGGGAGACCTGGGTGGCGAGCACTTCGCGCAAGCCGGCCAGGGCCTGCTGGCTGTCCACCCCGCGGAAGGCATCGGGGTAGGGCGCGTGATAGATGTCACCAGGGAAGGGCCCGAAATTCTGCTTGTAGGGCTGGGCGAAGCCGGTAAGGGTCACGCCGAGCAGGGTGCGACCGTGGAAGCCGCCGCGAAAGGCGATCACCCCGGGCCTTTTGGTGTGGGCACGGGCGATCTTGATGGCGTTTTCCACCGCCTCGGCGCCGGAGGTCAGCAGCAGCGTCTTGTAGGCCTCACCATCGCCGATCAGGGTGTTGAGGCGGCTGGCCAGTTCCAGGTAGGGCTCGTAGGCCATCACCTGGAAACTGGCGTGGGAGATCTCCCCGACCTGGCGGCGGACGGCCTCCACCACCCGCGGGTGATTGTGACCGACGTTGAGCACGCCGATGCCGCCGACGAAATCGAGGTAGCGGCGACCATCCACGTCCCAGACCTCGCTGCCCTGGGCGCGGGCCACCACGACGGGGTGGGCGGTGATGATGCCGCGGGGCACGCCTTGTTCGCGATAACCCAGCAGGCGTTCGGTGGCTTTGGCAGCGGAATTCATGCGGCGATACTCCAGGCAGGGGCGAGAGTTCCAGCCTACGCAGGCCCTGGGGTCGGTAACGCTGAAGTTGCTGGCCCCGGCATCGCGATCGGCTGTTTTGGTCAGGAGCGGCGGCATTTTCGGTTGCCCGCCGCCGTCGGGCCTCAGTCGAGGCCACCCAGGTGCCAGGCCTTCACCTCCAGGTACTCGTCCAGCCCCAGGTGCGAACCTTCGCGGCCCAGGCCGGATTGCTTCACGCCGCCAAAGGGTGCGACTTCCATCGACAGCGTGCCGGTGTTGAGCGCCACCATGCCGAAATCCAGCTGTTCGCCCACCCGCCAGGCGCGGCGCAGGTCCTGGGTGTAGTAGTAGGCGGCCAGGCCGTAGGGCGTGGCGTTGGCCAGGGCCAGGGCCTCGGCCTCGTCGCGGAAGCGAAACAACGGCGCCACCGGGCCGAAGGTCTCCTCGCTGGCCAGCAGCATGTCCGCCGTGGCACCGGTCAGCACCGTGGGGGCGACGAACTGGTCACGGCCGCTGGGCAGGCCGCCGAACAGGGCCCTGGCACCCTGGGTCAGGGCGTCGTCGACGTGGCGGGCCACCTTGTCCACCGCCTGGCGATTGATCAGCGGACCCAAGGTCACGCCGGCCTCCAGGCCGTTGCCCACCTTGAATTTGGCCACCTCGGCGGCCAGCCGCTCGGCGAAGCGGTCGTGGATGCCGTCCTGCACCAGGATGCGGTTGGCGCAGACGCAGGTCTGACCGGCGTTGCGGAATTTGCTCTGCAGCACCCCGGCGATAGCCAGGTCCAGGTCGGCGTCGTCGAAGACGATGAAGGGCGCATTGCCGCCCAGTTCCATGCTGGTGCGCTTCACCGTGGCCGCGCACTGGGCCAGCAGCAGCTGACCGATGCGCGTGGAGCCGGTAAAGGACAGCTTGCGCACCGCGGGATTGCCGGTCAGTTCGCCGCCGATGCCGGCGGGCATCCCGGTGAGCACGTTGAATACGCCGGGCGGAAAGCCGGCGCGCTCGGCCAGTTCGGCCAGCGCCAGGGCCGACAGCGGGGTGAGGTCCGAGGGCTTGATCACCACCGGGCAACCGGCGGCCAGCGCCGGCGCGGCCTTGCGGGTGATCATGGCATTCGGGAAATTCCACGGGGTGATGGCGGCGGCGACCCCCACCGGTTGCCGCAGCACCAGCACCCGGCGATCCCGGGCGGGGGCGGGCAGGATGTCGCCAAAGCTGCGCCGGGCTTCCTCGGCGAACCATTTGACGAAGCTGGCGCCATAGGCGATCTCGCCACGGGCCTCGCCCAGGGGCTTGCCCTGTTCCAGGGTCATCAGCAGGGCGAGGTCATTCTGGTGTTCCAGCATCAGGGCGTACCAGCGCTCCAGCAGCGCCGCGCGTTCGGCCGCCGGACGCTCGCGCCAGGCTGGCCAGGCCGCTTCCGCGGCGGCGATGGCGCGGGCGGTTTCCGCTGCCTCCAGCGCCGCCACTTGGGCGATGACGGCGCCGGTGGCAGGATTTTCCACGGCGAAGGTGGCACCGTTATCGGCGGTTATCCAGTGGCCGTCGACATAGGCGGATTCCTTGAACAGACGGGGGTCTTGCAGATCGAGGTGCAGCGGCATGGTGGCGCTCCCAAAGGCAGGTCAGGCCCTGAGTCTAGGGAGCGGTGGCGGCGGCGGATGCCGAATTGGCGCTGCACGAGCAGTGGCAGAACGCGTTCGGCGCGTCCTGGCCGCAGTTTGTGCGGCGGCCAATAGGCCCGCTCAGTCGGACGGTTCCCCAAACAGCGGATCACCGCGCAACGCTGCCACGGCCAGTTCGACGAAGGCCCTGACCTTGGCCGCCGCCTGGCGGCCCTGGGGATAGACCAGGTGCACCGGCAGGGGCGCCTCCTCGTGGTCCGCCAGCACGATCCGCAGGCTGCCTTCGGCCAGCGCCGGGGCGATCTGGTAATGCAGCACCCGGGTCAGACCGCGCCCCGCCTCGGCGGCGGCGATGGCGGCTTCGTTGGTGTTGCACAGCAACAGCGGATCCACCACCACCCGCTGTCCGCGGGCGAAGCGCCATTCCGGCGAGGCCCAGGCGCCCTGGCAGACAAGGATGCGGTGCTCCTTGAGTGCGGCTGGAGTGGCGGGAGTACCGCGCGCCTCCAGATAGCTCGGGGCCGCGCAGACCACCCGCCGCATCTGGCCGACCTGGATGGCGGTAAGCCCCGAATCCGGCAACTGACCGATGCGCAGGGCGACATCCATGCCCTCGTCCAGCAGATTCACTTGCCGGTCGACGAAAAAGGTGCGGACGCGCATCTCTGGATAGAGCGCGAGAAAGTCCAGCACCAGCGGCAGCACGTGTAGCTGGCCGAACAATAGCGGTGCGGTGATCGCCAGGGTGCCCGAAGGCTCGACCTGGTGCCCGGCGGCGGCCAGTTCCGCCTCGGCGATCTCGCTGAGGATGCGCCGGCAATCCTGCAGATAGCGGGCGCCGGCCTCGGTGGGCTTCACCGAGCGGGTGGTGCGCACCAGCAAGCGGGCGCCGACCAGCGCCTCCAGGCCGGCCACCAGGCGCGTCACCGCCGGTGCGCTCAGGTGCAGTTCCCGGGCCGCGCGGGCGAAGCTCTCGGTTTCGGCCACCTTCACGAACACGCGCATCGCCTGCCAACGATCCATCTGCGGGGTCTTCCTCACGGCGCCGGAGCGGACCGGCCAGAGGTGCATGGTAGTCGACCCGGCCTGGCTGACCAGCCTAGAGATCGAATTCCAGCGGCGCGGACCCGGCCGCGGGCCGCGCGCAACAGAGCAGCGCCTGATCGGCGCCCACCGCCGCGGCGGGTTCCTTGAGATAGGCAACGGCGCCCTTGAGCAAGGGGGTGCGGCAGCTGCCACAGTGCCCCTCGCGACAACTGAACGCAGGCTCCAACCCCTGGGCCTCGGCCAGTTCCAGCAGGCTGCCGGCCGCAGGCGTCCACTGTGCCTCCCGGCCGGACGCCATGAAGCGCACCGGAATGGTCTCGGTGGACACCGCTGGGCGGGTTACTTCCGCCGTCGCCGTGACGGTGCGCATCAGTCCAGCCGGCCCGAAGGCTTCGGCATGGATACGATCATCCTCGATGCCATGACCTCGCAGGCCGTCATAGAGCCCCTGGGTGAAGGCAGCCGGACCACAGAGGTAGAAGTCGTAGTCGCCAAAGGGCAGGTAGCGCTCCAGCAACGCCATCTCGATGCGTCCGGCGGCGTCATAGTCCACCCCGGGAAGCGCGTCGGAGGGATCGCTCAGCGCCCTGATCATCCGTATCGATTCCGGCGCCTGGGCCAGCAGCTCGGCGAGCTCCCTGTCGAAGGCCCGTTCCGCCCTGGTGCGGGCGCCATAGAACAGCGTGACGGTTCGCCGACCTTCATGGACCAGCTGCCGCAACATGGCCAGCAGTGGGGTGATGCCGATTCCGGCGGCCAGCAACACCAGGGGACGAGTGCCAGCGGGTGCCAGGGTGAAGTCGCCGGCGGGCATTCGCGCTTCGATCAAATCGCCTTCGCGCCACTGGTCGTGGAGCAGCTGAGAGACCAGACCGTCGCGCTTGACGCTGATGCGGTAGCGACCGTCCGCGGGGAGGGAGGTCAGGGTATAGGTCCGCACCAGGTAGGGCTGGCCCGGCCGAGGTGTCACCCGAATCGGCAGGAACTGACCGGCCTGATAGGGAGGCAAGCCGGCGGCGTCCACGGGTTCGAGATGGAAGGAGCGGATGGTGGTGCTCTCCTGGACGATCCGGGCGATGCGTAGCGGGCGCCAGTGGCGGCCCTGGGCCCCAGCCTCCAGGCGCCGCTCGACTTCCAGCCAGCTGCCGGTCAGCTGGCTGCTGTCCGACGCTCCTCCGGCTTGGGCCTTCCAGCGCAGCGCCAGGGCGGCGCGGCGGCGAACGATCCGCCGTGGGCGAAAGGCCCAGAGCCGCTCGGCCCCGTCGAAAGCCGCGATCTCCGGCGAGTCGAACAGCACCTCGGCGGTGCCGCTCAGCTGCAGCAGATCCCCGTGTTCGTAGTCCACGAACAGCAGCCCGGCCCGGCCGTTGGCGACGACATTGCCCAAGGTGTTGAAGAACAGATTGCCGTTGAAGTCGGGAATGGTCAGCAGGTCTTCGGCGCCGACCCGGACGAAGCCCGGCTTGCCGCCGCGATGGGAGACATCGACCCGCCGCTGGCCTTGCTGGTCGGCATAGGAAGCGACGAAAAAGGTATCGGCGCCGGCAATCAACGCGCGAGCATCGGCGTCCAGGCAGGCGAGGTTCTCCATCGATGCGACCGGGGGCGGGCCTGGCGCGTGGACGACGCTCAGATCGCGCAGCTGGATATAGCGCGGGCAATTGCCGAAGCTCTGGTCCACCGTCACGCGCAGACCCTGGGCAGTGACGCTGAGTGTGCCGTTCATGCGATTGCGGCGGCGCGTATGCAACTCGATGCCGAGCAGGCCCACGGCGGCGCCGTCGCCCAGGCCCGGGGTTGCCGGATCCTCGGCTGAGAGATGGGCGGCGATGTCCAGGGTGGTGGGCGTGGGCGAGGCGAGAAAGCCGGGCTGGCCTGCCAGGATCGTCGCCCAGGCCGCCCCCTCGGCATCGACGCTGCCCAGTATCACAAAGGGCAACTGCGCGAAGAACTGCCGATGCTGGTCGGGCATGAACGAGCGGATCACCCGCGGACCCAGGGCCGCCATGCGCTCACGGACGCCCAGGCGTTCCTGAATAAGGGTTTCACCGGCGTGCCAGGTGGGTAGGGATTCGTGCATGACCGTGACCTCCAGCTAGGCGACGCGCGATCAGGTCCTGAGGCCTGCCGCGGTCCGGGGGAAGGGCACGAAGCCCGGCAAGGCTTCCACCCGCTGCAGGAACGCGCGCACGGCCGCGTAGGGTGCCAGATCCACATTGCCTTCCGGCGCCCCGGCCAAATAGCTATAGAGGGCGATATCGGCGACGGTCGGGTAAGCGGCCGCCAGCCAGTCTCGCGAGGCCAGGTGGGCCTCCAGGCGTTCGAGCAGGACATGGGCGCGGGCGATGACCTCGTCGGCATCCAGCTGGGCGCCGAATACCGTGATCAAGCGCGCCGCCGCCGGGCCATAGGCCAGCTCGCCGGCTGCTACCGACAGCCAGCGCTGTACGGCGGCGGCACCAGCCGGGTCCTCAGGCAGCCAGTCGCTGCGGCCCGTCTTTTTCGCCAGGTAGACGAGGATGGCGTTGGCATCGGCGACCACCGTTTCGCCGTCCCGCAGCACCGGTACCTGACCAAAGGGGTTGAGGGCGAGAAATTCAGGCGTGCGATTGGCGCCGCCCGGGATATCGACGTCGATCAGCTCGACCTCTAATCCCAACAAGGAGGCGAAGAGCACAGCACGATGGGCATGACCGGACAGCGGGGTGTGATAGAGCTGCATGAGCCGACTCCTGGCAGGCATCGGGGCCAAGGGTGGTCCCGACAGGTGCTACCAGCTTGGAATCAGAACCTTCGCGAGGGAATGGGCCTTCTGGTCACTTCAGCATTCCGCAAACTGGAATGATCGAGTCAGCGACAGGCGAAGGCCAACACCCGCTCCAGCATGACGTTGCAGCCATCCAGCTGCGCCTGGGTGATGAATTCGTCCGGCTTGTGACCCTGGGCCATGCCAGCGGGCGCCGACTCCACGAAAAGGCCAAGGTACTGTTGCGGTTGTCCCAGGAACTGGAACAGAACGCCAAGGTGGAAAACGAGAGGGTCTCGGGCACGGTGGCCATCGGCTGTCTAGAGTCTGCGGCGCCGCTCTACCTGCCCGCGCTTTGCGCCGGGTATAACTGTCGAGGCATGCTTCTTCGCAAAACTCGCTAAGCCGCTAAGGGTTTGGCCCTCGCCCATTCCAAGAGTGCTCAACAAGCAGGATCACGAAACGTTAAACGGTTCGTTGATGTGAGAATGAGTATCAATTAGAGTTTCGCGTTCCTAGTTTTACATGGACGCAAAAATGCTATCGCTGCTTGCTCCACTTCAGGCGTCACGTCAGCCCGGGTTTCCCCTTGATGAGGTCACCCCGCCGACCCTTCAGGCTTCACCACCGCAGCCGGTCGGGCAGGGGGGCGCCGCTCAGGGTCCGGCGCTGGGAAAGCTGTTCGATCATCACCGTAGCCGCCTGCTCGGAATCGCGACGCGGTTGCTCGGCTGTAGCAAGCGTGCCGAAGACATCGTTCAAGACGCCTTCCTCAAGTTCTGGGAGCAGCGCGATTCCCGGGAGGTCGTGGAGCCTTCGCGCTATCTGTATCGGGTGGTGCAGAATCTGGCGGTCGATCAGCTGCGCCGCCGGAAGCTGGAGGAGCGCTGGTTCACCAGCCCCGATGAACAGGCCGAAGGGGTGCCGGGCGAGGTGTCCGCCGAGCGAGTGGTCCAGGCCCGGGAGGAGATCGGGCTAGTGGTCCGGGCGTTGCGGCAGCTGCCGCCCCGCACCCAGGATGTGATCACCCTGTGTCGGGTTGAGGGCTTGACCCAGCGTGATGTCGCCCGGCGGATCGGTGCCTCGCCGGCGCTGGTCAATGTCCTGCTGCAGGACGCTACCGTGCATTGTCGCAACTCCCTGACCGGCAACTGTCTTGCCCGTAACTGTCCGAAGCGAGGTCGCCCATGACCCTCATCCGCCTCATCCTGCGCTATCGCCCGCTGGCCACGACCCTGGTGCTGTTGCTCAGCCTGGGGAGTGCCTTGCTCAGCGTCGGGGTGATCGCCTTCATCAATTGGCGGTTGGTGACCGTCCAGACAGCGCCGACCGAGGCGCTGCTGCAATTCCTCGGGTTGCTGCTACTGTTGCTGGCGATGGCTGCCGGCGCCCAGGTGGCCCTGACCGCGCTGGGCCATCGCTTCGTCTACGATCTGCGGCGGCAGGTGGTGAAGCGGGTGTTGGATACCGATATCGAACGCATCGAGGCCGTGGGGGGGCCGGCCATCCTGGCCAGTCTATCCAGCGACCTGCGCAACCTCACCCTGGCCTTCGTGCAGCTGCCTGGGCTGCTCTATGGCGCGGTGCTGAGCCTGGCGGCGTTCCTTTATATGGCCTGGTTGTCCTGGTCGCTGTTCCTGGTGACGCTCGCCTGGATGACCCTGACCCTGGGCCTGGGCTGGTTGCTGGTGACGCGGCTCAATCGCCATCTGCATCTGCTGCGCGATGCGGAGAATAGCCTCTATGCGGACTACCAGGCGCTGATCGAGGGGCGCAAGGAACTGGCGCTGAATCGTGCCCGCGCCCAGCGTTTCTTCGAGGAGGACTTCGAGGACAACGCCAGTGCCTATCGCGAGCACGTGACGCTGGCGGATCGCTACAACGCCCTCGCCAGCAACTGGGCCAACACCATGGTGCTGGGCACCATCGGCCTGGCGTTCTACCTGGCGAACGGACTGGGCTGGGCCAGCACCGAGGTGGCCGCCACCTATGCCCTGACCATCCTGTTCCTGCGCACGCCGCTGGTGATGGCGGTCGGGGCGCTACCACCGCTGATGGCGGGGCAGGTGGCGTTGGAGCGGGTGGAGGCTCTGGCCCTGGCGCCCGCCGCGGAAGATTTCGCCAAGTCGGTGCCGGCCTTCGCAGGAGACTGGCAGCGCCTGGAGTTGCGTGGCGTGGAGTATCGCTACGAGACCCAGGGCGATGAGCAGGGCTTCGATGTGGGACCCTTGAATCTTACGCTCAGGCGCGGTGAGACGGTGTTCCTGATGGGGGGTAACGGCAGTGGCAAGTCGACCCTGGCGCGTCTGCTGACCGGCTTGTATCAGCCGCAACGCGGCGTCATCGCGGTGGACGACAGGGTCGTGGGCGTGGCCGATCGGACGGCCTATCGCCAGCTGTTCGCCGCGGTCTTTACCGACTTCCATCTGTTCGATCGCCTGCTCGGGCCCGATGGCACGCTTGCCGAGGGGTCTCAGGTGCAGACTTGGCTGCGACGCCTGCATCTGGAGCGCAAAGTGCGGGTGGCGGAGGGGCGGCTGAGCGATACCCGCCTGTCCCAGGGCCAGCGCAAGCGGTTGGCTCTGCTATTGGCCATGCTGGAGGGGCGCAGCATCGTCCTACTGGATGAGTGGGCCGCCGACCAGGACCCGCTGTTTCGCCAGCTGTTCTATCGGGAGCTGTTGCCCCTGATGAAGGCGGCGGGGTTGACGGTATTTGCCATCACCCATGACGACGCCTATTTCGATCAGGCCGATCGGCTATTGAAGATGGATGGCGGCCGCCTGGTGGAACTGGTCGGTGAGCAGCGCGAGCGGGCCAGTCGCGATGCCCTGCGGGAGATCGCCGGCTAGGAGGTGAGAAGCAGTCGCCGATCTGGACAGGGATCGGCAAAAAAGCCCTGAACAAGCGTCAGGGCTGTTCGTCGAGGAAGGTGAGAATGATTGTCAGTCGTGCTGTGTCGCGAGGGCAATCCCACCCGGTTATCGACGAGAGGTTCGCATGGAACAGGTCCACGACTACATCGGCATCGGCTTCGGGCCTTCCAACCTGGCGCTGGCCATCGCCGCGGACGAGCAGGCTCCCGAGCGCCAGCCCCAGGGATGCTTCATCGAGCGCAAGCCGGCCTTCAGCTGGCACGAAGGCATGCTGCTCGAGGGCAGCACGATGCAGATCTCCTTTCTCAAGGACCTGACGACCCTGCGCAATCCGGCCAGCCGCTTCACCTTCATCAACTATCTGAAGGAACGCGGTCGACTGGAGGACTTCATCAATCTCAAGACCTTTTTCCCCAGCCGCGAAGAGTACAACGACTACCTCGGCTGGGCGGCGGCCGCCTTCGCCGAGCAGGTGCACTACGGTGAAGAGGTAGTGGCGGTGGAGCCCTGGTACCGCGACGGTAGCCTGGCCGCGGTGCAGGTGGTGTCCCGCGATCAGCAGGGCACCTTGCAACGGCGCCTGGGGCGCAATCTGATCCTCGGC
The DNA here is from genome assembly GCF_900110545.1 of Pseudomonas sp. Snoq117.2. Lineage (NCBI taxonomy): Bacteria > Pseudomonadati > Pseudomonadota > Gammaproteobacteria > Pseudomonadales > Pseudomonadaceae > Pseudomonas > Pseudomonas sp. Snoq117.2. Next base: position 84,764 of record NZ_FOED01000008.1, on the reverse strand, counting down.
ATTGGTGGGACACCGCAGGTACCACCGGCCTTCGCCGGGCTGAGCGATCCGCGGGTACTGCATTCCTCGGCCTATCGCGGGCGGATCGAGGCGCTGCTGGCCGATCCAGCCCAGCCGCGCCGGGTGGCGGTGATCGGTGGCGGCCAGAGCGCCGCCGAGATCTTCCAGGACCTTACCCAGCGTTTTCCCCAGGTCGAGGCGTCGCTGATCCTGCGGGGCGGGGCACTCAAACCGTCCGATGACAGCCCCTTCGTCAACGAGATCTTCAATCCGTCCTTTACCGACCGGATCTATGCGCAATCGCCCGAGCGCCGTGAACGCCTGTTCGCCGAGTACCGCAATACCAACTACTCGGTCGTCGACCTGGAGCTGATCGAGAACCTCTACCAACTCTTTTACCTGCAGAAGCTGCGCGGTCACGAGCGCCATCGACTGCTCTGCGAGCGAGACGTGGTGACCTGCCTGCCATCCGCGCAGGGGCTGGAGCTGGAGCTGGAAGGGCGGCTGGACGGCAGCCGCACCACCCTGGGCTATGACGTGGTGATCCTGGCCACCGGCTATCGCCGTGACTACCACCAGCACCTGCTGGCCGGCCTGCGCGAGCATCTGCAAGACGGCGAGCCCGACCGCCACTACCGCTTGCCGCTGGCGGCGGGCGGCGCGGTCCAGGTGTTCCTGCAAGGTGGCTGCGAGGTCAGCCACGGGCTGTCCGACACCCTGCTGTCGGTCTTGGCGATTCGCTCCGCTGAGCTGGTCAAGGCCATGACCCTGGCCAGCGCGCCGCCGGTGGCGATGCGTTCCGCCTGAGCCACCCGTCACTCCTTTCTTTTCGCGACGCTGCCACGGCGGCGTCCGGCCTTCTATTTTTGCAGGTGAAGCCATGACCTCCCGAGCGGATCAAGCCGAGCACTTCGTCGACGTCCTCGATTTCTACGCCGAGCGCCAGCCGGACAAGACGGTGCTGCGCCATCTGACCAACGACGAGACGCCGCAGCTGACCTCCTATGCCGAGCTGCGCAACCGGGCGCTGAGCCTGGCCGGCTACCTGCAGGAGCGGCTCGGGCAGACCCGGGGCGAGCGCTGCGTGCTTCTGCTACCCAGCGGCCCGGATTACGCCGCGGCCTTCTTCGCCTGCCTCTATACCGGGGTCATCGCCGTGCCGGCCTTCCCGCCGGAAAACAGTCGGCAGATGCACATCGAGCGCCTGCGCGGCATCCTCGACGACGCCCAGCCGCGGGTAGTGCTCGGCGAGCGGGCCTGCCTCGCCGCCCATGCCGACACCCTGGCGCAGGCGCTGCCCGAGGGCGCGTTGTGCCAGGCGGTGGAAGACATCGAGGCCAGCTGGGCGCTGACCTATCGCCCCCAGGTGGTGGACCCCTCGGCGCTGGCCTTCCTGCAATACACCTCGGGTTCGACGTCGGCGCCCAAGGGGGTGATGGTCAGCCATGCCAACCTGATTGCCAATGAAAAGGCCATGCAGCGCGGCTTCTTCACCGGGCGCGACGAGGAATGGGTGAGCTGGTTGCCGCTCTACCACGACATGGGCCTGATGCTCGGACTGCTGCTGCCGATCTTTCATGGCGGCACCCTGACGCTGATGTCGCCCAATCACTTCCTCACCCGCCCGGCGCGCTGGCTGCAAGCGCTCAGCCAATACGGCGGCACCGTCAGCGGCGGGCCGGACTTCGCCTACCGCCTGTGCGTGGAGCGGATCAGCAACAGTGCCCTGGCCGAGCTCGATTTGAGTCGCTGGAGCATGGCCTTTTCCGGTTCCGAGCCGATCCGAGTGGACACCCTGGATGCCTTCTGCGAGCGCTTCGCCGCCGCGGGATTCCGCCGGCAGGCCTTGACCCCGGCCTATGGCCTGGCCGAAGCGACCCTCTATGTCTGCGCCCACGAGCCGACCGACGAATTCCGTATCCAGCGATTCGCCGGTGACGCCTTGAGTGCCGCCGGGGCCGAGGCGGCGCTGCAACACGGCCGCCTGGCCGGGTGCGGCTGGTGCGATGCCGACCACGAGTTGCGCATCGTCGATCCGCACACCCTGGAACCGCTGGACGAGACCCGCGCCGGCGAGGTGTGGGTCGCCGGCCCCAGCCTGGCGCAAGGCTACTGGAACAATCCCGAGGCCACGGCCGCGGCCTTCATCGAGCGCGATGGTCGCCGTTGGCTGCGCACCGGCGACCTGGGCATCGCCGCTGAGCGCGAACTCTATATCGCCGGGCGGCTGAAGGACCTCATTATTCTCAATGGACAGAATCTCTATCCGCAGGACGTGGAGCTGGTGCTGGAAGAGCAGGTGGCCGATTACCTGCGGCGGGGCCGGGTGGCGGCCTTCGCCCTGGTGGGCGAGGACGGTCGCGAGGGCATCGGTCTGGCGCTGGAGATCAGTCGCAACGTGCGCCGCCTGGTACCGGCCGAACGCATCTGCGGGGCCTTGGTGGAGGCCTTGACTCAGGCCTTTCAGGTCGCACCCAGAGCCATTGCGCTGCTGGAGCCCGGAACGCTGCCGCGCACCACCAGCGGCAAGCTGCAACGCGCCGCCTGCCGGGCCGGTTGGTTGGCGGGCAGCCTGGACAGCTTCGCCGAGTGGCGCGATGGCGCCCTGGCCCAGGGCGAGTCCCAGGTCGCGGCGCCGCCCGTACTGCCCGAGGTGCGCACGGCCTGGGCCGAGGTGCTCGGGCGCGATGACCTGACCGCCCAGGCGCATTTTTTCGCCCTGGGCGGGGATTCGGTCGCCGTGGTGCAGGTGCAGGCGCGGTTGCGCGAGTCGCTTGGGGTGTCGATCGATCCGGCGCTGCTGTTCGAGGCCTCGACGCTGGGCGCCTTTTCCGCGCGGGTGGCCGCGCTGCCGCGCGAAGCCGCGGCGGAAGGCCCCGTCGCCGAGGATGCGCCCCGCGCGCCCCAGTCCTTCGCGCAGCAGCGCCTCTGGTTTCTCGATCAGCTGGAGCCGGGCAATGCCGCCTATCACCTGGCCGGTGAAATCCTCCTTCACGGAAGCTTGGACGTGGCACGGCTGGAGCGGGCGCTGGAGGCCCTGGTGCAGCGCCATGCGGCGCTGCGCACCCGCTTCTCGGCAGGTGCCGGTGAGGTGCCCGAGCAATGCATCGAAATGCTGGCGCAAGGGGCGGTCGAGCACCATGACCTGAGCCAGGCCGCACAGCCCGAGGCGGCCCAGGCCACCTTGGTCGAGAGCCTGGTGCGCCGTCCGCTGGACCTGCGCCAAGGGCCGCTGTGGCGCATGGCGCTGATCCGCCGAGACGCCGAGGACCATCGGCTGCTGCTGGTACTGCACCACATCATCGCCGATGGCTGGTCGATCCAGGTGCTGCTGGAAGATTTCGCCGCCCTGTACCGCGCTGCCGAGGGCGAGACGCCCGCGCTGGCGCCCCTCACCATCACCTATGCCGACTTCGCCCGTTGGCAGCGCCAGCTGCTGGCCGGTGAAGCCCGCGAGCGCCAATTGGCCTACTGGCAGGCCCAACTGGCCGACGCGCCCGCACGCCTGGAGTTGGCCGGCGACCGCCCCCGACCGCCGCAGCAGAGCGGGCGCGGCGCGCGCTTCGCCTTCAGCCTGCCCGCCACCGTCAACGCGGGCCTGCATGATCTGGCCCAACGCCAGGGGGCGACGCTGTTCATGGTCGGCCTGGCGTTGTTCCAGCTGCTGTTGCAGCGCCATAGCGGCAGCAGCGACCTGTGCGTGGGTGTTCCCGTGGCCGGGCGCACCCAACGGGCGACGGAGCGCCTGATCGGCTTTTTCGTCAACACTCAGGTGCTGCGATGCCAGCTGGACGGCGCCCGCTCGTTCAGCGTCCTGCTCGACCAGGTCAAGCGGCGCGCCCTGGAAGCCCAGGCTCATCAGGACCTGCCGTTCGACCTGCTGGTGGAAGCCCTGGCGCCGGAGCGGCACCTGGGTTGGAATCCGCTGTGCCAGGTGAAATTCACCCAGCAATTCCCACTGCCCCAGGCGCTGGACCTGGGCGGGGTGACGCTGTCCGCGCGGCAGCTCGACGATGGCGCCGCGCACTTCGACCTGGGCCTGGACATCACCGACCTGGCGACGGGCATCGAAGCGGTGTTCACCTATGCCACCGACCTCTTCGAGGCGCCGCGCATCGCCGCGCTGGCGGACGATTTCGCGCACCTGGCGCAGCAGGTGGTGGCCGATGCCGAGCAACCCCTGGCGTGCTACCGCCTGGCCAAGGAGGAAGCGGGACTGGCCGGTGAATCCCAAGCCTTCCCGGCAACGGACCTGCTGGCACTGTGGCGCGCGGGGCTGGCGCAGGCCGGGCACGAACCGGCCCTGGTGGCCAGCGATGCCAGCCTGAGCCATGCCCAGCTGGAGGCCGACAGCAATCGCTTGGCGCGGACGCTACGCGCCAAGGGAATTGGTGCCGAGGTCCGGGTAGCGCTCTGCCAACCACGGCAGGCCAGCTTCGTCGTCGGCCTGCTGGGCATTCTCAAGGCCGGCGGGGCCTGCGTCTTCGTCGATCCCAAGTGGCCCGCGGCGCGCCAGGCGCAGGTGCTGGCTGACAGTGGTGCCCAGTTGCTGCTCGGCATGCCCGTGCCCGAGGGGCCGCCCGCGTTGGCGCTGGACGCCACGGCGGACTGGCGGCAGGCGTCGGCGGAGGCGCTGGATGTCATGGTACTGCCGGCCCAGGCGGCCTACCTGATCTACACCTCCGGGACCACTGGGCGGCCCAAGGGGGTGGTGGTCAGCCATGGCGCCATCGCCAACTATGTGCAGGGCGTGCTGCAGCGGCTGGCGTTGCCGCCGCAGGCCAGTTTCGCCATGGTTTCCACGGTTGCCGCCGATCTCGGCCACACGGTGTTGTTTGGCGCCCTGGCCACTGGCGGCACCTTGCACCTGGTACCTGATGAGGTGGTCCAGGATGCCGACCGCTGCGCCGAGTATTTCACGCGCCAGCCGGTGGCGGTGCTCAAGATCGTCCCCACCCATCTGAACGCCTTGCTGCAGGCCGCCGATCCGGCGCCGCTGCTGCCGTCCGCGGCCCTGGTACTGGGCGGGGAAGCGCTGCCGGCACCGCTGGCCGCGCGGGTTCGCGAACTCAAGCCTGGGTGCCGGCTGTTCAACCATTACGGCCCCACCGAAAGCACCGTGGGCGCCCTGACCGCGGTCCTCGACGAGCCGACAGCGGGCATCGCCCTGGGCACGCCGCTGCCCAATCTGCGCGCCCGGGTACTGGACGCCGACCTCAATCCGCTCCCCGCCGGTGCGGCCGGCGAGCTGTACCTCGGGGGGGCGGGCCTGGCGCGGGGCTACCAGGGCCGACCGGGCGATACCGCCGCGGCCTTCCTCCCTGATCCCTGGGTGCCCGGCGAGCGCCTCTATCGCACCGGTGACCGAGTACGGCTGGCCGCGGACGGCCGGCTGGAGTTCCTCGGTCGCAACGACGACCAGCTCAAGATACGGGGTTATCGTGTGGCGCCGGGCGAGATCGTGGCGGCCCTGCTGGCACAACCCGGCGTGGCGGCGGCCCATGTGCAGCTGGATGGCCGTGGGCAGCTGGTGGCCTATGTGACTGGCCGCGAGCTCACTGGCGAACGCCTGGGCGAGCGTCTCGCGCAGCTGCTGCCCGAGGCGCTGGTACCGGCTCAGATCCTGGTGCTCGAGGCTTTCCCGCTCACTGCCAACGGCAAGCTGGACCGCGCCCGCCTGCCGGAACCCGAAGCCCGCCAGGCCGAGTTCGCCGCACCCCAGGGCGAGGTCGAGACCGCCTTGGCGGCGCTCTGGAGCGAGGCGCTCAAGGTAGAGCGCGTCGGTCGGCACGACAATTTCTTCGCCCTGGGCGGCGATTCCATCCTCAGCCTGCAGATCATCGCCCGGGCCCGCCGCCAGGGCCTCAAGCTCACGCCCAAGCAACTGTTCGAACACCAGACCATCGCCGCCCTGGCCGCGGTCGCGGCGCCTGCCGCCGCGCCGTCCGCGGCCCCAGCGTCTGTGCCTGCCGTGCCCGGCGAACTGCCCTTGACGCCCATCCAGGCCCGCTTCTTCAGCGAGCCGGTCCGGCAGCGCGCGCACTGGAACCAGTCCGTCATTCTCGAACTAGCGGCCCCCATCGAGGTTGCGGCCCTGCGCCAGGCATTGTCGGCCCTGGTCGCCCGCCACGGCAGCCTGCGGCTGGCCTTCGAGCCGAACGAGCAGGGCGGCTGGCGGCAGCGGCTAAGAGCCCAGGAAGACCCGGAGCGGCTGCTCTGGACCTGTCGAGTCGCCGACGAGGCCGAGCTGGCGCCGTTGTTCGACGAAGCCGAACGCAGCCTGGACCTGGCCCGTGGACCCTTGCTGCGCGTGGTGCTGGCCGAAGGGCCGGCGCAGCGTCCCCAGCTGTTGATCGCCATCCATCACCTCGCCGTGGACGGCGTCTCCTGGCGCATCCTGCTCGATGACCTGGCGTTGGCCTATCAGCAGGCGGCAGCCGGTGCGCTCTTGGAGTTGGGCGAGACGGGCAGCGACTGGAGCGCCTGGACCCTGCAGTTGGCGCAACGCGCCGCCGATCCACGGTTGCAGCAGCAGCGCGGTTACTGGGACGCGGTCACCGCGGTCCCCGAGACCCTGCCGTGCCTGGACCCCCATGGCAGCTGCCGCGTCCGCGACGCCGGTAGCCTGGCGCTGCGACTGCCGGCGGAGTTGACCGAGCGGCTGCTCCAGCTACCCGGCACCGAAGCGGTGCTGCTAACGGCGCTGGCCGAGGCGCTGCGGCAGTGGACGGGCCGCGCGGCCACCCGCATCGCCCTCGAAGGCCATGGCCGCGAGGAGCTGGACGGCAGCCTGGAGCTGAGTCGCACCCTGGGCTGGTTCACCTGCCTCTATCCGCTGGTGCTGGGCGCCGAGTCGACCCCGGCCGCTACCCTGGCGCGCACGCGGCTGACCCTGGCCGAGGTGCCCGAGCGCGGCCTGGGCTACGGGCTGCTGCGCTACCTGGGCGGCGCTGACCTGGCCGATACCCGCGACGGCCTGACCTTCAACTACCTGGGCCGTTTCGAGCGGCCGACGGTGGCCGGCTTCCCGCTGCGAGGGCTGGAGCTGCGCAGCAGTCGCGATCCCGAGGGGCCGTTGACCAGTGCCCTGGTGCTGGATGCCCAGGTGCGGGATGGCCAGTTGCGCCTGGACTGGCGCTACAGCGCTGCACGCTTCGCGGCGACCGCCATCGAGGCGCTGCACCAGGGCTTTGTGGACGCGCTGGCGGCGCTGCTCGACGGCGCCGGCGTCCAGGCGCCGGAGGCCGAGCACGAAGCCGTGCTGCCCCTTGCGCCCATGCAGGAAGGCATTCTCATGCACAGCCTGCTGGAGCCGGGCAGTGGCATCTACCTGATGCAGGATCGCTACGAACTGCGCCAGCCGCTGGCGGCCGCGGCCTTCTGTCAGGCCTGGGAGGCCGTGGTGGCGCGGCATCCGGCGCTGCGCACCGGGTTCCAGGAGCTGGACGGCGAATGGCGCCAGGTGGTGCATCGCCAGGTGCCGTCGCCGGTCAGCCTGCTGGACTTCAGCGACCGGCCGCGGGAGGAGGGCCTGGCCGCGCTGGAGGCACTGCTGGCCGAGGAGCGCCGCACGGGCTTCGACTTCGCCCGGCCACCGCTGCTGCGCCTACGCCTGGTGACCTTCGGCCCGAACGATTACCAGCTGGTGCAAACCCATCACCATGTGCTGATCGACGCCTGGTGCCGTGGCCTGATGCTGGGCGAATTCTTCGCCCGCTACCGCGCGGCCGTCGCTGGTACCGAGCTGGCCTTGCCGCCGGCTCGACCCTATGCCGACTTCCTCGCCTGGCTCGCGGCCCAGGATACCGCCGCGGGTCGCGCCTGGTGGCGCGCCGAGCTGGCCGGGGTGGAAGCGGCCACGCCCTTGCCCTATCGCCGCCAAGGCTTGGCCTCGGGTGAGATGCGCGACGAAGCCGTGGCATTGTCGGCGCAGGCGACCCGCGCCCTGGCGGCCCAGGCGCGGCGTCACCAGTTGACCGCCAATACCTTCGTCCAGGCGGCCTGGGCGCTGCTGCTCATGCGCCATAGCGGCCAGGACGAGGTGATCTTCGGCGTTACCGTTGCTGGCCGGCCGCCTGAGCTGGAAGGCATCGAGGAAGCCCTCGGCCTGTTCATCAACACCCTGCCGCTGCGGGTTGCCCGGCCGACCGCCGAGGTGCCGGCGCTGGCGTTGCTGCAGCAGTTGCAGGCGCGTAACGCGGAGTTGCGCCAGCATGAACATCTGCCGTTGGCCGAGGTGCAGCAGCTGGCCTCGGTCCCGGCCGTTGAGCCGCTGTTCGAGTCGCTGTTTGTCTTCGAGAACGTGCCCCTGGGCGGCGCGGTGGAGGAGGCCGTGCGCGAGTTCGACATCACCCCCCTGGCCAACCGTACCCACACCAACTATCCGCTCACGGTGGTCCTGCTGCCGGGCAACGAGCTGCGTCTGCAATTCACCTTCGACAGCGGCCTGTTCGCCGCCGCCGACATGCGCACCCTGCTGGACCAGTTCGAGCGACTCTTGCTGGCCCTGATCGAGGCGCCGGAACGCGTCCTGGAGCAGTTGGAGCCCCTGGCGGCGGATGAGCGCGAGCGGCTGCTCGGCTGGGGCCGTGGCGCGGCGCAACCGCACTGGTATCAATTGCCCTGGATCGAGCGTTTCGAGGCCCATGCCGCCGCTCATCCCGAGCGCAGCGTGGCGCGCTGCGGCGAGGCCAGCCTGAGCTATGGCGAGCTGGACCACCAGGCGGGCCGCCTGGGCCGCGCCCTGGCGGCTGAGGGTGTCGGTCCGGATCAGGTCGTGGCGCTCTGGGCGCCGCGGGGGTTGGCACTGCTGACCCTTATGGTCGGCACCTTCAAGGCCGGCGCTGCCTACCTGGCCTTGGACGAGCGTCACCCGCCGGCGCGCAGTGCCCGGCTGCTGGACGGTAGCGCCGCACCGGTGCTGGTGGTGCCCCGGGCCGAGCGGGAAAAGGCCCAGGCCATCCTGACGCTGAGCCAGAGACCGCCGCGGCTGTTACTGCTCGAAGAACTGCTGGCCGGGCAGCCCCAGGGCGGCCCCGGCGTGCGCAGCCGACCCGACCAGCTGGCCTATGTGATCTTCACCTCCGGTTCCACCGGCGAGCCCAAGGGGGTGATGGTCACCCAGCAGGGCATGCTCAACAACCAGCTGAGCAAGCTGCCCTTCCTGCAACTGGGCGAGGACGACGTCATCGCCCAGACGGCCGCCACCGGCTTCGATGTCTCGGTGTGGCAGTTCCTCACCGCGCCGCTGTTCGGCGGCCGGGTGGAGATCGTCGCCGAAGCCGAGGTGCAAGACCCAGCAACCCTGCTGGCGCGCGTTGTTGCCGGCGAGGTGAGCGTCCTGGAATGCGTGCCGACGGTGATCGCCGCGCTGCTGGAGTTGCCGCCGCAGCCCCTACCGGCACTGCGTTGGCTGCTGCCCACCGGCGAGGCGCTGGCGCCGGATCTGGCGGCGCGCTGGCTGCAACGCTACCCCGGCATCCCGCTGGTCAATGCCTATGGCCCTGCCGAGTGCGCCGACGACGTGGCCCTGCAGCTACTGCGGGCGCCCCAGGCGGACATCCCCATCGGCAAGCCGACCGACAACACCCACTTGTTCGTGCTCGATACGCGGCTGCGTCTGGTGCCCCGTGGCGGGGTGGGCGAGCTGTACATCGGCGGTGCCGGCGTAGGCCGTGGCTACGTGGGCCGTGCCGGACTGACCGCCGAACGCTTCGTGCCCAGTCCCTTCGCGGCCGGCGAGCGGCTTTATCGCAGCGGCGACCTGGTGCGCTGGAACGTCCGCGGCGAGCTGGAGTATGTCGGCCGCACCGACTTCCAGATCAAGTTACGCGGCCAACGCCTGGAGCCGGGCGAGATCGAGGCCCTGCTGCGGGCGCAACCCGGCGTGCGGGATGCTGCGGTCGCCGCCCAACCCACGCCCCAGGGGTCGCAACTGGTGGCCTATCTGGAGCCCCAGAACGGCGAGCGCCCGAGCCTGGCCGCGCTGCGCGAGGCACTGGCGCAGCGCCTGCCACTGTTCATGGTGCCGACCCAGGCGCTCTGGCTGGAACGGCTGCCCCGCACTGCCAACGGCAAGCTCGATCGCCGCGCGTTGCCGGTACCAGAACTGGACGCCGCGCCGGGGCAACCGCCTCAAACCGGCACCGAACGACAGCTGGCCGCTCTGTGGCAGGAACTGCTGCAGGTGCCGGAGGTAGGCCGCGATGCCGACTTCTTCGCCCTGGGCGGCCACTCGCTGCTGGCCACCCGGCTGCTATCGCGCATCCACGAACGGCTCGGCGTGCGCGTGCCCCTCGCCGCAGCCTTTACCGCCACCACCGTGGCGGCTCAAGCCGAACTCATCGACACCCTGCGCGAGCAGACCCTGGACGACGCCCGTTTGGACGCGCTGGACGCGCTGCTGGACGAGCTGGAGGAGACCCCTTGATGTTGCACGACAAAGCCCAGGCCCTGGCCAAACGTTTCCTCGGCCTGCCGCCGGCGCAGCGCCGTACCTTCCTCGCCAAATTGCGCGACCAGGGCCTCGATGCCGGCGCGCTGCCGATTCCCGGTGGCGCCGCGGCGGCCTGTGCAGAAACCTCCCATGCCCAGCAACGGCTGTGGTTCCTCGAACGCCTGCAACCGGGCAATGTGGCCTATCACCTACCGGGTGCGCTACGCCTGCACGGCCGCCTGAACGAGACCGCGCTACAGGCGGCCTTCGCGGCCCTCACGGCGCGCCATCCCAGCCTGAGGACCACGCTGGAGCAAGGGCCGGGCCGCATCCCCCTGCAACGGGTCGCCGAGCGCAGTGAGGTACCGCTGGAGGCCCTGGGCGAGGTCACGCTCCAGGACCTGCCCGCCGTGGCCCGCGCCTTCGCCAATCGGCCCTTCGACCTGGAACGCGGGCCGCTGTGGCGACTGGGCCTGGCGCGGGGCGTCGACGGGGCGCCGGCGCATCTGCTGCTCTGCCTGCACCATGCCATCGCCGATGGCTGGTCAATCCAGGTGCTGCTGGACGACGTTGCTGCCTGCTATCGCGCGGCGCTGGCGGGGCAGGTCGCCGAGCTGCCCGCCTTGCCGGTCAGCTACGCCGATCATGCCCTCTGGCAGCGCGCCTGCCTCGACGCCGGGGAGGACGAGCGCCAATTGGAATTCTGGCGCGCACGCCTGGGCCGCGAGCACCCGGTGCTGGAACTGCCGTCGGACCGACCGCGTCCGGCGGCTCCCAGCCAGCGTGGCGGGCGGCTGAACTTCGCGTTGCCGGCGCCCCTGGCGCAACAGCTGGGCGACTTCGCCCGGGCTCAGCGCACCACCCTGTTCACCGTGCTGCTGGCCGCCTATGCGACCCTGCTCGGCCGCCTGTCCGGCCAGCAGGACCTGCGCATCGGCGTGCCCGTCGCCGGGCGCCAGCGTAGCGAGGTCGAGCGCGTCATCGGTTGCTTCGTCAACACCCAGGTACTGCGCCTGGAACTGGCAGGCGCGGCGGACTTCCTGGCGCTGCTGACCCAGGCTCGGGAGCGGGTGCGCGAGGCCCAGGCCTATGAGGACCTGCCCTTCGAGCAACTGGTGGACGCCCTGGCTCCCGAACGTACCCTCAGTCACCACCCCCTGTTCCAGGTGCTCTACAACCATCAACCGCGGCAGCTCGACGCCCTGCAACTGGGCCCCGAGCTGCGCGCCGAACTGCTGCCGCTGGACAACGGTAGCGCCCAATTCGATCTGGCGCTGCATACCTGGGAATTGGGTGACGGCAGCCTCGGTGGTAATTGGAATTACTCCTGCGATCTCTTCGAGCCGGCGCGCATCGAGCAATTGCACGCCCGCTTTCTGGTGCTCTTGCAGGGGCTGCTCGACACGCCCCAGCAGCCGCTGGCCGAAGCGCCGCTGCTGCTGTCTGACGAGCCCGCGCGCCTGGCCGCCTGGAACGCCACCGCGCAGGCCTATGCGCCGCTGCCGGCCGCCGGCGTGCTGGGGGGCTTCCTCCAGCAGGTCGCCCTGCATCCCGAGCGCGAGGCCCTGTGCCTGGACGAACGCCGCCTGAGCTACGCGGAGCTGAACCAGGCCGCCAATCGCTTGGCTCATTATTTGCGCGACCGTGGTATCGGTCGCGAGAGCCGGGTCGGCGTGGCCATGCTGCGTTCGGTGGAGATGGTGATCGCTCTTTATGGGGTGCTCAAGGCCGGCGCGGCCTATGTGCCGCTGGACCCGGACTACCCGGCCGAACGTCTGGCCTTCATGCTGGAAGACTGTGGCGCCAGCCTGTTGCTGAGCCATGGGCCAGCCCTCGCCTTGTTGCCTGAAAAGCTGTCGCTGGACGTGCTGGACCTGGAGCAACTGGACCTGTCCGACGAGCCCGCCAGCGCGCCTGACCTCCAGGTGCATCCCGAGCAACTGGCCTATCTGATCTACACCTCCGGTTCCACCGGCCGACCCAAGGGCGCGGGCAACACCCAGGCGGCGCTGCACAACCGCCTGCAGTGGATGCAGGCGGCCTATGACTTGGATGCCCGCGACCACGTCCTGCAGAAGACGCCCTTCAGCTTCGACGTCTCGGTCTGGGAATTCTTCTGGCCGTTGCAGGTCGGCGCCCGGCTGGTGCTGGCCCGTCCGGGCGAGCATCGTGATCCGGCGGCGTTGAGCACCCTGATCGCCCGCGAAGGCATCACCACGCTGCACTTCGTGCCGTCCATGCTGGCGGCCTTCCTGGCCCAGGACGATCTTTCCGGCTGTGCCAGCCTGACGCGTATCGTCTGCAGTGGCGAGGCCTTGCCGGCGGAGCTGGCCCAAGAAGTCCGTCGGCGGCTGCCGCAGGCGGCGCTCTACAACCTCTATGGCCCCACCGAGGCGGCTATCGACGTCACCCACTGGACCTGCCAGCCGGAGGATCGCCTGGCGGTGCCCATCGGTCGGCCCATCGCCAACCTGCAGATCCATATCATCGACGAACGCCTCAACCCACAGCCCATCGGCGTGGCCGGCGAGCTGTACATCGGCGGTGTTGGATTGGCGCGGGGCTATCTCGGTCGCCCTGGCCTCACCGCCGAACGCTTCGTCCCCGATCCCTTCACCCCGGGTGGTCGGCTGTACCGCAGCGGCGATCTGGCCCGTTGGCGCGACGACGGCGCCCTGGACTATCTGGGCCGGCTGGACCACCAGGTCAAGCTGCGCGGCCTGCGGCTGGAACTGGGCGAGATCGAGGCGGCTTTGCGCGAGTTGGCCGGAGTGAGCGAGGCCGTGGTGCTGCTGCGCCAGAGCGCCACCGGTCCGCAGCTGGTGGGCTACCTGGTGACGCCAGGTCTGGACGAAGCCGCGTTGCGCCAGGCGCTATTGGCGCGGCTGCCGGACTTCATGGTACCCAGCCATCTGCTGGCACTGGAACAACTGCCGCTGACCCCCAACGGCAAGCTGGACCGCAAGGCGCTGCCGGAGCCCGACATTACCCAGCAGACCTATCGTGCGCCGGAGCCGGGTATCGAGACCGAGTTGGCCACGCTCTGGGCCGAACTGCTGCAGGTGGAGCGGGTCGGGCGGGACGACAATTTCTTCGCCCTCGGCGGCGATTCCATCCTCAGTCTGCAGATCATCGCCCGCGCGCGGCGCCTGGGGCTGGTGTTCAGCCCGCGGCAGCTGTTCGAGCGGCAGACCCTGGCCGAACTGGCCCCCGTGGTGCAGCACCTGGAGACGCCTGGCGAGATTGCCGCCGAAACGCGTGAACCCTTTGCGCTGGCACCCATCCAGCACGCCTTTTTCGCTCGCGCCTTGCCGCGCCCCGAACACTGGAACCAAGCCCTGTTGCTGGAACCGGAGGCGCCGCTGGAGCCCGAGCGACTGCGCCGAGCCCTGGCGCGGCTGGTAGCCACCCATGGCGCTCTGCGCCTCGGCTTCACCCAGGCCGAAGGTCGCTGGCAGCAGCACTATCGCGCCAGCGAAGACGCCGAGCTGCTCTGGCATTCGTCGGTGACCCGCGCCGAGCTACCGGCCCTGGCCGACGAGGCCCAGGCCAGCCTGCGCCTGGATCAGGGACCGCTGCTGCGCGCCGTGCTCGCCGACCTCGCCGAGGGCGGTCAGCGCCTGTTGCTGGTGATCCATCACCTGGCGGTGGATGGCGTGTCCTGGCGCATCCTGCTGGACGACCTGGCGCGCTCCTACGCCGAACCCGACCGGCCGCTGCCGGCGACGCCGCCCTATGCCAGCTGGGTCCAGGCCCTGCAGTGCCTGGCGCTGGACGATGAGCGGGCCTACTGGCAGGGGTTGCCGGAGGCGCCGGCCTTGCCCTGCGACGATCCCGCCGGGCGCGCCTGGGAGCGCGACGCCCAGCGCCTGAGCCTGCGGCTGGATGCCGAGCGCACCCGCGAACTCCTGACCCAGGCGCCCGCAGCCTTCCGCACTCAGGTCAACGATCTGCTGCTCACCGCCCTGGTGCGAGCCCTGCATGGCTGGAGCGGGAACGCCGAGGCGCGGCTGCTGCTGGAAGGTCATGGCCGCGAAGACCTGTTCCCCGGGCTCGACCTGAGCCGCACCCTCGGCTGGTTCACCAGCCTCTATCCGGTCCGGCTGCGCGACCATGCGGATCTCGCCACCAGTCTCAAGCGCATCAAGGAAAGTCTGAGACTCATCCCGCGCGGCGGTCTCGGCTATGGCCTGCTCCAGGCCCGTGGCGACGCGGACCTGCCGGAAACCGCTGGCTCGCTGCTGTTCAACTACCTGGGTCAGCTCGACAGCGAGCTGGGCGGCTTCCGCCTGGCGGACGAGTCTGCCGGGCGCGCCCGCGATCCCCGTACCCCCCTTGAGGCCGAGCTGGCCCTGGAGGGCGCCGTCCGCGGTGGCGAGTTGCACTTCGTCTGCACCTACAGCGGCCAGCGCCATGCGGCCGCGCGCATCCAGGCCTTGCTGGAGGCCTTCGGCGCGGCGCTGGACGAGGTCCTCGCCCTCTGCCGCCAGAGCAGTGGTGCGACCCCCTCGGACTTCCCGCTGCTGGCCCTGACCCAGGCGCAACTCGATGCGCTGCCGCTGGCCGCCCTCGAAGACCTGCATCCGCTCACGCCCATGCAGCAGGGGCTGCTGTTCCACGCCGAGCTGGGCGGGGCAGGCGATCTCTACGTCAACCAGGTAGGCGTCGAGCTGGACGGCCTGCCGAAGGCGGCCTTCCTCGCTGCCTGGCGGCAGGCGCTACGGCGCCATGCCGGCTTGCGCGCCGCTTTCCTGCGGCTGGCCGGCGAGGGTCGGGCGGTCCAGGCCATCTGGCGCCACGCCGACCTCGCCGTGCGCGAGCTGGATTGGCGCGACCGCCCGGCGGCCCCAGCTGCCCTGGCTGACCTGCAACGCGAGGAGCGTGAACGCCCCTTCGAGCTCGCCAGGCCGCCGCTGATGCGCCTGCTGCTGGTACGGCTCACCGACGAGCGCTGGCAACTGGTCTGGACGCTGCACCATATTCTGCTCGACGGCTGGAGCAGTGCAGCGCTGCTGGCGGAAGTCCTCCAGGCGACCCGCGGCGCGGCGCTGCCGGCACCGGGTCGCTACCGCGATTATCTCGCCTGGCTGGCCAGCCGTGACGCGGCGCGTAGCGGCGAATTCTGGCAAGGGCAACTGGCCGACTTCGAATTGCCGACCCGTCTGGCCGACAGCCTCGGTCGCTCGACCACGGCCGACGACCCGCGCAGTGGCGAACAGCACCTGGTCCGCGACCGGGCCCCGCTCGATGCCGCCGCCCGGCGGCTGCACGT
Organism: Pseudomonas sp. Snoq117.2; assembly: GCF_900110545.1. Taxonomy (NCBI): domain Bacteria; kingdom Pseudomonadati; phylum Pseudomonadota; class Gammaproteobacteria; order Pseudomonadales; family Pseudomonadaceae; genus Pseudomonas; species Pseudomonas sp. Snoq117.2. The sequence continues at coordinate 69,057 of NZ_FOED01000008.1, read as the reverse complement.
CACCCTCAACACCCTGGTGCAGGCGGCCTGGACCCTATTGCTGCAACGCTACACCGGTCAGCGCCGGGTCGCCTTCGGCGCCACCGTCGCCGGTCGTCCGGCCGAGGTCGCTGGTAGCGAGCGGCTGCTGGGGCTGTTCATCAACACTCTGCCGGTGGTCCAGGCACCTGCACCGGAGCTGACCGCCGCCCAATGGCTGCCCGCCTTGCAGGCTCACAACCTGGCCCTGCGTGAGCACGAGCATACGCCGCTCTTCGAGGTGCAGCGCTTGGCCGGCCATGCCGGTCAGGCGTTGTTCGATACGCTGCTGGTGTTCGAGAACTATCCGGTGGACGCCGCCCTGCGCGGCGCTAACGCCAAGGCCCCAGCCATCGGCGCGGTCACGGTGAGCGAGCGCACCCACTATCCGCTGAGCATCGCCGTCATGGCCGGTGCGCGCCTGGAATTGCACCTGCACTACCAGCGCGCGTGCTTCACGCCTGCTCAGGTCCAGCGGCTGGCGGCGCACCTGGGGCAATTGCTCGACGGCCTGGTCCGCCAACCGGAGACGCCCCTGGGCGATCTGCCACTGCTCGACGCCGAAGGCCTGGCCACTTGGCAACGCTGGAATCCACCAGCGCCAGCGAGCGTGGCTGAGCCACTGCTGCCCGAGTTGATCGGCGAGCAGGCCCGGCGCCAACCCCGGGCCATCGCCCTGGTACACGGCCAGCAGCAGCTGGACTTCGCCACCTTGGAAATCCGCTCCAATCGCCTGGCGCAGTGGCTGCGTGGGCAGGGTGTCGCGACCGAAATCCGGGTGGGCGTGGCCTGCGAGCGCGGCGTCGACTTGTTCGTCGCCTTGCTGGCGGTGCTCAAGGCCGGTGGCGCCTACCTGCCGCTGGACCCGGACTACCCGGCCGAGCGGCTGGCGCTGATGCTGGAAGACAGCGGCGCCCGACTGCTGTTGACCCAGCAAAAGCTGCTCGACCGGCTACCCCAGGTGGCCGGGGTCGAAGCGGTCGCCCTGGATCGACTGGATCTCAGCCAGCAGTCCGACAGGCTCCCTGATCTGGTCCTGCATCCCGAGCAACTGGCCTATGTCATCTACACCTCTGGCTCCACCGGTCGGCCCAAGGGCGTGGCCGTGGCCCATGGTCCCTTGGCGCGCCACTGCCAGGGGATTGCGCAGCGCTACGAACTCACCGAGCAGGATCGCGAATTGCATTTCCTCTCCATCAGCTTCGACGGTGCCCAGGAGCGCTGGCTGACGCCGCTGAGCCAAGGCGCTCGGATCGTCATCCGCGACCAGGCGCTATGGAGCGTGCAGGAGACCTGGCAGGCGCTGGAGGAAGAGGGCATCACCGTGGCCGCCTTCCCACCGAGCTATCTGCGGCAACTGGCCGACTGGGGCCGGGTGCAGGGTCGGGGTCCTGGGGTGAAGACCTATTGCTTCGCCGGTGAAGCCTATGATCACCGCCTGCTGCGCGAGGTGGTGGAGTATCTCCAGCCCCAGTGGGTCATCAACGGCTACGGCCCGACCGAAACCGTCATCACCCCGACCCTGTGGCGGGCATCCGCGGCCACGGCGGACTTCGCCAGTGCCTATGCGCCCATCGGCGACCTGGTGGGCGAGCGCCAGGGTTATGTGCTGGATCAGGATCTCAACCTGCTGCCCGTGGGCGTGGAGGGTGAGTTGTACCTGGGCGGGGCCCTGGCCCGCGGCTACCTGGAGCGGCCCGGCGAGACGGCGCAACGCTTCGTGCCCAATCCCTTCCGCGCCGGCGAGCGACTCTACCGCACCGGTGACCGGGTGCGGCTCAACGCTGAGGGCTTGCTGGAATACCTCGGCCGCGCCGATCAGCAGATCAAGCTGCGCGGTTTCCGCATCGAGACCGGCGAGATCGAGGCGGCGCTCAAGGCCTGCCCCGGCGTGCGCGAGGCACTGGTGATGGTCCGCGAGACCCCGGCTGGCGCCCGCCTGGTGGGTTATGTCGGCGGTGCCCAGTTGCAGGAAGCGGCGCTGCTGGAGCGGCTGCGCCAGCACCTTCCCGGCCACCTGGTACCCCAGCACCTGGTGCTCTTGGAGCGTTTGCCGCAGTTGCCCAACGGCAAGCTGGATCGTCGGGCGCTGCCCGCGCCTGAAGTCGCAGCGAGCGAAGACTATGCAGCACCGGCGAACGCCTTGGAGCAGCGTCTGGCCGAGTTGTGGCAAGCCTTGCTCCAGGTCGAGCGGGTCGGCCGCCAGGACGACTTCTTCGCCCTGGGCGGCCATTCCCTGCTGGCGACCCAGCTCATCTCCCGTCTGCGTCTGGAAGAAGGGCGGGAGGTGCCGCTGCGCCTGGTGTTCGAGGCCCCGCAGCTGGCGGAACAGGCCGCGCGGATCGCCGCCCTGGCGCCCGAGCATCAGGGGCTGGAACTCCAGGCCCTGGCGCTGGACGAGGCGCCGCAATCCCATCCCCAGCAACGGCTGTGGTTCCTCGCGCAGTTGGAACCCGAGAGCGCGGCCTATCATCTGCCGGGGGTCCTGGAGCTGCAGGGGACCCTGGATGAGCAAGCCCTGACCGCGGCCTTTACCGCCCTGGCGGCGCGGCATGCCAGCCTGCGGACGCTGTTGCTGCCGGGTGATCCGCCCCGCCAGCGCATCCTGCCGCCGGCATCCGTGGCCGTGGAGCGCTTGGCGCTCGCTGCAGGCGTCGACGAGGAGGCTGAGTTCGCCGGCCTGTTGCAGGCTTTCATCGCCCGGCCCTTCGCCCTCGCCAGCAGTCCGCCCTGGCGGCTGGCCCTGGTGCGCCTCGATGAACAGCGGCACCGCCTGCTGCTGTGCCTGCACCATGCCATCTCGGACGGCTGGTCCGTCGGCGTCTTTCTGCGGGACTTCGCCGAACTCTATCGGGCGGCGCTCAGTGGCGCGGCACCGAACCTGCCGGTGCTACCGGTGCAGTATCCCGACTATGCGCGCTGGCAGCGCGAACACCTGAGCGCCGGGGAGGGCGAGCGGCAACTGGCCTATTGGCGCGCCCAGCTGGGCAGCGAGTCGCCCACCCTGGATCTGCCGGCCGACCGGCCACGGCCGGCGCGACGCAGCGGTGCCGGCCAGCGGCTGGACTTCACTCTCGCGGCGGACCAGGCCAAGGCACTGCGCCAGGCTGCCCATGCCCTGAAGGTTACGCCCTTCATGCTGCTGCTGGCCTGCTATGGCGTGCTGCTGGGTCGGCTCAGCGGGCAACGCGACCTGCGCATTGGGGTACCGGTGGCGGGGCGCACGCGCGCCGAGCTGCACGACCTCATCGGCTGCTTCGTCAACACCCAGGTGTTGCGCCTGGACCTCGCCACCCCGACGGATTTCACCGCCCTGGTGCACCAGGTGCGCGAGACTCTGCTCGACGCCCAGGCCCACCAGGATCTACCCTTCGAGCACCTGGTGGAGCACCTGCAGCCGGAGCGGAGCCTCAGCCAGCACCCGCTGTTTCAGGTTAGCTACGACCATCAGCGACGCGATCACCGCGCCCTGGCCGACGTGCCGGGGCTGCAAGCCCGTATCCTCGACACGCCAGCCACCCAGGCCCAGTTCGATCTGGCCCTGGCGACCTGGGAAGACCCGGACGGCCGCCTCGGCGGTAGCTGGACCTTTGCCCTCGATCTCTTCGAACCGGCGCGCATCAGGCAACTGCACGCCCGCTTCCTGGTGCTCTTGCAGGGGCTGCTCGACGCGCCCCAGCAAGCCCTGGCCGAGGCGCCGCTACTGCTGCCCGACGAGCCTGCACGGCTGGCCAACTGGAATGCCACCTCGGAGGTCTATGCACCACTGCCGCCCGCTGGCGTGCTGGGGGGCTTCCTCCAGCAGGTCGCCGTGTATCCGGAGCGCGAGGCCCTGTGCCTGGACGAACGCCGCCTGAGCTACCTGGAGCTGGACCAGGCCGCCAATCGCCTGGCTCATTATCTGCGCGGCCGTGGTATCGGCCGCGAGAGCCGGGTCGGCGTGGCCATGCTGCGTTCGGTGGAGATGGTGATCGCTCTTTATGGGGTGCTCAAGGCCGGCGCGGCCTACGTGCCGCTGGACCCGGACTACCCGGCCGAACGTCTGGCCTTCATGCTGGAAGACTGCGGTGCCCGCCTGTTGCTCAGCCATGGGCCAGCCCTCTCGTTGTTGCCGGAAAAGCTGTCGCTGGATGTACTGGACCTGGAACAACTGGACCTGTCCAGCGAGCCCGCCAGCGCCCCCGAGCTTCAGGTGCATCCCGAGCAACTGGCCTATCTGATCTACACCTCCGGTTCCACCGGCCGACCCAAGGGCGTGGGCAACACCCAGGCAGCGCTGTACAACCGCTTGCAGTGGATGCAGGCGGCCTATGGCTTGGATGCCGGTGACCACGTCCTGCAGAAGACCCCCTTCAGCTTCGACGTCTCGGTGTGGGAATTCTTCTGGCCGTTGCAGGCCGGCGCCCGTCTGGTGCTGGCTCGACCGGGCGACCATCGCGACCCGGCGGCGCTGAGCGCCCTGATCGCCCGCGAGGGCATCACCACGCTGCACTTCGTGCCGTCCATGCTGGCCGCCTTCCTGGCCCAGGACGATCTTTCCGGCTGCGCCAGCCTGACCCGTATCGTCTGCAGCGGCGAAGCCCTGCCGGCGGAACTGGCCCAGGCCGTGCGCCAGCGGTTGCCCCAGGTGGCGCTCTACAACCTCTACGGCCCTACCGAGGCGGCTATCGATGTCACCCACTGGACCTGCCAGCCAGAGGATCGCCTGGCGGTGCCCATCGGCCGGCCCATCGCCAACTTGCGGATCCATATCCTCGACGAACGCCTCAACCCGCAACCGGTCGGCGTGGCCGGCGAGCTGTACATCGGCGGTGTTGGATTGGCGCGGGGCTATTTGGGTCGCCCTGGCCTCACCGCCGAACGCTTCGTCCCCGATCCCTTCACTCCGGGTGGCCGGCTGTATCGCAGTGGCGATCTGGCCCGTTGGCGCGACGACGGCGCCCTGGACTACCTGGGTCGGCTGGACCACCAGGTCAAGCTGCGTGGGCTGCGCCTGGAGCTGGGCGAGATCGAGGCGGCTTTGCGCGAGTTGGCCGGAGTGAGCGAGGCCGTGGTGCTGCTGCGCCAGAGCGCCACCGGTCCGCATCTGGTGGGCTACCTGGTGACGCCAGGTCTGGACGAAGCCGCGTTGCGCCAGGCGCTGCTGGCGCGGCTGCCAGATTTCATGGTGCCCAGCCATCTGCTGGCGCTTGATCAGCTGCCGTTAACGCCCAACGGCAAGCTGGACCGCAAGGCGCTGCCGGAGCCCGACATTACCCAGCAAGCCTATCGCGCGCCGGAACCGGGTATCGAGACCGAGCTGGCCGTGCTATGGGCCGAGCTGCTGCAGGTGGAGCGAGTAGGGCGGGACGACGACTTCTTCGCCCTCGGCGGGCATTCGCTGCTCGCCCTGCAGGTGGTCGCCCGCTCGCGTCGCGATCACCGCTGGGAGGTGCCGGTCCGCTTGCTGTTCGAAGCCGCCACCCTGGCGGCCTTCGCCAAGCGCCTGGTCGATTTGGCCCAGGTGGACGAGGCGCCGCTGCAGCGGCGTGACTGGCCCGGTACGCCCGCCCGGGCGCCGCAGTCCTTCGCCCAGCAGCGTCTGTGGTTTCTCGCCCAGCTCGAACCGGACAGTGCGGCCTATCACCTGCCGGGTGGCTTGCGCCTGCAGGGTCGACTCGACGAGGCCGCGCTGCGCACGGCCTTCCAGCGGCTCACCGACCGCCACGCCAGCCTGAGGACCAACTTCGGCCACGGCGAGCAGGGCGCCCAGCAGCTCATCCATGCCGTGCATGAGCCCCAGTTCGAGGTGGTGACCCTGGACGCGGCGGCGGCCGACACCTATCGCCGCGCCTTCATGAGCCAACCCTTCGACCTGGAAGCCTCGCCGCCCTGGCGCCTGGCCCTGGTGCGCCTGGCACCGGACGAGCACCTGCTGCTGCTGTGCCTGCACCACCTGCTGGCCGATGGCTGGTCGATGCGGCTGCTGCTGGAAGACCTGGTCAGCCTCTATCGCCAGGCCCTGGGCGATGACCGGATGCAACTACAACCTCTGCCGCTGGACTATGCCGACTACGCCGCCTGGCAACGCGAGCGCCTGGCCGCCGGGGAGGGCGAACGACAGCTGGCCTGGTGGCGCACGCAACTGGGTAGCGAACACCCGCTGCTGGAACTGCCAGCCGACCACCCACGCCCCGCCCAGCGCGATGGCCGCGGCGGGCGGGAAACCTTCGCCCTGGATGCGACCGCCTCCCAGCGCCTGCGCCGTACGGCCCAGATGCTGGCGGTCACCCCGGCGATGCTGCTCTTGGCCAGTTGGCAGACCCTGCTGTTCCGTCTCAGCGGCCAGACCGACCTGCGTATCGGCGTGCCGGTAGCGGGGCGGGTACGGGCGGAGACCGAGGCCTTGGTCGGTTGCTTCGTCAACACCTTGGTCCTGCGCGGTGAACTGGCCGGGCGGATGCCAGCCAGTGCCCTGGCCGCCCAGGTACGTTCCCGGCTGCTGGACGCCCAGGCCCACCAGGAGCTGCCCTTCGAGCAACTGGTCGAAGCACTGCAACCCGAGCGCCACCTGAGCCATAACCCCCTGTTCCAGGTGACCTTCAACCACCAGGCGCGTGGTGAACAGGCGCTGGCCCGGCTACCCGGCCTGACCGCCGAAGCCCTCGACGGTGCGGGTGACCAGGTGCATTTCGACCTGTCGCTCGGCACCTTCGACGAAGCCGACGGCGGTATTTCCGGCTACCTGGACTTCGCCAGCGACCTCTTCGAGCGAACCACCGCCCAACGTTTCCTGCGCATCTGGCTGACCCTGCTCGACGGCCTGGTCCGCCAACCCGAGACGCCGCTGGGCGACCTGCCGTTGCTCGATGCCGAAGGCCTGGCCACCTGGCAACGCTGGAATCCACCCGCGCAGGCCAATACGGATACGCCACTGCTGCCCGCACTGATCGCCGAGCAGGCCCGGCGTCAACCCCGGGCCATCGCCCTGGTACACGGCCAGCAGCGGCTGGACTTTGCAAGCCTGGAGACACGCTCCAATCGCCTGGCGCAGTGGCTGCGTGGGCAGGGCGTCGCGGCGGAAACCCGGGTCGGCGTGGCCTGCGAGCGCGGTGTCGACTTGTTCGTCGCCCTGCTGGCGGTGCTCAAGGCCGGCGGTGCCTACCTGCCGCTGGACCCGGACTACCCGGCCGAGCGCCTGGCGCTGATGCTGGAAGACAGCGGCGCTCGACTGCTGTTGACCCAGCAAAAGCTGCTCGACCGGCTACCCCAGGTGGCCGGGGTCGAAGCGGTCGCCCTGGATCGACTGGATCTCAGCCAGCAGTCCGACAGGCTCCCTGATCTGGTCCTGCATCCCGAGCAACTGGCCTATGTCATCTACACCTCTGGCTCCACCGGTCGGCCCAAGGGCGTGGCCGTGGCCCATGGTCCCTTGGCGCGCCACTGCCAGGGGATTGCGCAGCGCTACGAACTCACCGCGCAGGATCGCGAATTGCATTTCCTCTCCATCAGCTTCGACGGTGCCCAGGAGCGCTGGCTGACGCCGCTGAGCCAAGGCGCTCGGATCGTCATCCGCGACCAGGAGCTGTGGAGCGTGCAGGAGACCTGGCAGGCGCTGGAGGAGGAGGGCATCACCGTGGCCGCCTTCCCACCCAGCTACCTGCGGCAACTGGCCGACTGGGGCCGGGTACAGGGCCGTGGCCCTGGCGTTAAGACCTATTGCTTCGCCGGTGAGGCCTATGATCGCGGCCTGCTGCGCGAAGTGGTGGAGTACCTGCAGCCTGAGTGGGTCATCAACGGCTACGGCCCGACCGAAACCGTCATCACCCCGACCCTCTGGCGGGCGCCCGCGGCTACCGCAGATTTCACCAGCGCCTATGCGCCCATTGGCGACCTGGTCGGGGAGCGCCAGGGTTATGTACTGGATCAGGATCTCAACCTGCTGCCCGTGGGCGTGGAGGGTGAGTTGTACCTGGGCGGGGCCCTGGCCCGCGGCTACCTGGAGCGGCCCGGCGAGACGGCGCAACGCTTCGTGCCCAATCCCTTCCGCGCCGGCGAGCGACTCTACCGCACCGGTGACCGGGTGCGGCTCAACGCTGAGGGCTTGCTGGAATACCTCGGCCGCGCCGATCAGCAGATCAAGCTGCGCGGTTTCCGCATCGAGACCGGCGAGATCGAGGCGGCGCTCAAGGCGTGCCCTGGCGTCCGCGAGGCGCTGGTGATGGTCCGCGAGACGCCGGCCGGCGCGCGCCTGGTGGGCTATGTCGGCGGTGCTCAGCTGCAGGAGGCGGCGCTACTGGAGCGGCTGCGCCAGCAATTGCCCGGCCATCTGGTACCCCAGCACCTGGTGCTGCTGGAGCGTTTGCCGCAGTTGCCCAACGGTAAGCTGGATCGCCAGGCGCTGCCGTCGCCAGAACTCGCCAGCCAAACCCTCGACGAAGCGCCCCAGGGGCCACGCGAGGAACTGCTGGCTGGACTCTGGCGCGACTTGCTGGGTGTCGAGCGGATTGGTAGGGCGTCCGGCTTCTTCGAGCTGGGCGGAGACTCCATCCAGTCCCTGGCGCTGATCAGTCGCCTGCAACGCGCGGGCTGGCAGCTGGGGCCCAAGGAGATCTTTCGTAGCCCGAGACTCGCCGACCTGGCGCTCTGTCTCCAACCCCTCGCCACCCAACCCGCTTGGGAGCCGGCCCAGGGCGAACAGCGCCTGACGCCGATCCAGGCGCACTTCTTCGCCCAGCCGCTGCCCAACCCTGCGCACTGGAACCAGGCCTTGCTGTTGGAGGTGCGCGAGCCCCTGGACCCGGTGCGGCTGGCGGCGACGGTGGCCTGGCTGCTGCAACGGCACGATGTCCTGCGGCTGGCCTTCTGGCCGAGCGCCCAGGGCTGGCAAGCCGGCTACCGCGACGCGGTTGGCGTCGAGCAGCTGCTGCAACAGGTCGAGGTGGCCGATGCGGCGGCGCTGGAAGCCCTCTGTGCGCGTACCCAGCGGAGCTTCGACCTGGTCCGCGGCGGCTTGCTGCGCCTGGTCCTGGCGAACTATCCAGAAGGCGATCAGCGCCTGTTCATCTGCGCCCATCACCTGATCATGGATGGCGTGTCCTGGCGGCTGCTGCTGGACGATCTCGGGCGGATCTATTCGGCCCTGGGCCGCGACGAGCCGCTCGTCGACGAGCCGCGGCCCCCGGCCTACCAGGCCTGGGCCGAGCGCCTGGCCGGCTGGGCGGTGCAGCCGTCGACCCAAGCCCGGCTGGCGTTCTGGCAGGACCTGGCACCGCGGCCGGATTGGCCGGTGGACCATCCCACGGGCGGCGCCACCCAGGGCCAGGTGTGCACGGCGGAGGTGCAGCTCGATCCCGCCCGCACCCGCTGGCTGCTGCGCGAAGCGCCGACTGCGCTGGGGGCGCGGCTTGACGAGGTGTTGCTGGCGGCACTGGCCCAGGCGGTGCGCGACTGGAGCGGCCAGGACGGCCATGTCATCGCCCTGGAAGGCCACGGTCGCGAGGCCCTGTTCGCCGAGCTCGACCCGGGCCGTACCCTGGGCTGGTTCACCAGTCTCTATCCCCTGCGATTGAGCTGTGCAGAGAGCCCGCTCGCCACCCTCCAGGGGCTGCGCGCGCAACTGGCCGCGGGTGGCCAGCGCGGCCTGGACTATGGCGCGCTGCGCTACCTGGCCAAGGCCGAGGTCCTGGTCGACCAGCCGGAACCGCCGCTGGCCTTCAACTACCTCGGCCAGCTCGACGGCGCCCTGGGCGACGGCCGTTTCGTCCCGGCCCGGGAAGCCTGTGGCGAACTGGTCGATCCGGCTACCCCGTTGCTGCGGGAGCTGGAGATCAACGCCCAGGTCTACGACGGCCGGCTGGGGCTGAGCTGCCGCTACAGCGGTGAGCGCTATGCGGCTGCCACGGTGGAGCGCCTGCTCGCCGCCTTTGACCAGGCCTTGGCCGCGCTCGCCGCCAGCGCCACGGCAGCGGTGCCCGTCGTTGCCGCTAAAGGCGCCGATCCGCGGCTCCATTTGACGCCAGGCAGCACCGGGCAGCCGCCGCTGTTCTGCCCCCATCCGGTCAGTGGCACCGTGGTGGGTTACTACTCCCTGGCGCAGCAACTGGCCGGCCGGTGGGATGTCTGGGGCCTGCAGAACCGCCAGATCCTCGACCCCAGCTGGCGTGATACCAGCCTGGCGCAACTGGCTCGCGACTATGTCCGGATGCTGCTGGAGACCCAGCCACGCGGCCCCTATCGGCTGCTCGGCTGGTCCCTGGGGGGTGCCCTGGTGCTGGAAATGGCCAGTCTGCTCGAACGCCTGGGCAAGATGGTGGCCTTCGTCGGGCTGGTCGATGGCTATGTCCCCGGCGCGGGTCTGGTCCGGCGACCGGCGCCAGTGGCAGCCGATAGCTCGATCGAGGAGAGCGGCGCCTGGGCGCAGCTGCTGGCCGTCGAAGCCCACCTGCACCACCTGGCGCGCGAGCACTCGCAGCTGCAGCCCCTGCGTGCTCCGGTCCATGCCTGGTGGGCCAGCCGCTCGCCGGAAAACAACCATAACGGCCAGTCCCTGCTGGAGCAGGGACTGGGACGCCCCCTGGCGCAGTCCCGCTGGATCGACGCCGACCATCTAGGCATCGTCCGCGATCCGCGCCTGCTGGCCGAGGTTGCCGAAAACCTGAATTCATCTCTTGCCCATAGCGCCCGCAACCCGGGTTTCGAGGAGTACGATCATGTCCGCTAGTCATCCGTTGCCGTCTGTCCCCGCCGACGCCGACTATTGCTTCACCAGCACTCCGCGGCTGGAGCGCCAGGCCGCCCTGGAGTCCAATGCCCGCAGTTATCCACGGCGGCTGCCGCTGGAGTTGCGCCGAGCCCAGGGCATTCATGTGCAGGACAGCGAGGGTCGCTGGTTCATCGACTGCCTGGCTGGCGCCGGCACCCTGGCCCTTGGGCACAACCACCCGGTGGTCCTCGACGCCATGCGCGGCCTGTTGGACGGTGAGCGCCCCCTGCACACCCTCGACCTGATGACCGAAGCCAAGGACGATTTCATCCGCGAACTCTATGCCCTGTTGCCGGAGGGCTTCGCCCGCCATGCGCGCATCCAGTTCTGCGGCCCAGCCGGTACCGATGCGGTGGAGGCCGCCATCAAACTGGTCCGTACCGCCACTGGCCGGCGCCAGTTGCTGGCCTGCCATGGCGCCTACCACGGCATGACCCAGGGCGCCCTCGGCTTGATGGGCAGCCATGGGCCGAAGCGCCACCTGGACGGCATGAACGGCGGCGTGCAATTCCTGCCCTTTCCCCATGCCTATCGCTGCCCCTTCGGCCTGGGGGGCGAGCTGGGCGAGCGGGCGGCGCTGAATTACCTGGAGACCATGCTGAACGATCCGGAAAGCGGGGTGCTGCCGCCGGCGGCGCTGATCGTCGAGCCGATCCAGGGGGAGGGCGGGGTCAATCCGGCGTCCATCACCTGGCTGCGCGAGGTCCGCCGCATCACCCGGGAGGCCGGCGTCCCCCTGGTGCTGGACGAGATCCAGTCCGGCATCGCCCGCAGTGGGCGGCGCTTCGCCTTCGAGCACGCGGACATCGAGCCCGATGTGCTGGTCCTGTCCAAGGCCATCGGCGGCAGCCAGCCGCTGGCGGTGGTGGTCTATCACGAGTCGCTGGATCGCTGGGCACCTGGCGCCCATGCCGGCACCTTCCGTGGTAACCAGCTGGCCATGGCCGCTGGCACCGCCACTTTGCGCCTGGTACGCGAGGAACGCCTGGAGCTGCATGCGGCCGCCATGGGCGAGCGCCTCGCCGGGCACCTGCGCGCCTTGCAACGCGACTATCCGCAACTGGGTGATGTCCGGGGGCGGGGGCTGATGCTGGGGGTGGAAATAGTGCGTGCCAATGGCCCGACCGACCGTCAGGGGCACCCCCTGGCCGACGGTGTATTGGCCGCGCGCCTGCAACAGGAGTGTCTGAGACGCGGCTTGATCATCGAGGTCGGCGGGCGCCATGGCGCCGTGCTGCGCTTCCTGCCACCGCTCATCGTGCAGTCCGAGCAAATCGATCAGATCGCCGGTTGCCTGGCGACCGCCTTACGTACGGTGATGACGGCAGCCTGATTCTGCCCGTATGCCAGGGACGGCCACCAGGCAGTGATTGACTTCTAAATAGTAACGATTCTGATTTGATATCTTATTGCCATGTAATAGAGTATTGAACGGTTTAGGGGAACGCGCCTGGTGCGCGGTTTTAAGGATCATTTCAAGGACAGCTGCTAGCCATGCACAAAGTCGTAGCTCACGGATTCCAGATCACCCTGCTGGCGGCGGCCGTCGCCTGGCAGACCCAGGCGACGGCCCAGGCGAAGGAAGCGCCCGCCGCCATCGCGCCGACGACCATTACCGCCGAGGCCGAGCCCTCGCCAGTCGGTCCGGACGTGGGCTACAAGGCCAATAACAGCGCGGCAGCCAGCAAGACAAGTACTCCGCTCGCGGAGACCCCGCGTTCGGTCTCGGTGGTTACCCAGCAACGCATCAAGGATCAGCAAGCACAGACCCTGACCGACATCCTCGGCTACACCCCGGGCATCTTTTCGCCACCGTTCGCCGTGGGCGACGGCTTGGCCGGCGACTACTTCTTCATCCGCGGCTTCAATGCGACCGACTATGGCTATGGCCTCTATCGCGACGGCCTGAGAGTTCAGGGCAATCGCTACGACACCACCTCGGAGCCTTATGGCTTGGAGCGGGTTGAGGTATTCCGCGGGCCAAGCTCCATCCTCTACGGCGAGAACGCCCCTGGCGGCTTGGTCAACCTGGTCAGCAAGCGTCCCACGGCTGATTCACGTGGTGAAGTTCAGGCAAGCTATGGCAGTAACAATCGGCGCCAGCTCGGACTGGACGTCTCCGGCCCCCTCACCGATGACGGCAGTGTGCTCGGGCGTATGGTGATGCTTGGCCGCAAATCCGACACCCAGGTGGACCATGTGCCCGATGACCGCTTCTACATCGCGCCGTCGATCACCTTCAACCTGAGCGACAGCACCGCCCTGACGCTGCTGTCCAGCTACCAGCGTGACCGTACCGCCATCGAGCTGGGCTATCCGGCCGCCGGAACCCTGTTCAACAACCCCAACGGCAAGCTCAGCCGTAACGCCATGCTCGGCAACCCAGACTGGGACAAGTTCGAGCGCGAGACCTGGAGTCTGGGCTACGAATTCTCCCACCAGTTCAACGACGTCTGGACCTTCCGCCAGAATTCCCGCTACCTGCAGTCGCGGATCGACCGGCATGAGATCTGGCCGGGAGCCCTGAATCAAGGTGGGTTCGGGACCACCGTGGCGGTATCGGCGTACGATCGCCAGAACAAGTCGATGGTCTACTCGCTGGATAACCAGCTCGAAGGCAAGTTCGATACTGGCAACTTCCAGCACACCCTGTTGTTTGGCGCGGGCTACGACCGGACATCCTACAGCCAGGACTGGAACGCCAACGACCCCAGGGCACCGATTCTCGTCAACGTCTTCAACCCCGTTTACGCCGGTGACCCCACGACGCCGCTCTCCGTTGCCGACAGTCTGCTGACCCAAAATCTCTACGGCACCTACAGCCAGCTTCAGACCAAGTACGACAACTGGATTTTCCTGCTGGGCGGACGCATGGACTGGGCCCAGAGCGAATACCGCAACCGCCGCACCTTCGCCGCCGCGGCGCAGGACGATAGCGACTGGAACCACAAGTTCACCTGGCAGACCGGGCTGATGTACCAGTTCGATAATGGGCTGTCGCCCTATGTCAGCTATGCCCGCGGCTTCGTACCGGTGCAGCAGCCGCCGGTCAATGGTCCGGCGTTCAGCCCCATCACCAGCGAACAGTACGAAGTAGGGATGAAGTACGAACCCAAGGGCTGGAACACCAGCGTTACGGCCTCGGCATTCGACCTGCGCAAGGACAACGACGTCATCACCGAGAACAACCTGCCACGCCAGGTCGGTGAGAGTCGCTCCAAGGGCTTCGAGTTGGAGATCAACAGTAACCTCACCGACAACCTGAACTGGGTGACGGCCTACACCTATACCGATGCCCGGATCACCAAGGACGCGCCTGGCTCACGTTTCGAGGATCGGCAGATGACCGGGGTGCCACGCAACTTCGCCTCCAGCTGGCTGACCTACAGATTCAAGGATGGCGAGCTGCGCGGTCTGCGCCTGTCCGGCGGCGTGCGCTACATCGACAGCGTGTACTCCTACACCACCACCTACGGCAAGCTGGATACCGGCGACGTCACCCTGGTGGACGCTGGTATCGGCTATGACTTCGACCGCCACTGGTCACTGGACGTCAACGCCAAGAACCTGTTCGACAAGGAGTACGTCTCGGGTTGCAACGATGCCGGTCGTTGTTACTGGGGCGACGAACGTAGCGTCATAGGCACCGTCGCCTATCGCTGGTAAGAACCTGTTCACGATCTGCTGCGCGTCGGCCAAACGGCGTTGAAAATGGCTTCGGAATGCTCATTTACCACTCGTAAACTCCGCTTCCTCAGCCATTTTCGCCTGGTTTGTCTCTAGCTCGCGAGATCGTGAACAGGTTCTAAGGTCGAGTCCCACGCCGCTGGCGTGGGCAATGCTCTCCAGTCACGGGCGAAGCCAGCAGGCTTCGCCCGCGTTGCATAAGCGAAGTCTCCATGTCGCAGTCCCCCAGGGGCGCCGTCTCGCGGTCGCCCGCTTGGTCTCTTTCCCTTGGTCTGGGCAGTCTGTTGCTGCTCGGCCTGTTCCTCTGGCAGGCGCTGTTCGCCACCGGCTGGCCCAGTGCGCAAGCCTGGGCCGCACCCTGGTCGAGCACGCCCTCCTGGCCAGGGCTGGCGCTCTGGTGGCTGCAACTGCCGCGCGCCGTGGCGGGTCTGGTGGTGGGGGCGAGTCTGGGCATCGCCGGAGCGCTCATGCAGGTGGTCACCCGTAATCCCCTGGCGTCTCCCGATTTGCTCGGCATCACCGCCGGCGCCCAGGTCGGGCTCATCCTGAGTCTGCTGCTGCCGGCCTTTCTCGGGTTGCCGCTGGTGTTTCTCGGTGGCCTGTTGGCGGCCCTGTTCACCTTCGCCATGGCCGGTGGCTGGCACACCACGCCCTTGCGCCTGACCCTGGCCGGCGTGGCCATCGCCCAGGCCGCCGCCGCGGCCATCACTCTCTTTCTCAGTCTCAACGACCGGGCCGCCATGGTCCTTTCGCTGTGGAATACCGGCTCGTTGCGGCAGTTGGGCTGGGGTCACCTGGCGTTCACCGCGCCCCTGGTCCCGCTGGCCTTACTGCTGATATGGCTACTGCGGCGGCCGCTGGATCTGTCGCGGCTGGGGGATGGCCAGATGCGCGGCCTGGGCCTGCCACCGGCCGGGATCAAGGCCGCCAGCCTGCTGCTGGCCAGCGCCCTGACCGCGCTGGCCATCCAGTTGGCCGGTCCCTTGGGCTTCATCGGCCTGATCGCGCCTAATCTGCTACGCCTCGGCCTGGGCGTGAGCCGTCCCTCCCACCTGGTCGCGCTCTCCGGTCTCTGGGGCGCCGTGCTGACCCTGGCCGCCGATGGGCTGGTCCGGCTGCTGGCCGGCTGGATCACCCTGCCGCTGGGTGTCCTCTCGGCCCTGCTGGGCTCGCTCTGCCTGTTGCTGCTCCTGGGGCGCCTCGACGCTGGCCCGCGTGCCGCCGTCGGATTGTTGGCCAGCGAGACCGGCGCTCGGCGAGGGGCGGTCTTGCCGCTCGCCAGCAGCCTGCTGGTGCTGTTGCTGGTGCTGTTGCTGGGGCTGGTAGCGGCCGGTCTCTGCGGCGGTGTCGGTCCGGGTGCCTGGGCGTTCCTGCAGGCGCTGCTCGCCGGTGCGCCCGAGGCCCGGCTACTGCTGGATCTGCGCTTGCCGAGACTGCTGGTGGATGCCGGGGCAGGCGCGTTGCTCGCCACCAGCGGATTGCTGCTGCAGGCGGTGACGCGTAATCCCCTGGCCGGGCCGGAAATCCTCGGGGTCAGCCAGAGCGCAGGCTTGGCGGTGCTGGGCGCCATCGTCCTGGTCCCGGACCTCGTGGCCGAATGGCGCTTCCCCCTGGCCTGGCTAGGGGCTGGTCTTGCCCTGGCCTGGGTGATAGGCGCCAACCTGCGGCGCGGGCTGGAGCCCTTGCGCCTGGTATTGACCGGCTTTGCCATCAGTGGCCTGGTGCTGGCGCTGTCCAGCGTGCTGATCGCCCAGTATGCGAGCAACGTGGCCCAGGCGCTGACCTGGATGGTGGGTAGCAGCTACGGTCGAACCTGGGACGATGTCCAGGCGCTGCTGCCCTGGCTGCTGCTCGGGCTGGGCGCCGCCGGCCTGACCGCGCGCTGGTTGGATCTGCTGGCGCTGGACGAGGGCGTGGCCGCTGGACTGGGACTCTCCGTGGCCAGTCGCCGGCTGTTGCTGGTGGCCCTGGCCAGTGTGCTGATCGCGGCGGCCGTGGCCGTGGTCGGTCCGGTGGCCTTCGTTGGGCTGCTGGTGCCCCATGGTGTGCGCCTGCTCGGTTTGCACCGGGCGCGCCAGCGTCTGGTGGTGGCGCCGCTGCTGGGTGCCTGCCTGCTGGTAGTGGCCGATTTGCTGGCGCGCTGGAGCCTGGCGCCGCTGGACATTCCCCTCGGCATTGCTACCGCGGCCCTGGGTGCGCCGGCCTTTCTGCTGCTGCTGGCCCGTAGCTACAGAAAGGTGCGCCGATGAGCACGCAGCTGCTGCGTATCCTGCTGGTGTTGCTCTGGATCGCCACCCGCGCGGCCTGGGCGGCTGATGACCTGATCGCCCGCCAGTCGGCACAGCTGCCCGAGCGCCCGCTGCGCATCATCACCCTCGACGATGTCGCCACTGAATTGGTGACCTCCCTGGGGCTGGCGCCGGTGGGGGTGGCCAATCTGGCCGGCTATCGGCGCTATGTCGGCCTCGGCGCCGACCTGCTCAAGGACAGCCAGCCTCTCGGCAGCATTCAGCAACCCGACCTCGAAGCCATCGCCCGGCTACGGCCGGATTTGATCCTCGGCTCCGGCTATCTCCACCTGGGACTGTTCCGTCGACTGGAGAGCCTGGGCCCGACGCTGCTCTACCGCTACGGAATGGACACGGCGGACGATGACGCCGTGGCGCGCGCCAGCGCCTTGCTCAGCGATCTCGGTAGGCGGGTCGGCCGGACAGCGGAGGCTACAGCGGTGAATATCCAGGCTGACCGCGCTTTGGCCGACACCCAGGTCGCGGCCCAGGCCGCGGGTATCGTCGGTCAACCGTTTGCCGTACTT
This sequence comes from Pseudomonas sp. Snoq117.2, assembly GCF_900110545.1. Lineage (NCBI taxonomy): Bacteria > Pseudomonadati > Pseudomonadota > Gammaproteobacteria > Pseudomonadales > Pseudomonadaceae > Pseudomonas > Pseudomonas sp. Snoq117.2. The sequence goes on along the minus strand of NZ_FOED01000008.1, from coordinate 51,793 downwards.
TTCCCCTTGCCGCAGCAGGGGGTGTTCATCACCCTTAACCGACGCGTGCTGATCAATGCCCTGGTCCGGCGTCTAGGTGGCCAAGACCCCTGGCCACTGGTCTCCGACCGGGTGTTGCACCGCTACCACAACGTCCAGGAGATCGCCGCGATACCAGACCTCACGGCCCTGTTCGTCGGTGAGCAGACCGGGCATCCCTTCTTTCGCTCGTCGCTCTGGCAGGCCATGCCGCTGGCGCGCAGCGGCCGCCATGCCAGCCTGCCCAGTCCGTACTGGACCTTTGGCGGTCCGGCCAGCGTGACGATGCTGGCGCACCAGATCGCCACCGCACTGCGTGGCGTGCCGCCGCCACCGAACGGGCGCTGAACAGCCGTGCCCCTCGTTCGTCCTTTAAGAGGAAAGCCGCACGAGGCGGTTGTCTTGCAGGAGGATAGCGATGAGTTTCGACAGCGACACCACCCAGTTCCAGGTCGTCATCAATGCCGAAGAGCAGTATTCGATCTGGCCGGACTACAAGGCCCTGCCGGCTGGTTGGACCGCCATCGGCGTCAGTGGCGACAAGGCCACCTGCCTGGCCCATATCGAGCAGGTCTGGACCGACATGCGTCCCTTGAGTCTGCGCCAGGCCATGACCCACTAGACCGGAGGTCCACCATGACGACGCTACCTGCGGATCTCCTGGAACTGGAATCCGGCCTGCCGCTCCGTCTGTCCCCGCGCGCGCCGGGTTGCGGGCTGGGCGATGTTTCCAGCGCATTACACGCCCTGGTGGACCAACATCTGGAAACGGCCGGCGGTATGCTCCTGCATGGCTTCGCCGACCCGGGCGTCGCCGGCTTCCAGGCCTTCGCCAGCGGCTTCGGCCATCCGCTGCTGAACTACGAATTTGGCTCCACCCCGCGGAGCCGGGTGACCGCCGACGGCGTCTATACCTCGACCGAATATCCGGCGCGCCAGTGGATACCGCTGCACAACGAGCAGGCCTACACCTGCGACTGGCCCATGCGCATCTGGTTCTATTGTGCCCAGGCCGCGGAAGAGGGCGGTGAGACGCCCATCGCCGATAGCCGCCAGGTGTTCGCGCGCATCGATCCGGCCCTACGCCGACGCTTCGCCGAACGCCGACTGAGCTACGTGCGCAACTATGGCAATGGCCTGGACGTGGCCTGGCAGCAGGTGTTCGACACCGATGACCGAGCCACCGTGGAGCGCTTCTGCGCCGCCCGTGGTATCGCCTGCGAGTGGAAGGCGGACGGCGAATTGCGCACCCGCCAGCTGTGCCAAGGGGTCGCCCGGCATCCGCGTACCGGCGACTGGGTCTGGTTCAACCAGGCACATCTGTTCCATGTCTCGGCGCTGGAGCCGGAGATGCGTGAGGTGCTGCTCGATACCGTCGGCGAGGAAGACCTGCCGCGCAATGTCTTCTATGGCGACGGCGCGCCGCTGGAAGACAGCGCCCTGGACGAGATTCGCGGAGTGCTGAATGAGTGTCGCATTCTCTTCCCCTGGCGCACCGGCGACATCCTCTTGCTCGACAACATGCTCACCGCCCATGGGCGCGCCCCATTCAAGGGCCCGCGCAAGGTGGTGGTGGCCATGACCGAAGGCCGTCATGAAGACCCCCAGCCCCGCGAGATCCCGCTATGACGTCGCTCCTGCGACTGCCGGGCGGCTTGCGCCTGGTGCACGAAAGCCTCGACGGCGACAGCCTGTGGCGGGTCGGTGACGAACTCTGGCTACGTTGCCGCGAACAGCCAGTGCCGGAAGGCCTAAAAGTCCTTGTCACAGGAGGCAGTGCCGAGCTGACGGGCGAGCGCCTGGCGGTGCTCGCCCTGGGCTTGCTGCTGCGCGCGCCCGAGGCGCCGGCACTGCTCTGGGAGGGACTGCCGGCGCTGCCCGAGGCCGTGCGCCAGGGACTGCTGACCCAGGACGCCGAGGGCGGCTGGCGGACCTGGCGCGCCCAATTCTGGCAGCGGCCGCAGCCCTGGTTGCGCCAGCCGGGTAGCGCGGGCTATCCAGCCTTGGCCCAGCTCACCGGCCAGCGCCGTCACCCCAGCCGCCCACCCAAGCCGACGGGAGAGGTCTATCGCCGCTACGACCATCGGCTGGGCGCTTGGATCGTCCTGCGCGCCCTGGCGGTGGAGGATGACCTGCCGCTGTTTCATCGCTGGCAGAATCAGCCGCGCGTGGCGGCCTTCTGGCAGGAGGAGGGCAGCCTCGAGCAACACCGAGCCTATCTGCAACGCCAGGCCGCCGATCCCCATGTACTGACCCTGGTCGGCAGCCTGGACGATCAGCCCTTCGCCTACTTCGAAGCCTACTGGGCGGCCGAAGACCGCATCGCGCCGTTCTACGCCGTGGATGACTACGATCGTGGCATCCACATGCTGGTGGGAGAGGACAGTCTGCGCGGCCCCCAGCGAGTGGCCTGCTGGCTGCCGGCGCTGGTGCATTACCTGCTGCTGGACGAACCGCGCACCCGGCGCATCGTCTGCGAGCCCCGTGCCGATAACGAGCGGATGATCGGCCATCTGCAACGCCAGGGTTTCTATCGGCAGAAAGAGTTCGACTTTCCCCACAAGCGCGCGGCGCTCATGCTGCTCGAGCGCGAGCGCTTCTTCGACCATTGCGTGCTGGCATGAGGGGGCTGGCGCCGGAGAGCTTGGCCGTGACCGGGCAGCGGCCTAAGGTAAGCGGATGAATCCTGATCTCCTCGCTGTCGGATCGCGCACCCGATGATTCCTGTTCTGGCCCCTCTGTTCACCGGTCCTCTCCAGGCGTTCGCCCCGGTACTGCGGCTACCTACGGCAGGAGAGTCGGTGGTCCCGCTGAGCTTCTTGCTCGAAGAAGGGTTGCCGGACCTGCTGGACAGCTACGGCGGGGCTCCGGAGCTGGATCGGCGGGCGCTGCTCTCGGTCTGGTCCAAGTACTACTTTTCCCGGCTGATTCCCCCGGTCGTGGCGGCGGCGCTATTGCTGCGCTGGCGGCTGCCCCTGGCGGTGGACCAGCTGGGACTGGTGTTGAACGAGGACCGGGTGCCGGAAGCCTTCGTCCTGCCCCACGCGGGCGAGGCCTTTGCCGTGGACCACCCGGATGTCCTCCAGCCGCTGGTGCTGGAGAATCTGCGCCCCTTCATCGATGGCGCCTGTGCGCAGATCAGGGTGTCGCCCAAGGTGCTCTGGAGCAATGCCGGCAACTACCTGGAATGGTTTGTTGGCGAATTGCGCAAGGCGCGACCCCGGGCCGGCGCGCTACCGCCCTTCGAGCACTGGCTCGAACAACCGACCGATGCCCAGGGCGCGCGCAATCCGCTGTTCAAGCCGGTGATCTACGTCGAACTGCCCCTGGCGGGAAGCGCCGAGCAAAAGTCCTGGCAATGGCGGCAGCGACGGGTGTGCTGCATCCGCTACCGCCTGCCGGAAGAAGAACTTTGCAGCAATTGCCCGCTGCTCAAGGACCCGCAGCCTGCTGCCTAGATTCGGTACGAAAAGTCGCCGAGCGAAGATCAGGCGAGGCCTAGGCGGCCCCACGAAAAGGCTAGGAAGCGTTCGGCCCCGCGCTCGGGTTTAAGAGCGGTAAACGAGCATTGCGATCGGCCTGGCGATCCAGGCCTTTCAACGAAGCATCAGCGCGCGTAGGCACTTTTCTTACAGGACCTAGCAGTGAAAGCCCAACGGGGTACCATCATGGGGGTGCGGCAGGACATCCATGGGAATGCCATAGATGGCCTGCAAGGTCGCCGCGTTCATCAACTCGGCGGGGCTGCCTTCCACCAATACCCGACCCGCACGCATGGCGATCAAGTGGTCGCAATAGCGCGCCGCCATGTTGATTTCGTGTAGTACCAGGATGATGCCGAGATCCAGTTGCCGGCCCAGCGTCTGGATCTGCTGCAGAACCTCGACCTGGTACGCGATATCGAGCGCCGAGGTGGGCTCGTCGAGCAGCAGGTAGCGGGTGTCCTGCGCCAGCAACATCGCCAGCCACACCCGCTGTCGCTCACCGCCCGATAGGGTATCCACCAGTTGCTCGGCGAATCTATCGGTCCCCGTCAGCTGCATTGCCCGTTCGACGTGATCGCGATCCTTTTGCCCATAGCGGCCAAGGGCTCCGTGCCAGGGATAGCGGCCCATGCCGACCAGCTCCCGGACGCTCATGCCCTCCGCGGCGGGCAACTGTTGCGGCAGATAGGCCACCTGCTGGGCATAGCGTTGGGTCTTCCAGGCGGTGAGGTCCTCACCATCCAGGGTCAGGGTGCCGCCGGAGGGCGTGAGCTGACGAGCCAGCAACTTGAGCAGCGTAGACTTTCCCGAGCCATTGTGGCCGATCAGGCCAACGGTCCGGCCGCGGGGCAGTTGCAGAGATACTGGATGCAGCAAGGCCCGACCGTTGAGCGAAAAGCTTGCTTGGTTTAAGTCGAACATCGCTATTCCTGGACAGCTGCAGCTTCAGATGAGAATCGTTCCGCGTATGCTACCTGGGCAACTGGAAACCTGCCAAATCCAATGCGGAGTCCTGGGCAAGGCGGAGGCAGCCTTGCCCAAGCCGCTATTCCGGCTTGGTGCCGATCTGCTCGCGCAAGAGCTGCAGATAGCGCCGCGCGCCCAGACCCTGGGGGCGGCTCTTGATCCAGATGACGTCGATCCAGCGACGGATCTGGCTGGCCATGTTGTCGAATTGCACCTGTTCGAGCAGCCCGGCGGCGATCAGTGGGCGCACCAGCGGATGGGGCAGATAGGCCCAGCCCAGCCCGGCCTGCACCAGGCCCAGCGTCGCCAGATAGCTGTCGGTCAGCCAGACCCGCTGCGACAGCACGATCTGCGGGTCCGAGGCGTTGCGGTCGCCGCCGGCCACCACGATCTGGCGGGTGTCGGCCATCAGCGTTTCGCCCAGAGGTCGACCGGTGCGGGTCGAGGGGTAGCCGGGCGCCGCCACCGCCGTGAGCAACTGGCTGCCGGCCTCGGCGAAACCTTCCTGCTCGTTGATCCCCGGTCGTTCGAAGATCAGCGCGAGGTCGACGCTGCCATCGTGCAGCAGGCGGATCGCCTCGGCGCGTGCCGCCGAGCGGATCTCGATTTCCAGCGCTGGAAATTCCTCGGCCAGGGTCACCAGCGGCCGACTCCAGGCACCCGTCTGCAACTCCGGCGCCATCACCAGTACGAAGCGCCGTTCCAGCCCGGCGTGCAATTGCAGGGCATGGGCGTCGAGCAGAGTGAGCTGGCTGGCCACCTGCCGCGCCTGGGGTTCGAGGGCACGGGCCGCAGGCGTCGGTAGCGCCTTGCGGGTGGCGCGATCGAACAGCACCAGGTCCAGTTCGGCCTCCAGCTGGGAGATCGCCATGTTCACCGCGGAGGGCACCCGCCCCAGGACGCGAGCCGCCGCGGAAAAGGAGCCCTCGTCGATGACGGCGAGGAAGACCCGAAGCGTTTCGCTGGTAAAGGCCATGGTTGTCAATTTCGCTGATAACGATCGTCTTTTTGTATCAGCCAGACAGGCTTAGAGTCCAGTCAGACAACGATAGAGACAGCGACATGAGCGAGTCGATGGCGGGCCAGGTGGCCCTGATCAGCGGTGCCGGCAGCGAAGCCGGCATCGGCATGGCGATAGCCCGCCGCCTGGGCGCGGCGGGGGCACGGCTGATCGTCACCGCCAGCAGTGCGCGCATCGCCGAACGGGTGGCGGAATTGCGCGCCGCGGGCGTCACCGCTGATGGTCAGGCCCTGGATCTCACCGAGGAGGCCGCCGTTGGCGACTTCTGCCAGTGGGCCGAGGCGCGCTGGGGCCGTATTGACATCCTGGTCAACAACGCCGGCATGACCATGCAGGGCAGTCCCGAGCCCCTGGTCGAGATGGCGCGGATGACTCTGGCCGACTGGAATCTGACCCTGGCGCGCAACCTGACCACGGCCTTCTTGCTGACCCGTGCCGTATTGCCCGGCATGCAGGCGCGCGGCTATGGCCGCATCGTCCACGTCAGTTCCGCCACCGGCACCCGGGCGGGCATTCCGCAGGCGGCGGCCTACAGCGCGGCCAAGGCGGCCATGGTCGGCATGAACATGAGCCTGGCGCTGGAGGTGGCCGGGCAGGGCATCACGGTCAACGCCGTGGCCCCTGGCTGGATCGAGACCGCCTCCAGCCTGCCGGAAGAATTGCAGGCCGCGACGCGGGTCCCCGTGGGCCGCGCCGGTCGTCCTGCCGAGGTCGCCGCGGCGGTGGCCTTCCTGGCCTCGCCCGAGGCGAGCTACATCACCGGCGAGTACCTGGTGGTGGACGGCGGCAACAGCCGCATCGAAAACAAGGGGGCCTGACATGCAGCCGGTCGTACTGGTCAGTGGGGTACTGGGTGGCATCGGGGGGGCGGTGCGCGAGCATTTCCTGCAGGCGGGCTGGCGGGTCTTTGGCACCGATCTCGACGGCGCGGCCCTGGCGACGCTACAGGCCGACGGCCGCCTTGCCGGTCAGCACGCCGCCGACCTGCGCCAGGCGGGCGCGAGCCGGGAGGTGGTCGCCCGCGTTCTGGACCGCCTGGGTCGACTCGACGCCCTGGTCAACTGCGCCGGCGTCTGGCGCGAAGGCCCGGCGGAAACCTTCAGCGAGGAAGACTTCGACCTGGTGCTGGACGTCAATCTCAAGGCCAGCTTCTTTCTCTGCGCCGCGGCCATACCCGCGCTGCGGGAAACTCGCGGCGCCATCGTCAACCTGAGCAGCGATGCCGGTCGCCAGGGCAACCGCAACGCCGCCGTCTACTGCGCCAGCAAGGGCGCGGTGACCCTGATGACCAAGGCCCTGGCGCTGGATCTGGCGCCCAGCGGGGTGCGCTGTAACAGCATCTCCCCCGGCGATGTGGCGACGCCCATGCTGAGCTTTCAGGCGGAGCGCTACGGCAAGGGCGATCCCGCCGCCTATCTGCAGGAATTGCTGGAGAAGTATCCGCAAGGCGAGCAGGCGCGCTTCATCCAGCCCGAAGAGGTCGCCGAGCTGTCTTTTTTCCTGTGCCAATCCGCCGCCCGCTCCATCACCGGCGCGGACCTGGCCATCGATTGCGGCGTCTCGGCCGGGCACTGAGCCCGGGCCGAGCCGAGCCGCCCTCCACCCCAAGAGGAATCCGACATGACCACCAGTGGTATCAGCGAAGCCGCCGTCCAGATCTTCGTCGCGGCTGAACGCGAGCGCTTCCTGGCGCGCAATCCTAAATCCCTCGCCCTGGCCGAGCGGGCCCGGAACTCGCTGTTCGGCGGTGTGCCCATGCACTGGATGAACGACTGGTCGATGCCCAGCGCGCTGTTCGTCAGCCATGCCCAGGGCTCGCGATTCCATGACGTCGACGGCCACGAGTACATCGACTTCTGTCTGGGCGATACCGGCAGCATGTTCGGCCATTCGCCGGCGCCCATCGCCCGGGCTCTGGCCGAGCAGGGCGCGCGCGGGCTCACCACCATGCTGCCCGGCGAGGATGCCGTGGTCGCCGGGGAGCTGCTCGCCGAGCGCTTCGGCCTGCCGTTCTGGCAGGTGGCAACCACCGCCACCGACGCCAACCGCTATGTCATCCGCTGGGCGCGCGCCATCACCAATCGCAAGATGCTGCTGGTGTTCGACGGCTGCTACCACGGTACCGTCGACGATGTCATGGTGCGCCATCAGGAGGGGCGCACCGTGCACCGCGGCGGCCTGATCGGCCAGGCGCACAACCTGGCCGAGACCAGCCGGGCCGTGCCCTTCAACGACCTGGCCGCGCTGGAGGCGGCCCTGGCGAAGGGCGACGTCGCTGCGCTGATCTGCGAACCGGCCATGACCAACATCGGCATGGTGCTGCCCACCCCGGGCTTCATGGACCAGGTCCGCGCCCTGACGCGGCAGTACGGCACCCTGCTGATCATCGACGAGACCCATACCCTGTCCACCGGCCCCGGCGGCTGTACCCGCGCCTGGAATCTGCAGCCGGACTTCATCACCTTCGGCAAACCCATCGCCGGGGGCGTGCCCTGTTCGGCCTATGGCTGCAGCCACGAGATGGCCCAGGCCATGCGCCTGGCGCAGCAGCACGCCAGCGAGACCAGCCACGGCCATGGGCACAGCGGCATGGGCACCACGCTGTCAGCCAATGCCCTGGCCATGCGCTGCCTGAGAGTCAACCTCGAGGAAGTGGCGACGCCGGCCGCCTACGAACGGATGCTGCCGCTGGCAGCGCGACTGGCCGCCGGTCTGCGCGAGGTGATCGCCCGCCATGGCCTGGCCTGGTCGGTGACGGAGCTGGGCGCCCGCTGCGAATTCCAGTTCTGCGCCACGCCGCCCACCACCGGCGCCGAGGCGGAAGCCGCCTTCCACGACAGCCTGCAACAGGCGCTGCACCTCTATCTGATCAACCGGGGCATCCTCATCACGCCCTTCCACAACATGACCCTGTGCTGCCCGGATCTCGCTGCGGCAGACGTCGATCTACTGCTTGCCACCCTCGACCAGGGCCTCGCCGAACTCCTGGCGCTGCCAGGCGCCCGGGAGTGTCAGCCATGAACTTCGCCGACGCCCAGGAAGCCCGCGACTTCCTCGCCGCCCACCCCGAGGTGCGCAGCATCGAACTCATGCTGATCGATGCCAATGGCGTGCCCCGCGGCAAGCTGCTGCACCGGGACGAATTGCTGGCCATCTACGAGGAGGGCCGGCCGCTGCCCAGCTCCATCCTGGCGCTGACCCTGCAGGGGGAAGACGTCGAGGCCACCGGCCTGGTCTGGGAGGTCGCCGATGTCGACTGCTGGACCTATCCGCTGCCCGGCAGTCTGACCCTGCAACCCTGGCGCAGCACCCCGACCGGCCAGGTGCAGGTGAGCATGCACCCGACCCAGGGGCTGCCGGCCACCCCCGCCGATCCCCGGCATGCCCTGGTGCGGGTGATCGAGCGGCTGCAGGCCGACGGCTTCCAGCCGGTAATGGCGGTGGAGCTGGAGTTCTATCTGCTCGACCGCACCCGTGACGCCCAGGGCAGGCCGCAACCGGCGCTGCAGATGAATGGCGTGCGACCCGGCTCGCCGCAGGTCTATGGGGTCTACGAACTGGAGCAGCTGCAGCCCTTTCTCGATGACCTCTACGCCGCCTGCGAGGTGCAGGGCCTGCCGGTGCGCACGGCCATCTCCGAATACGCCCCCGGCCAGCTCGAACTGACCCTGCTGCACCGCTTCGATGCCCTCCAGGCCATCGACGAAGGCATTCGCTACAAGCGCCTGGTCAAGGGCGTGGCCAACCGCCACGGCCTGCAGGCCTGCTTCATGGCCAAGCCGTTCGGCGACCAGGCGGGCAGCGGCCTGCACCTGCACGTCAGCCTGGCCGATGCCGAGGGCAACAACCTCTATGCCAGCGAGGACCCGCAGGGCACGCCGCTGCTGCGCCATTCCATCGGCGGCATGCAGCACCGGATGCTGGATGCCCTGGCGATCTTCTGTCCCAACGCCAACTCCTACCGCCGTTTCCAGGCCAACAGTTACGCGCCGCTGGCCAAGAGCTGGGGGGTCAACAACCGCAGCGTGTCCCTGCGCGTGCCCGGCGGTCCGGCCAGCAGTCGCCATATCGAGCACCGCATCTGCGGCGCCGATGCCAATCCCTATCTGGCCGCCGCGGCCATCCTCGCCGCCATCCACGAAGGCATCCGTGACGAGCGTGACCCGGGACCCGCCATCGTTGGCAATGGCTACGAGCAGGCTACCGACCTGCTGCCCACCGACTGGCTGACCGCGCTGCAGGCGCTGGAGCGCTCTGCGTGGATCAAGGAGACGCTGGGGGAGCGGTTCATCGAGGTCTACCTCGCCATCAAGCGCGCGGAATACCGGCAATTCATGGCCGAGGTGGGGGAGCAGGACTGGCGGTGGTATCTGACCCACGCCTGAGGGGGCGCTACCTGATCAGGTCGGCTCGCCCGGCACGGCGGTGAGGCGATTGACGCTGATGATGCCGCCGTTCCAGATCATCTCAACCGGCGCCGCCTGGACCACCGCACTGATCCGTCCTGGGGTCAGCAATGCCCAGCAGTGGTTGCCGGGACGCCGCACCGAGCGATAGCGCAGGCCTGGGCAGCCGGCGCGTTTGGCGGCGGCGCCAAGACTACGCGCCGCGCCGTAGTCTGCGGGGTGGTAGAGGGCATCGGTCGCTTCCAGCACCAGGGCATCGCGGAAGCCCTCTTCAGAGAAGCTCACCGAAAGATTGCGGAAGACGAACCGCTCGTATTTCAGCGCGGGCACCTTCGACCAGTACGCTTGCTGATGATAGCGAACCTCGGCAAGGGCGGTATCGGGATGGTCGGCCAGATAGAGAACGCCGAAGGTGCCATCGCTGAAGCGCGAACCCTCTGGATTGACGTGAGTGAAGGGCGCTGTCGCATAGGAGCAACCCGAGATGCCGAAGGGAATCTGTTCGCGGGGAATCAGCTCCAGACGCCCCAGCTCGTTTTGTAGGCGCGGGTTGGTCAACACCTGTAACTGATGGAGCACGGCGAAATCTTCGGCATTGGCAACATCGTCGAACAGGTGGATGGGCGGGAATTTGGAGTTGACCAGGCGATGCCCTTGTAGACGCTCATCGGCCAGCAGGGGCAGGTCCTCCAGCTTCACCATCCGGCACCGCGCAGGACGTCGATACGCCGGAAGGTTTCATAGAGGGAGATCATGTCACCTTGGGCCATGATCTCCAGCGGCGAACGGCCATTGAAGAACTCATTGTGATTGGCCATGGCGACGAAGCCGTAGACGTTTTCCGGGTTGTCGAAGACCAGGCGTAGCGCGGAATGCATGTTCAGCACCAGGCTGACACGCTGGAGCTGATCGGCATCCAGACTCACCGCCCAGTTACCTTCCCGCTGCAAGGCCCGGGTGTAGGTGCTGCGCGAGATGCGCAAGATGCGGCAACTCTGCTCACTGGAGGCCTGCCATCTGTCCAGAATGTTGAGCGCTGCCCGTAGGCCGGCCGTGCTCTGGCTTTTCGAAAACTGCTCAACGGCAACGACCTGGGACATAGGACTCTCCGATCTGTAGATGCAAATATAATGAAATTGCGTCTACAGATAAAGAGGTGAGGTAAAACTGATCACCGGGTAGTCCGTGACCATTCCGGATCAGGATGCAAGGCTAGCCCGCCAGTGCCGATCGCGGGTCGAAGGCCGCCGGTGCAGGCGCTCGTCCAGCAGTGCGCCTGCCCTGGTGTGTTCACCCCCGCGCAGCAGGGCGACCAGCAGGGTGTCTTCGATGACCTCGCGCTGGGCACCACTGCCACCGATGCGGGCGACATCCGCGCGCAGCGGCTCCAGCAGTCGTGCGCAGCCGTCATAGTCCTCGTCGGCGAAGGCCAGCAAGGCGCGGCAGAGCAGGGGGACGACTGGCCCGGCGGACAGGGTACCGTCGTACAGGCGGGCTTCGAGTCCGGCCACGCGTTCTTCCAGCGCCTGGCGATCCCCGGTCGCCGCGGCGATCAGGGCCATATGGACGTCGGCGAAAGCCAGCCCCGGTTGCTGGAACAGCCCGGACGCACTGGCCGCAGTAGCCTGCCAGAGGTCGGCGGGCACCTCGTGGCCATAAAGCCCCAGGCGCCAGAGAAAGGAGGCGTTGTCGCTGACCCGGTTGAGCGGACCGGCGGTGGACGCGGCTGGCGCTACGAAGCGCTGATAGAGGTCCAGCGCGCCCTGGCTGTCGCCCTGTTCGAGGGCCACCAGGGCGCCGTGCCAGGCGATATGGCCATGCAGGGTACCGTGATGGGGGTACTCGGGCAGCCAGCCTGCGATCAGGGCCTGCGCGGCCTGGCTGTCGCCGGATTCGTGCAGGACATGGGTCAGGGCATGGGCTGCATTGACGTTGTGGCGGCGTAGCTCCAGCGCCCGCTCGGTGAGCGTACGGCCCCGCACCACCTCGCCGTTCTCGCCCAGGGACCAGCCGCGGTAGGTCAGGAACCACCAGTCATCCGCGGCGAAATGACGGGCATGGCGCTCGCAGAGGTCGACCCGCGCCTGATCGTGATCGGCCCGCCCGGAAAATGCCAGCAGGCCGAAAGCACCCAGGGGCAAGCCCAGGATCAGGATGTCCCGCGGCCAGCGGTCGGCATGCGCCAGCGCATCTTGCAGCGCCTGGGCGGATTCACCGGCGATCAGCCGCTGCAGGACCTGCACATGGCTGCGCTCGCGCTCCGTGCCGCGCCGCTCGACCAGCCGCTGCGCCCGCGCGATGGCCTCCCGGACGGCGCCGGTCTGGTTGTCGATCAGCTGCAGCCGCGCCCGCGCTGCAAGCGCCAGGGCGAAATCAGGATCGGCGGCGATGGCCTCGTCCAGCGCCTCGGCCGCCCCCGGCCAGAGCGACAGCAGCAGATCGACACCGGCCTGGTAGCGCTCGGCGGCGTGGGCAGAGAAGGTCGACAAGGGGAGGTCGTAGCGGTCGGTATAAGGCGTGGACATCGTGTGTATCTATCATCTAGGTGAGAGGAGAGGGCCGCGGCTCTGGCGTAGGAGCGCTGTCGGGCATCATGGATAGCAGCCAGACCGGACATTGAATAGTGCCCGTCGCTCACGATGACATGAGTGCGGCTCATCGCCAGGAACGGATCTGTCTGCGCCAGGAGCGTTGCTTGGGTGTGCCACCGGCGACCTTCCCACAGCCGCGAAGAACCGTTTTCCTAGTCAGTGGGTGAAAAGCTGATAGAGCGGCGGCAAGGTGGCGACCAGCAGCGTGACGGCCATGGCCAGATTGAAACAGTGGGCGCGGCGTTCATCGGCCAACCCATTACGCAGGACGCTGCCGGCGAGCGCCCAGATCCCTACACAGGGAAGGCTCACCAGCGCCAACAGGGTAGCGGCCAGCATCACGTCCAGGCGGTGATGCTGCACCGGTATATAGGTGGCCGCTGCGCTGATGGATACCGTCCAGGCCTTGGGATTGATCCACTGGAAGGCCGCGCCGCCCAGCAGGCCCATCGGCGTGGTGGCCTCGGCGTCGAGCCGAATAGGTCCACAGGTAGCGATACGCCAGGCCAGCAGCAGGAGATAAGCCAGTCCCAGAATGCTCAGCAGCAGATGCAGGCCGGGTAGGGCGGCAAAGACTACGCCTAGACCAAGACCCACTACCGCCAACTGCAGCGCTACCCCAATGGCGATCCCGACAATTAGCGGCAGCGTACGTCTCACGCCCACCTGGGCGCCGCTGGCGAGCACCAGGACGTTATTGGGACCTGGAGTCGCGGTGAGGATGAAACAAAACAGCAGAAAGGGCAGCAGGACGGCGAGATCGGTCATGGCAACGGTAGTGCAGCTTTAGGAAATTGGGTCGTATTTTATTGCTTTGATATCGATATAGGATTGCATAAACTTCTTCCTGGACGGCTGGAGTGCAATTAATGATCAAAGTAGATCGTCTTGATCGCCGAATATTGCGTGAGCTCGAACGGGATGCTCGACAGACCAACGTCAAGCTGGCTGAACGGGTAGGACTATCGCCCTCGGCTTGCCTCAGGCGCGTACAGGAGCTGGAGCGCTCCGGTGTCATCAAGGGTTATCGAGCGGTGGTGGATCGATCGCTGCTGGGCATCGGCTTCGTCGTCTACGTTGCGGTGGGCATGTCCTCTCACTCCCGCGCGGTGCTCGATGCCTTCGAAGCGGCCATCAGCGATTCGGCGGATGTGGTCGAGTGCCACACCGTCACCGGCGCGGTCGAGTATCTGTTGCGCATAGAGGTCGCCGACATGAGTGCCTATCGCACCTTCCATACCCAGGTTCTCGGCGTACTGCCCCATGTCCATTCGGTGGTCAGCTACATCGTCATGGATACCGCCAAGGACGAGCGTGCCTAGCTTGGCAACGTCCTGCAGTTAGGTAGCGGCAGTGATTCTCCGCTCCTGCATTAGCTGACAGCGGTCCCTGGGAGGTGCTTGACGGCGCCCGAACGCTTAGCGGCACGTCGCGATGGCCAGGGTCGCCGCCGCAGTGCGCGTTTCTACCCCGAGTTTCACGTAGACGTGCTCCAGGTGCTTGTTCACCGTGCGGGGCGAGAGGCCGAGGATGTCGCCGATGTCGCGATTGGTCTTGCCGCAGGCGACCCAGTGCAGCACCTCGACCTCGCGGCCGGTCAGCTGGTAGCGGCTGCTGAGCGGCGCCAGGTCCAGCGCGGTCCTGGCATACGGGCGGCTCGCTGGCAGGCTGCGCGCCGCCTGGAGTTCGCGCGCCGTGCGCAGGTGGGCGGCGACTCGTGCTAAGACCTCATCGGTCCTGAGTGGCTTGGTCACGTAGTCGATGCCGCCCGCGGCGAAGGCCTCCACCACGTGCTCGCTCTCGGTCAGGGCGGTCATGAACAGCACAGGGATATCGGCCAGTTCGGCCTGGGCCTTGATCCGCCGGCAGGTCTCGAAGCCATCCAGCCCGGGCATCATGGCGTCCAGCAGCACCACGTCCGGGCGGCGGCGCTGCATGCGTTCCAGGGCGCTGGCGCCGTCCAGGGCCACCAGCACCATGTAGCCACTGGCGTCCAGGGCGTCGGAGAGCAGGGCGAGGTTGTCCGGCGTGTCATCGACGATCAGCACCACGCTGGGCGGTAGGGCGGCGGTCATGGATTCTCTCCTTCCAGGGGCAGGTCGGCCGGCTGCAGCGCATCTTTGAGACGGCGATTGAAGTCGTTGAGCTGAAAGCGTTTCACCAGTGCGCGCAGGGTATCGACATAGGCGGCGCTGGCCGGCTCCTCGCGCTCGATGCGGTCCAGGCAGGCGTGGATGCCTTTCACATAGCCCAGCGCCCCCAGCTCCTGTAACGCTTCCAGACTGGCAGCGCTCGGCGGTTGGAGCGAAATCGATCGTGCGCCAGGCGGTCCGGCGGTCCGCTCCAGCCAGGTCAGATTCAGATGCATCCTGATCTTTTCCAGCAGCTGCGGCGTATGGACCGGTTTGGCCAGGTAATCATCGCAGGCGGCCGCGGTGCTGCGTTCGCGATCAACGGCGAAGGCATTGGCGGAAATGACGATGATCGGCGCCCTGGACAGGCCATTGCGGCGGATCAGCGCGCTGGTCTCCAGTCCGTCCAGCAGCGGCATGGAAAGATCCATGAGGATGAGGTCCGGCTGCCAGAGGGCAACCTGGCGGATGGCGTCCTGGCCATTGGCGGCCTCCGCCAGTTCGAAGCCAAGAGGTTCGAGCATGCCGGCCAGCACCCGGCGGTGATCCAGGTGGTCGTCCACCAGCAGCACCCGGCGTCGCGGGCCCTGATAGCCGCTGATGCTGTGTTCGACGTGGACCAGCGCCTGGGGCACCCGTACCTCGGACAGGAACAGGCGCACCACGAAGCGGGTGCCCTGGCCGGGCGTGCTGGTCACGTCAAGGGCGCCGCCCATCAACGTCACCAACATGCGGGTGATGGTCAGACCCAGTCCCAGGCCGTTGTCCTGGCGCAGCGGATCACCCCGTTCGAAGGGTTGGAACAGCCGCTCCAGCTGCTCTGCGGCGATGCCCAGACCGCTGTCGATGACCTCGAAGGTAGCGGTTTCCCGCGCATAGGTGACCGCCAGGATCACGCCACCCTGGTCGGTGTAGCGCACGGCATTGCCGAGCAGATTGATGAGGATCTGCCGCACCCGTTTTTCATCGCCGCGCACCACGGCGGGGAGGCGTCCCCCGACCTCGAGGGCAAAGCTCAGACCCTTGTCCTGGGCCTGGGGCGTGAACATCTGCTGCAGCTGTTCGAGAAACTCCGGAAAGGGAATCTCCGAGGGTTCCAGCTGCAGCTTGCCCGCTTCGATCCGGGCCACGTCGAGCAGGCCGTCGATCAGCGAGAGCAGGTGCGAGCCATTGCGGTAGATGGTGGCCAGGGCATCCAGCTGATGGCCGCTGCTGGCCGGATCACGCTGCAGGATCTGGGTATAGCCGAGGATGCTGTTCAGCGGCGTGCGCAACTCGTGGGACAAGCCCGTAACGTAGCGGCTCTTGGCCGCGTTGGCGGCTTCGGAAGCCTCCTTGGCCCGCTGCAGCGCTTCGTCGGTCCTGCGGTGCGCCTCGATCTCCTGCATCAGCAGCGCGGTCTGCCGGGTCGATTCCTCCAGCGCCACATGGCGGCTCTCGCGGGTCAGCACCACCCACCAGGCCAGGGCGCCGGCAAACAGCGTGAGCACCATGAAGGCCTTGAAGAATCCCTGATACAACAGGTGACGCTCATCGACCTGCAGCCCCTGGGAGACCTGGCTGTAGATCAGTGCCAGGGCACAGAACATCAGCCCGACCATGACCAGCAGCACGCCCAGATAGTGCGCCAAGCGGGTATGCAGGCGCGGCACCGAGGTGTTCGGCAGCAGCCAACGCAGCAGGGTATCGACCTGCTCGGCGAGGCGCGCCCTGGGCTTGCAGAGATCGCCACAGCGCGCATCCAGGGCGCAGCAGAGCGAGCAGATGGGCGCGCCGTAAGCAGGGCAGAAGGCGATGTCTTCGCGCTCGAAGGCGTTGGTACAGAGCACGCATTCCAGATGGACCTGCGCGGGATGCAGCAACTTCAGCACGCTGGTCCGGGCGATGTAGTAGCGGCCCCGGGTGAGCCAGGCCAGCAGCGGCGCGCAGATCAGCGCGGAGACCAGTGATACCAAGGGTGAGGCGGCTTGCGCCAGGGCGCCGAACAGCCCCGCATGAGCCAGACCGGACAGCAGCGAGGCGAGCAGCATGGCACCGACGCCGACCGGGTTGATGTCGTAGAGGTGCGCCCGCTTGAACTCTATGTGCCGGGGTGACAGCCCTAGAGGCTTGTTGATCACCAGGTCGGCGACCACGGCGCCGATCCAGGCGATGGCGATGTTGGCATAGAGCCCAAGCACCTCCTGGATGGCCTCGAACACTCCCAGCTCCATCAGCATCAGGGCGATCAGCACGTTGAACACCAGCCAGACCACCCTTCCCGGGTGGCTGTGGGTGACCCGGGCGAAGAAGTTGGACCAGGCCAGGGAGCCGGCATAGGCATTGGTCAGGTTGATCTTGACCTGGCTGACGATGACGAACAGCACCATGGCCCCCATGGCCCAGCCGGGCGAGGCGAACACGTAGCCGAAGGCGACCAAGTACATCTGGGTAGGTTCGGCGGCACGCTCCAGGGGAATCTCGTGCTGCAGGGCGAGAAAGGCCAGGAAGGCGCCGGCCAGCATCTTCAGGGCGCCGGGCACTATCCAGCCGGGACCGGCCATCAGCAGCGCCGCCCACCAGCGCCGGCGATTCTGCGCGGTCTTTTCCGGAAGAAAGCGCAGGTAGTCGACCTGCTCGCCCACCTGGGTCACCAGGGCCAGGGCCACGGTACAGGCGGCGCTGAAGGACAGCAGGTTGAAGGCGCCGGCCTCGCCCTCGCGGCCGGCGAAGGTGGTCCAGTCCGCCAGGGCCCCGGGATTCTTGGCGATGACGAAGGCATAGGGCAACAGCAGCAGGATCAGCCAGAGCGGCTGGCTCCAGAGCTGCAGGCGGTTGATCAGGGTGATGCCATAGGTGACCAGGGGGATGACGATGATCGAACAGATGACATAGGCCAGGGCCAGCGGAATGCGGAAGTACAGTTCCAGGGCCAGCGCCATGATCGCCGCTTCCAGCGCGAAGAACAGGAAGGTGAAGCTGGCGTAGATCAGCGAGGTGATGGTCGAGCCGATGTAGCCGAAGCCGGCGCCCCGGGTCAGCAGGTCCATGTCCACCCCGTAGCGCGCCGCGTAATAGCTGATTGGCAGGGCGGTGAGAAAGATCACCAGGCTCGCCGCCAGCACGGCCCAGAGGGTATTGGTGAAGCCATAGCTGATCGCCAGGGCGCCACCGATGGCTTCCAGGGCCAGAAAGGACACGGCGGCCAGGGCGGTGTTGGCGATGCGGAATTCCGACCACTTGCGAAACGACCGGGGCGTGTAGCGCAGGGCGTAGTCTTCCAGCGTCTCGTCGGCCACCCAGCTGTTGTAGTCCCTGCGGATCTTGGCGATGCGTTGCGTCCCGGTCTGCTGCACGGCAGGGCTCCTGGGGTCTGCGTGGCGGTGTTCAGGCAAGTTCCATGCCTCGGCCGTCTTGGCCTCCTGCCTCTCTGTGGCCACTGTCTGCCCGGCCTGGCGTGCCCCGCGCGGGCGCGCGACAGACCGAGCATGCCTCAGGGCGTTGCAGCGGGCTGTACGTCAGATGACGTAGGCCGTTACGTCATCCTGCGTATGTTCCGCGCCGCCTGTCCCGGCCCATCCTTGCTCCGCAGCGCAAGCCGCAGTCCCGGTCCCCGGGGGCGACCTGCACATCATCTAGAGGAGCGACAAGATGCACAGATCAGCGGGCGTGAAATCCAGTCTTCCGCGACGCCTGGCGCTGGGCGCCGCGGCATTGTCCCTGTTGGCAGCCAGCGTGTTCAGCCAGGGCGTGATGGCGGACGCCGCCAATACCACCGGCCTGGCCGTGACCGATACCACCGTGACAGTCGGCCAGTTGCATTCCGCCACCGGCACCATGGCCATCTCCGAGACCGGGGCCATCCAGGCCGAGCGGCTGGCGATTGAGCAGATCAATGCCCAGGGCGGGGTGCTCGGGCGGCAGGTCAAGATCATCCAGGAAGACGGCGCCTCCGACTGGCCGACCTTCGCCGAAAAGGCCAAGAAGCTACTGGAGGCCGACAAGGTCGCGGCGGTGTTCGGCTGTTGGACCTCGGCCTCGCGCAAGGCGGTGCTGCCGATCTTCGAGAAGGACAACGGCCTGCTCTACTACCCGACCTTCTACGAGGGCCTCGAGCAGTCGAAGAACGTCTTCTACACCGGCCAGGAAGCCACCCAGCAGATTCTCTCGGCGCTGGACTGGCTGGCCAAGGAGAAGGGCGCCAAGACGTTCTACCTGGTGGGCTCGGACTACATCTGGCCGCGGACCTCGATGAAGATCGCCCGCAAGCACATTGAAAACGTGCTGCATGGCGAGGTGGTGGGGGAGGAGTACTACCCGCTGGGCGGCACCCAGTTCGGTTCCCTGACCAACAAGATCAAGCTGAAAAAGCCCGATGTGGTCTTTGCCGCGGTCGTCGGGGGCTCCAACGTGGCCTTCTACAAGCAGCTCAAGGCGGCTGGCATCACTTCGGCCAAGCAGACTCTGCTGACCCTCTCGGTGACCGAGGATGAGATGCTCGGCATCGGTGGCGAGAACATGGCCGGCTTCTACTCCTCGATGAAGTACTTCCAGACCCTGGACAATCCCAACAACAAGGCCTTCGTCGAGGCGTTCAAGGCCAAGTACGGCAAGGATGCGGTGGTGGGCGACGTCACCCAGGCGGCCTATCTCGGTCCCTGGTTGTGGAAGATGGCGGTGGAGAAGGCCGGCAGCTTCGATGTCGACAAGGTGGTCGCGGCGTCTCCGGGCCTGGAGCTGAAGACCGCACCGGAAGGCTACGTGAAGGTTCACGAGAACCATCACCTTTGGAGCCGCTCGCGCATCGCCCAGATCCAACCGGACGGCACCTTCAAGGTGGTCCACGAATCCGCCGATCTGATCGAGCCCAATCCTTTCCCCAAAGGCTACCAGTAAGCCTTGCCTGACCGGAGGCGTCGCCTGACGGACGCCTCCGTCCACCTTCACGGGAAGATCTCCATGGAAAGCTTATCCGACTTCGGCGCGATCGCCGTGATGCAGGGTTTCAACGGCCTTTCGGTGTTCTGCGTGTTGCTGCTGATGGCGCTGGGGCTGGCGATCATCTTTGGGCAGATGGGCGTGATCAACATGGCCCATGGCGAATTTCTCACCGTGGGGGCCTACACCACCTACGTGATGTCCTCGCTTACCCTGCACCTGTTTCCGGCCTTGCAGCCCTACTACTTCTTTTTCGCCCTGATCCTGGCGTTCTTCGTCGCTGGCGCCATCGGCTGGCTGGTGGAGTGGGCGATGATCAGCCGGCTCTATCAGCGTCCGCTGGACACCCTGCTGGCCACCTGGGGCCTGTCGCTGATCCTGCAGCAGGTGTTTCGCTCGGTATTCGGCGCCCGCGAGGTCAGTGCCGAACTGCCGGAATGGATCATGGGCTCCTGGAGCCCGACCGCCAGCATCGATATCCCCAAGAACGGCCTGTTCGTCATGGTCGTGACTGCGCTGCTGACCCTGACCCTGTTCTTCATGCTGTACCGCTCGCGCTGGGGGCTGCAGGTGCGCGCCACCATGCAGAACCGGGTGATGGCTCGCGCCGTGGGTATCAACACCCGCCGCGTAGACCGCCTGACCTTCGCCCTGGGCTGCGGCGTGGCCGGGGTGGCGGGCGCGGCCTTCACCACCATCGGCTCCATCGGTCCGACCTCGGGCTCGCTGTATATCGTCGACACCTTCCTGGTGGTGGTCTTTGGTGGCGCAGCCAGCCTGCTCGGCACCATCGCCTCGGCCTTCGGGATCGCCCAGGCGCAGTCGCTGCTGGAATTCTTCCTCTCTGGTTCCATGGCCAAGGTGCTGACCCTGTCGGCGGTGATCCTCATCCTGATGCTGCGGCCCCAGGGGCTGTTTTCGGCAAAAGTCCGCAAGTAGGGAGTCCACGATGAACAAGGCAATCGACAACCTGCTCGGCGGCCGGCAGGGCACCTTAGGCCTGCTGGTATTGGCCGCGCTGATCCTGCTGGTGTTTCCGCTGACCCTGGACATCTTCCGCCTGAGCATGGTCGGCAAGTACCTGACCTACGCCTTCGTCGCGGTCGGCCTGGTGCTCTGCTGGGGCTATGGCGGCATCCTCAGTCTCGGCCAGGGAATCTTCTTCGGTCTCGGCGGCTACTGCATGGCGATGTTCCTCAAACTCGAAGCCTCGGATCCGGAAAGCACCAAGATCCAGTCCACCCCCGGCATTCCCGACTTCATGGACTGGAACCAGATTACCGAGCTGCCCTGGCTATGGCAGCCGTTCCACAGCTTCGGCTTCACCCTGGTGGCGGTGATCGCGGTTCCGGTGCTGCTGGCCTTCATCATCGGCCTGGCGATGTTCAAGCGGCGGGTAGGGGACGTGTACTTTTCCATCGTCACCCAGGCCATCGCCGCCATCCTGACCATTCTCATCATCGGTCAGCAGGGCCTCACCGGCGGGGTCAATGGCATCACCGACCTGAAGACGCTGCTGGGCTGGGACATCCGTTCGGACAGCGCCAAGGTGGTGCTGTATTTCGTCAACGCAGCGCTGCTGTTCGGCTGCATCCTGATCGGCCGCTTCGTGCTGGCCTCCAAGCTGGGCCGGCTGCTGGTGGCCATGCGTGACAAGGAGGAGCGGGTGCGCTTCTCCGGCTACGACGTGGCCAGCTTCAAGATCTTCGTGTTCTGCCTGGCCGCGGCCTTCTCGGCGGTGGGTGGCGCCCTGTTCGCCCTGCAGGTGGGCTTCATGTCGCCGTCCTTCGTCGGCATCGTGCCCTCCATCGAGATGGTCATCTTCGCCGCCGTCGGCGGCCGGCTGTCGCTGTTGGGCGCCGTGTACGGCGCGCTGCTGGTGAATTTCGGCAAGACCTACTTCTCCGAATCCTTCCCCGAACTCTGGCTGTACCTGATGGGCGGGCTCTTCATCGTGGTCGTCCTCTATTTCCCCAACGGCCTGGCCGGTCTGTGGAAGAGCCATGGGCAGCGCCTGGTGGCACGCCTGAGACGCCAGCCGGCGAGCGCGCCCGTCACCTCGTCAGCGCCGCACACGGCAACCAAAGCCTCCCGCCTGGAGACCACGCCATGATTACCAGTCCCGTCGGTTTCCAGCTCGCCAAGCCGGTACTGGCCATCGAAGGCCTGACCGTCTCCTTCGACGGCTTCAAGGCGGTGAACGACCTCAATCTCTATGTCGACCGCAACGAGGTACACGTGGTGATCGGCCCCAACGGCGCCGGCAAGACCACGGTACTGGACCTGATCTGCGGCAAGACCCGCGCCACTGCCGGCAGCATCGAATTCAACGGTCGTGAACTGACCCGGATGAAGGAATTCGACATCGTTCGCGCGGGTGTCGGCCGCAAGTTCCAGAACCCCTCGATCTACGAGAATCTCACGGTGTTCGAGAACCTGGAGATGTCCTATCCCGAAGGCCGCAAGGTATTCGGTGCGCTGTTCTTCAAGCGCAGTGCGGCGGTGGTCGCGCGGGTGCAGGCGGTGGCCGCGGAGATCTTTCTCGCCGACCTGCTGCACCAGCAGGCCGATCTGCTCTCCCACGGCCAGAAGCAGTGGCTGGAGATCGGCATGCTGCTGATGCAGGACCCGGAGCTGCTGATGCTCGACGAACCGGTGGCGGGCATGAGCGTGTCCGAGCGATCCCAGACCGCCGAGCTGCTCAACCGCATCAGTCAGGGGCGCTCGGTGCTGGTCATCGAGCACGACATGGAATTCGTCAAAAGCATCGCCCACAAGGTCACGGTGCTGCACCAGGGCAAGGTACTGGCCGAAGGCAGCATGGAAGCGGTGCAGAGCAATCCCAAGGTTATCGAGGTGTACCTGGGGCACTGAGCCCTCGCCTCCAGCCCTTTTCCTGCAGTCGATCACGGGAGAACCCGGTCATGTTCACCATCCAGAACCTCGTCTCCGGCTACGGTCAGAGCCGCATCCTCCACGACCTCAGCCTGGACGTGGCGCACAAGGAAATCGTCGCCGTCATGGGCCGCAACGGCATGGGCAAGAGCACCCTGTTCCGCAGCCTGATGGGTATTCTGCCGACCTGGAGCGGCCACGTAGCGGTGGACGGCCAGGACGTCTCCCGGCTGGAGACCCACCAGCGCGTCGAGCGTGGCATCGCCTATGTGCCGCAAGGGCGAATGATCTTTTCCCACATGACGGTGCTGGAAAACATCCAGACCGGCCTACCGGCCTCCGCGCGAGGCAAGGTGCCGGACGATCTCTATGCGCTGTTCCCGGTGCTGCACGAGATGCGCCAGCGCAAGGGTGGCAACCTCTCCGGTGGCCAGCAGCAACAACTGGCCATCGCCCGCGCCCTGGCCACCAATCCCAAGGTGCTGCTGCTGGACGAGCCGACCGAGGGCATCCAGCCCTCGATCATCAAGGACATCGCCCGCACCCTGAAGGAGATCCGCGCCCTGCGTGACTTGACCATCGTGGTGTCAGAGCAGGTGCTGTCCTTCACCCTCGACATTGCCGACCGTTTTCTGGTGATCGAGAAGGGCCGCTTCGTGGTCGAGGATACCCGCGACAAGGTCGACGAAGCCACCATCAGCCGCTACCTGTCGGTCTGATCCCGGCGCTCTGCGCGGCCGCCCTGCAGCAGCACGGCGGTCGCTTCCGGCTGCCTGGTAATCCCGTCCAAGCCTTGCCTTGTCTGGGTTTGCGCCTACGTCATCCGACGTATTTGCAGCCCCAATCCCAGCCCCGAGACTGACCTGGAACCCTCCCGCTACCGCCAACAGCCAGGAGCTGCGCGATGACCGACACCCTGATCAAAGTTGACCTTAACCAGGCCGCCACCGACAACGAGAACGTCCACAACCGCTGGCATCCGGACATCCCCATGGCCTGCTGGGTCAAGCCGGGGGATGACTTCATCCTGGAAACCTACGACTGGACCGGTGGCGCGATCAAGAACGACGACGACGCCAGCGACGTGCGCGATGTCGACCTGTCGACCGTGCATTATCTTTCTGGCCCGGTAGGGGTGAAGGGCGCCGAGCCGGGCGACCTGCTGGTGGTCGATCTGCTCGACATCGGCGCCAAGGCCGAGTCCCAGTGGGGCTTCAACGGCTTCTTTTCCAAGCAGAACGGCGGCGGCTTTCTCACCGATTACTTTCCCTCGGCGCAGAAATCCATCTGGGACTTCGAGGGCATGTTCACCAAAAGCCGCCATATCCCGGGGGTGCGTTTCGCCGGGCTCATCCATCCCGGGCTGATCGGCTGCCTGCCGGATCCCAAGCTGCTGGCCAACTGGAATGCCCGCGAGCAGGAGCTGATCGACAGCAACCCGACCCGGGTACCGCCCCTGGCCAATCCGCCGTTCGCTGCGACCGCCCACATGGGCAAGCTTACCGGCGCGGCCCGCGATGCGGCAGCCGCTACCGGCGCACGCACCGTACCGCCCCGTGAGCATGGCGGCAACTGCGACATCAAGGACCTGTCGCGTGGCTCGAAGATCTTCTTCCCTGTCTATGTGGAGGGCGCGGGCCTTTCGGTGGGCGACCTGCACTTCAGCCAGGGCGACGGTGAGATCACCTTTTGCGGCGCCATCGAGATGGCCGGCTGGGTGCACATGAAGGTCGAGTTGATCAAGGGCGGCATGGCCAAGTACGGCATCAAGAATCCCATCTTCAAGCCCAGCCCCATCGTGCCCACCTACAACAACTTCCTGATCTTCGAAGGCATCTCGGTGGATGACGCCGGCAAGCAGCACTACCTGGACGTCAACCTGGCGTACCAGCAGGCCTGCCTGAATGCCATCGAGTACCTGAAGAAATTCGGCTACAGCGGCGCCCAGGGCTATTCGCTGCTGGGCTCGGCGCCGGTGCAGGGCCACATCAGCGGGGTGGTCGACATTCCCAACGCCTGCGCCACCCTCTGGCTGCCGACGGACATCTTCGAATTCGACATCAATCCCACTGCCGCCGGACCGACCCGCTACCTGGACGGCAGCATCGACATGCCCATCGCCTACGACAAGTGAGCCGCCCGGGTGCGGCCGCCGGTCGCGCCCCCGCCGCCAGGAGCCCGTCATGCCGATCTACGAATACGACTGCCCCGACTGCGGGGATTTCACCCTGCTGCGGCCCATGGCCCAGCGCGACGATCCCTGCAGCTGTCCCGTCTGTGCTACGCCCAGCCCCCGGGTGATCCTCAGTGCCCCTGGCCTGGCGACCCTGGCGCGCGGGGCGCGTCGCGCCCAGGAGACCAATGAGCGTTCGCGCCACGCACCCCAATCCCTTGAGGAATACCAAGCCAAGCGCAGTCATGGCGCCGGTTGCAGCTGCTGCGCGCCAAGCAAGCCGGTGGCCCGCAGCAAGGCCAATCCCCATGGCCTGAAGACCAGTCCGTCAACCCGCCCCTGGATGATCAGCCACTGATTTCCGGTCCAGCCCTTTCGAAGGAGCCACTCCATGCGCCACGGCGATATTTCCAGCAGCCCCGATACCGTCGGCGTTGCTGTCGTCAACTACCGGATGCCACGCCTGCACAGCAAGGCGGAGGTGCTGGCCAACGCCCAGCAGATTGCCGCGATGATCAAGGGCATGAAGCTCGGCCTGCCGGGCATGGATCTGGTGGTGTTCCCCGAGTACAGCACCATGGGCATCATGTACGACAAGGACGAGATGATGGCCACCGCCGCGACCATCCCCGGCGAGGAGACGGCGATCTTCGCCGCCGCCTGCCGCGAGGCCAGGACCTGGGGGATCTTTTCGCTCACCGGCGAACGCCACGAGGAGCACCCGCACAAGGCGCCCTACAACACCCTGGTGCTGATCGACGACCATGGCGAGATCGTGCAGAAGTACCGCAAGTGCATTCCCTGGTGCCCCATCGAGGGCTGGTATCCCGGTGACCGCACCTATGTCAGCGAGGGGCCCAAAGGCTTGAAGATCAGCCTGATCATCTGCGATGACGGCAACTACCCGGAAATCTGGCGCGACTGCGCCATGAAGGGTGCCGAGCTGATCGTACGTTGCCAGGGCTACATGTATCCGGCCAAGGAGCAGCAGGTGCTGATGGCCAAGACCATGGCCTGGGCCAACAACTGCTATGTGGCGGTGGCCAACGCCACCGGCTTCGACGGGGTATACAGCTACTTCGGCCATTCGGCGCTGATCGGTTTCGATGGCCGCACCCTCGGTGAGTGCGGCGAGGAGGAGATGGGCATTCAGTACGCCCAGCTGTCGATCTCGCAGATTCGCGATGCCCGCGCCAACGACCAGTCGCAGAACCACCTGTTCAAGCTGCTGCACCGCGGCTACACCGGGGTCTACAACTCCGGCGACGGCGACAAGGGGGTGGCCGACTGTCCCTTCGACTTTTATCGCACCTGGGTCCTGGATGCGCAGAAGGCCCAGGCCGACGTCGAGCGGATGACGCGCTCCACCCTCGGTGTAGCGGACTGCCCGGTGGGGGAATTACCGCATCCCGGTCAGGAACGTCAGCTGGGTTAGCGCCAGCGGCGCGAGGAGCGGGCCATGCCTTTCGTCAATGACCTGATCGAGCATAACCGTGGCCAGCTCGCATGCGAGGGGCAGGCGCCTTTACCCTCCCGGTTCCTGTTCGAGCCGGCAGCGGTCATGGTCCTGCTGCGAGCGCGCATCCTTGGTCAGGCCAGAGTGCTCGATGAGGTGGAAGCCCTGCTCAAGGTGGTCAAGGCCGACATCGGTGATCCGGAAAGACCCTTGGGCGTCAGTCTGTTCCTTGGCCCCACCGGGGTCGGCAAGACCGAGATCGTGCGCCTGCTGGCCCAGGCCATTCATGGTCGGGCAGATGCCCTCTGCCGTATCGATATGAACACCCTGGCCCAGGAGCACTACGCCGCGGCCCTGGCCGGCGCGCCGCCCGGCTATGTGGGCAGCAAGGAAGGCACCACGCTGTTCGATGCCGAGGCCATCGCCGGTAGTTACGGCCGCCCTGGCATCGTACTGTTCGACGAGTTGGAAAAGGCTGATCGCCAGGTCATCCGTACCCTGTTGAATGTACTCGACAGCGGCCAGCTGGTGCTCAGCGCCGGCAGCAAGCGACTGGATTTTCGCAACAGCCTCATCTTCATGACCAGCAACCTGGGTGCCCGCGCCGTCCAGCAGCAGCGTACCCGCTTCGCGCGTGGCTGGCGGCGCTGGCTCAAGCTGTCGGCGGATCCTGAACCTATCCTGGAAGAGGCGCTGCATGCGCATTTCGATCCGGAATTTCTCAATCGTATCGAGCGGATCCTGGCGTTCGAGCGCATCGATCAGGACCGGCTACCCGGGCTGCTCGCCATCGAGCTGGACAAGCTCAATCAACGCCTGGGCCGCCGGGGAAAAAGCCTGGAGCTGCACGACAGCGCCAGGGCCTTCCTGACCCGTGATCACGATCCCCGCTTCGGTGCTCGCGATCTGGTCCGGCGGCTGCGCCGGCTATTGGAGCCGGCGGTGGCCGACTGTCTGCTGGCACAGCCGATGGCTGTCCGGTTGCTGGCGATTCAGGAGGGGGAGCGTCTGGTGGTGCGCGAGGTAGACGCCGGCTGATGGCTTCCCACCGGGCTCGGGACCCGATCCAGATTCCCGAGCCTGGGATTACGCTAGTGGGCGCTGCGACTCGCCAACCACGCCCGCCACCCACCATAGGCGGTGATGTCCTCGGCGCCGGCCAGGCCGTAGGGCTCGCAGATGAAGCCGGTTTCCCAGCTGCCATCGGCCAGTTCCACCTTGCCCAGGCCGAGCGGGGCGGGGATGCCGGTGAGAAAGCTGCCCAGTTCGCTGCTGGGCAGCTCCCAGACTTCCACCTCGATGGCGGCGCCGTCTTCGGCGACCCGGACCATGCCGGGCCGGAGCGGCGGACCGCCGGCCAGGGCGTGGAGGCGATAGTGCGGCGCGCTCCGGGTCAGGGCCAGGCGGTGGGCGCCACGGGCGAGCAACTGGCCGTTGAGCGGCAGTCCCTGCAGGTGGGCACCGCAGACCACCAGGCGGGCACGGTCATGGCGGGCGGGACGCACCGGGAGGCTGGCTTGCGGCAGGGCGCCGCCGACCAGCGGCAGACCTTGGGCTTCCTGCAGGGCGGCGGCCAGGCTCAGCAGGTACTGGTCGGTGAAGACCCGGCCGAACAGCGTCACGCCCCAGGGCAGGCCGTTGGCCATGACGCCGGCCGGCACGGCCACGGCGGCGTAGTCCAGCAGGTTCATGAAGTTGGTGTAGTAACCCAGGTCGGCGTTGCGGGCGACCGGTTCGGCGGCCAGTTCGGCCAGGGTCACCGGGCGCGGATAGGTGGGGGTAAGAACGCAATCCAGTTCGGCGAGCAGGGTGTCGCACCGGGCTTTCAGCGCCTGCAGGCGGTAGCCGGCGCGAAAGGCGTCCACCGCCGTGGTGCCGGGCGCCTTTTCCAGCACGGCGCGGATCACCGGCAGTACGGCGTCCGGTTCGGCCTCGATCAGGGCGCCGGCCACGCTGTAGCGCTCGGCCACCCAGGGGCCCTCATAGAGCAGGCGCGCGGCTTCCAGGAAGGGCGCAAGATCCAGCGGCACGGCTTCGCCCCCCAGGGCTTCCAGCTGCGCCTTGGTGGCCGCGAACAGCGCCGGGCTTTCCGGGCAGCCGAGGAATTCCAGCTGGGTCGGGACGCCGAAGCGGAAGGGGCGCGGACGGCCGAAGGCGCTGGCCTCGTTCCACTGTGGATTGGCGCGGCTGTAGGGATCGCGCGGATCGAGGCGGGCGGTGAGCGCCAGCAGCGTGCTGGCTTCGGCGGCGGTGGCGGTAAAGAAGGTCACGCAGTCCAGGGTCTGGCAGGCAGGCACCACGCCGGCGGTGGACAGCAGTCCCTTGCTGCCCTTGAGGCCCACCAGGTTGTTCAGCCCCGCGGGCACGCGCCCGGAACCGGCGGTATCGGTGCCCAGGGCGAAGCTGGCGACACCCAGGGCCACGGCCAGGGCCGAACCGGCACTGGAGCCGCCGGAAGGATAGTCCGCGTGGACACTGTGGCGGCAGGCGCCGTAGGGCGAACGGGTGCCGTTGAGGCCGGTGGCGAACTGGTCGAGATTGCACTTGCCCAGCGGCACGGCGCCCAGGGCAACCAGCTGTTCCACCAGGGTCGCCGAGCGCTCGGGCACATAGGCATAGGCCGGGCAGGCAGCCGTAGTGGGGATGCCAGCGAGGTCGATGTTGTCCTTGATGGCGAAGGGGATGCCATAGAGCGGCAGCTCGGCGGGATCGCAGTCGTCCAGGGCGGCGAGATAGGGCTCCAGCTCGGCTGGGGTCAGCAGGTGGATGAACAGGTGGTACTCGGGATTGAGGGCCGCGGCCTGCTCCCGCAGTTCGGCGATGAGCGTGCGTGGGGTCTGGGGCCCGGCGGCATAGACGGCGCTCAGGGTGTCGAGGCGCAGATCGAATGTCATGGTGGCTTCCTTCACGTCTTGTCGATGACTAGCAGGCGCTGGCCGGCGCGGATCGGCGAGCCGGGCTGGACCTGCAGGTCGTGGATCCGGCCGCTGCAGGGCGCGAGCAACGGGATTTCCATCTTCATGGACTCTAGGATCAGCAGCGGCTGGCCGGCTTCCACCTGGTCGCCGGGCTGCACCTGGGCCTGCCAGAGATTGCCGGCCACCGGACTTTCCAGCGCCAACTGGTGGCTGGCGAGGGGGGCATCCTCGGTGGCTTCGACGGCGGCTTCCTGGCTGTCGAAATGCGCCTGGCCGGACTCGATCCAGCGTTGCCGCTCGGCAGCGAAGGCGCTCTGCTGACGCCCGCGAAAAGTGGCGATGCCCTCGGCTTCGCGGGCCAGAAAGGCCTGGTAGTCGGCCAGGGACAACTCGCTCTCTTCGATGCGCAGCGGCACGCGACCCAGGGGGAAGTCGGCGCGGATGCGTAGTAATTCCTCCGCCGAGACTTCATAGAAGCGGATCTGATCGAAGAAGCGCAGCAGATAGGGCTGGCCGTGGAAGGCTTCCACGGCACGGTAGCGATTCCACATCTGCAGGGTGCGACCGACGAACTGGTAGCCGCCGGGGCCTTCCATGCCATAGACGCATAGATAGGCGCCGCCAATGCCCACCGAGTTTTCCGCGGTCCAGGTGCGCGCCGGGTTGTACTTGGTGGTCACCAGCCGATGGCGCGGATCCAAGGGGGTGGCCACAGGGGCACCCAGATAGACGTCGCCCAGGCCCATCACCAGGTAGCTGGCGTCGAAGACGACGCGCTTGACCGCCTCCAGGGATTCCAGGTCATTCACCCGGCGGATGAACTCCAGGTTGCTCGGGCACCAGGGCGCGTCCTTGCGCACCGTGGTGGTGTATTTCTCGATGGCCAGGCGGCAGGCCGGATCGTCCCAGGACAGCGGCAGGTGGACGATGCGCGAGGGCACCCGCAGGTCCTGGGCATCGCCCAGCGCCTGCCAGCAGCGACTGACCGTCGCCAGCAGCTCTGCCAGGGGCAATGTCTCGGGCTGGTAGTGCACCTGCAGCGAGCGGATGCCGGGGGTGAGCTCGCACAGCCCCGGCAACGCCAGGGCGGCCAGCGCCTGCATCAGGCCATGGCCGCGAAAGCGCAGGGCCAGGTCCAGCTCCGGTGGGCCGATCTCCAGCAGCAGATGGGTATCCCCGGAGAGCCGCGCCACCAGGCGCTCGGCGCCCTGGCCCAGGTCCAGCACCACGGGATCGCCGCGCTCGGGCGTGATGGCGATCGCCGCCTGCGGCTGCAAGCTGCTTTCCTCGGCCAGGCGTGCCTGCTGCAGACGCCGCGCGGTGGCCAGGTCCACCGGCAGGAAGCGCAGCCGGTCACCCGCCTTGAGCTGGCCCAGTTGCCAGAGATCGGCTTCGATCACCGTGACCGGGCAGACGAAGCCGCCCAGGCTGGGGCCGTCCGGGCCGAGGATGACCGGCATGTCGCCGGTGAAGTCCACGGCGCCGACCGCATAGGGATTGTCGTGGATGTTGGAGGGGTGCAGACCGGCTTCGCCGCCGTCTTCGCGGGTCCATTCCGGCTTGGGTCCGATCAGCCGTACCCCGGTGCGGCTGGAGTTGAAGTGCACCTCCCAATCGGTGGCGAGAAAGAGGTTCAGATAGGCCGGGCTGAAATAGTCCGGCGCGCCATGGGGGCCATAGATGACGCGCAGGGTGCGGGTCTCGGCCAGTTGGGTGGTCAGGGCGGCAGATAGCCGGGCCTCCGCATGCGTGTCGGTCAGCGGATGCAGGTGCAGCACGTCGCCGGCGCGCAGGGCGCGGCCACCGTGGCCGCCGAACTGGCCAAGGGTGAAGGTGCTGCGACTGCCCAGGTACTCGGGCAGGTCCAGACCGCCTCTCAGGCAGAGATAGCTCCGAGCGCCGGCGCCGGTGATGGCGCCCAGGTGCAGGATGGCACCCGCGGGCACGCGAAAGACGCTGTCCATGGCCTGGGGCTGGTCATTCAGCAGGATCGGCAGCGCCGCGCCGGTGACCGCCACCACGGCCTCGGTGTTGAATCTCAGGGTAGGGCCGGCCAGGGTGATTTCCAGGGCGGCCGCGCGGCCTTCGTTGCCGAGCAGGCGATTGCCCAGGCGCAGGGCGCGGTCGTCCATGGGGCCGGAAGGGGGAATGCCCACCGACCAGTAGCCGAGGCGCCCGGGGGCATCCTGCACCGTGGTCTGGGTGCCGGCGCTGAGCACCTCCAGGGTGGTGGCCTGGTAGGTCAGGCCTTCCAGGCAGCGGGTCCAGGGCTGGCCGCTGGCGAAGGGCGCGGCGGCGAAAATCTGCCGCAGGTAGTCGCCATTGGTTTCCACGCCATAGAGCCGGGTCGCCGCCAGGGCCTGGTCGAGGCGCTGCCGCGCCGAGTCCCGATCCGGGGCCCAGGCGATGACCTTGGCCACCAGGGGATCGAAATAGGGTGGGATCTCGCAGCCGGCCTCGACCCAGGTGTCCAGGCGCAGCGCCCGGCCATCCGCGGCTGGGAAGTCGACCTGGGTCAGCAGGCCCGGGCTGGGCTGGAAGTCGCGACCCGGGTCTTCGGCATAGAGCCGCGCCTGGATGGCATGTCCCCGGGGCTGCAGCCCCGCGGCGAGCACGGCCAGCGGCGGCAGTTCGCCAGCGGCCAGTTCGATCATCCAGCGCACCAGATCCACGCCCCAGACCTGCTCGGTGACGCCGTGCTCGACCTGCAGCCGGGTGTTCACCTCCAGGAAGTAGAAGCGGTCGGCGGCGCTGTCGTAGACGAACTCCACCGTACCAGCGCTGCGATAGCGTACCGCGCGTGCCAGCTCCAGGGCGGCGGCGCAGAGCGCCTCGGCCATGCCGGCCGGCAGGTTGGGCGCCGGGGTTTCCTCCAGCACCTTCTGGTTGCGGCGCTGCACCGAGCAGTCGCGCACGCCCAGCGCCAGCACCTCGCCCTGGCCATCACCGAACACCTGCACCTCCAGATGCCGGGCGCGCTCGATGTACTTCTCCAGGAAGACGCCCGCGTCGCTGAAGTTGTTCTGACCCAGCCGGCGCACGGCGTCGAAGGCCTCGGCGAGTTCAGGGTCCGTGCGGCACACGCGCATGCCAATGCCGCCGCCACCGGCGGTGCTCTTGAGCATTACCGGATAACCGATCTGTTGCGCGGCCGCCAGTGCCCCTTCCAGGGTATCCAGCAGCTCGGTGCCCTCCAGCAGTGGCACGCCCTGGGCGCGTGCCAGGGCCCGCGCCGTGTGCTTGAGTCCAAAGGTGCGCAGTTGCTCGGGGGTGGGCCCGACGAAGGCGATGCCGGCGGCTTCGCAGGCCTCGGCGAAGGCGGCGTTCTCGGAGAGAAAGCCATAACCGGGGTGAATGGCCTGGGCGCCGCTCTGGCGCGCGACCTCGAGCAGCTTGGCGGTGTCCAGGTAGGTGGCCGCGGCGGCGCCTTCGCCCAGGCTGAAGGCCTGGTCGGCTTCGCTGACATGGCGGCTGGCGCGATCGGCTTCGCTGTAGACGGCGACCGCGGCGACGCCCAGGTCGCGCAGGGTGCGCTGGATGCGGCAGCTGATGGCGCCACGGTTGGCGATGAGCAGGGTGGTGAACATTCGAGGCGTCCTCGAAGGCGGCGGGCCGTCCCGCCAGATAAAAGCTCTCGGGGTCGTCCCCAAGAGGCCGCGCGAGGGCGGTGGGTCAGTCAGCGGCTAGCGCTTGCTGCGGTAGCCGTAGCGTCCGGCGCGGACTTCACACAGCCGATAGAGGTGCGGCCGCAGCCACTGCCAGAGCTGGCGTGTGCGGGTCAGTCCCATAGCAGCACCTCCGCCGGGGTGGGATTCCAGCCGTTGCAGGGGTTGTTCAACTGCGGGCAGTTGGAGATCAGCAGGATGACGTCGGTCTCGGCGCGCAACTCCACGTACTTGCCGGCGCCGGAGATACCATCGGCGAAGGTCAGGCCGCCGTCCGCGGTCACCGGCACGTTCATGAAGAAGTTGATGTTGGCGCCGATGTCGCGCTTGCCCAGGCGCCCGTCATGGCCACCGACACAGAGGAAGTTGTCGCGGCAGCTGTGCATCTGCCGGCGATCCAGGGCGTAGCGCACCGTGTTGCTCTCCTGGGAGCAGGCGCCGCCCAGGGTGTCGTGGCGGCCACAGGTGTCGGCGACGATGGTCAGCAGGGGATTGCCCAGGTTGGAATAGAGCACGCTGCCGGTCGACAGATAGACCCGGCCCTGGCGTCTCAGGGTGCGCTGGGGATCGTAGCGTTCCTGGGGGTTGGCGGCGGCGTAGAAGAGGGTGTCCACCGCCTGGTTGCCTTCCAGGTCATGGATGCGCAGGGTCTGGCCGGCCTTGACCTCCTTGAGGTAGGGCGCTCCGGCCGGCAGGAGGGCGCGGTAGCTGGCATCTTCCGGGCGTTTGGTGCTGGCGATCAGGGTCATGGCAGGGCCTCAGAGGAAGTAGCGGGCGGTGTTCTGGAAGGCGCGCTCGTTTTCCGGGCGCGAGGTGCGGCAGCGTTCGGCCACCTCGGGCGCCGCGCGCAACTGGGCGAGATCGACCGGGCGCGGCGCATAGACCGGGTCCGGGTCCAGCGGATGCTGCAGGGCGGTCAGCACCACCAGGGTGTTCATGGGGGCATGCAGCTCGATCAGATCGCCGGCGCGGGAGTTGCCGGGCACGAAGGCAAAGGCGCCCGCGGCATCCACGTCCACCCGGCTGAACAGGTTGAGGGTCATCAGCAGGTCTTCCAGGCCCAGGCCCCACTTGGCCAGTTCCACCAGCAGGTTGTCGGTGCCATTGCGGTGGAAGCCGTTGCGCAGCTCCTGATAGCGACCCGCGCCGTATTTCTCCGCCACCTCGGCGGCATTGGCCACGCCGCCAAAGCTGTCGTGCCAGCCGCAGGTGTCGCGCACCACGGCCGCCAGGACCCGCCCCATGTCGGAATAGAGGCAATGGCCGGCGGTGAGACGCGCGGTGTGCTGGCCCTTGAGGGTATCGGGCAGGTTCAACCGCTCGCTGCGGTCATCGGCATTGAACAGCAGCAGGCTGACGTTGGCGCCGCCTTCCACGTCGGTCAGCCGCAGGGTCTGGCCGCGGCGCAGGATGAAGGAGGCGGTGCCGCCGCCGGGGACGCGTTCCTGGTAGAGCAGTTCGTCAGTCATGGGCAACCTCGTCAGGTAAGGGCTGGCCGAGTCCCAGCCGCATGCACGGGCCGGGTCTTGGCGGTCAGGGGCAGGTCGTAGGTGATGCGGGCGCCATAGGCGCCGGGGGCTTGCAGGTCCTGGCGGACCTTGTCGAACACCAGTACCCGGGTGGCCAGGCTGAAGCCCTCGTGCAGGTCATGGGTGACCATGAACACGGTGAGCGGGCGCTCGTGCCAGAGCTCCAGCAGCAGGGCGTGCATGTCCTTGCGGATGCCGGGATCGAGGGCGCCGAAAGGCTCGTCCAGGAGCAGGATGCGCGGCCGGGCGATCAGCGCCTGGGCGATGGCGAGGCGCTGCTGCATGCCGCCGGACAGCTGCCCCGGGTACTTGCCCAGCGCCTGGCCCAGGCCGACGCGTTCGAGCAGGGCGGTGGCCTGTTCCCGGGCCTGGCGCTTGGCCGTGCCCAGCAGCCGGCCAAGCAGCGGGGACCTGGGCAATTCCAGGCCTAGGGCGACGTTGTCCAGCACGCTCAGGTGCGGAAACACCGAATAGCGCTGAAAGACCACGCCCCGCTCGGGATCCGGTTCCGCCGAGAGCGGCTGACCATCGATGCGGATCTCGCCGCGGCTGGGCCGCTCCTGCCCGAGCAGCAGGCGCAGGAAGGTGGACTTGCCGCAGCCGGAGGCGCCGACCAGGGCGCAGAATTCACCTTCGCGCACCTGCAGATTGAGGCCTTCGAGCACCACCTGCTCGCCATAGCGCTGCCAGAGATTGCGGACCTCGATCATCAGCGACCCTCCCCGTACCAGGGAAAGGCGCGCCGTGTCAGCAGGCGCAGGCCCGCGTCCAGCAGCCAGGCCAGCAGGGTGATCCAGGCGACATAGGGCAGGATCACGTCCATGGCCAGATAGCGCCGCACCAGGAAGATGCGATAGCCCAGGCCATCGGTGGCGGCGATGGCCTCGGCGGCGATGAGAAACAGCCAGGCGGCGCCCAGCTGCAGCCGCAGGGCGATGAGCAGGCGCGGCAGCAGTTGCGGCAGCACCAGGCGCAGGATCACCGTCCAGCTGTTGGCGCCCAGGGTCTGGGCCTTGATCAGCAGTTCGCGTGGCAGCTCCCGGGCGCGCTGGTCCAGCTCGCGGATCAGCACCGGGGTGACGCCCACCACGATCAGCATCACCTTGGCCAGTTCGCCCAGGCCGAAGACGATGAAGAGAATCGGCAGGATCGCCAGCGGCGGGATCATCGAGAGCACCGTCACCAGCGGCGACAGCGGTGCGCCGACCAGGGGCAGGCTGCCCGCGGCGATGCCCACCACCAGGGCGATCAGCGCGGCGATCCCCAGGCCCAGGCCCAGGCGTTGCAGGCTGGCCAGGGTGTCCTGCCAGAACGGATAACCCCCGGTACGCACGTCGGCGGTAAAGGCCAGGCGCTGCACCGCATCGGCCATCTGCGCCACGCTGGGCAGCAGCTTGTCGTTGGGGTTCTCCGCCAGCCGGGTGGCCGAGCCCACCAGATAGAGCAGGGCGAGCAGGGCGAAGGGCAGCAGGACCAGCAGGAGCCGGCCGCCCCGATCGGGATGCCGATTGATGAAGCGCATGGGCGTCGTCCTCGCGGCGGGGCTCAGAGCTTGCCGTTGGCGGCTAGCTGTACGAAGGTCGGATCGAAGCGCAGCTTGAGATTGCCCGCGTCCCCGCTGGTCTTGCCGCCCGGATAGGCGATGCCGATGGCCTCGGCGCTGGGTGCGCCCTGGCCCAGCAGGCCGTGTTCGAAGGAGAAGTGGGCGATGCGCTGCATGGTGGTCGGCAGCGCGGGATCCTTGACGAAGGCCAGGGCCTCGGCGGGCGTGGCGAACAGCCGGGTCTTGTCCAGTTGCGCGTGGAAGCCGGCGAGATCGGTACCCGAGGCCTTGGCCATGGCCTCCAGGGCCGCCTTGCCCTTGGCGTCGCCGGACTGCATCAGCGCCAGCATCTCGAACCAGGCACCGGTCAGGGCCTTGCCCAGGGCCGGGTTGTCCTTGAGCGTGGCGGTGTTCACCACCAGCATGTCGAGGATCTCGCCAGGGATCTTGCTGGAGTCGAACACCTCGGTGGTGTCTGGCTGAGACTTGATCTCGGCCAGCAGCGGATTCCAGGTCACCACGTTGCGCACGTCGGCGGTCTGGAAGGCAGCTACCATGTCGGCGTCGGAGGTGTTGACGGTGGTCAGGTCCCTCTCGCTCAGCCCCACGCTCTGCAGCGCCCGCGCCAGCAAATAGTGGGAGACGGAGAACTGCACCAGGTTGACCTGCTGGCCCTTGAGGTCGGCCAGGGTCTTGCCCTTGCCCTTCATCACCACGCCGTCGTTGCCGTTGGAGTAGTCGCTGACGATCAGCGCCGTGCTGTCCACGCCGCCGGCGGCCGGAATGGTCAGGGCGTCCATGTTGGTCATGGCGCAGCCGTCGAACTGGCCGGTGGTGTATTGATTGATGGATTCGACGTAGTCGTTGAGCTGCACGACCTCGATGTGGATGCCGTATTTCTTGGCCCACTTGTCGATGATGCCCTGGGCCTGGGCTTCGCCCCAGGGCATCCAGCCGGCATAGATCGTCCAGCACACCTTGAAGTCGTCGCGCGGCGCCGCCTGAGCGGTGGCACCGAGCAGCAGGGAACAACCGAGAACGAGCGAGGCGAGCAGGGGATGGCGCATGGGACCTCCAATAGGATGGACGACGGGACAGGAGCACGCGACTGGCGCTGTGTCTCCCGGGCTTTTGTCCCGCCGTGTAACCCCATCAGAGGTCGACGACTCTCGGACCAGACACCCGCACGAGCGAGTCGGAACCCTAGTCATCCATTGCAGATTGTGGTGCATCAAACCGGCTGGCCGGTGCTCCTGCACGCTATGGCCTTTGCCAGATGCGTGCCAGTTGCTGCCAGGCCCCGTGCCATGCTGATTGCTCGCCTGGACAATGAGGCTGCAACCAGCGCGCCGCCCCATCGCAGTGCGTTCGAAGCGGCGCAATGCACTGCTTTGACTCAGCGCCCCAGCGCCGCGATCAGCGCCTGGCGAAAGGCATTCACCGCCGGCGGCAATTCGCGACCCGCCATGCTCTGCAATTCGATCCGCCGCGCGGCCAGGCCTTCGTCCAGGAGGGGCAGGGCCACCAGTTGGCCTTCGCGCAGTCGACTACGCAGGCTCAGTTCGCTTGAGAGCGCCACGCCGCCGCCCAAGGCGGCGAAGCGATAGAGCGCCTGCATGTTGTTGCTTACCAGCACCGGCTCGAAGGAGAGTCCCTGGACGCCACAGCAGATGTCGAACAGCTGCCGCACCGTGGTATCGGGCATTGGCAGCGCCAGCGGAAAGGGCTGTAGATCGGCCAGGGTCAGCGCGGTACGGCCGGCGAGGGGATGTTCGGGCGCCACCACCGCCTCGATGGCGCCACTCAAGGTGGCGTCGACGCTGATGTCCGGCTCAGGCCTGAGGCTGAAGGTGAGGCCCAGGTCGGCATCGCCTTCCTGGACCTGGCGCGTGACCGCCGCCGGCGCGCAGACCTCCAGGGAAAAGTGGATACCGGCATAGCCCTGGCGAAAGGCAACGATGACCTCGGGCAGGAAGTCCAGCGAAAAGCCTTCGGTGGTGGCCAGACGCACCTGGCCGCGGCGCAGGTCGGCGAGGCCGCGCAGTTCGGCCGCCACCTGCTCGCTGGCCAGCTGCGCCTTGCGCGCATGCACCGCCAGACGCTCGCCGGCGGCGCTGGGCACCACCCCGCGAGCGCGGCGTTCGAGCAACGGCGTCTCCAGTTCGCGTTCCAGCTTGGCGATCTGGCGGCTCACGGCACTGGCCGCGACATTGAGCCGTTGGGAGGCTTCGCTGATGGAGCCGCAGCGCACCACCTCAAGGAAATAGCGCAGGGCGGTGGACTGGATTCCGTAGGGCTGCATGGGACCTCCTTTGCCGAAAAGGCATGACTCGCATCTAAATATTCTGCTTGTGGCATGGGATGGCAAGACCTAGAGTCGGATCAAGAGATCAATAACAGGCTTCAGCAAGACTTCCTTCCCCGCGTTTCGCGGACCTGCCTTTGACCAACCACCGCCCCGGAGACAGACGGCATGGGACTCAAAGGTTTCGCTTGTGGCATCGCGTTTTCCCTCTTTCTGGCCCAGGGCCAGGCTTTCGCCGGCAAGGCCAACGACACCCTGGTCTACGCCTCGGATACCGAGCCCGAGAACGTCAGCCCCTATCACAACGATGCCCGTGAAGGCGTCATCCTCGCCCACCTGGCCTGGGACACCCTGATCTACCGCGATCCCCAGACCGGCGAATACAAGCCGATGCTGGCCACCCACTGGCAGCAGGTCGATCCGCTGACCCTCGACTTCGATCTGCGCCAGGGCGTGACCTTCCACAACGGCGATCCCTTCACCGCCGATGACGTGGTCTTCACCTTCAACTACGTGGCCTCGCCCGAGGGCAAGGTGGTCACCCAGCAGAACGTCAACTGGATCAAGAGCGCCGAGAAGCTGGGCGAATATAAGGTCCGCCTGCACCTCAAGCAGCCATTTCCAGCCGCGCTGGAATACCTGGCCAATCCCTTGCCTATCTATCCCGGCAAGTACTTCCAGAAGGTCGGTCTGGCGGGCTTCGCGCAGAAGCCGGTGGGTACCGGGCCCTATCGCATCGTCGCGGTCACCAGCGGTCAGGGGGTCACGCTGGAGCGCAATCCGGACTATTTCAAGGACAGTCCCCAGGGGCAGCCGCGCATTGGCCACATCCAGTTCCGCGTCATCCCCGACGCCGAGACCCGTCTCGCCGAACTCATGACCGGCGGCATCGACTGGGCCTGGCGCGTGGCGCCGGACCAGGCCGAGCAACTCAAGGCCGCGCCCAATCTCACCGTGGAGAGCGGCGCCAGCATGAGGATCGGCTTCCTCAGCATGGATGCCCAGGGCAGCTCCAGTCCGGATTCGCCCTTTGCCAAGGCAGAGGTGCGCCAGGCGATCAATTACGCGATCAACCGTAAAGCCATCGCCAGTCAGCTCATGGGGGGCGGCAGCCAGCCG
This sequence comes from Pseudomonas sp. Snoq117.2, assembly GCF_900110545.1. Lineage (NCBI taxonomy): Bacteria > Pseudomonadati > Pseudomonadota > Gammaproteobacteria > Pseudomonadales > Pseudomonadaceae > Pseudomonas > Pseudomonas sp. Snoq117.2. The sequence continues at coordinate 12,654 of NZ_FOED01000008.1, read as the reverse complement.
CTGCAGGTGGCGTGCTATCCGGAGCAATTCGGTTGCGACGCCAAGGCGGTACCGGGCTACCCCTACGACCCGGCGAAGGCCAAGGCCCTGCTCAAGGCCGCCGGCTATCCCAACGGTTTCAGCACCGAGATCTTCGCCTACCGCGACCGCGACGTGGTCGAGGCGCTGATCGGGGACCTGCGTGCGGTGGGCATCGACGCCAAGCTGCGCTATCTGAAATACGCCGCCCTGCGTGACCAGCAGCGCGCCGGCAAGGTGCCCATGGCCTTTCTGGCCTGGGGTTCCTTCTCCATCGCCGATGCTTCGGCGGCCACCGGCGTCTACTTCAAGGGCAACGCCGACGACGTGGCCAAGGATCCCCAGGTGATCGACTGGCTCAAGGTGGCCGACACCGCCATGGACCCGGCCGTGCGCAAGGAGAACTACCGCAAGGCGCTGCAGCGGATCGCCGAGCAGGCCTACTGGGCGCCGGTGTTCAACTATTCCATCAATTACGCCTTCACCTCGGACCTGGCCTTCCAGCCCTATCCGGACGAATTGCCGCGCTTCGCCCTGGCCCACTGGAACTGATCCGTCCCGGCGCCCCCCACGGGGGCGCCCCTAGCCGAGGAGCTGAGCATGTCCGCATACCTCCTGCGCCGCCTGGGTATCGCCCTGGCCGTGGCCTTTACCGTTTCCCTCATCAGTTTCTTCCTGCTGCACCTGTCCGGCGACCTGGCCACCGCCATCGCCGGCCCCGAGGCCACCGCCGAACAGATCGAGGTGGTGCGTCATCAACACGGACTCGACAAGCCCCTGGCGACCCAGTACGTCGAGTGGGTCGGGCAGTTGCTGCGGCTGGACCTGGGGCAGTCGTTCTTCTTCCAGGAATCGGTGCGGGATCTCATCGCCAGCCGCCTGCCCATCACCCTGACCCTGGGCGCCATCGCGCTGCTGGTGGCGCTGCTCATCGCCATCCCGCTCGGGGTGCTGGCCGCGGTCCGGCGCGACACCTGGATCGACCGCCTGGCGCTGACCCTGGCGACCTTTGGCCAGGCGATGCCCAGCTTCTGGTTCGCCCTGGTGCTGATCGTCGTCTTCGCCGTGACCCTCAAGTGGCTACCGGTATCTGGCAACACCACCTGGCAGCACTTCATCCTGCCGGCGATCGCCCTGGGCTACTACGCCACCCCCTCGCTGATGCGCCTGACCCGCGCCGGGATGCTCGACGTGCTGGGCGCCGACTACATCCGCACTGCCCGGGCCAAGGGCCTGAGTCCGGCGCGGGTACTGTTCAAGCACGCCCTGCGCAATGCGCTGATCCCGGTGGTGGCCCTGGCCGCGGTGGAGTTCGGCTTCATGCTGGGCGGCTCGGTGGTGATCGAGGCGGTGTTCTCGCTGCAGGGCATTGGCCAGCTGGCCTGGGACGCCATCGCCCGCAACGACTTTCCGGTGGTGCAGGCCATCGTCCTCTTGATCGCGTTGATCTACATCGTGCTGACACTGGTGGCCGATCTGCTCAACGCCTTGCTCGACCCGCGCATTCGCGTGCGCTAGGAGGCTCCATGACCGTCGCCAATCCCTTCGTGCTCGACGACTATTTGCCTTGCCCCCGCGCCCGACGCTGGGCCGCCAGCTGCGCCGCTGGTTCGGTCACCGCGGCTTCGCCCTGGGCGCCGTGCTGCTCGTCGTCATCGTCTTCGCCGCCCTGGCCGCGCCCTGGCTGGCGCCCCACGACCCCTATGCCCAAGACGTGATGCAGCGGATGAAACCACCGGTATGGATGGCCAAGGGCACCTGGGCCCATCCGCTGGGCACCGACAAGCTCGGCCGCGACTATCTCTCCCGGCTGCTCTATGGCGCGCGCATCTCGCTATTCATCGGCCTTGCCGCGGCGCTCATCTCCGGCGCCATCGGCACCTTGCTCGGGGTGTTGGCTGGCTACTACGGCGGCAAGATCGACGCCCTGGTGAGCTACCTGGTGACCACCCGCCTGGCCCTGCCGGTGGTGATGGTGGCCCTGGCCGCCGCCTCCCTGGTAGGTGGCTCGCTGCAGGTGGTGGTGATCCTGCTCGGCTGCCTGCTATGGGATCGCTTCGCCGTGGTGGTGCGTGCCGCCGTGCAGCAGATCCGCGACGCCGAATACGTGGCCGCCGCCCAGGCGCTGGGCTGTTCACCCTGGCGGGTCATCGTCGGCGAGATCCTGCCCAACGTGCTGGGGGCGCTGATCGTGGTGATCACCCTGGAGATGGCCCACGCCATCCTGCTGGAGGCGACCCTGTCCTTTCTCGGCGTTGGCGTGCAGCCACCGTTGCCGTCCTGGGGCCTGATGATCGCCGAAGGCAAGCCCTACATGTTCTTTTCGCCCTGGGTGATCGCCATTCCCGGCATCGCCCTCATGCTGCTGGTGCTGGCCATCAATCTGGTCGGTGACGGTATCCGGGACCTGGCCGCGCCCAGCGGGCGCAACTAAGCGGAGGACTGACCATGGCACTGCTCGACGTTAAAGACCTGCGCATCGACATCCCCCTGGGGGACGACACCCTGCACGCCGTGCGCGGCCTGGACCTGCAGGTGGAGCGGGGCGAGATGCTCTGCCTAGTGGGCGAATCCGGCTGCGGCAAGTCGCTCACCTCCCTGGCGCTGATGGATCTGCTGCCGCGCCAGGCCCGGCGCCAGGCGGCGCGGCTGATGCTGGGCGAACACGACCTGCTGACCCTGGGTGAAAGGGGCATGCGCGACCTGCGCGGCAATCGCCTGGCGATGATCTTCCAGGAGCCCATGACCGCCCTCAATCCGGCCTACAGCATCGGTGATCAGCTCGCCGAAGTACTGCGGCGCCACCGCAGGCTGGGCCGCAAGGCCGCCAGGGCACGGGCCGAGGCCATGCTGGAAAAGGTCGGCATCAGCAACGCCGGCGAGCGCCTGCGCCAGTATCCGCACCAGCTCAGCGGCGGGTTGCGGCAACGGGTGATCATCGCCATGGCGCTGCTGTGCGAACCGGACCTCATCATCGCCGACGAGCCCACCACGGCGCTGGACGTCACCATCCAGGCGCAGATCCTGCACCTGTTGCGCGACCTGCAGCGGGAATTCGGCACGGCCATCGTCTTCATCACCCACGACCTGGGGCTGGTGGCGCGCATCGCCGATCGGGTAGCGGTCATGTATGCCGGCCAGATCGTCGAGCAGGCACCGGCCGCCGAGCTGTTCGCCGCCCCCCGACACCCCTATACCCGTGGGCTGCTGGCGAGCATCCCGGTACCGGGCCGGACCCGTCCCGGGCAGCCGCTGGGTGCCATTCCCGGCCTGGTCCCCAGCCTGGTCGGCGAGCAGCACGGCTGTGCCTTTCGCAACAGATGCCCGCAGGCGGTGGCGGCCTGCGCCGACAGCGTGCCCTTGTTGGAGGAGGGCGCGCACCTGGCGCGTTGCCACTTCGCCCTGCCCAGCGAACCCCTGCGCCGGGTCGGAGGTGTGCGATGAGCCGCGAGATCGCCCTGGAACTGTGCGACATCCGCCGCGAATTCACCCTGGGTCGCGGCCTGTTCCGCCCGCCGGCCACCCTCAAGGCGGTGGATGGCATTTCGTTGCGGCTCTATCGCGGCGAGACCTTGGGGCTGGTGGGGGAATCGGGGTGCGGCAAGAGCACCCTGGCCAAGCTGCTGCTGGGGCTGCTGGCGCCCACCAGCGGCGACATCCTGGTAGGCGGCGAGCACCTGCGTGGAGTGGATCGCAAGCGCATGGCCCGGCATATCCAGCCGATCTTCCAGGACCCGTATTCGTCGCTCAATCCGCGCAAGACGGTGCGCGAGATCGTGGCGCTGCCGCTCAAGGTGCATGGCCTGGGCACGCCCGCCGAGCAGCAACGGCGGGTCGCGGAGATGCTCGACGTGGTGGGCTTGCCACGGCGCGCCGCCGACAGCCATCCCGGTCAGCTCAGTGGCGGCCAGCGCCAGCGGGTGGCCATCGCCCGCGCCCTGGTGATGCGCCCGGACGTGCTGATCTGCGACGAACCCACCTCGGCGCTGGACGTCTCCGTGCAGGCGCAGATCCTCAATCTGCTGCTGGAACTCAAGCGTGAATTCGGCCTGACCTATCTGCTCATCAGCCACAACCTGGCGGTGGTGGAGCACCTGGCCGACCGGGTGGCGGTGATGTACCTCGGCAAGATCGTCGAGGAGCGCGAGCGAGCGGCGCTGTTCGCCCAGCCGGCGCATCCCTATACCCGGGCGCTGCTGGATGCGGTGCTCACCCCTGATCCCAGCCTGGGCCTGCCGGCGCTGGGCCTGGGCGGCAGCTTTCCCAATCCCATCTCGCCGCCCAGTGGCTGCGCCTTCCATCCCCGCTGCCCGCGCTGCTTCGGCCCCTGCGCCGAGCGCTATCCGGAACGTGAACCCATCCCCGGCGGCAGCAAGCGCTGCCACCTCCCCGAACCCGCCTGACCCCGGAGTCCGCCATGACCAGCCGTACCCATGCCCTTGAGCTTGCCGCCGCGCACTTCGACAGCGGCGCCTTCCGTGCCCGGCTCGCCACCGCCGTGGCCCATCCCACCGAAAGCCAGGAACCCGAGCGCCAGGCGGAGCTGCAGCGCTACCTGAATGAGTTCATCGCCCCCTATGTGGCCAGTCTCGGCTTCACCAGCCGGCAGCTGGACAATCCGGTCGCCGGCAAGGGACCGTTGCTGATCGCCGAGCGGATCGAGGATCCGGCGTTGCCGACCCTGCTCAGCTATGGCCACGGTGACGTGGTGCGTGGCGATGCCAGCCGCTGGCGCGAAGGCCTTGCGCCCTGGACCCTGGTGGAGCAGGGCGAGCGCTGGTACGGCCGCGGCACCGCCGACAACAAGGGCCAGCACCTGCTCAACCTGGCGGCGCTGGAACAGGTGATCGCCGCCCGCGGCGGACGCCTGGGCTACAACGTCAAGCTGCTGCTGGAGATGGGCGAGGAGATCGGCTCGGTCGGGCTGCGCGCCTTTTGCCAGGAGCAGCGCCAGGCGCTGGCCGCCGATCTGTTCATCGCGTCCGACGGTCCGCGGGTTTCGGCATCCCGGCCAACGCTGTTCCTGGGTGCCCGGGGCACCTTCAATTTCGACCTGCACCTGGAGCTGCGCGATGGCGGCCATCACTCCGGCAACTGGGGCGGACTGCTGGCCAATCCCGGCATCATTCTCGCCCACGCCCTGGCCAGCCTGGTGGATGCCCGGGGCCAGATCCAGGTCGCGGGGCTCAAGCCCACCGAGCTGCCCGCACCGGTGCGCAGGGCGCTGGCCGACATCGAGGTGGGCGGCGCGCCGGGTGATCCGGCCATCGATCCCCTCTGGGGCGAGCCTGGGTTGACCCCAGCCGAACGCGTCTATGGCTGGAACACCTTCGAACTACTGGCCTTCACCACCGGCAATCCCGAGGCACCGGTCAATGCCATTCCTGGTAGTGCCCGTGCCCACTGCCAAATCCGCTTCGTCGCCGGCTGCGACTGCACGACCTTCATCCCGCTGATCGAGGCGCACCTGGCCGAGCAGGGTTTCGCCGCGGTGCGGGTCACCCGTGCCAAAGACGAGATCCTCCACGCCTCGCGCCTGGACCCGGAGAATCCCTGGGTGGACTGGGCCCTGACGTCCCTGACCCACACCCTGGGCGCAAAGCCCGCCTTGCTGCCCAATTTCGGCGGCGGCTTGCCCAATGACATCTTTGCCGACATTCTCGAACTGCCCACCCTCTGGGTACCTCATTCCTATCCCGCCTGCTCCCAGCACGCGCCCAATGAGCATCTCCTGGCCCCGGTCGTGCGGCAGGGGCTGCAACTCATGGCCGGGCTGTTCTGGGACCTGGGCGATCGCTGGAGCCGCAGCTGATGTCCCTTGCCAAGACTACTGCCCTGGAGTGGCTCGCCACCCAGCGCGAGCCGATGACCCGTCTCCTGCAACGCCTGGTCGATACCGATTCCAACAGCTACGACAAGGCCGGCGTGGATGCCGTCGGCGCCGTGCTCACCGCCGCCCTGGACGAAGACGGCATTGAGGTCACCCGGACGCCGGTTACCGACTTCGGTGACGTCCTTGCCGCCCAGGTGGGGCCCGCCACGGGCGCCGCGGTGCTGCTGCTGGGCCATCGCGACACCGTCTTTCCGCCGGGTACCGTGGCCAGCCGCGGCTTCACCCAGGATGCCCGCCAGGCCTATGGTCCCGGTGTCGCGGACATGAAGGGTGGCCTGGTGGCGAGCTGCTTCGCCTTGCGCGCGCTGAAGCGCGCCGGCGAGTTGCCGTTTCCGGTGCGGGTGCTCTACACCGGCGATGAAGAGATCGGCTCCGGCACGGCTCGCCCATACCTGGAAGCGGCGGCCCGCGGCGCCCGGGCCGTGCTCAACTGCGAGCCCGGGCGGGTCAGTGGCAACGTGGTCAAGGCGCGCAAGGGCGGCGCCACCCTGGCCATCAGCGTGAGCGGTCGTGCCGCCCATGCCGGCGTCAGCCACGCCGAGGGCGCCAGCGCCATCCAGGCCCTGGCGCTCAAGGTGGTCAAGCTGCACGCCCTGACCGACTACGAGCGTGGCATCACCACCAATGTCGGTCTCATCGAGGGCGGTACCTCGAGCAATACCGTGGCGCCCAGCGCCACCGCGCGCCTGGACGTGCGCTTCGTCGCCCTGGCCGACTGGCCCGAGCTGCAGAAGCGCATAGAGGCCATCGTCGCCGAGGGAGAGCTGCCGGGAACCCGGGCCAGCGTCATCACCGCCGGCCTGTTCCTACCCATGGAAGAGTACCTGAGCCGTGACCTGCTGGCGCTCTACCAGCGCGAGGCGCAAGCACTCGGCTTCAGCGTGGAGGGGGAGTTCACCGGCGGTTGCGCCGACTCCGGCTTTACCGCCAGCCTGGGTGTGCCCACTCTCTGTGGCCTGGGCCCGATTGGCGGCAAGGTGCATACCGACGCCGAGTTCCTGGTGCTCGACACCCTGGTCCCGCGCACCCAGGCGCTGGTGGCCACCATCCTGGCTCTAGCCGTAAAGGCTTGATCCTCTTGTCGGTTTCCGAAACAGGTGCGACTCCTAGCCGGCGAGGGCCACAAGTGGCGACTTTAGATTTTCGAAACTGCTGCGACTGCCTGCGGAATTTTCCGTGAACAATTTTTAGGGATGGCCTTTAATAGGTGGGAACAGCTCGGAGGCCTGCTATCGACCCATAGCTGCCGTTCAGGCCCGCAATTGATCGCCAACACCGTCTCTCTTGACCTGCCTTAGTTGAGCACGTCCGCTGGCTGCGGGACCTGTGCTTCCCTGTGTCGATCAGACATTTGGATCTGCGATGACTTTGATTCCCTGGCCACCACCGGCGTCTGCTGACTTCCAAGATCGGCGGCGTCTCCGGCGACTTAGTCACTGCGGAGAGCTGCTGTGCCCACCTGAAATAGCGCGGCAAATGCAAGTGAGGTCTATACGCCCGCCTGTCTGATTGCAGGGAGCGGCAAACTGATCTGTAGATGCAACTGCGCTAGCTCGAAGAGTTTTTAATCTGGAAATTTCACCTGTATTTCACGCTAATTTCACAATCAGGACCTAAAAACGCGCCGCGCCTCATGGGGGCAGAATATTTACACCTGTCAACATGTAAATGACCAATCGAGACATTGCTTGTCGGCGACTAGTGGTAGAACGTGCTCCTCGTTATCACGATATCTTTTACAGCAATAGGTACTGCTCGGGAGCTCGTCGATGACTCGTTATCTTCCTATACCTGCATCTCTTGATCGAGATTATTTACTTGGCGTTCATGTCCTCTTGTCACAAAAAATTGACCGCCTGCGTGCTATGGACGTTAGAAGCCCTGACTTTCAGCAGCAATTACGTCACTTCGAGTACATTACAGCGAGAGTTCTTGATTTAGTCGAAGAATTGAAAATTAGGCTTGCTATTGAAGAGAATCGCATTCCGGAGTTGAGTGGTGGGCTCATGCTACCAAAGCGCAATTATCGCTTGATGAGCGACTCATAAAAGCTTAGAGACAACTAGCATGCATGAGAGTCACCGCGCAAGCAGTAATATATCCATTGTTACAGCATGGTCAGAACCTTCGGAATTGCCTGAACATCCGCGTTTAAAGCAGCCTCATGTATTTGCTATTCTTGAAAAGCTTAATAGGAGTCTTGCGTCCGCCCAGCGGCAGCATGTGATTGATATTAAAAAGTGCTATTCTTCGTTTAGCCGCGCGACTATTGATCGGCTGCTGGAGAAGCTGCAGCATACTTAAGATTATGATATATTGATTAATGTGTCTCACTAGAAATTTTCTTCAAAATAGACCAAGGTAATGCATATGAGTCCTCACTATACGCTTGCCCACTCGCAACAATTAGCAAGTAAACTGTCACGCAAACTCATTAACTATACGTTGCTAGTAAGTCCACCCGCTCCTGATGGCGCTATCTTCGCGCACTTTTATTCGCCCTCCAACAATCGCGCACTCACAATCTCCTTTGATGCACAGACAATCCATAAAGACGATTATATTCGCGAGCGGCTATCTACAATTTCGTAGGAGTCGATATGTTAGCCACGAGAAGCTAGCGGTGTTGCTAGCCCTGGACGCGGTCTTTATCGCCTCAACCTATACTCGTCGCTTTCTAGCGGGGCTCCGGGCGTAGAGCCAACCAGCTTTCTTCCTGCTGCTCGGTCTGAGACTGGCTGGGTCTATCTGTCCTGACTTCACCGTAAGCTTCCTGCAATGCGGCTACCTCTCCATTGCGACTAATCTTGGCGGCGGCCGCAATTACGTTCGCCTTCACTGCAGGCGCTGGCGTCTTCTGGGCAGTCAAAGCAACCTTGGTGGTCCGGCGCCAGTCCTGTGAGCAAATGGGGCGGATGGCGGCATTGGCAGTGATCTGCTTGATGCGTTTAGTCCGAGCGCGCTATGGATGGCACTGCCCTTCCCATGCCTTCTATCTTTCTAATTCGTAGCGGCATCACTAGCGCCGACTTTTTCATTGCTAGTCTTCTACTTTCGCCTTTCCGCTCCATCCTCTGTCGCGCGCAATCGGTGAGCCATGTACGCGTTTTAGTGGCCTACGGGCAAAGTTCGCCGCGGATACTGGCCGCAATGGATTCCATCGAGCAGATGTCAAGGATCGATAATGCCGACCCCTTATAAGAGGCTGTCTTACCGGTAATGCGGTTTCGAACGATAAGGACCCGATCATCCGGATCATGAAGGCTTCGTCTAAGGGACACTTCGAAATCGGATGGGAAAAACGCCTGGACGTAGGCATGTAACCTTAGCTGCTCAACTTCATAACGCATGGCTTCATCCTTATATGATCGATGCGTCCAGGCTACCTGCGCCAGGTACGCTTCGATCAAGCGTAAGCGTTAAGCAATTTTTTCAGTGGGAAGCTTTCCTGCTATGTAGGGGAGATGTGCTCAGTCGCTAGTCTTATCGCTACCTCCTCTACCAATTCCTTGGTGAGCTGAGTGAGGTCTTCGAATTCTCGGAGAATCTTAGCCAGCTTAGGGTCATCCATCCTTAATCGGTGAAGCTCATGGAGACGGGCATTGAGGTGGCGATGCACGCAGAGCAGGTATTGCCGCGACGGGCTATCTGGTATAGGTAAGAAGCTTTCCATGACGCTTTCTCCAATGCGTGATCCACAGTTGGTTATCGTCCCACTTTCTGCATTGTTTAACGGCCGGCACAAGCGAGCCTTTTGTGCTTTTGGGGTACTGAAAAGGATCTTTCTGATCTGAACGGCGGAACCCCGTCATATGGCTCACCGGCAACGGTATGGTGCTTGCTCTATGTCAAGTTCCCCTCCGGGATCAAGTCAGCGCTTGCAAACGATTGCCCTGAACCATATCTGCTCGAGCGCCTGATTACATGGAACAACCCTCGGGCGTCCAACCTAAAGCGCTAGCGCTCCGGTCAGCCGTGTGTCATGGATGATGACTCGGAAATAGAGCTGCAGAAACTTGTAAAGCAAGGGCGGTTCACGACGGTGAAAGGAAGATCTACTTTTATGGTAGATTGGGCCAGTCCATGCGAGCAGTGAGACCAAGCGTCCACTGATATGTGCCTCACCGCTTTGCAGCAATAAAAGCGATAGCGAACCAGCCTCTAGATTTCGCGTGTCATCTGATTGCGTACTACGCGTCATCGCCTAGCCTGCTAGTGGTCACATCTGTCACCGGGGTCGTTATCCGAAACTGAAGGCCGTTTCTGGCCGTTTCCACCTCGGTGGCCGGCTGATGGGACGGATAGCTCCGTCCCATGGTCGGGCCCATGCTTGTACACCCTCACTGAGGAGAACAAGCCATGAAAGCGATAACAGTCGTTAGCCGCGAGCCTTGGAACAAGGGAAAGCTCGTTGGTCAGAAAGCCCCGCTCAGGATTAGGGATATCTGGGCTATCCGCGTCAGACTCCAGCTTGCGGAGAAGACCAGGGACTTGGCTCTTTTTGACCTGGCAATCGATAGCAAGCTGCGCGCCTGTGACCTCACCAGACTGCGCGTGCGGGACATAGCCCACGGGGAGCACGTCTCACCGAGAGCTATCGTGATGCAGTTAAAAACTCATCGTCCGGTGCAGTTTGAGATCACAGAGCAAACACGCTCAGCGGTGGAGGCTTGGATACGCCATGCCAAGCTTCGAAGCGAGAATTTCCTGTTCCCAAGTAGGCTTGCCCACTCCGAGCATATCTCCACCCGACAGTACGCACGGATCGTCAAAGCCTGGGTGACAGCGATTGGTTTGGATCCAGCCTTGTACGGAACCCATACCCTGCGGCGAACCAAGGCGTCGCTGATCTACCGCAGGACAAAGAACCTTAGGGCCGTACAACTCTTACTGGGCCATACGAAGCTGGAGAGCACTGTCAGGTACCTTGGCATCGAGGTGGACGATGCTCTGGAGATGGCCGAACAGACAGAGGTTTAGCCGCATGACCTGGCGACGGCTGCGGGGCCGTCGCTATCCGACCCAAAGCTGCGGTCGGGGGATGGCAGCCAATGGCCAGTTAGCGACTGGTCTAACTTTAGCCGGCGCTACACAAGATCAAACGTCAGTCTGTTCCGCCATTTCTAATGTGTCATCAACCTCAATCCCCAGGTATGGAACAGTGCTCTCCAGCTTCGTATGCGCGCACCTACTGCTTGCCTAGGTGTCGCAGACCCGGGACCGTGAGCTACAAATTCACTCGACGCCGCTTGCGATGGAGGTCATAGAACGCATCTGGGTAGGCTATCAACCGCTAGACCGGCGACGTTTCGCCAGCCGTACCGAGCGGCGCTTGTTTCGCCACAAGCGGCGTACGTCGCCAAGCGGCGCGGTACCAATGCGGATGGACCAGTATGCCCACCCGGTGGTAGTCATCAGGCCACGGCGCTGCTTTTGCTCTTCCAGTAGCACCAGCTCCTTGATGTACCGGTAAAACCCGGCATCGCTGAGATAGTCGTCGTTGGCGCGCTCGACTGCTCTGTGCCCTAGTCCGGTAACCATATCGAGAATGCACGCCACAGGTAGGACGCACGTGGCTATCGGTACCACGATTATCTGGAACAATGCCGAGTAGGCGAATGAGAAGTCCGACCAGAGTGTTGGAATCGCAGGATAGAACGTTTCCTTGTCGATGAGGGCCACGACCACTGCCGCTATCACAGCGAGAAGCCCACCCAAGTACGTCGCGAAATTGCCTGCACTCGGGAGGCTGAAAAAGTGGCGTGTACGAAGGGTTGCGGGGCTACCGGCGCGTTGCTCAAGAGCCTGACGCCACTCCCATTGTTCGATGAGCTCTTTGGCCAGCTGGGCAAAGTCTTCTCGGCCAGCGAATTGTTCGGAGATCATTCGCCGCTTCGCTCGATCCGTTGCCGCCATGGCCTGCCGGATGCCCAAGATTCTCTTGCCCGGGTGATTTCGGGCGAAGCGACGCCGGTCGACCTCTATCAGGATCTGGGCGAGGCCCAGCAGCATCGGGATCTCCCAAAAGAGAGTCCAATAGGAGAGATTGGCGTAGGTCGGAAGTTGCAGATAGACGTGGTGGTAGAAGAAAAGCGCTATCGACAGGACGACAAGCAACATCGATGAGGCGAAGAGGATAAAGATTCGCGATCCCCAGACGAAGCTAGGTATGAGTCGGAATTCCCGTCGAAAGGTCTTAACGTGGTGGGCCACGGTCCGCATGGCTAGCTTCCCTGCTTGTTGATCGCTGAAGATATTCCAGGGCAATACCATGTCACCAGCGACGCTTGTCCGTCCGTGGCCATAACCGCGACGACTGGCTACCCATTCGCCGATAGGTATCGATCCGTTGCGGCCGGATCCGAGCTGATGAGCCAATCACCTTCTGCTGGAACGGCGCGGATGCTGTCCACGCGGTTGAGCGGTACCCGGTAGGTCTTACAGGACCTGAATGCCTAGACCTCAGCGTCACTGGCGATCTTCATGTCTATGGCATCCTGCATAGTGGCGACCTGGGTGCTGGCGTACTGCAGAAGCAGGGCGCGTTACCGGGTAGCCAGGTCCTTCGCTGCGGCCAACTAGGCTGCCTCGTTCATATTGAGATTTCCTATAGAAGCGGCGAGATTCAAGGCTGACCACAATACCACTTGGCTTACGCTAACTTACCGTGATCCAGGTTAATGAAAGCGCGAAGGGCACTTCTGGCCATAAACAACCTGCCGAAACCGTCAGCTTTGGGTCGA
>NZ_FOED01000043.1:0-2735 GCF_900110545.1 Pseudomonas sp. Snoq117.2 | reverse complement strand
CGACACAGCAGTGCTATGCAGCTGTCTCCAGTAGAGTATGAGAAACGCTATTTCCTGAGCTTGGAGAGTGTCTAGGAAAGCAGGGGCGATTCAGTCAGCTCTGGCCGCAATATGGCTACGAGCCGTGGTCTGCTGAAGTGGAGGTCTTCCATAACCCTATGGCACTACACCCGGTGCCTAATGAGTTGATACCAGAAGTCACCCACTGGAGAGAAGTAAACGGAAGAGTCGAGTCCGAATCTTTCTTTGATGTATCCATACTCCGATCCAGGACACTCGTCCTCAGTGCAAACGCTAAGGTTCCGTCACTCGATGAGTTGCTGACAGCAACCAGTCCTCCAGAGCTCTGACGGCGGCGGGGTGGCCGCATCTTTGCCACGCAGGTAGATGAGAATTTCTCAGCAAGCTACCCAGCCAGGGGAAGGACATGAGATCCCCTGCGCATTCAGGGCCGTTGAAGCGTCACCTCTCTTCGGGTAAAAGCATGACCGTTATACAACGCTACAACAGCGTCATACCCGAGAGCATAGGAAGAAAAAATGTCGATTCAAGGACTAAAACGATACTTTGGAAACAAGATTCACGCAGTGATAATGATGGCCCCGCTTAAGCGGGAAATGATACGCCTCGGTATATGCACCCTTATGGCGATTATTCTGAATATCATCTTGTATACCGGCGTTGAAGTAGACGGCACCATCAAGCCGTGGGCAGAAACCCCGATAAAACTATTTGCATCGTCGATGTTATTCGCCTTCATGATCAAGGCTTTTCTGCCAATTCTCGGCTGGACGATTCTGAAAGCAATGCTGTTGAGTGCGAACAATGCCTTCAGCGGCATCCTGAGTTTTTTGGGCAATCAGTTCACAGGCGTCATGTACTGTACCGGAATCATTATGGGTTCTATCACGATTAAATTGTATATGGTTTCCGGGGTTTTAGACTCTGAGTTTGCTTATCTGTCCGCAATCGTATTTACTTCCGGGATTTTATATTTCTATGTGCTGCAATGCGCCATTCAAAAAACAATGAGTCCAGCTCTGCGTACACCAGCAGTACCGCGTTAAGCCACTAGGCTGTGACTATTCATCTCTGGTGCTCAGTAGGCGCTCGCTCTGCTGAACCCTCACCCATACACAACCATTAATGGCCAGGCCCGCCTTCGACTTTATGAAGAAGGCGAGCGAGCACGTGACTGATTGCGCATGTATTCCGAGATGAGACTTCCGAAATTGATGTCCGCCTCTTCAACGAGAATATTGACGTGACAGTACAGCTCTTCAGGACCTCTGAGATAATTGAAAATCCTTGATCTAACGATGCCGCAAACCCCTTCTTTGACCGCCGTAGAGGGGAGGTTGATAACATCGCCAACGCACGGAATAAGAGCTAGGCCATGGTCGCTGTTGAAGACAATGTCAGCTGGACAGGCATTAATGCTGGCATCAGATTGCCCTTGCGAAACCTGCTGATAATCAATGCTATACCTCATGTACAGCCTACCTCATTTTTTGAGTGAGGAATCAGCGCCGCGGATCGTAAACAGAAACCTCAAGCTCGCAAGCGACGGGAGTATGTAGCGGATTTTCGGTACTAGAGAGCTTGGCAACTATCGTTTTTCAAGCACATACCCTACGCCCCGAAGCGTATGTATCAGTTTGGTCTCGAAAGGGTCATCTATCTTGGCTCTGAGTCTTCGAATCGACACCTCTACAACGTTTGTGTCGCAGTCAAAATTCATATCCCAAACCTGCGAAATAATTTGGGTGCGGCTCAGCACCACACCGGTATTACGCATCAGGTAATGCAGTAACGCGAATTCTTTCGTGGTCAGGTCAATGCGCTGACCGTCCCTGAATGCCCTGTGCCGGCTCTGATCAAGCTCCAGGTCAGCGACGCGAATGACCTCTACGGATGCAGGGTGATCTGACCTGCGCATCAAGGCGCGAACCCGGGCCAGTAGCTCAGGAAACTCAAATGGCTTGATTAGGTAGTCATCTGCGCCGTTCTCCAGCCCCCGGACCTTATCCGCCAGCCGGCTTCTCGCCGTCAGCATCATGATGCGGGAAGGGCAATTTTTACGGCGCAACAACTCAAGGACCTGCCAACCATCCATCTCTGGAAGGTTTATATCGAGAATAATCAGCTCGTATTCGTGCTGTTTGGCCAAGAACAATCCATCAGAGCCGGTGTGAACGCAATCAACGACATAGCCACATTCCGTCAGACCTTGACGCACATACTCCGCAGTTTTTACTTCATCCTCAATTACCAGAATTCGCATAGGATTTTGTCTCGATATCACTGAGCAATTAACCGCGCACGCGCGCCGGCATTATTGAAAGGGATGGTAAATCAAAATGAGCGTGCCGGGGCTCAAATGACGGATTTGTAATTTCTAGGTAATACAGTTGATAGTCTGGCGGTATATCTTGTCGCGGTTTGGGTTTGACAGTTGCGGGCCCGCTCTCCAGCAGGTGATTTGACCTTATGAAGTATTGGGTTATTTTCTTCTTCGTGCTGGCTTCGTTCCGCTCAGATGACGGCGAGGTTGCTCACATTGAGGAAACTGGTCATTGGTGTAGCCATGAACTTCACCGGCATGCGATGCGTGCAATCGAACGCCTACTTGAATTCTAGGGATGCTCCGATCAACTTGTCGTGCAGCCGCGGCAAGTTGCAATTTTCCAGGCACCCACAGCGTCATTGGACGAAAAGTGACCGAAAAATCATGT
>NZ_FOED01000032.1:0-10029 GCF_900110545.1 Pseudomonas sp. Snoq117.2 | reverse complement strand
CTGGTAGCGGTGGTGGCTCAGACGCTGGAAACCCGCAATGACCGCCGCATCCTCAAGGTGCGCAGCCTTCTGGTCACCGGTGAAGACGGGCCCAGCATCCGCGAGAAGATTCGGGCGGGGCACATCGCGCAGCTGGACCAGGACATCGACAATCAACTCAAACGAGACCTCTGGGGATGAATACCTCACTCAGCAAAGCATCACAGCGGGGCTTCATCGCCCTGGATATGCTCTTTGGCCTGATCGTCTTCGCTGCCATGATGACCGGTACCGCGGTCCTGGTAGCCAATCAGATGGACTCTCAGAATTATCGGATCGCGGCTGACCAGCAAAAGCAGGTTGCCGACGCGGCGGCCAAGTACCTGAAGGACAACTTCGCCACGGTTTACGCGGCGGCCGGCACTACGGCACCAGCGCAGATCACCCCGGCGATGCTGCGCAACACCAAATACCTTCCTACGGGCTTCTCTGACACCAATGCCTTTGGCCAGACCTTTGTGGTGCTGGCCAGGCGGGTAGCGACCAACCAGCTCGAATCCATCGTGCTTACCACCGGTGGCCAGGCCATCGATGAGATGGGCACCCGTGAGATCGCCGAGAATCTCGGCGCCCCGGGCGGCTTCGTACCGGTAGCGAACACCGGCATCATCCAGGGTGTGCGCGGGGGCTGGTCGCTGACCCTGAGTAACTACGGCGTGAACCCGGGCGCGGGCCACACCGCCAGTGCCCTGTTCCTGCAGGACGGCACGCTGGCCAACGACTATCTCTACCGCAATGCTATCGCCGGAAAGCCCGAGTTGAACCGGATGAACACCGCGCTGAACATGGGCGGCAACGACCTGAACAATGCGGCCAATATCACCGCCTCGGGTACCGCCAGCATCTCTGGCGATGTGAACGCCGGCCGCAACGTCAACGCAACGAGCAACGTGAACCTCAACGGCACGCTCACGGCCGGCGGAGACCTCCGGGCCGGTTCCATGTACCTGCAGGGCAATGCGTCCATGAACGGCACTGCCACCGTCGGTGGCAATGTCGCTGTCACTGGAGACACGACCACCGGATCGATGTATGCGCGTGGCAACGTCCAGGGCGTCACCGCCAGCATGTCGGGGGAGACCTATACCACGGGTTGGTTCAGGACTCGCGGGGATACCGGCTGGTACAGCGAGAAGTGGGGCGGCGGCTGGCACATGACCGATAGCGACTGGGTGAGGACCTATGCGGGCAAGAACGTCTACACGTCCGGCCAGATGCGAGGTAACAGTCTGTTCTCCGATGGCAGGACCTACGTCGGTGAGTACATCCAGCTGATCGGCTCGGCGACGGAAAACGCAGGTTGCGCTACTAATGGGCTGGTCAGCCGGGACGGCGCTGGTGCCTTGCTGTCCTGCCAGAGCGGGTTGTGGAGGCGCCAAGCCAGCAAGACACCCACATGCCACGCCTACACCATTCCCGGTTACGACCCGAACGATGTAACGACCTACGCCTGCCCTGTAGGCACCAAGGTTGGCTGGGACACCGGTGGTAGCGGTCAGCGCTGGGCGTCCACGCCTAATATCGCAATCGGCCAGAACGATTATGCGACCATCTTCTGCTGTGAATTCTGAGGCAGCCGCATGTACGACATTCCCACCCTGCTAGCACTGCGACTTCTGGCCAGCGTCGCACGCGTCCAGCAGCAGACGCTGGAAACCATGGCCCTCGATGAGCCTGCGACCCATCAGGCTCGTGAGCTGCTACACCAGGTCGATGCCTTGCTTGAGGAGATGATCGATTCGGAGCAGCTTGAGACTCTGGCGCAAGAGCAAAAGCGCCTGAGCCGGAAGGAGGGCTAGGCCATGCCCATGCTGTGGGTCATTCTGGTGGTGATGCTCGCCGGAGCTGGGCTGCTCAGCGAGCAGCTGCAGCGCAGCGACAACCGTCGTCAGGAGGTCGACGTCTCCGCGCTTGCCCATAATCTGCTGATCTATCGGAACGCCCTGGCCGAGTACGCCTACAACAACCCGGGCCTCTCGGGCGCGCCGGCGGATTCCGCGCTGACCTTGCCCACCTGGTGGGTGCACGCGGCAGGGGTGAGCGGCTATGTGCAGGCCGGATCCAGCTACGCCTACTATGCGTCGCCCCCCAATGGCCTGGTGACGACCCTAGCCGAGCTCACCGAATCCGCCGCAGTGGGCTACGCAACGAACGGGCAACTCGTAAGCCCCTCGTCTGGCGCCACCGGGATCGCTTTACCATCAGCCGTCCCTGCCGGTGCAGCCGTGGCCTATCGCTAGACTAACAGCTCAGCGAGCAGGGCAAAGCCGCCAGCTAGAACAGCGCCAACGGTCAATGTCAGAGCCATCATCAGGCCACTGGCGGTCGTAGCGATCATATCGGTCGGGTGGTCTTCGGTGTCCATGCTGAGATCCATATAGGAAGTCACTCTGGATCGTTTGGGTAGCATGAAAATTCAGGCAGGCGTCCAAAGGCATGGACCAGTGGAGGGTTTCTAAGGGTGACTGGTAGGACCTGATTAAGGCAGATAGGCGAACGGTGAAGCCCCAAAGCCTTCTGGTCTCAAAAATGACGTTTGAGTCGCGTGGTGTCCTCGCCCCAAGTACAATTTCATGGCGTCAAGAATGGACCTTTCGCTATGCAAGCTCTCCCCCTCCCGCGCACGTCACCGGATGATGATGCCCTGAGGCATCTGCCGCTGATCTCCGTGATCGTGCCCTGCTTCAATGCCGGCCCCTACCTCGAGGAAGGCCTGGCCAGCATCTATGCCCAGGACTACCCGCGCTTCGAAGTCATCGTCGTTGACGATGGATCAACCGACGACAGTGTGCAGCGCCTGGTCGCGCTGCAGGAGCGTTTTGACTTCGAGCTGGTGACTCAGCTCAATGCCGGCGTCAGCGCAGCATTAAATACCGGACTCGCCCATGCCCGAGGCAAGTACGTCGCCACACCGGATCTGGACGACGTGATGCTGCCGCAATCCTTGCGGATCCGCGCGGCCTACCTGGAAGAGCATCCCGAGACGCCTTGTGTGGGCGCTTTGGTTAGTTTCATGGACAGCAACGGCAACTGGCTCAAGGACCAGCACGCCGGAGCGGTGCAACTGCTGGACTTCGATGAAGCCCTACGAACAACCCGGGTGGTCGGTGCCCCGGTTGCGCTCTATCGCAAGGCGATACTCGACCAGGTCGGCGGCTACGATCCGGCGATTCGCGTCCAGGACTTCCAGATGACGCTCAAAGTCGCAGCACTGGGGCAGCCAATCGCGATTTTGCCCGTAACGGTCACGCGCTATCGACGCCACGCGGGAAATCTCTCCCGCCGATACCGGCTGCTGCTTGAGGCGGATCTGCTAGCCATCGCGCCCTATCAGGATCACCCTGGCTATCGGCAAGGGCACACGTCAGTCGTCAACAAGGCGCTCAAATACGCTGTACGGCACGACAAGCTCGAAGCGCTGCGCATGCTGCGGCTAATCCCATTGCGCGCTATGGACCGTACTACTCTGCACCGGGTACGACGTCTGCTTACGCCCTACCGGCCTTCCAGGAAGTAGCGCCATGATCTCCATCGTCATTTGCTCGGTGAAGCCTGAGCTCCTCGACGCGGTTACGCGCAACATCGAAGCCACGATCGGCGTGCCCTACCAGCTGATCGCCATCGACAACCGGCAAGCTAATCGTGGGTTATGCGCCGTCTACAACGAAGGCGCCCAGCGGGCTCGGCACGACATCGTCTGCTTCATGCACGAGGACCTGGAGTTCCTGACAGGGAACTGGGGACGCCGGGTGGTCGACCACTTCCAGGAAGACGGCCAGCTGGGTGCGATCGGCGTTGCCGGAGCCCGCTTCAAAAGCCGTGGTCCTTCCGGCTGGATGGCCGCCGGCAAGTCCGAGACGAACTGCATGCGTCTGTACCAGCGGCATCGTGACGGTACGGACAACCTCTTTCACCTTCGCCCTGCAGGCGATGAGCGCCCACGTCAGCCGGTTTGCACGCTTGATGGTGTATGGATCTGCGCGCGTCGCGAAGTGGCCCTCGAACTGCCCTTCAACGAAGCCCTGCCCCCGTTCCATTTCTATGACATTGACTTCGCCCTGCGGGTCAGCAGGCGCTATGAGGTGGCGGTGGTCTACGACGTCGGGCTGCGCCACTTCTCAGAGGGCCATTTCGATGCGCGCTGGATGCGGGCCGCGCTCGACTACCAGGCACTACGCGAGGAAGTGGTGGCCCGTGTGGCAATGGGCGCCGATGACCTCCCGGTGCCTTTGCTAGAACAACGCGGCGCACGCTTCTGGATGAAGTTCTTGCGCAAGGTGAAGGCGCCGTGGCGCCTGCGGTGGGAGTGGGTACAGGCCAGCGGCGCGCTGGCCTACCCTAAGCTGTGGTGGCTTGCGGTCAAGTTTCTCTGCTACTACCCGTTGAAATTCCGCTAGGCCAGTCGGACTTCTTACGAAGCAAGTGCTCGGCGGGGACGGTTTAGCTCACGCTGTACCTGGTGCGGACACGCCCGCGGAAAGACGTCCTCGGGTATCAAGCTCTGCTGGGAGAGGTTGATGATATGTCGACCTTCTGCTGCCAGCACGCCAGCGGCCAGCTCCATCGCCGGCAGGATCCGCGTCTGCAGGTGCTGATCCAGGCCGCATGGCGCTGACTGCCCAGGAGCAGTCTCGTAGAAGCGCGGTGCTTGGACATTGAGATCTACTCCAGCCAGGTAGATCTCATCGAAGCCCAGGTGATAGGCCAGTTGCAGGCAGATGTACGCCACCGTGCGGACGTCAAAAACGCCGTAGTCCATGTCCTTGCTGAAGCCAATGTCGCGCGCCCGCTTGCTGAATGGCGAGACCAGCCGCACGGCCTGGCCCTGATCGCGGCCAAAGTAGTCGCGAAAGCTTGCCCGGGGCGCCTTCCGCAGCGCGTAGGCCTTGCCGGTGTATCGACTGGATAGCCGCTCGATGTCCTCGGGCCACAGGGCCAGGCGCTGCGCTTGCTCGACCGCGGCCTCATAGAGAGCAGGCTGCTGCTCTTGGAAGCTGCGATCACTGCAAACGTAGTACAGCGGCCGGACGGATGCCTCGAGGAGCTTGGTGACCGCGCCGTTCATGGTGATGATCGGCACGCCAGCCCAGCGGCGAATGTCGAGTTCGGCGGATGAAGGCCCGGACGCCAAGATTAGGACAGCGCCCCGATGGGCATTTTTTTGCGACAAGAAAGCGCTTCCCACGTGGACAATCTCCATAGGCGGGCCAGACAACTTGACCTTGGCCAAGCGCGAATAGGGTTCGTTAGGAATGGCTTGTTGTTATCAATAGCGAAGGGGCTGTTGCAGAAGAACAACTCGGAAAGCAGGAATAACTGGCAGCTGGTGTCCGCTGAGCATTGACCCAGTTCGCTATGGTCCCAAACCATGCCCTTCGCCGCCATGATCGTTAGCGGGACAACTATTTCCTAGCTGTAACCATATCTGGACCAGATTCGGTTAAGCGCTGCCCTGAAATGCCGCACCTGGCACCGTTCGCCCTGTAGGCCAGACGGCCATCGACAGGGGAATCCCATGCGTGTGTTTTTGTGCGAGAAGCCCAGCCAGGGC
This sequence comes from Pseudomonas sp. Snoq117.2, assembly GCF_900110545.1. Classification (NCBI taxonomy): domain Bacteria; kingdom Pseudomonadati; phylum Pseudomonadota; class Gammaproteobacteria; order Pseudomonadales; family Pseudomonadaceae; genus Pseudomonas; species Pseudomonas sp. Snoq117.2. The sequence goes on along the minus strand of NZ_FOED01000032.1, from coordinate 4,439 downwards.
AAGGACATTGCCCGGGTGCTCGGCGCCACTGGGCGCGGTGAGGGCTGCATTCGCGGCCAAGGCGTGGTCGTCACCTGGGGTATCGGCCACCTCCTCGAACAGGCGCCGCCCGAGGCCTACGATCCGCAGCTGAAAGCCTGGTCCCTGGAAGCGCTGCCGATTCTGCCGGCGAGCTGGAAAGTCGAGGTCAAGCCCAAGACCAGTAGCCAGTTCAAGGTGGTCAAGGCGCTGCTCAAGGAAGCAACCGAACTGGTCATCGCCACCGACGCCGATCGCGAGGGCGAGATGATCGCCCGCGAGTTGCTGGAGCACTGCGGCTACCGCGGCCCCGTCCAGCGACTGTGGCTCTCGGCGCTCAACGACGCCTCGATCCGCCAGGCCCTGGCGAGCCTCAAGCCCGGGGCCGAAACCTTCTCGATGTATCACTCGGCACTGGCGCGCTCCCGGGCAGACTGGTTAATCGGCATGAACTTTACCCGGCTCTTCACGCTCCTTGGCCGCCAGGCCGGATACAGCGGGGTGCTGTCAGTAGGACGGGTACAGACGCCTACGCTGCGCCTGGTGGTCGACCGCGATCGGGAGATCGCCCACTTCGTCCCGGTGCCGTTCTGGAGCCTGGACGTGCTGCTGGCCGCCAACGGCCAGACCTTCACCGCCCAGTGGCGACCTGCCCGCGACATCACCGATGACGAGGGGCGCTGCCTGGACCAGCGCCATGCCCAGGCGGCGCAGTCACGTCTCACCGCGGGATCTACCGCCATTGCAGTGTCGGTCGACACCGAACGGGTCAAGGAGGTGGCACCCCTGCCCTTCGACCTGGGCACGCTGCAGGAGATCTGCTCGAAGAAGCTCGGCCTCGGAGCTCAGGAGACCCTGAACGTCGCACAGGCGTTGTATGAGACGCACAAGGCGACCACCTACCCCAGGACCGACTGTGGCTACCTGCCCACCAGCATGCTGCCGGAGGTGCCGGCCGTGCTCGAGGCGATCCGGCGAACGGATCCGTCCATTGCCCCGGTGCTGGCCAGCATCGATCCGGCGCAGCGCTCGCGTGCCTGGAACGACGCGAAGATCACCGCGCACCACGGCATCATCCCGACCCTGGAGCCCGCCAACCTGGCGGCCATGAGCGACAAGGAACGTGCGGTCTATAGCCTGATCCGCGCGCACTACCTCGCCCAGTTCATGCCCCACCACGAGTTCGACCGGACAGTGGCCGATTTCGACTGCAACCAGGTGGCGTTGCGGGCGGTGGGCAAGCGCATCGTCGTGCCTGGCTGGAAGACGTTGTTCCAGGCCGCGCCTGCTGCTGAGGATGATGAGGACAGCAAGGAGAAGGACCGCTCGCAGATCCTGCCGCCGCTGCAGAACGCCTCCCGCGCCCAGGTGCAGCAGGCTCAGCTCAAGGCGCAGCAGACGCAACCACCCAAGCCCTACACCGAGGGCGATCTCATCAAGGCGATGAAGACCGTGGCCAAGCTGGTGACCGACCCGCGACTGGCCGCCAAGCTCAAAGAGACCACGGGCATCGGCACCGAGGCTACCCGGGCTAGCATCATCCAGGGGCTGATCGATCGCCAGTTCCTGCTCAAGAAGGGCAAGGCAGTGCGGGCATCCGACGCCGGCGTCTCATTGATCGCCGCGGTGCCCCCGGCAGTGGCCGACCCGGGCACTACCGCTATCTGGGAGCAGGCCCTGGACATGATCGAGGGCGGCACCATGCAGTTGGATGACTTCATCGCCAAGCAGGGCGCCTGGATCGGCAAGCTGGTCGCCCAATACCGCCAGACCACGCTCAACATCAAGGTCCCGGAGGGTCCGTCCTGCCCGCTCTGCCAGGGCAAGATGGCGCAGCGAAAGGGTAAGAGCGGCGACTTCTGGTCCTGCCTGCGCTACCCCGACTGCAAGGGCCTGGTGAACATCGAAACGTCCAAAGGGAAAGGCAAGGGCGGCCCAGGAAAAGCCAAGCGCAGCAGCGCTTCGGCGTAGGCTCCAGGGCCGACGGGAGCTTTCTTGCCTTTGTCACGGTCACAGCCCCATAATGCAAGCGTTCCACCCCGCTCGCGCGCTGGCGGTCATCAGCGGCAACCCCGGAGTTTCTCGACCTGGTCCTGAAGCTCCACCCCCAAGAGCACGCTAAGCATCGGGTAGGGCGTGTAGATCTTTGCGTGATGCTCTCCCTGTGTCTCCCTGCTCCGCAGCTGACACGCAGCCGTCTAACTTCGTGATAAGCGGGTTTACAGGCACATAGGGCTCACAGAAGGTTCGGTGCATACTGTACTTCGGGCCGACCTGGTGTGTTGGCCCACACTGTTCCTCCCCTTCAGCTGCTTTCGAAGGGTAGCCTGGTCCTCTCGGCATCGCCTGGTGGACGAGGCTACCCCTCGGGTAGTCCTCCTCTCTGCCGGTGCCCGCCGGCGCAAAAATGGGATCCCTTTGTGCGCGGATGCGTGCCTTGCGATTACTGGCCCTAGCCACGATAACGGGTCGGGTGAATGCGACGATCATCAGGACGGTAGGTCAATGCCCAGGGACCACCATTGCCGGTGCTCACGCTCACAGGTGGCATCTTTCTCTTGAGCTCTATTAGCCTCACCCTCGCCGAGGCGCCGTGCTGCTAGACCCAGCGCTGCGCCTGGCGCGCTTCTCTACAATTTTCTCCCTTCACTGTCGAACTCCCAAGCTGTTATACCGAGCCCTATCGCTATCTCTCCCAGCTCATCAACAGTTTGCATAATCTTTATAAGGTCTCCCCCAGTACCGAGGTTGTCGAGATTATTAGTTATAAGATTACTAGGGTCTTTATTTTTAACCAAAAAGGACCAAGCTTCCTCCGCAGACCTCAAGGCTCCATTCACCAAATTAGCAAATCTATTGAAGTTAAATTTCCATTCCGGAAAGTGCCCCAGTCGATTTAGCACATAAGACACCATCGCAAAAAAATTTATAGCCCTTTGATCCGAGCTCAGGTGTGTAGAACTGGCTGCCTGCCGATTGTTGAGAAAAAAACAGAAGCTTGCGAAAAATAGGCAACCCAGTCTACGCTCGGGCGGGTAAAAATAAACCCTACCAGCTCGAGACTCATCATCTTTATTTCTATTCATACCTCCAAGAAAGTTAGACTTCGTCATACGATAGTCATTTATATAGAAAAGAATTGCAGTCGTATCGGCGTGAAACTCCAAGGCCATTTTTTGCTCATCAGTGATACCCATACCGACGAGCTCATTGTGCCCATGCCAAAGATGGACAATTTCATGCAATATCATTAAGGATATTACATCCATAGCTAATTCCCTAGCCATAATACGTCTAACGGCTGTGCAGGGCTTCCGACTTGGGAACTGCGTGAACCAGTCCGACTTCATCTTATGACGAAAATAGTTAGACTCCTCCAAATCATTTTCACCTTCCGACAACAGACCTTTCAAGAATTTCGGACAAGACATCATGTATGAAAACATATTCAACGTCTCAAGCGCAGTTTCTATACTGATGCCAATATGATGAGAATTCCCGTAAATAAAGCATCTCGCCCCAACAGCTCCATCGCCTAGGAACCATAAATGGCAAGGCGCTGCCCGACTTGCACTTTCAATTAGCGCCGAATTATTGACAATTGACTGCATTCGACCTTTAATTTCACAAAGAAAGCTATAAGCGTAATCATTCATGCCTTTAAAGAAACTAATATCTACTATGCTAGCGCTAAATTTAGCGCCTATTTCAAATTCATCAAAACCGTCATTAAGCTTTTCAAGCTCACCTAGGCTGATACCCGTTCGCTCCTTGAAGGCGCGATCGGAAGCTTGCTGCACTCGCTGCTCATAGGTACCTCTTCGCTTCGCTTCACCCATAAGGGCCTCCTTATAAGCTCGTTCATCTCACCACTCTCGTTTGACCGCCAAACACAGTGAAAACGCGACTGCTTTAGGTTCCTGTGCGATTTGTAACGCATAAAAATCCTGCGACGGTCTCGGGTATCGTCAGCGGTTGACAAGGGTAGACAGCATCGACATGCTTCAGACGTGTTCCGCTGACGTCGTCAGCAACATGCCCAGGCAGTTCTGGATCTCAAGACTGCAACGTGGTTACCCACGTCGATCCGCACCCATAGTTCGCCAAGCTTCCGGAGGCGCGAACGGTTGACCGGTTCTACCGGTTGATGGAGGCACCTCATACATCTGCTCTACCTACCCAGCGGGGACACACTCCCCCGCCCGGGATCAGTGTTTCTCCGCATTACTCACCTGCAGGAGAAACACCATGACCACCCCTACCCTGAGCTATCGCTTTGGCGAATCCGTCGGTACTGCCCTGCGTGAAATCATTCGCTCCGTGCGTAATGCTCAAGCCCAGGCACGTACTGCGCGTCCGTCCATAGCATCGGCTGAACGTCGTGTAGTCGAGTTTCCGCAACCGATCGTATCGGCTGCTGT
>NZ_FOED01000013.1:0-95099 GCF_900110545.1 Pseudomonas sp. Snoq117.2 | reverse complement strand
GGGGCTGGCCTTGGGCACCGTTGGGCTTCGCTGCGCTCAGCGCCAACCTACAAGAAACCAATGCCCTTGTAGGTTGGGTTGAGACGGCTCCATCGCCGAAGCCCAACGGACCGCGGTCAGGACCCGCTGCCAGCACCCCAGGCCGCCAGCAGATCCCGGGATTCCATCACCAGCCCCAGGTGCAGGGAGACCATGCTCAGCGCCGCCCGCTCCAGGCCTTCATCGGTTCCTCGCACCAGGTCGCGCAGGACGATCACCCTGTAGGTGCGGTTGCTGGCGTCGAAGGCGGTGTTGAGCACGCAGCAGTCGGTGAAGCCGCCATCCAGCACCACGGTGGTGATGCGCTGGTTGCGCAGCAGGAAGTCCAGGTCGGTGGGATAGAAGGCCGACAGCCGCCGTTTGTTTTCCACCCGCAGGTCTTCGGGCAGGACCTCGGTGAGCAGCTCGGTCCAGGGCGAGCCTTCCAGGGCATGGGCGTCGGCATTGGGAATCGGCCCCACGTGTAGCGGAAAGGTCCGCCGCCAGGCCGCAGGAATACCGCCCAGGTCATCGGCGCCATTGGCGCGCAGCACCGATTTCACATGGACGATGCGCACGCCCAGGGCGCGGGCCTGGCGGTGGAAGGCGTCCACCGGCGCCACCAGGTCACGGGCGCGGGGCGCCGGGCAGGGGCACTTCGGCGAGGCGTCCAGGTGGCCGCGGTGCAGGTCGATGGACAGCACCGCCGTGGTGCTCGGATCCAGATAATCGGCGAAATCCGCCCGCGCCAGCAGCCGGAGTTCTTCATAGACGAAAGCGCGCAGGCTCATCGGCGTTCCTCCCGAACATAGGCTTCGCCCAGGGCGCCGGGCTGGCTCAGGCGGTCACGCCCGGCCAGGGCGACCCAGATCATCACGCCCAGGGTGACGGCATAGGGCGCCATCAGGATGAAGTATTGCGACAGCCGCACACCGGCGGCAGCCAGCTGCGGAATCAGCGCCTCGATGCAGCCGAACAGCAGCGCCCCGGCCAGGGCGCGCCAGGGCCACCAGCGGGCGAAGATCACCAGGGCCACGGCGATCCAACCACGGCCGCCGGTCATCTCGGCGATCCACAGCTTGGTGCTGAGCACGGCGATGTAGCCTCCGGCCAGACCCACCAGCGCCGCACCGGCGAGGATCGCCAGCAACCGGTAGCCGGCCACCGAGAGACCCGCCGCATCGGCCGCCTGGGGGTTCTCACCCACCGCCCGCAGACGCAGCCCGGGGGTGGTGCGTTCGAGCCAGGCGATCACCGCGAAGAAGATCAGCGGGGTCAGGTAGACCAGCAGGTTCTGCTGGAACAGCCGCCCCACCAGCGGCAGCTCCGACAGCGGCCAGAGCGCCAGCGCCGGCAGGCCGGCCACCGGCTGGTTGGTCCAGCCCCAGAGGGTGCCGAGCAGGCCGGTGAGGCCCTGGCAGAAGAACACCAGGGTCAGGCCGGCAATCACCTGGTTGATGCGCAGCCAGATCACCATGACCGCGAACAGCAACGAGACCAGCGCCGCCGCTCCCATGGCCGCCAGCAGCGCCAGGCCGGCATTGCCCAAGGCCAGCTGCGCGCCGATGCCGAACAGCGCGCCGACCAGCATCAGGCCCTCGGCATGCAGGGCCAGCACCCCGGATCGCTCGGTGAGGATCAGACCCAGCGCCGCCAGGGCGTAGGGTATGGCGAAGTCGGGGACGTTACCCAGCCAGCTGGCGACCAGATTCAAGCGGCACCTCCCTGGCTGCGTCTGAGCCGATGGCGGATGAAGAAATCCGAGGACGCCACGCAGATGACGATCAGCGCCTGGATCAGCTGCACCATGGCGAAGGGGATCTGGTAGAACACCTGCAGATTGCGCCCGGCGACGAACAGGGTCGCCACCAGGAAAGCCACCACGGCGGCGGCCAGGGGGTTGTTGCGCGCCAGGAAGGCGATGAGGATCCCGGAGAAGCCATAGCCCTGGTAGAAGGATTGGGTCAGCCGCCCCTCCTGCCCGGCCGCCACCACGAAGCCGGCCAGCCCGGCCAGGGCGCCGGAAGCCAGCACCGTGGCAAGGATGGTGGCGCGCACCGGCACGCCGACGGCGCCGGCCACCCGCGGATTGGCGTCGACGAATTTCAGGTAGAGCCCGGCCCGGCTAAGGGCGACGAACCACCAGGCCAGCACCGCCACCAGCAGCGCCAGGGGCACCGCCAGACTCAGCCCGGGCAACAACTCCGGCAGCCGTTCGAAGGGGCGGAACAGCGGTGAATAGGGAAAGGCGTCGCGCGGGTCCTTCCAGGGACCGAACACCAGGTGCAGCAGGAAGTTGGCAGCGATGTAGTTGAGCATCAGCGAGGCGATGATCTCGTTGACCCCCAGGCGCAGCTTGAGCAACAGGGGCGCCAGCGCCCAGAGCAGGCCGCCGAGCAGCGCCGCCACCAGCATCAGCGGCAGGCGCAGGGCTTCCGGGCCGATCTCGAACAGCGACACTGCCGTGGCGCCGATGGCCCCCCAGATCATCTGGCCTTCCAGCCCCAGATTCCAGAAGCGCGCGCGAAAGGCCAGGCAGCCGGCCAGACCGACCAGGATCACCGGCGCGGCCTGGAACAGGGTGGCCTGCAGACTCTGGGCATCGAACAGGGTGGCGACCACGAATTCGTTGAGCAACTCGCCGGCCGGCACCCCGGCCAGCACCAGGATGGCGGCCGACAGCCCCAGGCCGACCAGCAACGCCAGGCCGAGGATCAGCGCCTGCCAGGGCCAGGCCAGCTGCTGGCGGATCTCCAGGGTGTAGCGCCGGCTGAACAGCGGTTGCCGTGGTCGCGGGCCATCGACCTGGGAAAGCGGAGCACTCAGGGGTTCAAGCATGATTCACCATGGCATGGCCGATCGCCTGGCGATCGGCGGGTCGCTGGAATTCGGCGACGAGGCGTCCGGCGCTCATCACTCCGATGCGATCGGCGAGGGCCAGCACCTCGTCCAGGTCTTCGCTGATCAACAACACCGCGGCGCCGGCCTCGCGGGCGGCCAGCAGCCGTGCCTGTACCTCGGAGCCGGCGCGCACGTCGAGGCCACGACTGGGGCTGTGGGCCAGCACCAGCCGCGGTTCGCGGCCGAATTCCCGGGCGATCACCAGCTTCTGGGCATTACCGCCGGAGAGCAGCGCCGCCTTCTGCCGCACCGAGCGCACGCCCTGGACATCGAATTGCGTGACCGCCGCCTGGGTCGCCTCTTCCTGGGCGCGGCGATCCAGGCGGGCGAAGCCACCGAAGCGACCGGCATGCACCGCGCCGATGGCGAAGTTGTCGGCCACCGACAGGGAGCCGGCCAGGGCGCTGCCATAGCGGTCGGCGGGAATGGCGGCGATGCGCAGGTCGCGGCGGCGGGCGCCGGCAGCCGCGGCCAGATCACCGAAGCCCTCCAGCCGCACCTCGCCTTCGTAGGGCTGCGGCAAGCCCATCAGCACGTCGGCCAGCTCGCCCTGGCCGTTGCCGCCAACCCCGGCGATGCCATAGATCTCCCCAGCGCGCAGCTCCAGGTCGATGCCATCCAGGGCGCGGCGCCCGCCACGTTCCGGGGTGCGCAGGCCGCGCACCGTCAGCAGCGGTGCCCCGGCAGCACGTCGCGGGGTGTCGGCGAGCGGCTGGGCGTCACCCACGGTGAGGCGTACCAGTTCGTCCACCGACACCTCGGCGGGGTCCAGGCTGCGCAGGGTGCGGCCGCCGCGCATCACCGTGAGGCGGTCGGCGTAGGTCAGGGCGTCCTGCATGCGATGGGTCACCAGCACCACCGCTGCGCCCTCCGCTGACAGGGCGCGCAGGGTCTGCAACAGCCGCTCGCCTTCGCCATCGGTAAGTACTGCGGTGGGTTCGTCGAGGATGAGGATGCGCGCCCCGGCCAGCAGCACCTTGAGGATTTCCACCCGCTGCTGCTCGGCGATGGACAGTTCCGCCACCCGCTGCTCCGGGCGGATGGCGAAGCCCAGGGCGGCCGCCTGCTGGCGGATACGCTCGCTGATCTCGGCCAGGCGCCGGCGATGACTACCCTGCCCCGCCGGCAGGCCGAGCAGGACGTTCTCGGCCACGCTGAAGGGGCGTACCAGCTTGAAGTGCTGGTGGACCATGCCGATGTGCAAGCGAGCGGCGTCCGCCGGACCGCGCAGCCGCACCGGGTTGTCGTCCACCAGCAGTTCGCCGGTCTCCGGCGCATAGAGGCCGGCGGCGATGTTCATCAGCGTCGACTTGCCCGCGCCATTCTCGCCGAGCAGCGCATGCACCTCGCCCCAGCGCACCAGGAAATCCGCCTGCTGCAGCGCCTGGAAGCCATCGAAGGTCTTGCCGACGCCGCGCAGTTGCAGGGCGTTGTGTCTTTTCATGCGGGTCGCCCTCTTCCAGGCATCGCTTTCGTGGAAAACGCTGCGCGGTTTTCCACCCTACCCAGGGGTGAACCGCTACTTCTGCGTCGTCACGCCCTGGACGAACCAGTCCATCTGCCACAGCGCCGGGTCGGACAGCACCTGGCCGGCGGGGACGCGCTCCTTGCCGTCGCGATCATTCAGGGGACCGGCGTAGATCTGCTTGCCCTTGAGCAGGGCTTCGCGCTCGGCGAGGATCTTCTCCTGGGCCGCCTTGGGCACGGCATCGCCGAAGCCGGCGATGTCGGTGCCGCCGTCGGCCATGGACACCAGGGCACCGTTGGGCGCGGGTTTCCAATGGCCGGCGATGACGCGCTTGAGCTCGGGCACCAGGAAGCGATCCCAGACCCACACCGAGGAACAGAGGGTGGCCTTGGGCGCGAACTGGCGCATGTCACGGTGGTGGCCGGTGCCATAAACGCCACGCTCCTGGGCGACGATCTGCGGCGTGGGGGTGTCCACGTGCTGGCCGATGACGTCGGCGCCCTGGTCGATCAGCGCAGCGGCGGCGGCGCGTTCCTTGACCGGATCGTTCCAGCTGCCGGTGTAGATCACCGTGAGGGTGGCGTTGGGATTCATCTGCCGGGCGCCCAGCTCGTAGGCGTTGATGGTCCAGTTCACCACGCCGAAGGGATTGGCGGCGACGAAGCCCAGCTTGCCGGTCTTGGAGGCAGCGCCCGCCGCCATGCCGCAGAGGTACTGGCTCTCGTAGGTACGGCCGTAGAAGGACTCCAGGTTGCGGCCGTTAGTGGTGCCGGAGGCGTTGAGGAAGGCCACCTCGGGATACTGCTCGGCCAGTTGCTTGAAGGTGTCGGAATAGCCGAAGGCGGTGCCGATGACGATGTTGGCGCCGCGCTTGATGAAGCGCTCGGCCGCCGGGCGGATGGCCGAGGCGGTCTCCGGCACGTTCTCCACGAACTGGATCTTCAAACCCAGTTCCTTCTCGATCTTGACCCGCGCCTCGTCCATGGCCTGGGTCCAGCCGCCGTCGTTCTTGGCGGTGAAATACAGCATGGCGATCTTCGGCTCGCCCTTGAGGGTGAAGCCCTCGTCATCGGCCTGCGCCACGCTGCCCAGCCCTATCAGCGCCAGTACGCACACCACTCTTCCCAGCCATCTGCTCAGCATCGTCTCGTCCTTAGCCTTGTCTACAACATGTGGTTGATACGGAACACGTTGCCTTCCGGGTCCAGCAGCACCGCCTGGTACCAGTGGTAGTAGGTTTCGTAAGGCGCCTTCAGCAGGCGGGCGCCAGCGGCCTCGGCCACCGGCACCAGCCGGTCCACCTCGGCGCGGCTGTCCACCTCCAGGTTGAGCAGGAAGCGGCAGCCCTCACTGCCAGCGAATTCGCCGAGCCCCAGCAGCTCATAGGCCTCCGGCGCGTTGAAGCCGATGGCGGTCTTGCCGGTGTCCAGGCCGCGAAAGATCGGCGAGCGGATCGCCTCGATCTCGGGAAAAGCGAACACCCGCTGGTAGAAGCCGCTCAGGGCCACCACGTCCTGGGCGAAGACGTTGACGTAGGAAAGACTCGGCATCAGGCCACCCGCACGCCGGTCTGGGTCCCGCCGAAGGTGGTCTGCTTGACGAACTTGGATCTCAGGTGGTCGCCCGAGGTGATGGGCGCATGGCGCGGCGGCGTGCCGGGCGTGGCGCAACCGGGCAGGCATTCGATGAGGGTGTCGTAGTTGGGCTGGTGGAAGAACACCAGGGACTGTCGGCGGGTATCGCAACCGGCATCCGCCGGTGGATTCACCACCCGGTGCAGGGTCGAGACCCAGCGGTCGTTGGTCCATTGCATCATCAGGTCGCCGATGTTGACCACGAAGCTGCCCGGCACCTTGGGCACGTCCACCCACTCGCCGTCGGCATTGCGCACCTGCAGGCCGCCAGGGGCGTCGTCGGGACGGACGATGGTCAGGCTGCCGTAGTCGGTATGGGCCCCCGCGCGCAACTGGCCAGGCAGCGCCGCCGCCTGCTGGTGGGGATAGCAGAGGGTGCGGAACATACTGATGTGGTGATCGATGCGGCTGTCGAAGTAGGTCTCCGGCAAGTCCAGCCCCAGTGCGAAGAGGCGCATCAGGGTGCGCGCCAGGTCGCTCATGGCGGCGAAGTACTCGGCATAGGCCTCGCGAAAGCCGGGGATGGTCGTGGGCCAGACATTGGGGGCGAAGTGCGGCCCGGCGTCGGGGCCGCGGTAATAGGCCGTGGCCGGAACATCCAGAGGGCCAATGGAAAAGGACTCCTTGAGATCCCCCGGCGCCGCCTCTTCCAGGCTGTAGGACAGGCTTTCCTCGGCCACCGCGCTGTAGCCGCGCACCTGATCCGGGCGCGGTCGATCAGCCTTGCGTTTCTCCACCAGCGGCAGGTCGAAGAAGGCTCGCGACAGGCGCGAGACACGCTCGACCAGTTCTTCGGGCACCTGATGGTGAGTGATGACCAGAAAGCCGATATCACGGCAGGCCTGGTCGACGGCCTTGGCCACCGCCTGCTTGCCGGCGGCAGAACCTTCGAAGTAGGGAGCCAGATCGATGATGGGAACACTGGACAGCGGCATGACGGACCTCACGAGTGGGACGAAAGGAGACAGCGCGACGCACGTTCACCGGGCAGGACGGCAGCAGGGAAATTGCAACCGCTGTGCCAGCTTTGGACCATTTGGTAAAAATTACAAAAGCCAGTTAAAACAGCAGGTTGAGGGCGATACTCAGGATCCGCTGGCGGTACGCTGCACCTCGAACGGTCAGTGTGCACCGGGGTGGCGCCTGGGCCGCGCTTGGCGCTGGCAGGCAAGACTCGGGGGCTGGACCGGCTTGGCGGTGTTGGACTTCGCTGCGCTCAGCCCAACCTACGGCGGTCGTAGGTTGGGCTGAGACGGCTCCCTCTTCGAAGCCCAACAGCCCCCACTAACCCAGCTCGTGATAACGGCGATCGAAATACAGTAGGCCACCCTGACCACCCGGCTCGGCCACTCCCAGCACCTCGCAGAGCAGCAGGTCGTGGCTGCCCACCGCCTGCATTCCGGCGATGCGGCAATCGCAGGCCACCAGGGCGCCGTCCAGCACCGGCGCACCAGTGGCGAGGCGCGTCCAGTTCGCCGCGGCGAAGCGTTCGGCCATGGCGGTCTTGCCGCCGAAGAGGTTGGCCAGCGTCTGCTGGCCGGCGGCCAGGACGTTGACGCAGAGCACGCCGTTGGCGCTGAAGGCCGGATGCACCGAGGCGCCGCGGTTGAGACAGACCAGCAAGGTCGCCGGGCTGTCGCTGACGCTGCACACGGCGGTAGCGGTAAAGCCGGCCAGGCCGGCCGGACCGTCGGTGGTGACGAGGTTGACCGCGGCGCCCAGGCGCGCCATGGCCCCCCGGAAGAGGTCGCGGTCGACAAGAGTGGCGGGCGTAGTGGCGGATAGGGGCACGGCATGGGCAACGGACATGGCGTTACGCCTCCAGGGCTTGGCTGAGATAGTCGAGTACCACCCGGTCGAAGGTGGCGGGGTCGGTGACACTGGAAGCGTGGCCGCCCCACTCCAGCAACTGGAGGGTGGCCTGGGGCAAGCCTGCGGCCAGGCGCTGGGACGAGGTCCAGGGCACCAGCACGTCGTCGCGGTTGGCCAGCACCAGGGTCGGTACCTGGATACGTCCCAGCTCGGCGTCCACATCGAAGGCCAGCAGCGCGCCGATGCGCCGCAGGACATTGGCCTCACCGGGGAAGTGCGCCAGGGCATGGGCTTCGTCGGCGGCCAGGCGCTCGCCCTGTTCGGCGATCCAGGTGGCCGGATAGAGAAAGATCGCCTGGGCCTGGACATAGGCCGCGGCGCCGCTGTCGCGCAGCAGCCGTTGACGCAGGGCGAAGCAGCGCGCGGTGTGCGGATTAGGTCGGCTCCAGGCGTTGACCAGCACCTGGCGACGGATCAGGCCCGGCCGTAGCAGCTCGGCCTGCAGGCCCACCAGACCGCCCAGGGCATGGCCCATGAACAGACAGTGGTCGAGTTCCAGGCGATCGGCCAGCGCCAGCAGGTCCTCGGCCATATGCTGGATGCAATAGTCGGCGGGCAACTCGGCCGGGCTCCTGCCGGTGCCGGTCTGGTCGTAGACCACCACCCGGAATCTTTCGCCCAGAGTCGCCAGCTGTGGCGCCCAGAAGGCCCCGGCGCCGCCCAGCCCGGAGCTGAGCAGCAGGGTCTCGGCCGCCGGGTCCTGGCGGCCATGGAGTTCGAAGTGCATGGGCGGTCCTTGGTGGTTCAGTGGTTGGGGCTTCCCTCACCCCAGCCCTCTCCCAGAGGGAGAGGGGGTAGGTACGGAGCGGGAGCTAGCCGACATGGGCGATGCTGGCGATCTCGATCAGGGCGTCAGGCTTCACCAGGCCGCACTGGATGCAGTAGCGCGCCGGCTTCTCGCCAGGAAAGAATTCGGCGTACACCGCGTTGATGGCGGCGTAGTTCGCCCAGTCGGTGAGCATGATCATGTTGAAGGTGACGTCGGCCATGCTGCCGCCAGCCGCCTCCACCACGCCCTGGATGGTGGTGAGCACGTGGCGTGCCTGGGCGGCGGCGTCGCCGACATGGACCACGTTGTTCTGGGCATCGAACGGCAGGGTGCCGGAGACATAGAGCACGCCATCGGCCAGGCTGCCGGGCACGAAGGGGGCGATGGGGGTACCGGTACCGGCTGGGATCACGGCTTGCTTGGGCATGGTGCTCAGTCCTTGGCGAAGGTGGTGTGGAAGTCGGCGCAGCTGGCGACCCAGCCGAAGAAGGTCTCGATGTTGAACAGCGCGGCGTCGTGGGCCGAACGGGGTCCGGCCTGGTGGCAGGCGTCGTGCAGGCAGACGCCGAAGTATTCGAGGAAGAAGCCGTCCCGGAGGGTCGACTCCACGCAGACGTTGGTGGCGACGCCGACAAACACCAGGTTGCGGATGCCACGGGCGCGCAGCAGGCTGTCCAGGTGGGTGTTGTAAAAGCCGCTGTAGCGGGTCTTGGGCACCACCAGATCGGCGGCCGCCGGCTGCAGCTGATCCACCAGGGCATAGTCCCAGCCGCCCTTGGCCAGCAACTGCCCTTGCAATTCGGGTCGCTTGCGCATGGTCTTCAGGGCATTGGACTTGTGCCAGTTGGGCGAACCCGGTCCGCCCGCCTCGCGATACTCCGGATCCCAGCCATTCTGGAACCAGACCACCTGGATACCGGCGCCGCGGGCGGTCTCCACCACGGCGGCGACATTCTCGATCACCGGGCCGGTAGCGGAGACGTCGAAGCCGGCCAGGTCCAGGTAGCCGCCCTTGCTGGCATAGGCGTTCTGCATGTCCACCACGATCAGCGCCGTCTCGCTGGCCTTGAGCCGCAGCGGTTCGGGCCGCGCCGGCAGCGTCACGGCTTCGGCGTCGCTCGCAGGCAGGGCATAGCCCGCCAGGGTTTCCACAGCGTTCATCAGGCACTCTCCTTGAGCAGCTCGACGTGACGGCGGCTCTGCATCAGCGGCTGGATGCGCTCGCCGAAGTCGGTCACGCCCTGGACGAAGTCATCGAAGGTCAGCAGCACCCCGCTGGCCCCGGGCACCTCGGCGATCTCGTCCAGCATCCGCGCCACGCTGGCGAAGGAACCCACCAGGGTGCCCATGTTGATGTTGACCGCCGAGGTCGGATCGGCCATCTGCCGCACATTGGTGTCGCTGCCGGACTTGGTGTCGGCGGCGGCCTGGGCGCCCAGCCAGGCGATGGCCTCCTCGTCGGCCCCGGCCTTGTAGTGCTCCCACTTGGCGCGGGCCGCCTCGTCGGTCTCGGCGGCGATGATCATGAACAGGGCGATGGAGGAGACCTCGCGCCCGGTCTTGGCAGTGGCCGCCTGCAGCCGCTCCACCGCCGGGGCGAAGGCCTTGGGCGTGTTGACGCCCTTGCCGAAGACGAAGCTGTAGTCGGCATGCTCGGCGGCGAAGGCCAGGCCGGCATCGCTCGCCCCGGCGCAGACGATCTCCATGGGCGCCTGGGGCTGCGGACTGACCCGGCAGTCCTCCATGCGGAAGTGCGCGCCCTGGAAGTCCGACTGGCCGGTGCCCCAGAGATCGCGCAGCACCTGGGCGTATTCACCGAGGTATTGATAGCGACTGGCAAAGAACTCATCCCCCGGCCAGAGCCCCATCTGGCTGTATTCGGGCTTCTGCCAGCCGGTGACCAGGTTGACGCCGAAGCGGCCGCCGGAGATGCAGTCGATGGTGGCGGCCATGCGCGCGACGATGGCCGGCGGCAGGGTCAGGGTCGCGGCGGTGGCGAACAGCTTGATGCGCGAGGTCACTGCCGCCAGGCCCGCCATCAGGGTGAAGGATTCCAGGTTGTGGTCCCAGAATTCGGTCTTACCGCCGAAGCCGCGCAACTTGATCATCGACAGGGCGAAGTCGAAGCCGTAGTGCTCGGCGCGCTGCACGATCTCGCGATTCAGCTCGAAGGTGGGCCGGTACTGGGGCGCGTTTTCCGATAGCAGCCAGCCGTTGTTGCCGATGGGAATGAAGACACCGATGTTCATCGCTCGCACTCTCCCGCAGTCAGGAATCGAAGCGCATCCAGATGCGCCGTTGCTGCAGGATCGGAGCAGAAAGCTTGCCAAGTCTTGAAAGTTCAAGCCAATCAAACACTTGGGGTCTGTTCGAGAATAAAGCTGGACCATTTGGTCTAGATTAGAGCACCTAGTTTGTGCAAGGCGCCCGAATCCGGGCATGAAGGCCGGCGCGCCATGCTAGAGTTCGGAGACTGACGCGCTACCTTTCGGGGTCCGCCGATGATTCGTCACCAGGAAGGTGCGAAGCTCAACGACCGCGCCTGCAGCCGGCCCGCGTCAGATGTCCAAGAAGGCCCAAGGAGCAGTTCGTGAGTCAGGCCAGTGATCTTCCGCCACGCAAGTCCCGCCAACCCAGCCCTGCCGCCCAGCAACGCCGGCAGCGCAAGATAGAAGCCAAACGCGCCCAGATCCTCAGCGCGGCGCTCGATATCTTTTCCCGCTTCGGCCTGCACGGCGCCAGTCTGGACCAGGTGGCGCTGCAGGCGGACGTCTCCAAGACCAACCTGCTCTACTATTTCAGCAACAAGGAAGAACTCTATGTCGCCGTGCTGCGTCAGCTGCTGGCGACCTGGCTGAATCCCCTGCGCACCTTCAGCGAAGACCAGGAACCCCTCGACGCCCTGCGCGACTATCTGCGCCAGAAGCTGGAGATGTCCCGCGACTATCCCGCCGAGTCCCGGCTGTTCTGCCTGGAGATGGTCCAGGGCGCACCGCTGCTGCTGCCCGAATTGCAGGGCAGCCTGCACGACCTGATGGATGAGAAGACCCGGGTGATCCGCACCTGGATCGCCGCCGGCAAGCTGGCGCCGGTGGATCCGCACCACCTGATCTTCAGCATCTGGGCCATCACCCAGCACTATGCGGACTTCCGGGTGCAGGTGCAGACCCTGTGCGGCCGCTCGCTGAAGGATCCGCTGTTCTTCGACGAGGTCCTGCAGGGCCTGGAGACGCTGATCATCGACGGACTCAGGCCCCGCGCCGGCGACCCGGCCTAGGCCGCCAGGAAGAAGTCGGCGAACAACTCGCTGAGCCTCGGCCAGAGCGGTGCCGGCAGGTCATGGGCCATGTCCGGTATCAGCTCGAAGCGGGCGCCGGGAATGGCCCGCGCCACGGCGCGACCACAGGCCGGACGCAGCAAGGGATCCCGCGCGCCGTGCACCACCAGGGTCGGCGCCTGGATGCGGCGGGCGAAGACGCGCAGATCGCCGCTGCCGAGCAGGGCGAACAACTGCCGCTGCACCCCCTCCACATCCACCCCGCGCGCCAGGATGCGCTGCACCAGCCGTTCCAGATCGGCCTCGCTCTGGCGATACCTCGGACTCTCGATGCCGCGCAGCAGGGCCTTCTGCCGGGCGAGCGCCGCCTCCGCCGGCAGATCGGCCGGGGGTCGCAGCAGCAGGCTGCCAAGCAGCTTGAACGAGGGTGGCGGCAACAGCGGCTGATTGGTCGACGAGAACAGGATGCCCAGCCGCGCCACCCGCTGTGGCCAGTTGGCGGCGAGGATCTGGGCGATCATGCCGCCCATGGAGCCGCCCAGTACGAAGGCGCGTTCCAGCCCCAGGTGATCGAGCAGCCCGACCGCATCGGCGGCCATGGCTTCCAGGCGATAGGGCACGGCGCTGGGCTTGCCCAGTTGCGCCCGCCCCAGCACCGGCCACAGTGAAGGCGGCCGTCCACCCGGCCAGCTCAGCCGCGAGGACTGGCCGACGTCGCGATTGTCGAAACGGATCACCCGCAGGCCCCGGCGTACCAGGGCCTCGCAGAAGCCTTCCGGCCAGAGCAGCAACTGGGCGCCAAAGCCCATGATCAGCAGCAGCGCCGGATCAGCGGGATCGCCCCAGTCCTCATAGGCCAGCTCGAGGGCGCCGACCCGGGCGCGACCTTCACGTATGTCCATGGCTCCCTCGCGAGACGGCTAAAGGGCCATGCTACCCCAAGGCCGCCCCGGCGAAAGCGGCAGAACCGGGCGGTCACGCAGCACTGCTGCGCTATGCTCGGACAGACCTCTTCCCGAGACCTTCGCCATGTCCGCAGCACCCCTGGTTTACCACCTGACCGACGAAGCACGCGAAGACCTGCGCCAGGCCATCGCCGCGCCGCTGAGGCGCTACAACGACAGCCAGGCGGGCCCGAGCGGTTACCGGGCCCTGGTCATCAGCCTGACCCGCGGCGGCGAAGCCCTCGGCGGCCTCTGGGGCTATACCAGCTATGGCTGGCTCTATGTGCAGTTGCTGGCGGTGGAGGAAGCCGCCCGCGGCCAGGGCGCCGGCCGCGAGTTGCTGCGGCGCGCCGAGGCCGAAGCCCTGGCCCGCGGCTGCCACGGCGCCTGGCTCGACACCCACGAATTCCAGGCCCGCGGCTTCTACGAACGCCTGGGCTACGAGGTGTTCGGCAAGCTGGCGGACTATCCGCCGGGCTTTGCGCGGTACTTCCTGCGCAAGGCGCTGGGTTGATCGGCCAGCTAGCGAGGGACCATGCACACTTTCCTATTTCAGACGCTGGGTCTGGTAGCGCTGCTGGCGCTGGCCGACAGCAGTCAGGCCGACCCTGGCATCAAGGTGATCGATGAACGCGGCTGCCTGCTAGGCCTCACCACGGGCGGGAAAATTCGGACTCAACCAACGCTGGGCTTTGTCGGCGCCAACTACGATGAGCCAGGAATGAGCCGGAAAGTGCTCTTGCAGATGGCGCAGACTGCCCTGGCTGCCGGCTGCCCGGCCGATGAACCGGTCGACGCTGGCGGCCTGACACCACTCAACGCCGCCATCCTGTTCAATCGGCCGGATCTGGTCGCACTGCTGTTGCGCTACGGTGCCGATCCGGAGCGACGTATCGAGCGTCCTGGCCGGGCCTCGGACGGCTGGAATTCCTATCTGCTTCAGGCTTTCCTGAAGCAGAAGCGGCCCCTTGATCGTAGCGCCATCGACCGCCTGCTGGAGGAGCATCGCCAGCGCGCCACTCGCCCCTGACATCGCTAGAGCGCGGTCAGGAAATTTCCCACCCGGGCGTTCTCTTCCCCGTCCTCCAGCAGGGGCACCTCGGCCTCATCCTTGAGCTGCACGCCGGAGAGCTTGCGACGATCCGCTTCGCGCATCAGGTAGAGCAGCTTGTGCGCCGCCAGGCCGTAGGCGAGGCCTTCCAAGCGCACATTGGAGATGCAGTTGCGATAGGCATCGTTGAGGCCCGGGCGCGGCCCGTAGGTGAAATATAGGCCGAGGCTGTCGGGTGAGCTGAGACCGGGGCGCTCGCCGATCAGCATCACCAGCAGCCGCGCCTTGAGCAGCCCGCCGATCTCGTCGCCCACCGCCACCCGCCCCTGCTCCACCAGCGTCACCGGTGCCCAGCGCCAACCGTCGGCCTTGGCCTGATCGGCCAGCCGCTCCAGGAACGGCAGGGCATGGCGATGCACCGCCAGCGCCGAGAGGCCGTCGGCGATGACCATGGCGACGTCGAAGCCGTCCGGATGCTCGGCGGCATAGGCCTGGAGTTCGCGAGCGGACTCCGCGGACAGCCTGCGCCCCAGATCCGGCCGCTGCAGATAGGTGTGGCGATCCGGCGCGGCGCTCCTGAGCACCAGGGTCTCGCGGCTCTGGGCGGTCAGGCCTTCATGCAGCGCCTGGTGGTCGAAGGCCAGGTGTACCGCATCGCGGGCCTGGGCATGGGCAGCCTGGAAGTCCAGCTGGGCAGCGGTGGGCAGGCTGGTGCCGGCGCGACCGAGGGCGATCCGCGCCGGGGTCAGGCGACGCAATTCGGCCCAGGGATCGGGACGGGCGGTGTCGGCATCCTTCATGGCAACCTCCTTGGTAGGTTGGGTTGAGACGGCTCCATCGTCGAAGCCCAACGGGCACGGGATGGACAGGGCACTCGGGCCTTTCGTAGGTTGGGTTGAGACAGTTCCACCGTCGAAGCCCAACAGGTACGAATCGGGCCTGGCAAGGTTGGGCTTCGCTGCGCTCAGCCCAACCTACGAAAAAACCCTTCACATCTGCGCCAACGCGCGCTGGAACGGCGCGGGCAGGCCGTCGCCGAGACGGAAGCGGCCGTCTTCCAGGCGCAGGATGCCCAGGCGGTCGAGCCAGGCGGCGAATTCCGGCGCCGGTTGCAGGCCCAGCACCTGGCGGGCGTAGAGGGCGTCGTGGAAGGAGGTAGTCTGGTAGTTGAGCATCACGTCGTCCGACCCCGGGATGCCCATGATGAAGTTGATGCCCGCCGCGCCCAGCAGGGTCAGCAGCATGTCCATGTCGTCCTGGTCGGCCTCGGCATGGTTGGTGTAGCAGATGTCGCAGCCCATGGGCACGCCGAGCAGCTTGCCGCAGAAATGGTCTTCGAGACCCGCGCGGATGATCTGCTTGCCGTTGTAGAGGTACTCGGGGCCGATGAAGCCGACCACGGTGTTCACCAGCAGCGGCTTGAATTGACGGGCCACGGCGTAGGCACGCACCTCGCAGGTCTGCTGATCGACGCCATGGTGGGCGCCGGCCGACAGCGCACTACCCTGCCCCGTTTCGAAATACATGAGGTTGTCGCCCAGGGTGCCGCGGCGCTGCGACAGTCCGGCTTCATAGCCCTCCTGCAGCAGCGCCAGGCTGATGCCGAAGCTTTCGTTGGCGCCCTGGGTACCGGCGATGGACTGGAACACCAGGTCCACCGGCGCACCGCGCTCGATGGCGGCGATGCTGGTGGTGACGTGGGTCAGCACGCAGGCCTGGGTCGGGATCTCGTAGCGCTGGATCACCGCATCAAGCATCTTCAGCAGCTCGCAGATGCCGCCCGTGCTGTCGGTGGCCGGGTTGATGCCGATCACCGCATCGCCGTTGCCATAGAGCAGGCCGTCGAGAACGCTGGCGGCGATGCCGGCCGGATCGTCGGTGGGATGATTGGGCTGCAGCCGGGTCGACAGTCGTCCACGCAGGCCGATGGTATTGCGAAAGCGGGTCACCACCCGAACCTTCTGCGCCACCAGGATCAGGTCCTGGATGCGCATGATCTTGGACACCGCGGCGACCATCTCCGGGGTCAGCCCCGGGGCCAGGGCGGCGAGACTGGTCTCGTCGGCCGCCGCACCCAGCAGCCAGTCGCGGAAGCCGCCCACGGTGAGGTGGGCGACCGGGGCGAAGGCCTGGGCATCGTGGGTATCCAGGATCAGCCGGGTGACCTCGTCGGCCTCGTAGGGGATCACCGCCTCGCTGAGAAAGTGCTTGAGCGGCAGCTCGGCCAGCGCCATCTGCGCCGCCACCCGCTCCACGTCGCTGCCGGCGGCGACCCCGGCCAGGACGTCCCCGGAACGCGCCGGGGTGGCCTTGGCCAGCAGGTCCTTGAGATCGGCGAAACGCCAGGTCTGGCCGCCCACGCTGTGCTGGAAACCGCTCATGCTACCTCCTCGGGTTGCGCTGCTCAGGCCTCGCCGAAGGCGGCGTCGGGTGCAATGTCGCCCTGTCTACGGCTGAGACCGCAGACCAGCGCGCCTATCACCATCAGCACCACGAAGACGCTGGCGATCACCGGGTTGTACCAGACCATGGCGATCAGGCAGACCACCGCCAGCACCAGGGCGATGGCTGGCACCACCGGATAGCCAGGGGCGCGGAAGGTGCGCTCCAGGTTCGGCTCGCTGCGGCGCAGCTTGAACAGGCTGAGCATGCTCATGATGTACATGACGATGGCGCCGAACACGCTCATGGTGATCATGGCGGCGGTCAGGGTCATGCCCTGCAGGCTGATCACCCCGTCGCTGAAAATGGCGGCGATGCCCACCACGCCGCCGGCCAGCACCGCCCGGTGCGGCGTCTGGAAGCGCGACAGCTTGGCCAGGCCGTGGGGCAAAAAGCCGGCGCGGGCCAGGGCGAAGAATTGCCGGGAATAGCCGAGGATGATGCCGTGGAAGCTGGCCACCAGCCCGAACAGGCCGATGCCCACCAGCAAGTGCAGCCACACGGAGCCCTCGCCCACCACCCCCTTCATGGCCTGGGGCAGCGGATCGTTGATATTGGACAGCGCCCGCCAGTCGCCTACCCCGCCAGCGAAGATCATCACGCCGATGGCCAGAGTCACCAGGGTGAGGATGCCGGCGATGTAGGCCTTGGGAATGGTGCGCTTGGGGTCCTTGGCTTCCTCGGCGGCCATGGCCGCGCCCTCGATGGCGAGAAAGAACCAGATGGCGAAGGGGATGGCGGCGAACATGCCGCCCACCGCCGCCAGCGAGAACTGGTCCTGCCCGGCCCAGCCACCGCGGGTGAAGTTGGCCAGACTGAAATCCGGCGCCACCACCCCCATGAAGATCAGCAACTCGATCACTGCCAGCACCGTCACCACCAGTTCGAAGGTGGCGGCGATGCTCACCCCGAGGATGTTCAGCGTCATGAAGATGAAATAGGCCGCCACCGCGCACAGCTTGGGATCGAGGGCGGGAAACTGCACATTGAGGTAGGCGCCGATGGCCATGGCGATGGCCGGCGGGGCGAAGACGAATTCGATCAGGGTGGCGATCCCGGCGATGGTACCGCCCCGGGGGCCGAAGGCGCGGCGGCTGTAGGCGAAGGGGCTGCCGGCATGGGGAATGGCGGTGGTCAGCTCGGTGAAGCTGAAGATGAAGCAGGTGTACATCACCGCCACCACCAGCGCGGTAACCAGAAAGCCCAGGGTCCCGGCGACGCCCCAGCCATAGCTCCAGCCGAAGTACTCCCCGGAGATCACCAGACCCACGGCGATACCCCAGAGGTGCAGGGTGCCGAGGGTCGGCTTGAGTTTCTCGTTGGTCATGACAGGCCACTCCCCTTGTAGCGACGTGATCCGAATGGGCGACCGCGATCCCGCGATGCCCGGCTTTTTCGAGCTTAAACAGGCCGGGGCCGTGCCGACTTGACCGCTCGGCACGGCCGCTGTGACCTTGGGTCAAGTCGGCGTTACTCCTCTTCCCAGGCTGCTACCCAAGGCCGCACCACCCTGGTGCGATGTCCGACTCCTCGCCCTGCGATGGGGCACATCAAGGGGCCGAATAGCGTGAAGCCCTCGACGTTATGGTCCCTGCTCTGGATCGACTGCCACCCTGGGGCACAGCCTTTGCTTCATTCATGCCGATCCCCTCCCTGGACCCACCCCATGCCCCTGGCCGCCTCTGGCTTCGCCGCCCTGACCTCAATGTCGCGCAACCTCGGCGTGCTCTCTGCCGCCGCCAGCGGGCTGGACACCGTCATCACCAGCCACGGCGGCGATGTCGATCGCATCTTCGGCACCGCCGGCATCGATCCGGAACAGTTGCAGCATCCCACCCTGAGCCTGGGGCTGGGCAACTACTGCCGGGTCCTGGAAGAAGCCGCCGCCCAGTCCGGCTGCGACAATTTCGGGCTGCACTACGGGCAGCAATTCAAGCCGCAGATGCTCGGCCTGCTGGGCTACGTGGGGCTTTGCTCGCCCACCGCCGAGGCCGCGCTACAGAACTTCGCCGCCGCCTTTCCCTTCCACCAGCACAGCACCCTGATCCAGCTGGTGGACGCCGGTGACTGCTGGCGCTTCGACTACCAGGTGCGCCACGGCGCCATCGTCGCCCGCCGCCAGGACGCCGAGCTGACCCTGGGCATGCTGCTCAACCTCTTGCGCCATGTGCTCGGCCCGACCTGGGCGCCGCGGGCGGTGCAGTTCGAACACCCCCGGCCCGAGGGCTGGCACGAGCATCGCCGGCTGTTCGACGCCCCGGTCAGTTTCGGCCAGCCATGCAACGCCATGCTGGTGCCCAAGGCCGACCTGCGCGACCGCGCCATGCCCGACCATGATCCGCTGCTCCTGCTGGTGGTACAGGATGCCATCCGCCAACTCGGCCAGCGCCTGCCGCAGCTGGAACTGCTCGAAGAGGTCCGCGCCTCGGTACGCCTGGCCCTACCCCTGGGCGAACCCAGCCTGGAGTCCATCGCCCAGCGCCTGGACCTGTCCACCAGCCAGCTGCAGCGCCGCCTGCGCGACCAGGGCGCGAGCTTCTCGGCGCTGGTCGAGGGTGTCCGCCGCGACCTGGCCCAGCACTACCTGCGGCAGCGGCTGCCGGTCACCGACCTGGCGCCGCTGCTGGGCTATTCGGAGACGAGCGCCTTTTCACGGGCGTTTCGGCGGTGGTTTCAGGTGAGTCCGCGGCAGTGGCGGGGGATTTCGTAGGGAAGGGTCGGCGCGCCGAAGACCGGCTGACGTAGATTGGTGCTGAGCGGAGCGAGGCCCAAAGCACCTGTGCTCATCGGTACCCAGCCGATTACTGAAGTCTGCTGAGACTTTTTGTTTCGCCCACCCGGGCGAGTCACTTTTGCCAATCGCGGCAAAAGTAACCAAAAACGCTTGCCCCGGACATCCGGCCCTTCGCTGCGCTCCGGGTCCGCTCACGCCAGCGCCGTTCCGGGGTCGGTCCAGATGGGCCGTCCATGGCCCACTGGACCTCTCGCCGCATCCATGCGGCTCGACCCACTCCACGACACTAGCGCTTGCCCTCCTGAACGGGGCGATTCGCCAGCCTGAAAGTGTTGGTTGAAGAACCATAAAAACCCGTAGCCCGTAGCGTGGACAACGGCGTCGCCTTGTCCACTGATAGTGTCGGTACCTTCCAGTGGAAAACGCTGCGCGGTTTTCCACGCTACAAACCTGTGAACATCCGGACATCAGGCTTGCGCCCCGTCCCCGTCAGTGAGGCCGAGTGTAGGTGTTGCGGAGGGGGATGCGAGGCAGGACGCCGAGCAAGGCGCGAGGGGCAGGAAGCCCCTTCGTGCCGTGCCCCGGAGCGGCGCCGGAGCGAGGGAGACGTAGCGAAGCGGAGTAACAGCCGCAGGCTGGCCCGAAGGGTGAGCGGAGCGAATCACCCGGAGCGCAGCGGAGGGCCGAAACGTGGGGTGTGCTTTCTTTTGCTTACTTTTCTTTGCACCGGGCGGCGATCCGCAAGCAAAGAAAAGTAAGTCGCCGGCCAGGCGAAACAGGAACCACATACAAAACTCAGCAAATAGCCCGGGCACCTATCCCGACGCCCTACATAGCGCCCCCGCTTCACAAATACCACCCACCCGGTCAGATTCTTGCAAGGGCCTCCCCAAACGGCCCAATCAGAACAATGACCACCCCCGATGACCTCTGCTCTGCCTCCTGCCCTCTTCACCCCCGCCTGGCTGGCGCGCCTGGAGCTGGCCTATGCCCGCCAGGGCGACTGGACCCGGCCGACCACCCGCCGCCACGTCGGCCCCTTGCGGGTGCAGAAACATCTGCACGCCGAAGGTCCCGAGGTCTGCCAGCACATCATCGTCCATCCACCGGGCGGCATCGCTGGGGGCGATCGGCTGGACATCGACGTCAGCGTCGGCGAGAACGCCTGGGCCCAGCTCACCAGCCCCGGGGCGGCCAAGTGGTATCGCGCCGACAGCGCAGCGCATCAGCAGATCGAGCTGCGCGTCGCCGCTGGCGCTACCCTGGAATGGCTACCCCAGGAGACCATCGTCTTCTCCGGCGCCCAGGCCCATCTCGCCACCCGTATCGAGCTGGCAGGCGACGCCCGCCTTTGCTACTGGGACATCGTCGCCCTGGGCCGCCCGGCCAGTGCCGAGCGCTTCACCGAGGGGCTGTTCCAGGCGCACCTGGACATCTGCCGCGACGGCACTCCGCTGTGGCATGAGCGCCAACGCCTGGTCGGCGCGGATCGGTTGCTGGACTCGCCCATCGGCCTGGCCGGTCAGCCGGTGTTCGCTACCCTGCTGATCACCGGCACCCTGGACGCCGACACCCTGGCGCGCTGCCGCGACCTCGCCCTGCCGGTACGCGGCGACCTGACCCAGCTGCCCGGCCTGGTGGTCGCCCGCTGCCTGGCCACCGAATCCCTGCAGGCCCGCGCCTGGCTGATCGAAGTCTGGCGCCTGCTGCGCCCGGCCCTGCTCGGCCGCGCCGCCATGCCGCCACGGATCTGGAGCACCTGAGGCCGCGACACTCTTGTAGGCGCGGCCCATGGCCGCGATGATCGACCGACTTTCCTTGACCGAACCTGCCAACCGGAACACGCATGGACCTGACGCCCCGCGAAAAAGACAAGCTGCTCATCTTCACCGCCGGCCTGGTGGCCGAACGCCGCCTGGCGCGTGGGGTGAAGCTCAACTACCCGGAAGCCATGGCGCTGATCTCCGCCGCCCTGCTCGAAGGCGCCCGTGACGGTCGCACCGTGGCCGAGCTGATGCACTACGGCACCACCCTGCTGACCCGCGACCAGGTGATGGAAGGCGTTCCGGAGATGATCCCGGAGATCCAGGTGGAAGCCACCTTCCCCGACGGGACCAAGCTGGTCACCGTCCACCAGCCGATCGCCTAGGGAGACCGCCATGAGTCTGATCGTCCGCGACGCCACGCCTGCCGACCTGCCGGCCGTGCTGCACATCTACAACGACGCCGTCAGCAACACCACGGCGATCTGGAACGAGACCCCGGTGGACCTGGCCAACCGCCAGGCCTGGTTCGACCTGCGTGCCGACCAGGGCTACCCCATCCTGGTCGCCGAGAATGCCGACGGCGCGGTGGTGGGCTATGCCTCCTTTGGCGACTGGCGGCCCTTCGAGGGCTTTCGCCACACCGTCGAGCACTCGGTCTACATCCACCCAGACCAGCGCGGCCAGGGCATCGGGCCGCGCTTGATGACAGCGCTCATCGAGCGCGCCCGCGCCTGCGACAAGCACGTGATGGTGGCCGCCATCGAGAGCGGCAACCAGGCCTCCATCCGCCTGCACGAGCGACTGGGCTTCATCACCACCGGGCAGATGCCCCAGGTCGGCACCAAGTTCGGTCGCTGGCTGGACCTTACCTTCATGCAACTGATGCTGGAGCAGCGCCCATGATCCCCGGCGAATACCAGATCCAGGACGGCGATATCGAACTCAACGCCGGCCGCCGCACCCTGAGCCTGACCGTCGCCAACAGCGGCGATCGGCCGATCCAGGTGGGCTCCCACTACCACTTCCACGAGACCAATGACGCCCTGCTGTTCGATCGCGCCCTGGCCCGCGGCATGCGCCTGAACATCGCCGCCGGCACCGCCGTGCGCTTCGAGCCGGGCCAGAGTCGCGAGGTGGAGCTGGTCGAGTTGGCCGGCCTGCGCACCGTCTACGGCTTCGCCGGGCGGGTGATGGGGAAGCTGTAGGGGTACTCCGGCTCTTCGCCTTTTACGCGCTCCCTCACCCCAACCCTCTCCCAAGGGGAGAGGGGGCTCAAGAACAGACACCGAGCCCCCGCTCTTCCCCCTCTCCCTCCGGGAGAGGGTCGGGGTGAGGGCCAACCGGACCACCTATATTCGGGATCAACACCTATGAAAATCTCCCGCCAAGCCTATGCCGACATGTTCGGCCCCACCACCGGCGACCGGGTGCGCCTGGCCGATACCGAGCTCTGGATCGAGGTCGAAGAAGACCACACCGTCTACGGCGAAGAAGTGAAATTCGGCGGCGGTAAGGTCATCCGCGACGGCATGGGTCAGAGCCAGCTGCTGGCGGCCGAGGTGGTCGACACCGTCATCACCAACGCCCTGATCGTCGATCACTGGGGCATCGTCAAGGCCGATGTCGGCCTCAAGCAGGGCCGCATCCACGCCATCGGCAAGGCCGGCAACCCGGATATCCAGCCCGGTGTCAGCGTGCCCATCGGCGCCGCCACCGAGGTCATCGCCGGCGAGGGCATGATCCTCACCGCCGGTGGGATCGACTCGCACATCCACTTCATCTGCCCGCAGCAGATCGAAGAGGCGCTCATGAGCGGCACCACCACCATGATCGGTGGCGGCACCGGCCCGGCCACCGGCACCTATGCCACCACCGTGACCCCCGGTCCCTGGCACATGGCGCAGATGCTCAAGGCCGCCGACGCCTTCCCGATGAACATCGGCTTCACCGGCAAGGGCAACGCCAGCCTGCCCGGGCCGCTGGAGGAGCAGGTGCGCGCCGGCGCCATCGGCTTGAAACTCCACGAGGACTGGGGCACTACCCCCGCCGCCATAGACAACTGCCTGGCGGTAGCCGATCGCTTCGACATCCAGGTGGCCATCCACACCGACACCCTCAACGAATCCGGTTTCGTCGAGACCACCCTGGGCGCCTTCAAAGGTCGCACCATCCACACCTACCACACCGAGGGCGCCGGGGGCGGCCACGCGCCGGACATCATTAAGGCCTGCGGCTTCCCCAATGTGCTGCCCAGCTCCACCAACCCGACGCGGCCCTTCACCAAGAACACCATCGACGAGCACCTGGACATGCTCATGGTCTGCCACCACCTGGACCCGAGCATCGCCGAGGACGTGGCCTTCGCCGAGAGTCGCATCCGCCGCGAGACCATCGCCGCCGAGGACATCCTCCACGACCTCGGCGCCTTCGCCATGATCAGTTCCGACAGCCAGGCCATGGGCCGCGTCGGCGAGGTCATCACCCGCACCTGGCAGACCGCCGACAAGATGAAGAAGCAGCGCGGCCCACTGCCCGAGGACGCCGCTGGCAACGACAATTTCCGGGTCAAGCGCTACATCGCCAAGTACACCATCAACCCGGCGATCACCCATGGCATCAGCCACGAGGTGGGTTCCATCGAGGTGGGCAAGTTCGCCGATCTGGTGCTCTGGCGCCCAGCCTTCTTCGGCGTCAAGCCAACGCTGATCCTCAAGGGCGGCGCCATCGCAGCCAGTCTGATGGGCGACGCCAACGCCTCCATCCCCACCCCGCAACCGGTGCACTACCGCCCGATGTTCGGCAGCTACGCCGGCATGCTCCACGACACCAGCCTGACCTTCATCAGCCAGGCCGCCTTCGAGGCCGGGGTGCCGGAGCAACTGGGGCTGAAGAAGCGCATCGGGGTGGTCAAGGGCTGCCGCACCGCGCAGAAGAGCGATCTCATCCACAACGACTATCTGCCCACCATCGAGGTCGATCCGCAGAACTACCAGGTCAAGGCCGACGGCCAGCTGCTCTGGTGCGAACCGGCCGAAGTGCTGCCGATGGCACAGCGGTATTTTCTGTTCTAGAGGGGCCTGTTCTAACGACGCACAGGGAATGTTGGGCTTCGCTACGCTCAGCGCCAACCTACATTGCGCGCTCCGTAGGTTGGCGCTGAGGCAGCTTCATGGCCGAAGCCCAACGATGCGCATGGCTATGCCAGGCGTAGCCAAGGCCTCTAAACTGCGACTTTCCATTCACCAAGGACGGTGATCTTGGACTATCGACGCAGCCGTGCCGCGGGTGGTACGTTCTTCTTCACGGTCAACCTCAACGACCGCTCCTCTACTCTACTCGTCGATCACATCGGCGCGCTGCGGCAGGCGATACGCCAGGCGAAAGCCCAGCATCCCTTCGACATCCTTGCCATGGTTGTCCTGCCCGATCACTTGCACGCGCTCTGGTGCCTGCCGGAGGGCGACTGGAACTATCCCCTGCGCTGGAGCCTGATCAAGGCAGGCTTCTCCCGTCAGTTACCGCCGCTTGAAACGGTGAATCTGTCGCGACGACTGAAACGCGAACGCGGCGTCTGGCAAAGACGCTATTGGGAGCACCGGATTCGGGACGAGCAGGATCTGCAGCGGCATCTCGACTACATCCATTTCAATCCGGTGAAGCATGGCCATGCGCGAAGCGCGGTGGAGTGGCCCTATTCGTCCATCCGTCGCTATGTGCGAGCAGGCGTCCTGCCAGCGGATTGGGCAGGACAGCACGATGAGGAATGGGCGGTGGGCGAGCGGTGAGGGTTGGTCGTGTTGGGTTCGCTACGCTCAGCGCCAACCTACGCGGTTCAACCATCCACGTTGTACCCAGTCAACATGGGGCACCCGTAGGTTGGGCTGAGGCGGCTCCATCGCCGAAGCCCAACACACCGCAGCAGGCATGGGCACCATTGGGGTTGGTCGTGTTGGGCTTCGCTACGCTCAGCGCCAACCTACGCGGTTCAACCATCCACGTTGTACCCAATCAACATGGGGCACCCGTAGGTTGGGCTGAGGCGGCTCCATCGCCGAAGCCCAACATGACGTAGCAGGCATGGGCACCGTTGGGCTTCGCTTTCGCTCAACCCAACCTACGGACTCAGCCGCGGCTGACCGGCGCCGCCGGGGCTTCCGCGCGGTCGTCGCGGTCGTAGGCGGCCTTGTCCAGCTGGCCCATCCAGCGCGCGGTCAGGGTGCCGGCGGTCATGGAGCCGTTGACGTTGAGCGCGGTGCGGCCCATGTCGATCAGGGGCTCGATGGACACTAGCAGCGCCACCAGGGTGACCGGCAGGCCCAGGGCCGGCAGCACGATCAGGGCGGCGAAGGTGGCACCGCCACCTACGCCCGCCACACCCGCCGAACTCAGGGTGACGATGCCCACGAGCGTGGCGATCCACAGCGGATCGAAGGGATCGATGCCCATGGTGGGCGCGATCATCACCGCCAGCATGGCCGGATAGAGACCGGCGCAGCCGTTCTGGCCGATGGTGGCGCCAAAGGAGGCGGCGAAGCTGGCGATGGCCGGCGGCACGCCGAGGCGCTCGGTCTGGGCCTCGATGTTCAGCGGGATGGTCGCCGCGCTGGAGCGGCTGGTGAAGGCGAAGCTCAGCACCGGCCAGACCTTGGGAAAGAAGCGCGCTGGCGACAGGCCGCTCAGGGTCAGCAGCAGCGCATGCACGCCGAAGAGGATGGCCAGGCCCAGGTAGGAGGCGATCAGGAAGGTGCCCAGCTTGAGCACGTCCTGGGGGCTGGCGGTGGCGACCATCTTGGTCATCAGCGCCAGCACGCCATAGGGGGTCAGTTGCAGCAGCAGGCGTACCAGCTTCATCACCCAGGCCTGGAGCACGTCGATGCCGGCCAGCACCTTCTCGCCACGGACCGGATCGTCGCGCTGCAGGCGCAAGGCGGCGACGCCGAGGAAGGCGGCGAAGATCACCACGCTGATGATGGAGGTGGGACTGGCGCCCGTGAGATCGGCGAAGGGATTCTTCGGAATGAAGGACAGCAGCAACTGGGGCACCGACAGGTCCGCCACCTTGCCGACATAGCTGTTCTGCAGGGTGGTCAGACGTGCGGTCTCCTGGACGCCCTGCACCAGGCCCTCGGCGCTCAGGCCGAACAGCCAGGTGACCAGCACCCCGACCAGGGCGGCGATGGCGGTGGTGAACAGCAGGGTGCCCAGAGTCAGCAGGCTGATGCGACCCATGGAAGAAGCCTCGCGCAACCGCGCCACGGCGGCCAGGATGGAGGCGAACACCAGCGGCATGATGCTCATCTGCAGCAGCTGCACATAGCCGTTGCCGACCAGGTTGAACCAGCTGATGGAGGTCTTGAGCACCGGGGCGTCATGCCCGTAGACGAGTTGCAGCACCAGGCCGAAGGCCACGCCCAGGGCGAGGCCGATGAAGACGCGCACGGCCAGGCTCCAGCCGGTGTTGCGGGTACGCGCCAGCAGGCCGAGCAGCACGGCGAAGGCGAGGAGGTTGAGGACGAGAGGCAGATTCACACGAGGTCTCCAGAACGGCGCCCGGCGCGGCCGCCGGACGAGAGGCGGGCGATGGTAGCAGCTCGGGCCGCCTGGGCTTAGATCGAGGCGCTATCACCTGATAACCCTGGGACCTTGGGAGGAGCGGTTCTATCGCCGGGGCGAACGGTATTTCCGTCGTGCCCGGCGCTGCTAGAGTGCGTCCCGTCGGGAAACGATGCCCGACGCTGCCAACCAGAAAAGGAGTCACCCCATGCAACGTTTCGCCAAGCTCGCCGCTTCCTTCGCCCTCGCCGCCGCCGTCGCCGGCTGCACCGGCACCGCGATGAAGACGCAGAACCTGGATCCGTCGCAGTACACCGTCGTCGGTCATGGCGAAGGCAAGGCTACCGGTATCATGCTGTTCCAGATCATCCCGATCCAGCAGAACGATCGCTTCGTGCGCGCCCAGCAGGCCGCCATCAAATCCCGCGGCGGCGATGCCCTGATCAACACCCAGGTGCAGGAAAACTGGTTCTGGGCCTGGGTCCTGAATGGCTACACCACCACCGTTTCCGGCGACGTGGTCAAGCTCAAGCGCTGAGCCCCACTCGACCGACAGGCGCCGCCCATCGAGGCGGCGTTTTTGCGCTAGGCTGGTCGCTTCTCCCCGAGGAAGCCGACCATGACCGCGACCCTGATGAAACTCCCGCTGCAATCCATCGACGGCGAAACCCTGACCCTGGAACGCTACCTGGGCAAGGTGCTGCTGGTGGTGAACGTCGCCTCCAAGTGCGGCCTCACCAGCCAGTACGAAGGCCTGGAACGCCTTTACGAGACCCAGCGCGAGCGCGGTCTGGAAGTACTCGGCTTTCCCGCCAACAACTTCAAGCAGCAGGAGCCCGGCAGCGACGCCGAGATCAAGGAATTCTGCACCCTCACCTACGGCGTGCAGTTTCCGCTGTTCGCCAAGCTCAGCGTGGTGGGTGAAGACCAGCATCCGCTCTATGCCGAACTGACCCAGGCGCAGCCCGAGGCCACCGGCGACGGCCCCTTCCGCGAGCGCATGCTGAGTCGGGGTGGCACGCCCAATCCCAAGCCCGAGGTGCTGTGGAACTTCGAGAAATTCCTGATCGGGCGCAATGGGGAGGTGGTGGGTCGTTTCGCGCCCGACGTGACGGCGGATGATCCGCGGTTGGTGGAGGCCATCGAGAAGGAATTGGCCAAGGGTTGAGGTCGGGGTGCCAGTAGGTTGGGTTGAGCGTTAGCGAAGCCCAACGGTGTTAGGGTCAACCTTCAATCTTGGTGCCCTAGCTGATTATCGAGTTTTGCTGGCACTTCTTGTTTCGCTCTCTCGAGCGAGTCACTTTTGCCAGTCGCGGCAGCGCGCCCCAGACAAAAGTAACTCGCCCGGGTGGGCGAAACAAAAGCCATCAGAGCACTCGATAATCAGCTAGTGCACCAACAAGCCCTGGCAATGGCTATGTATTGTTGGGCTTCGCTAACGCTCAACCCAACCTACATGAATCTTCTGCTCAAGAAGTCGGACTGCGACAGTCAGCCCGCCCTCTCTTATCCCCGCTGCAACACCCCGCGCATGGACCCGAAATGCCCGGGGAAGGAACAGAAGAAGGTGTACTCCTTGCCCGCTTCCAGAACGCCGGTATCGAAGGTCACCGCGTCCTTCTCGCCACCGCCCAGCATGCGGGTGTGGGCAATGACGCGTTCGTCGCCCTCGGGCAGATAGCCCTTGGCCTCCCCAGCGCTCATGCCCGCGGCGTCGACGGCCGAGGCGTCGGTGGCGCGGGTCAGGACCCAGTTATGGCCCATGACGTTCTTCGGCAGGCTGCCGTTGTGGATCAGCTCGACGGTAAAGGTCTTGCACGAAGCCGGGACCTGGATCGAGGCGCGGCTGTAGGTCATCTGGTCGCCGGCTTCGATCTGGGTGGTACAGCTGTCGGCGGCCCAGGCGCCGGTACTTCCCAGGACGAACAAAGCGGCGGCAAAAAGCGTGGATTTCATGAACCCTCCGGATGCGTGAAAGTCGCCAGTCAGACCGATGCGAGGGTGGCGGGTTCCAGCGATCATGGCAAGGGAGCCGCTCCGCTCTATCGCCTCCATCGAAACCTTTGCCGGGTCGTCGGGCCTTACCTCTAGGTACTATCTCCCTCATTATCCGCCAGCCAAGGACGCCCGCCATGACCCTTACCGCCCTGCTGCACGAGTTGTTCGCCAGCTATGCCCAGGCCGCCAGCGGCAATGCGCCGGAAGAGGCTTCTCTCGCGCGATGACGGTGCTTTGATCGCGCGTGGCGGGCAGCTAGGCTAGGCGTTTTGCCTGCCTAGGAGTCTCCATGTCGCTGAAAACCGTCTGTGTCTTCTGTGGCGCCAAGCCCGGCGCCTCGCCCGTCTTCGCGGAAGCGGCCGCGCGCCTGGGTCGTACCCTCGCCGAGCGTGGCCTCACCCTGGTCTACGGCGGTGGCAAGGTCGGCCTGATGGGTGTGGTCGCGGATGCTGCCCTGGCCGCCGGTGGCGAGGTGATCGGCATCATTCCCCAGAGTCTCAAGACCGCCGAGCTGGGCCATACCGGCTGCACGCGTTTGGAAGTGGTCGACGGCATGCATGCGCGCAAGGCGCGCATGGCGGAGCTGGCCGATGCCTTCATCGCCCTCCCCGGCGGCCTGGGCACCCTGGAAGAGCTTTTCGAGGTCTGGACCTGGGGGCAGCTCGGCTACCATGCCAAGCCCATGGGCCTGCTGGAGGTCGACGGCTTCTATGCCCAGCTGGAGGGCTTCCTCGATCACCTGGTGGCCCAGGGCTTCGTCGCCGCGCCGCATCGCGCCATGCTGCAAGTGGAAGACTCGCCGAACGCGCTGCTGGACGCTCTCGCCGCCTGGCAACCCACGGTGCCGCCGCGCTGGGCGGAATCGGCTCCGCGCTGATCTGGCTACACCGCCCGTCTCGGGTCTCGAACCCTCGCCGCTTGTGGCCTGTCGGTACTGACAGGCCCGCAAACGTTTCAAGAGCGACGAGGATTCTCCCATGACCGATTTTCCCAAAGCCCCCATGCCGGAACAGCAACAAGAGGTTCCCGGCCTGCAATCGCGCATGAATCCGGTCCCGGATTGCGGTGAACAGAGCTACAAGGGCTCCGGCCGCCTGACCGGCAAGAAGGCGCTGATCACCGGTGGCGACAGTGGCATCGGCCGCGCCGTGGCCATCGCCTTCGCTCGCGAGGGCGCCGATGTCGCCATCAGCTACCTGAACGAACACGAAGACGCCGAGGACACCGCCCGCTTGGTGCGCGAAGCCGGCCGCGAAGCCCTGTTGCTGCCGGGCTGCCTGTCCAAGCGCGAGCAGTGCCTGGCGGTGGTGGACCAGACCGTGGCCGCCTTTGGCCGCATCGATGTGCTGGTCAACAACGCCGCCTTCCAGATGACCCACGAGACCCTCGAAGAGATTCCCGACGACGAGTGGGTCTACACCTTCGATGTGAACATCACCGCCATGTTTCGCATCACCCAGGCCGCGCTAAAGCACATGGGCCAGGGTGGCTCCATCATCAACACCACCTCGGTGAACTCGGACATGCCGCGGCCGACGCTGCTGGCCTATGCCACCACCAAGGGCGCCATCGCCAACTTCACCGCGGGCCTGGCGCAGCTGCTTGGCGAGAAGGGTATCCGCGCCAACAGCGTGGCTCCCGGTCCCATCTGGACCCCGCTGATCCCCGCCACCATGCCACCGGAGCAGGTCAAGGAATTCGGTGGCAACACCCCGCTGGGCCGCCCCGGCCAGCCGGTGGAGCTGGCGCCGGTTTACGTGATGCTGGCGTCCGACGAATCCAGCTACACCTCGGGCGCGCGCATCGCCGTCACCGGCGGCAAGCCGATCCTCTAAATGCCCCCTGCGCACCCCGGCACGCGCCGGGGTTGCCCTTCTCGTCTGCATTCGGAGTCCTCTCGTGAGCGAACATCCCAAACCACCCCTCAAACCCCAACCCCAGACCTTTCCCGGCTCCGAAGCGCGCATGGATCCGCAGCCCGACAGCGGCGCCGCGAGCTACCGCGGCTCGGGTCGCCTGGCAGGCAAGAAGACCCTGATCACCGGTGCCGACAGTGGTATCGGCCGCGCCGTGGCCATCGCCTTCGCCCGGGAAGGCGCCGATGTCGCCATCGCCTACCTGGACGAGCACGAGGATGCCCAGGAGACCGCTCGCCTGGTCACCGAGGCGGGTCGCCAGGCCGTGCTCTTGCCGGGCGATCTGGCCGAGCGCCAGACCTGCCTGGACGTGGTGCAGAAAACCGTGGAGGCCTTTGGCCGCATCGACGTACTGGTCAACAACGCCGCCTTCCAGCAGGTGCGCGACAGCCTCGACGAGATTCCCGACGAGGAATGGGTGCATACCTTCAACGTGAACATCCATGGGATGTTCCGCATCACCCAGGCGGCGGTGAAACACATGTCGCGCGGAGGCTCCATCATCAACACCGCCTCGATCAATGCCGACATCGCCCCGCCGACCCTGCTGGCCTATTCGGCCACCAAGGGCGCCATCGCCAACTTCACCGCGGGTCTGGCGCAGCTGCTCGGCGAGAAAGGCATCCGTGCCAACAGTGTGGCCCCGGGCCCAATCTGGACGCCGCTGATCGTCAGCACCATGAAGCCGGACGAACCGGAGCAATTCGGTAGCAGCACGCCCCTGGGGCGTCCCGGCCAGCCGGTGGAGCTGGCGCCGGCCTATGTGCTGCTGGCGTCGGACGAAGGCAGCTACATCTCTGGCGCCATGCTGCCGGTGACGGGCGGGATGCCGGTGCTCTAAGGGTTTGCTGGGGGGCCGGGGTTTGCCCTCACCCCAGTCCTCTCTCCGAGGGAGAGGAGGTTGGCAGGTCGTAGGTTGGGTTGAGCGCAGCGAAGCCCAACGCAGGATATCCAGCAGCGTTGGGCTTCGACGATGGAGCCGTCTCAACCCAACCTACGAGGCTGGGGTGCCTGGGTTTGCCCTCACCCCAGCCCTCTCCCAGAGGGAGAGGGGTAGCTCCGTAGGTTGGGTTGAGCGCGGCGAAGCCCAACGCGGGATATCCGGCAATGTTGGGCTTCGACGATGAAGCCGTCTCAACCCAACCTACGAGGTTAAGGTGCCTGGGTTTGCCCTCACCCCAGCCCTCTCCCAGAGGGAGAGGGGTCGCCCCGTAGGTTGGGTTGAGCGCAGCGAAGCCCAACGCCAGATATCCAGCAGCGTTGGGCTTCGACGATGAAGCCGTCTCAACCCAGCCTACGAGGCTTGCTCTCTCCGATAGAAGATTGTCGGGCGCCCTCTGGGTGAGGGTCGCGCAGATGCCCTACGGCTGCAGGTAGCGCACCATCGCATCGCCGATCATGGTCTTGTGCCGCCGCAACACCGCCGGTGCTTCCATGTCGATGTCGTGGATGCGGCCGAAGGTGTGGCGGTTGGAGACGCGGTAGAAGCAGAACGAACACATCAGCAGGTGCACATCCACGGCATCAAGACCGCTGCGGATGTCACCGCTGGCTTCGCCGCGGACCAGGATGCGGCGCAGGGCTTCTAGGGCCGAGGAGTTGAGGCTGGAGATGGTCTCCGACTGCGCCAGGTGGCGACCGCGGTGGATGTTCTCGATGCTCACCACGCGGATGAAGTCGTCGTGACTGCGGTGGTGCTCGAAGAGGAACTCCGCCAGGGTGCGGATCGCCTCCAGCGGCGGCAGCCGGTCCAGCGGCAGTTCGGCCTCGTTGCCGCGCACGTCGCTGTAGAGCTTTTCCAGCACCGTCAGGTAGAGCTGCTCCTTGCTGCCGAAGTAGTAGTAGATCATCCGCTTGGAGGTATGGGTGCGCTCGGCGATGGCGTCCACCCGCGCACCGCTCAGGCCCAGATCGGCGAACTCGGCCACGGCGGCGGCGAGGATGGCCTGGCGGGTCTTTTCGGGATTGTTCTTGCGCGGCGTACGGAGCGCGGGCGCGAGCGCCGGGGTGTCCTGCATCGGGTCTGACTCTTGGCTGGGGAGAGATGCGGGTACCCACAGGTACCCGCCTGGCTCAGAATTCCAGGGGCGCCGGGCGACCCTGGCGGGCCTGCAGCATGGCCGCCAGGCGGACCGGGCTGTTGGCGGCGCCGTAGCCACTGTAATCCTTGCGCTGGAGGATTTCGAAGAAGAATCGGTCGGCGAAGGACTCGGTATAGACGTGGAACAGCTCGCCACCCTGGGCGTCACGGTCGTAGAGCACGTTGTAGTAGGCCAGGCGACTGAGGAAGTCGTCGTCGAAATCGAAGCGCGCCCCCAGGTCGTCGTAGTAGTTCATTGGGATCTCCAGCAGGGGCACCCCGGCGGCCTTGGCCTGTTCCACCGCCTGGAAGATGTCCTGGCAGGCGAAGGCGATGTGGTGCACCCCCGAGCCGCGATAGCTGGACAGCGCCCGGGCGATGGCGGTGTTGCGATTCTCCGAGATGTTCAGCGCCAGGCGCACGCTGCTCTGGCGATTCTTCAGGGCGCGGCTCTTGACCAGGCCATAGGGATCCGGGACCACCACCTCGTCGTCGGCGCTGAAGTCGAACAGGCTCTTGTAGAACAGCACCCAGCTGTCCAGGGCATCGGCGGGCAGAGCGATGGCCACGTGATCGACATGGGTCAGCCCGAGGCCACCGCTGGCGCCGGCGCTGACATCGAAGTCGGTGTCGTAGAGACTGCGGCCATCCGCGCCGCGATCGGCGAGATAGATCAGGCTGCCGTCCGGCGCCCGCACCGCCGGGATCTCCCGCTCGTTGGGGCCGACCAGGCCGCGATAGGGCTGCGCCCGGTATTGCTGGGCGCGCTCCAGGGCGGCCTGGCTATCCGGTACCCGTAGCGCCATGGCGCACAGCGAAGGGCCATGGGCCTCGAAGAAGTTGTGGCCGAAGGAATAGGGTTCGGCGTTGAGCACCAGGTTGATCTCGCCCTGGCGCAACAGGGTGACGTTCTTCGAGCGGTGCCGCCCGGCCTGGGCGAAGCCCAGCTTGCCCAGCCAGCGCGCCAGTTCGGCACCATGGCCGTCGTCCACGGCGAATTCGAGGAATTCGGTGCCTTCCAGGCGCGGCGCCTCGGGTGGAGCGAACAGCGGCGCCGCCACCGGAGTCTCGTCGCGCTGCAGCCGCGCGGCGGTCTGCTCTTCCAGATAGAGCAGGGACCTCAGGCCATCGGCGGCGGTGGCGCGGGTCTGGGCGGCGCGGAAACCGTCGTTGAAGATCTCCAGCGACAGCGGCCCCTGGTAGCCGGTCTGCAGGATGGGCGCGAGAAAACCGGCCAGGTCGAATTCGCCCTGCCCCGGGAAGCAGCGGAAATGCCGACTCCACTCCAGCACGTCCATCTGCAGCAGCGGCGCATCGGCCATCTGCACGAAAAAGATCTTGTCCCCGGGGATCTGGGCGATGCCCGCCGGATCACCGCCGATGGACAGGGTGTGGAAGCTGTCGAGCAGCACGCCGAGATTGGGATGGTCGACCGCCTTCACCAGGCGCCAGACCTGCTGCCAGGTGTTGACGTGGCGTCCCCAGGCGAGGGCTTCGTAGCCGATGCGCAGGCCGCGCGGGGCAGCGCGTTCGGCCAGCAGTTGCAGGTCGTCGGCGATCAGGCGTTCGTCGCCGAGGCTGTCGGCGGCGGTGTTGCTGCACACCAGGATGAGGTCGGTGCCCAACTCCTGCATGAGGTCGAACTTGCGCTCGGCGCGGTCGAGATTGCGCTGCAGGCGCTCGCGGCGATTGCCTTCGAAGTCGCGGAACGGCTGGAACAGGGTGATGGCCAGACCCAGGTCCTGGGCGCGCTGGCGGATCTCCCGCGGACTGGCGCCGGAATACAGCAGGTCGTTCTCGAAGATCTCCACACCGTCGAAGCCCGCCGCGGCGATGGCCTCGAGTTTCTCGGTCAGGGTGCCACTGATGGATACGGTCGCGATGGAACGCTGCATGCCGGTGCTCCTGGGTTGACGGCCACCGCGCATGCTACTGGCGGAGTGACCGGTATTCGTTAGGGTCTGGCACCGATTATTCGTGGCACCGCACGGCCCAACAATGGATTATGTACGAACCAGTTAGTTTCTGTTCGCTGATCGAACATTTGGTCATCTGGCGAATTGACCCGCCCCAGCGGCGCCTCGCACTATGGATCGCAGAGCCCAGCGCTCGTCGCTTCCGCCGCGTCGACCATAACAAGACAAACAAGAGTGTGCGTCCATGCCCCCGCTATCCACGTTATCCTGCGCCCCCCGTCTCGTCTGCAGCCCCACCGTGCTCGGTCGGCGACGGCCAGGCTAGGTCTTCCCGTCCTTTCCATCTTCGGCTCCCGCTGCCCGAGCGAGTTCGTGCGCGGCGCTGAAACCCTCCTGGCCTGACAATAAAATTCCGGAGACAACCATGGCCACTACCGCCTCCCCCACCCCCGGCTCCCAAGCCAAGAAAGCCACTGCCAGCGGCTGGATCGGCTCGGCACTGGAATACTACGATTTCTTCATCTACGCCCAGGCGGCGGCGCTGATCTTTCCGCAGATCTTCTTCCCCTCCAGCGATCCCAAGATGGCCATCGTCGCCTCCCTCGCCACCTATGGCGTGGGCTATCTGGCGCGGCCGGTCGGCGCCTTCGTGCTCGGTCACTGGGGCGATACCCGCGGCCGCAAGAACGTCCTGCTGCTGTGCATGTTCCTCATGGGCATCGCCACCATGGCCGTTGGCCTGCTGCCCACCTACCACCAGATCGGCATCCTCGCCCCCATCCTGCTGGTGGTGCTGCGCCTGATCCAGGGCTTCGCCGTGGCCGGCGAGATCTCCGGGGCCAGCTCCATGGTGCTCGAACACGCACCCTTCGGGCGGCGTGGCTACTATGCGAGCTTTACCCTGCAGGGCGTCCAGGCCGGTCAGGTACTGGCCGCGGCGATCTTCCTGCCGCTGGCCTACTTCATGCCCGCCGATGCCTTCAACAGCTGGGGCTGGCGCATCCCCTTCCTGCTCAGCGCCTTCGTCCTGCTGGCCGGTTTCATCATCCGCCGGGAAGTCCATGAGACGCCCGCCTTCGTCAAGGAAGAAGCCAAGGCCGAGACCGCCGCCGTGGCCAGACGCTCGCCCATCGGCGAAGCCCTGACCACCAGCTGGAAGGCCATGATCCTGGTGGCCCTGATGGCGCTGATGAACGTCATCCCGGTGGTGGCCACCATCTTCGGCGCCGCCTATGCGGTGCAGCCGGCCTACGGCATCGGCTTCGACAAGAGCGTCTATCTATGGATACCGGTGGTGGGCAACATCGTCGCGGTGCTGGTGATCCCCTTCGTCGGCAACCTCTCCGACCGCATCGGGCGGCGGCCGACCATGATCAGCGGTGCCCTGGGGTCGGGTCTGTTGGCCTTCGGTTACCTCTATGCCATCAGCATCCACAACCTGCCGCTGGCTTTCCTCATGTCGCTGCTGATGTGGGGCGTGGTCTACCAGGGCTACAACGCGGTGTTCCCCAGCTTCTACCCGGAGCAGTTCCAGACCCGCTATCGCGTCTCGGCCATGGCCATCGCCCAGAACATCGGCACCATGTTCACCGCCATGCTGCCGGCGCTGTTCACCCTGGTCGCCCCGCCCGGCGCCGACAACATCTGGCTGGTGGTCGGTGGCCTGGCCTTCGGCGTGACCTGCCTGTCGGCCCTGGCGGCCTATCTGTCGCCGGAAACCTACCGGGTGCCCATGAGCGACCTGGGCAAGCCGGGCGCCGTGCAGATGGACAAGCACGCCTATGACACGGCCCGTCAGGACAGCCTCAAGGCCAGCGTCTGACCCCTCGCGAGCCCTCGCCTGGCGAGGGCTCCGCCCTGCTACCTTGGTAGCCTTGCCGTAAGACATACGTTGTCATATAACTATTCAGCCGAATGCGTCGGCCCTAGCTTTCCGATAATTCAAATAAGAAAGGAATCCCTCATGTCGCCTGCACCCTCCTAGCCGTACCTCGCGCCACCGTCCTACCCGCCCTCGTCAGATGCCGCCCCCGCGCCGGCAGGGCACCCCTTACCGACAAGAACAAGGAACACCATGAGCACTCGACTCGCTTCCGGCCGGCTCGCCCGTGCCTGCGCCGCCTTCGCCGCCCTGGCCAGCACCACACCGCTGTGGGCCGCAGACGGCTTCATCGAAGGCACCAAGGCCAATC
Source organism: Pseudomonas sp. Snoq117.2 (assembly GCF_900110545.1). NCBI lineage: Bacteria > Pseudomonadati > Pseudomonadota > Gammaproteobacteria > Pseudomonadales > Pseudomonadaceae > Pseudomonas > Pseudomonas sp. Snoq117.2. The sequence goes on along the minus strand of NZ_FOED01000013.1, from coordinate 58,568 downwards.
TCAACCTGCGCAACTTCTACTTCAATCGCAACTTCGTCGATCCGGCCTACACCGCGCAGAGTAAGGCCGAGGAATGGACCCAGAGCTTCATCTTCGGCCTGACCTCGGGCTACACCCAGGGCCCGGTGGGCTTCGGCATCGATGCCCTGGGGCTCTACTCGGTCAAGCTCGACGGCGGCGCCGGCACCTACGGCACCCAGCTGCTACCGACCCATGCCGGCAACGAGCCGGCCAAGGACTTCGGCCGCCTGGCGGTGGCGGCCAAGGCCAAGGTCTCCAAGACCGATATCAAGGTCGGCGAGTGGTTCGCCGTGCTGCCGATCCTCAGATCCGACGACGGCCGCTCGCTGCCGCAGACCTTCCAGGGCGCCCAGATCCACTCCACCGAGATCCAGAACCTGGAACTCTGGGGCGGCCAGATGCGCCAGAACAGTCCGCGCAACGACGCCAGCATGGAAGACATGTTCATGCAGGGCCGCGCCAATGCCACCTCCGACCGCTTCAACTACGTCGGCGGCGAATACCGGTTCAACGAGAAGCGTACCCAGATCGGCCTCTGGTACGCCCAGCTCGAAGACATCTACAACCAGAAGTTCATCAACCTGATCCACTACCAGCCAGTGGGCAGCTGGACCCTGGGCGCCAACCTCGGCTACTTCATCGGCGACGACGACGGCTCGGCCCGCGCCGGTGCCCTGGACAACCGCACCGCCTATGCGCTGCTCTCGGCCAAGCAGGGCGGCGGCACCTTCTATGTCGGCCTGCAGCGCGTCAGCGGCGACAGCGCCTGGATGAGGGTCAATGGCACCAGCGGCGGCACCCTGGGCAACGACAGCTACAACTCCAGCTACGACAACGCCCGGGAACGCTCCTGGCAGGTGCGCTACGACCACAACTTCGCCGCCTTCGGCGTGCCGGGCCTGACCCTGATGAACCGCTACATCAGCGGCGACAACGTGCACACCGGCAGCATCACCGACGGCAAGGAATGGGGTCGCGAGTCCGAGGTGCAATACGAGGTGCAGAGCGGTCCGCTGAAGAAACTGCTGATCCGCTGGCGCAACTCCAGCATGAGACGCGACTACAGTGCCAGCGGCTCCTTCGACGAGAACCGCATCATCCTCAACTATCCGATCTCGGTGTTGTAGGGCGCAGTTTCGGCGGCGGCCCGGGTGGCCGCCGCTCGCGCCGACTGGACTCGTTGATAGCCGCTCCTACAGTCCACCCGACCGCTGCACCCTTGCCCCGATCCCTCAGGCCTTATACTGTACAAAGATACAGCTTTCGAGGCCTCCACATGACCCAGCCCCAGCGCCCGCCACGGGGTCGTGGCACCGCCAGCAATCCGCACAATCGCTTCGCCGCGACCCGCAGCGAAGCTGAGCACGATGGCTGGTATGACGAAGCCACCCCGCTGACCTTCACCACCTCGGTACGCCGGGAAACCGCCAAGACGGTGATCAGCCGCAATCAGTCGCCGGACGTGGGCTTCGATCGCTCGGTGAATCCCTATCGTGGCTGCGAGCACGGCTGCATCTACTGCTTCGCCCGCCCCTCCCACGCCTACTGGGATCTCTCGCCAGGCATCGACTTCGAGACCCAGCTGATCGCCAAGACCAACCTGGCGGAGCGTCTGGAAGCGGAGCTGTGCAAGCCGGGCTATCAGCCGCAACCCATCGCCCTGGGTATCAACACCGACGGCTACCAGCCCATCGAGCGCCAGTACCAGCTGACCCGCCAGGCACTGGAAATCCTGCTGCGCTATCGCCATCCGGTGACGATCATCACCAAGAGCGCGCTGATCCTGCGCGACCTGGATCTCTTCGTGCAGCTGGCCGAGCGCAACCTGGTACGGGTCGCCTTCAGCCTCACCACGCTGGACGATGACCTCAAGCGCGTCCTCGAACCGCGCACCGCGGCGCCCCAGGCCCGGCTGCGCGCCATGCGCACCCTGCACGAGCACGGGGTGCCGGTAAGCGCCCTGCTGGCGCCGATGATTCCCATGATCAACGACCATGAACTCGAAGCCCTGCTGGAGGCAGCCCGCGACCACGGCGCCCGCTCGGCCGGCTACACACTGTTGCGACTGCCACTGGAGATCGCCGACCTGTTCGAGGAGTGGCTGCAGACGCACTTTCCAGAACGCGCCGCCCATGTCATGAGCCTGATCCGCCAGTCGCGCGGCGGGAAGAACTACGACAGCCGCTTCGGCATCCGCATGAAGGGCGAAGGCCAGTTCGCCGAGCTCCTGGCCCAGCGCTTTCGCCTGGCCCGCCGCCGCTTCGGCCTGGAGCGCCGCGAGGGCGAAGGCCTGGATTGCAGCCAGTTCGCCCCGCCGGGGGAGCAGTTGGGGTTGTTTTAGCACGGGCGTCGAACGGGAACGGATTGCCCCTCACCCCAACCCTCTCCCGAGGGGAGAGGGGGAAAAGCAGCGCATGCCTCGTAGGTTGGGTTGAGCGCAGCGAAGCCCAACAGCCTGCACCCTCACCCCAACCCTCTCCCACAGGGAGAGGGGAAAAAGCGGCACACCCTCGTAGGTTGGGTTGAGCGCAGCGAAGCCCAACAGCCTGCACCCTCACCCCACCCCTCTCCCAAGGGGAAAGGGGGAAAAGCAGCGCACGCCTCGTAGGTTGGGTTGAGCGCAGCGAAGCCCAACAGCCTGACACCCTCACCCCAACCCTCTCCCAAGGGGAAAGGGGGAAAAGCAGCGCACGCTTCGTAGGTTGGGTTGAGCGCAGCGAAGCCCAACGGGCCGGCACGCCCCCCAGACCGTCCCACACAGCTGCTAGGCTAACGGCTGTTCCTACTTCCGGAGTCGCCATGACCGCCCCTACCTCGCTCACGCCGGCCCAGGCCGTTGCCGCCGGCATCGACTTCGCCGAACTCAAGGTCGATGCCAGTGGCCTCTACTGGAGTCAGTACGATCCCGCCGACGGCGCCACCCGGCTGTGGCTGCGCACATCCGGCGCTGCACCGCGGTGCCTCACGCCGGCAGGCTTCAGCCTGCGCAGCAAGGTCTATGAATACGGCGGCGGCGCCCTCTGCCTGGGTGACCAGGGACCGCTGTTCGTCAACGAAGCCGACCAGGCGGTCTATCGTCAGCCGCGAGAGGGCGGCGCGCCCGTATGGCTGGCCGGTGGCGAGGCCTGGCGCTATGGCGATCTGCACTGGGATGGCGTCAGGCAGCAGGTGCTGGCGGTCGAGGAGGATCACAGCGAGCAGCCGCCGCGGCATCGCCTGGTCGCCCTGCGCTCGGGCGGCGAGCGTCAGGTGCTCGCCGAGGGCGCGGATTTCTATGCGGCGCCGCGTACCAGCGCCGACGGCTGTCGACTGGCCTGGATCGAGTGGGACAGGCCGCACCAGCCCTGGACCCGCACCCGGCTGCTGGCGGCGACACTGGACAAAGAAGGTCAGCCCGTAGCGCCTAGCATCGTTTCAGCCGATCCCGAGGAGTCGCTGCAGCAGCCGCTCTTCGATGAGGATGACCAACTCTGGGCGCTGAGCGATCGCCAGGGCTGGTGGCAGCCCTGGTGCGAGTCCGCGGAGGGCTTCGCGCCCAGGCAGGCACCCGCGGCGGATCACGCGGCGGCGCCCTGGCAGCTGGGCGGTAGCAGCTGGTTGCCGACCGCGGAAGGCTGGCTGGCGACCTGGCAGGAAGACGGCTTCGGCCTGCTCGGCGAGCGCCGGGCAGCTGGCGAGGTCCGTCGCCTGGCCCCGGACTTCAGCCGTTTCCGCGGCCTGGCCCTGGACGAGACGCACTGCTACTGCATAGCCGCAGCGCCGACCCGGCCCTCGGCGGTGCTGGCCATCGACCGCCAGACCGGCGCGGTGGAGATCGTCACCGGCGGGGTGGCGCCCCTGGCGGACGCGGCCATCGTCACGCCCCAGCCGCTGAGTTATCCCAGCGGTGGCGAGCAGGCCCAGGGCTTTCTCTATCTGCCGGAAGGGCACGGCGAAGGTCCGCCACCGCTGCTGGTCAGCATCCATGGCGGCCCCACCTCCTGCACCTATCCGGTGTTCGATGCGCGTATCCAGTTCTGGGTCCGCCAGGGCTTCGCCGTGGCCGATCTCAACTATCGCGGCAGCAGCGGCCATGGCCGGGCCTATCGCCAGGCACTGCAGCTGCGCTGGGGCGAGGTGGACGTCGAGGATGCCTGCGCGGTGGTCGCGCACCTCGGCGCCCAGGGGCTGGTGGATCCAGCACGCGCCTTTATCCGCGGCGGCAGCGCGGGCGGCTATACCGTGCTCTGCGCCCTGGCCTTCCGCGACGTCTTTCGCGCCGGCGCCAGCCTCTATGGCGTCAGCGATCCCCTGGCGCTGGCCAAGGCCACCCACAAGTTCGAGGCGGACTACCTGGACTGGCTGATCGGCGATCCCGAGGCCGACCGCGCGCGCTACGAGGCCCGTACCCCGCTGCTGCACGCGGATGGCATCCAGGCGCCGGTGATCTTCCTGCAGGGCCTCAAGGATGCTGTGGTGGTCCCGGCCCAGACCGACGCCATGGCCGCGGCCCTGGAGGCGCGCGGCATACCGGTGGTGGTCAGGCGCTATCCCGATGAAGGCCATGGCTTTCGCCGAGCGGCCAACCAGGCCGATGCCCTGGAGCAGGAGGCCGCCTTCTATCGCCGCTGGCTGTGATCGAGGCGCGCTCAGAAAGTCGGTCCGGGCCGACGCTGAGCGCACCCGGGCCGTATAGAATGGCGCTTTAGCCGTCGAGTTCTTGCATGCCCTTCGTTCGCCGCAGTATCGAAAGCGTCGTCTCCACCTGGCTGGCCGGCCTGCTCTTGCTCCTGCCGCTGGTCCTGACCCTGGCGCTGATCGGCTGGATCGTCAGCTTCCTCAATGGGCTGATCGGCCCCAACACCACCCTGGGCCGGCTGTTCGTGGCGGTCGGTCACCCCTTCGTCGGCAACTCCCTGGCGGCCTATGGCCTCGGCACCCTGCTCTTGCTGGTACTGCTCTATCCGCTGGGACTGGCGGTCAAGCTGGGCCTGCGCCGGCCGCTGGGCTGGTTCGCCGACGTGACCTTCCGCCGCATTCCGGTGGTGGGCAAGCTCTATGGCCTGGCGGAGCGCTTCGTCGAGTTGCTCGATCGCAAGGAAGGGGGCGCGGATATCCGCGCCATGAGTCCGGTGTGGTGCTTCTTTGGCGGTCAGGGTGTGGCGGTGCTGGCACTGCTGCCCAATCCGGCGGTGATCGACATCGAGGGTCGCCACTATCACGCCGTGCTGGTGCCTTCGGCGCCGGTCCCCGTGGGCGGCGGGTTGCTCTATGTCCCGGTGGACTGGGTGAAACCGGCGGACATGGGCATCGACATGTTCACCAGCATCTATGTCTCCATGGGCATCACCCTGCCACCGGTGGTCAAGGATCGCCAAGTGGAGTTCATTCCCCTGGAAGAGGCCGTGCGCCGCCAGCAAGAAAACGGGACGGCCGAGGAGCCGCCCCGCTCGTCTTAGTTCTGCACGGCCTGGACCGAGCCCCCATCCACGCGCAGGTTGCTGCCGTTAATGAAGGAGCCGCGTTCGGACACCAGCAGGGCGATGGCCGCGGCCACCTCTTCCACCTGGCCGCGACGCTTCTGCACGATGCCGGGTCGTTCTTCGTCGAGGAAGCTTTCGATGGCTTCTTCGAAGGAGACCCCTAGTTCCTTGGCGCGTTTTTCCATCATGCCGTCGGTCATGCCGGTCTCGATGAAGGCTGGCGACACGGTGTTGCACAGCACGCCGTGGGCCGCTTCCTTGTAGGAGAGGTTCTTGATGAAGGCGGCCAGGGCGGCCTTGGCGACGTTGTAGACGGCCTCTTCCCAATAGGGCTGGACGGCGTTTTCCGACGTGATGCAGACGAAGCGACCCCAACCGCGCTTACGCATGCGCGGGATGGCGGCGCGGCCGACGCGCACGGCGGAAAAGAAGTCGGTAGCCCAGGCCTCCTCGTAGTCGGCATCGGCCAGCTCCAGGGGATCGCCCTTGGCGCCGGTGACGCCCGCGGTATGTACCACGATGTCGATCTGGCCGAAGCGGGCCTCGCCCTGCTCTACCAACTGGTCCACCGCGGCCTGGTCAGTCATGTCGGCGGCGATCAGCAGCGGCTCGCCCGGCAGGCCCTTGGCCGCCGCTTCCAACTTGTCCTGCTCCAGGTCGGAAAGCACCAGCTTGACGCCCTCTTCGGCCAACAGCTTAGCCGTGGCCAGCCCCATGCCACCACTGGCCCCCGTGATGAGGGCGACACGCCCCTTGATTCCCAGATCCATAGCGACCTCGTTGGTTGTTTGCGTGCAATGCCGTCATTCGGCGTCTCTGATTCCGACTCGCCACGGGGCGCCGTTGCGCTTACCGTTCGGCGGAAAGCGCAACGGCAGCCCCGCGTGCCGGTCCAGATAGACAAGTCCCCTGGGAAGATCACGATGCACGCCCCTCGCCTGCCCCTGACCCTCTTTCACGACGGCGCCTGCCCGCTGTGCGCCCGCGAGATCGCCTGGCTGCGCCGCCATGCCGACCCCAGCCAGCTGCACCTGGTGGATCTGGCCGCGCCGGACTACGAGGCGCAGGCGCCCGCCGATGCGCCGCCGCGCCAGGCCATGCTCGATCTGCTCCACGCCCGGGATGCCGATGGCTACTGGTTCAAAGGCCTGGACGCCACCTACTGGAGCTGGCGCACCGCAGGCCTCGGCCACTGGGCCCGACCGCTGGCCTGGCGGCCGTTGCGGCCGCTGCTGGAAATGGGCTATCGCCTGTTTCTCAAGCTGCGCCCAGGCCTGACCTGGCTGCCGCATCCTGAGGGCAGTCGGCGTTGCCAGGATGATGTCTGCACCCTGGAAGAGCCGCGCGACCGCTCGCGCAAGGGCTGACACCACCGTTCGCCTGCCATCGCTTCAGTCCTGCAGCAGCGCGGGTCAATCCTGCTGGCATCCGGCCAGGGTTCGCCTGGTCGCCGGTCTCAGCTAAACTGCGCGGCTGCTCGCGTTACGGATCCTGACATGTCTGCTGCTCAACCCGCCCGCGCCCTGGGCCTCGACTTCGGTACCTCCAACTCCACCGCCGGCTGGCTCAGGCCCGCCGGCGACGTCCTGCTGCCCCTCGAAGAAGGCAAGGCCACCCTGCCCTCGGTGATCTTCTTCAACGCCGAGGAACGCCGCCCGGCCTATGGTCGCCAGGCGCTGCACGAATACCTGGAAGGCTACGAGGGCCGCTTGCTGCGTTCGCTCAAGAGCCTGCTCGGTTCCAACCTGCTCAAAGGCGAGACCAGCATCCTCGGCAGCGCCCTGCCCTTCACCGAGGTGCTCGGCCTGTTTCTCGGCACCCTCAAGCAGCGCGCCGAACAGCAGGCCGATCGCCCCTTCGACGCCGTGGTACTGGGCCGTCCGGTGCACTTCGTCGATGACGATCCGGTCGCCGACCAGGAGGCCGAGGACACCCTGGCCGCTGTGGCGCGCCAGGTAGGTTTCAGCGATATCTCCTTCCAGTTCGAACCCCTCGCTGCCGCCTTCGACTACGAACGCAGCATCGAGCACGAAGAACTGGTGCTGATCGTCGACATCGGCGGCGGCACCTCGGACTTCTCCCTGGTGCGCCTGGCGCCGGAGCGCCGCAACCTGGCCGACCGCGCCGGCGACATCCTCGCCACCGGCGGCGTGCACGTCGGCGGCACCGACTTCGACCGCCAGCTGAGTCTGGAAGGCGTGATGCCGCTGCTGGGCTACGGCAGCGCCATGAAGAGCGGCGCCACCATGCCCACCAGCCACTACATCAACCTGGCGACCTGGCACACCATCAACGCCGTCTACGCCAAGAAGAGCGTGCTGGGCCTGCGCGACATGAGATACGACGCCCAGGACACCCGCTGCATGGATCGCCTGTTCAAGCTCATCGAACAGCGCGCCGGCCACTGGCTGGCGATCCAGGTGGAAGACGCCAAGATCGCCCTTACCGACGACTGGCGCCGCACCCTGCGCCTGGATCGCATCGAGACCGGCCTGGCCGCGGATCTGGAGAGGCCACTGTTCGATGCCGCCATCGCCCTGCAACTGGAACGCCTGAGCCGTGGCGTGGACGACCTGCTGGCCCGCGCCGATCTCGATCCGGCGCGGGTCGACAGCCTGTTCTTCACCGGCGGCTCCAGCGGCATCCCGGCACTGCGCCAGGCCCTCGCCAAGCGCTTCCCCGGCGCCCGCCTGGTGGACGGCGACCGCTTCGGCAACATCGGCAACGGCCTGGCCATCGAGGCGTTCAAGCGCTACGGCTAGAGCTGCCGCCGCGAGTGGCGCCTGTGGCGGACGATCAGGCGCCGAAGGCCCCGTCGATGGTGTGCATGGCGCCGGTGACGAAGCCGGCCTCGGGGCCGGCCAGCCAGGCCACCATGCCGGCCACCTCGTCGGCGCTGCCATGGCGCTTGATCGCCATGAAACTGTGCATCAGCTCCTTCATGGGGCCATCGGCCGGGTTCATCTCGGTATCGATGGGGCCCGGCTGCACCACGTTGACGGTGATGCCGCGCGGGCCGAAATCCCGCGCTAGGCCGCGGGCCAGTCCCTGCAGGGCGGACTTGCTCACGGCATAGGCGGCCAGGCCGGGGACCGGCATGCGATCGCCGTTCACCGAGCCGATGACGATGATCCGCCCGCCCGCCGGCATCTGCCGCGCGGCTTCCACCGCCGCGTGATAGGGCGCCTGCACGTTGATGCTGAACAGGCGGTCGACGGCGTCCGGGTCCTGTTCCAGGGCATCGCCGAACAGCGCCACCCCGGAATTCACCACCAGCACGTCCAGCGGACCGCTGGCGCGCACCCGGGCGATCACGGCATCACGACTGGCACTGTCGGTCGCCTCGGCGGTACTGCCGGTTTCCGCGGCTAGCGCCTGGGCGGCGGCCTTCGAGCTGGAATAGGTGAAAGTTACTCGGGCACCCTCGGCGGCGAAGCGCCGCACGATGGCCGCACCTATGCCGCGACTGCCCCCCAGGACCAGCACCGACTTGCCTGCAAAATTCGTCATGACCGTACCTCCCGATTAATGTAGTGAATGCTACAATAAATCTCACTCGACCCCTGTCAAAGTATTTTTGTAATGAGCGCTACAAATAAATCCGGCACCCGTGGTCGCCCGCGCTGCTTCGATCCGGATGCGGCTGTGGCCCAGGCGCAACGCCTGTTCCATGAAAGAGGCTATGACGGCGTGAGCGTCGCCGATCTGACCCAGGCATTCGGGATCAAGCCACCCAGCTTCTATGCAGCCTTCGGCAGCAAGGTGGAGTTGTATGGCAAGGTGCTGGAGCGCTATGTCGCGAACGGTGCGCTGCTGCTGCGGCAGATCCTGGAGACCGACCAGCCGCTGGCCGTGGCCCTGACGCAGGTGCTGGAAGCGGCGGCGCGCAACTACGCGGCCGATCCGCAAGCCGCCGGCTGCCTGGTGCTGGAAGGTACCCATAGCGACGATCTACAGGCCCGTGCGGCAGCGGACGGCTACCACCAGGCAGCCCAGGCACTCATCCATGCCCACATCGCCACACGCCGGCCACAGCAGGCGCGAGAGCTGACCGATTTCGTCGTCACCACCATGGCCGGCCTGTCTGCCAGCGCGCGGCATGGCCAGAGCCTGGAACGCCTGCTGGCCAGCGCGCGTCTGGCCGGTCTGGCCCTGAACCAGGCGCTTCTCGCAAACCCGTAAAGCGGATCTAGCGCCCTACTCCCCCGCGATGAACAGGGGATTGAAGCCGCTGCGGGCGTAGCGCCCCGCTTCGGCCAGGGCGAAGTCCAGCGGCAGGCTGGCAAGGTCGTCCGCGAGGGGATCGGCGCCCAGGTTGAAGCTCTTGCTGACCAGCTTGAGGTAGCTGTCGCAGCTGTCGCAGGTCTCGGCCTGGGCGGCCAGGGGCGTCTTGCCGGCTTCGTCCTCCAGTGCCAGATAGCGCACCTGGGCACTGGTATTGCAGCAGCTGCACTTGCTGCGTTCCAGGTGCCACTCGGTGGCGCAGAGGCTGCAGTGCAGATAGCGTACGTTGTCGCGATCACGGTCGGCGTGGACGATACTGGCCAGCGGCGGTGCGGCACAGCAGGGGCAAAGCACCCGGCTGACGTCGCCATGGCGTTGGGGCGGCTGTGGCAGGGTCAGGGCTAGGCGTACCCAGGCCACTTGCAGGGCGGCGCCCACCAGAGGCAGTAACGCCCGGCGCTCGGTGGCGCCAGGCTCCTGCGCCAGAACTTGCTCGGCCAGTTGCTGGCGCTCGGCAGCAGACAAGGCGACCAGCTGTTCGAGCACCGGGCGCTGGCGCTCGGCCACGCGCAGCTCCAGGGTGACCAACAGAGCGTCCAGATCGCCCTGCCAGTCCAGATCCCGTAGCAGAGCCTGGCCCTGCAGGGGCGGCATGCCATGCTCCAGGGCCAGGCTGAAGGCGTCCGGTGCCGGTTGCCAACTGGGCTGGCGTTCCTGCAGGACACCATCCTGGGCCTGGATCAGCAGGGCCATGAAGCCGAGAAAATCACTTAGCTCGGTGCTGCGTTCGGCCAGCTCGCGCAGGCGCCGCGCACGCCGGGCGAACAGCTGCCGATCGGGCAGGACCACCGGCGGCGGATTGAGGATGCCGGTGGGCGAAGTACCGTACTGATGCATCAGGGAGTCCCCTTGTCGGGCATGCGGTGTTCATCCAGGGGGCGGTCGCCCCGCTCGCCCCTTTCGCGGCGCTCCTGCTCGACGATCTCGTCGTACCACAGCCGGTGATGGTGCTTGGCCCAGGCACGGCTGACACGGCCCTGGGTCATCGCCCGGAAGGAGCCCTTCACCCAGATCGCCGAGTAGATGTGGATGATCAGGGTGACGATGGCGATGAAGGCGACATAGGCGTGTACCAGACTGGAAAAGCGCAGCCAGCCGCGTGGCAGGATGTCGGCGAAGTACGGCCGCCAGATGAAGAAGCCGCTGAGCAGCAACGCCGGTACGGACAGCAGCATCACCCAGTACACTAGCTTCTGCCCAGGGTTGTTGGCGCCGATGGGCGGCGCCAGTTCGTCACGGTTGGCGAGGACATCGCTAATGCGCCGGACCCAGGCCACGTCGTGGCGCTTGAACAGGTTGACCCTGAAGAAGCGCACCGCCATGACCACGAAACCCAGGCTCATGGCCACCCCGATGAAGGGGTGCAGGATGCGCGTCATGGTCGGTCCGCCAAACAGCGCCGTGAGGTCGAAAAAGAACGGATGAAAGAAGGCCAGGCCGCTCAGGGTCAGGCAGACGAAGGTGAAGGCGATGAACCAGTGGTTCAGCCGGCTGAAGGTGGTATAGCGCAGGATGCCGCGCTTGTTGTCCGACGGCGTAGTCATGGCCGATCCTCCTCGCGCGCGGCGTGGCGCTCTTCCTCGTCCGGCGATTCCTCGGGTTCTTCCTTGGGACCCTTGGTCAGGTAGTGGGCGATGCCCGCGATGGCGGTAACCCCCAGCAGCGCCGACATGATCGGCTTGGTCACGCCCTTCCACAGACTGACCATGGGGCTGATCTCCGGATTGGCCGGCAGGTGGGTATACAGCTCGGGCTTGTCGGCGTGCTGCAGCACGTACATCACATGGGTGCCGCCCACGCCGGCCGGATCGTAGATGCCGGCGCCGGGAAAGCCGCGATCATTGAGTTGGCCGACCCGCATCTCGGCCTGTTCCGTCATGTCCTCCTTGGTGCCGAACATGATCGCCCCGGTCGGGCAGGATTTGACGCAGGCGGGCTCCATGCCGTGATAGACGCGATCGGAACAGAGGGTGCACTTGTAGGCTTTCTGGTCCTTCTTGGAAATGCGCGGTACGTCGAACGGGCACCCCGAGACGCAATAGCCGCAGCCGATGCAGTGCTCGGAGTTGAAGTCGACGATACCGTTGGCGTACTGCACGATGGCCCCGGGCGCCGGGCAGGCCTTGAGGCAGCCCGGGTCGGCGCAGTGCATGCAGTTGTCCTTGCGGATCAGCCACTCCAGGTTGCCCTTCTCGTTGACGTATTCGTCGAACCTCATCACTTGGAAGGTCTCCGGGGTGAGGTCCGGCGGATTGTTGTAGGTGCCGTTGCAGTGGCCGACCTCATCGCGCAGATCGTTCCATTCCGAGCACGCCACCTGGCAGGCCTTGCAACCGATGCAGCGCGACACGTCGATCAGCTTGGCTACCTTTTCCACCCCGCCGATGCGGGTATGGGGCGACTCCTCGGAGGTAGCCGAGCGTGCGACGATGTTCTGGAAGTTGACTTGATCGCCTCTCATAAGACCTTCCTCAGACCTTTTCCACGTTCACCAGGAACGACTTGAATTCCGGTGTCTGGGTGTTGGCATCGCCCACGAAGGGGGTCAGGGTGTTGGTGAGGAACCCGGGTCGGGTCACGCCCTTGAAGCCCCAGTGGATGGGGATGCCGACGTGGTGCACGGTACGGCCTTCCACCTGCAGCCCGCGCATGCGCTTGGTCACCACTGCCACCGCCTTGATATAGCCCCGCTTGGAGCTGACCTTGACCCAATCGCCGGCCTTGATGCCGAGTTCGTTCGCCAGGTCCTCGCCGATCTCGACGAATTTCTCCGGCTGGGCGATGGCATTGAGCCGCGCATGGGTGGTCCAGAAGTGGAAGTGCTCGGTCAGCCGGTAGGTGGTGGCCGCATAGGGAAACTCCTCGCGGGTACCTAGGCGTGCCCGGTCGCCGGGGAAGATCCGTGCCGCCGGGTTGTTCTTGGCCCGAGGGTTGTCCGGGTGCAGGGGGTTGTTGTCCAGCGGCGATTCGAAGGGCTCGTAGTGCTCAGGGAAGGGGCCTTCGGCCAGGAGGCTGCCACCAAAGAAGTGCGCGACGCCCTCCTGGTTGAGGATGAAGGGCCCGGCCTTGGCCGAAGGTGGCGAGGTCCAGGGGAAATCGGGGACGTCGGCCCCTGCCCAGCGCTCGCCGTTCCACCAGATCAGCCGCTTCTCCGGGGCCCAGGAGGTACCGTCCGGCCGGGCGCCGGCGCGGTTGTAGAGGATGCGGCGATTGAGTGGCCAGGACCACGCCCAGCCCAGGGTCATGCCGATGTTGTAGGGATCGGCGTTGTCGCGCCGGTCCATGTTGTTGCCGTGACGGGTGTAGGAGCCAGAGTAGATCCAGCAGCCACAGGTGGTGCTGCCGTCGTCGGCCAGGAAACCGAAGTCGTCGAGCAACTCGCCGCGCTTGTGGGAGATGGTGCCATTCGGCCCGGGCAGGTCGGCCAGGGCCCTGCCGTTGTACTCCTGGGCGATGTCCTCGGGATTGGGTTCCTCCGGATTGCTGTAGGGCCAGGTCAGGTTGAGGATCGGATCGGGAAAGGCACCACCCTCGTCGCGATACATGCCCTGCAGGCGATGGAACAGCCCGGCCATGATGGCCACGTCCGGGCGCGCCTCGCCGGGTGGGGGCGCCGCGCGCCAGTGCCACTGCAGCCAGCGCGAGCTGTTGACGATGGCACCGTTCTCCTCGGCGAAGCAGGTGGTGGGCAGGCGGAACACCTCGGTCTGGATCTGGCTGGGATCCACGTCATTGAGTTCGCCGTGGTTCTGCCAGAATTCGGCGGTCTCGATGGCCAGCGGATCCATCACCACCAGGTACTTGAGCTTGGCAAGCGCCTGGCTGACCTTGTTCTTGTCTGGGAAGGAGGCCAGCGGGTTGAAACCCTGGCAGAAATAGCCGGTGATCTCGCCGTGGTGCATGCGCTCGAAGGTGTGGAGGACGTCGTAAAGCGGCTCGCTGAGCTTGGGCAGCCAGTCGTAGCACCAGTCGTTGTCCTTGGTCGCCGCCTCGGAGAACCAGGCTTTCATCAGGCTGACATGGAAGCGCTCATAGTACTTCCAGTAGGAGACCTCGCCCTCACGCAGGGGCTGCTTGGCCCGCCGCTTGATGTACTCGCGGTACTCCTGCTCCTCGTGGGAAGCCAGATAGAGATAGCCCGGCAGCTGGTTGGAGAGCAGGCCCAGGTCAGTCAGGCCCTGGATGTTGGAGTGGCCGCGCAAGGCGTTGACCCCACCGCCGAGCATGCCGATGTTGCCCAGCAGCAACTGCACCATGGAGGCGGTACGGATGATTTGGGCGCCGATGGAGTGCTGGGTCCAGCCTAGCGCATAGAGGATGCTCATGGTGCGCTCGGGGCGCGCCGTCTCGGCGATCATGTCCCAGGTGGTCTGGATCTGCTCGCGGGGCATGCCGCAGACGCGCTCCACCAACTCGATGGTGTAGCGGCTGTAGTGCGCCTTCATCAGCTGGTAGACGCAGCGCGGGTGTTGCAGGGTGGGGTCTTCCTTGACCATGCCGCGCTCGTCGAACTCGTAGCTCCAGCTGGACTTCTCGTAGGCACGGCGCTTGTCTTCGCCAAAGCCGGAGAAGAGACCGTCGTGGAAGCCGTAGTCTTCCTTCACGATGATGGCGACGTCGGTGTAGGCCCTTACGTACTCATGCTGGATCTGGTCCGTGGTGAGCAGGAAGTTGATCAGCCCGCCCAGGTAGACGATATCGGTCCCGGTGCGAATATAGGCGTGGTAATCCGCCACCGCCGAGGTACGGGTGAAGCGCGGATCGATGGTGATCAGCTTGGCGTTGTTTTTTTCCTTGGCTTCCACCATCCAGCGAAAGCCCACCGGGTGCGCCTCGGCCGAGTTGCCGCCCATGGACAGGATGAGATTGGCGTTGCGGATGTCGACCCAATGATTGGTCATGGCACCGCGGCCGAACGAAGGGGCAAGACCTGCCACCGTCGGTCCGTGTCAAACGCGCGCCTGGTTGTCGATTGCCAGCATGCCGAGGCTGCGGATCACCTTCTGGGTGAGGTACGCGGTCTCGTTAGAAGAGGCCGACGCCGCCAGGAAGCCAGTGGTGGTCCAGTGGTTGACCAGATGACCATCGGCGTCATGGGTGACGAAGTTCTTGTCCCGGTCCTCCTTCATGTAGCGGGCGATGCGGTCCAGCGCCTCGTTCCAGCTGATGCGCTTCCACTCGTTGCTGCCAGGCTCGCGGACCTCGGGATGGGAAAGGCGCGATTCGCTCTTGATGAAGTCCAGCACTCCCGCGCCCTTGGGACAGAGGGAGCCGCGACTGACCGGATGATCTGGATCGCCTTCGACGTGATAGATGTCGCTGACGGTATTGATGCCGCCATCGCCACGGCTGTAGAGCAGCATGCCGCAACCCACCGAGCAGTAGGTGCAGGTATTGCGCGTCACCTTGGCGGCGGCGAGCTTGTAGTAGCGAATGGACGCCAGCGCGGGTTCAGGGGCGAAGCCGAGCATGGCCATGCTCGAGGTGGCGACCCCTGCCGTACTGAGTTTGAGAAAGTTGCGGCGCGATACCTTGATCGACATTTTTTAGGTAACTCCAGGCACATCACGGTAGGACTTCGTCCTAACCGAGGCCTGGCAGTTCGAGCGAAGCGTTGACTTTCTTCGTCAAAAACCATTCAAACTAGCATTTTAGCGAAGCGGCGAAGGGCCTTCGCAAGGTCTGGATTAAGCCCTTGCGGCGGCTGCGACCTTTCGTCCGACGGCCTTCACGGCTGACCGCAGGGCGCCGCTGGAGTAAGGTGGCGGCCTTCATCGCATCTTCGAGAGAGTCTGTCCCATGTCGCTGGAAATCGTCGACCATCCCGCCCTGGAAGTGACCGGTCTGCTGTTCGAGCCTGGCCAGGGCGAAGACATCGCCGCCCTCTGGCGGCGCTTCGCCGACCGCGCCGGGGAAATCGCCGGCCGCGAAGGCGACGCCGAATGGTACGGCCTGAGCTGGCGCCAGGCCGGCGCCATGCACTACCTGGCTGCCGTGGCGACCGCGCCGGGCGCGCCCCTGCCCGCCGGCATGGTGCGCCAGGAACTGCCGGAGGGTCGCTATGCCCGCTACGTGCACCTGGGCACCGCACCCAGCGTGGCCAAGAGCCTCGGTCGACTGTTCGCCGAGCTGCTCCCCGCCCGTGGCCTGCAACCGCGTCCAGGCGCCTGCTTCGAGCACTACACAGAGGCCTTCACCGGCGTGGACGCCCAGGATTCGCAGATCTACATCTACGTCCCGGTCTACTAGACCTGCGAGCGCCGCACGACGGACAGGACGTTCGTCAGCTGCGGCTTGCCTCCCGGCATAACCCTTTCCAAGCTGGGGGTATCGTCCGCAACTCCAGGTGCCCGATGTCCCTGCCCGAGCTTCAGTCCTTTATCGCCCGGCACGAGCGGATCTTCCTGCTCACCGGTGCCGGTTGCAGCACCGATTCCGGCATTCCCGATTACCGCGACCGCGACGGCGCCTGGAAGCGCCCGCAACCGGTCACCCTGCAGGCCTTCGTCGGCGACGAACTCTTGCGCCGCCGCTACTGGGCGCGCAGCCTGATCGGCTGGCCGCGCTTCTGCCAGGCGCGGCCCAACGCCACCCACCAGGCCCTGGCGGCCCTGGAGCGACGCGGCCAGGTGGAGATGCTGCTGACCCAGAACGTCGATCGCCTGCACCAGGCCGCCGGCAGCGAGGCGGTGATCGACCTGCACGGCCGCCTCGACCAGATCCGCTGCCTGGGTTGCGAGATGCGCCTGCCGCGCCAGGAATTCCAGCAATGGCTGGGCGAACTCAATGGCGACTGGCTGCAGCTGGACGCGGCTACCGCGCCGGATGGCGATGCCGATCTGGAAGGCGTGGACTTCATGAGTTTTCGCGTGCCGGATTGCCCGCGCTGCGGCGCCCTGCTCAAACCGGACGTGGTGTTCTTTGGCGAACACGTGCCCGGCGCGCGGGTGGAGCGCGCCTTCGCCCACCTGGGCCGCGCCGATGCGCTGCTGGTGGTGGGCTCGTCACTGATGGTCTATTCGGGCTTTCGCTTCGCCCAGGCAGCAGCCCGTGCCGGGCTGCCCATCGCCGCCCTGGGCTATGGCCGGACACGGGCGGACGAGTTGCTGAACCTCAAGGTGGAGGCCTCCTGCGCCCAGGCCCTGGCCTTTCTGCTGGAGTATCCTGCAGCTGCGGCGCCTCCCCCTACGCGGGGACTTGCTGACGCCGCGGCGCCCTTCCCAGATGCATCAGCGGACGCTCGATCCAGCGGTAGCTGAGCATCGACAGCAGACAGGCGAGCACCAGCACCGGTGGCAGCAGCGACATGAAGCCGAGCGTGCCCAGGGTCTCGACCGAGCCGAGGTTGAGCAGGGTGAAGAGGCCATAGAGCAGCAGGCCGTGGGTGAGATAGAGGCTGTAGCTGATCTCGCCCAGCACCTTGAGACCGCGACTGCGCAGGAGGCCGAAGAGATCGTTGCCGGCGGCCATGGCGGCGAAGGGCAAGCCCAGCGCGAGCATCTGCCTGAGGCTGTAGTCCGGCTGGGTCATGGCGTAGCCCACCAGCGCCAGCGACAGCGCCGCCACCAGGGGCGTACGCAGCCGCGCCAGCAGGCCCGGCAGATGAACCTTGACGAACACCGGCAGGAATCCCAGCAGGAACAGCAGCCCGAAGCGCGCGCCCAGTACCTGATAGTGATAGCCGGCGGCGACCAGCCCGCCCACCAGCAGCACCGAGACCAGCAGCGGCAGCCCGAAACCGCGGCGGTTGAACAGCGCGGCGATGATCGGCAGCGCCAGATAGAACAGCGCCTCGTAGCGCAGCGTCCAGTGGGCGCCGGCGGTCATCCAGCCGCTTTCCTCCAGGCCGTTGAGACTGAAGCCGGAAAACAGCTCCCAGCTGAGCAGTTCGAGCATGAAGTGCTGGCCGTCGGCGATGACGAAGTGGGTGCGGATCAGGGTGAAGAGCACCACCACGGCCACCACGCAGAGGTACAGCGGCATCACCCGCAGTACCCGTGAACGGAGCAGCTCGCCCCAGTCCGGCGTGCGCCGGTAGACCTTTCCGAAGAACAGGTAGCCGGTGATCATGAAGAACAGCGACACCGGCACCACGCCCATGTTGTAGAGCAGATCGCTGTCGGGTTCGCGCCACTGACCCTCGGCCTTGAGATGATAGGTCAGCACGAAATGCAGGCAGACCACGGCGGTGGCGAGAATGCCGCGCAGGGCATCCAGCGGCGAGGAGCGCGCCAGGGTCTCCTGGGTGAGCAGCGGGCTGCGGCGCAGGGCGAAGGCCAGCAACACCAAGGTGCCCAGGTAAAGGGCGATGGGGAGAGCGACGTCAGTCATATCCGTGACCTTCTTGACAGGAACCGGCAAAGACTCGCCCCCAGACCGCCGGAGCGGTCGCCGGAGCGAGCGAGAGAAAACCGTGACAGCCGGGCACGCTACCGCGCGGTACGCGACCGAGGGCAGAGGGACCGGAAAGAGAGGAGAACCGCGGCGAGCGGAAGGATCCGCTGCCTCAGCTAAGCGCGAGAACGCCCATCAGACAAGTCTTGTTACAGGCGTTCCCTTGGGTTCAACGTTTCGCTGCCCTGGGTCAGCAGCCCTGGCACGGGCATTAGTAACGCGCTACCGTTGGTCGGCTGTTCAGGCGCTGGAATACACCAAGGGCAATCACACTGGTTGTTTGCTGCCTTTTAGGCTTCAATTGCAGCCCAAAAGGCAGCAAAAAAAATTCTTATGTCCCTTGCTTCCGTTCTATTTCCCGACTATCGCCGCAAGGTCCTGGCACTTCTTCTGCTCCATCCGGAGAGCAGCTACCATCAGCGCGAAATCGCGCGCTTGACCGAGACCCAGTCTGGCACCCTGAGCCGTGAGCTCGTCAAGCTGGTCGCGGCAGGTCTGGCCGTGAAGACGCGCG
Organism: Pseudomonas sp. Snoq117.2; assembly: GCF_900110545.1. NCBI lineage: Bacteria > Pseudomonadati > Pseudomonadota > Gammaproteobacteria > Pseudomonadales > Pseudomonadaceae > Pseudomonas > Pseudomonas sp. Snoq117.2. Next base: position 39,893 of record NZ_FOED01000013.1, on the reverse strand, counting down.
TGGGTAATCAACAGCACTATCGCGCCAATCGGGAGTGCCCCATCTTCGAAGAGCTGGCGAGCATCTTGCGCAAGACCAGTGGCCTGACCGATATTCTGGCCGAGGCGCTGAGCCCCATTGCAGACCGAATATCGGCAGCTTTCGTCTTCGGCTCGATGGCTAGCGGCAAAGCAAGCGCTGGAAGCGATATTGACCTCATGATCCTGGGTACCGTGACCTTCCGCGAGGTAGTGGCAGTGCTCTATCCCTGTCAGGAGACGCTTGGGCGCGAGATCAATCCCAAGGTATACCCGCGAGAGGAATGGCAGAGGCTGTTGGCGGAAGGAGGAGCCTTCATCACGGACTTGCTGGAAAAGCCCAAGGTGTTCGTCATCGGCGACGCTTCGTACCTGTCACAAGGAAGGACAGATGACCCTGGATAATCTGCTCGGCAAGAGTCTTGAGGCGATCACACCGGACCCTGCGAGCATCCAGCGCTTGCTGGAGGCAGCGCAACGTAGCTTGACCGATGCGTGTCTGCCAATACTGAGCAGCGAAAGCCGCTTCGATCTGGCCTACAAGGCAATCATGCAGGGCGCGAACGCAGCGCTTCAGGCCAATGGCTATCGGACCCTGACTAGCCGCCCCGGTCACCATCAGACCATGATCCAGTCACTGCCCCGGACCGTCGAGCTTGATACATCGACGATGTTGGTACTGGATACCTTGCGCAAGCAACGCAACGTCATCGACTACTCGGGCGATCTAGTCAGCGATTCGATGGCTCAGGAGGCCTTGCAGCAGGCCGAGGTCCTGCTCCAGCACGTCACGCATTGGCTGAAGCAAAATCGACCAGAGCTGCTATCGGATCGCAAGCGCTAACAGCGCTCGCGATCCGACAACTGGCTTGCTTCAGGGCGCCAGTGCCCGCGCCACCACCGGGTAGTGATCCCACACCTGGCCGTCCGCCAGGGAGCGCAGCAGCTTCACGTATTCGGCGTGGGACCAGGCCAGCGGCGTCGCCGAATCGGTGCCCTGACCCATCTGGTAGCCGTGGCGCCGGTTGTCGCCCACGCCATCCCAGACCTGCTCGGGCAGCATCAGGCCGGCGTTGGCGAACAGCTCCAGGCCGCGGACGTAGGTGTCACGCAGCTTGCCCAGCGCCGCCGGGTCCGGCTTGCCCTGCAGGACCAGGCGCGCCAACTCGTAATGGCCGCGCTCGCCGGTGAAGATCGGCCAGACCCGGCCACGCAGCCCCGAGTTGGGCACCGGCTGCTCGGTGGCCGGGAAATTGATGCCGGAGCTTTCGCTCTCGCCATAGCCGTCGTTGCCGTAGCGCCGCCAGCCGGGGAAGGTGCCGGTGACGCCGGGGTACTGGAAGCTGTACTTGACCCGCAGATTCTCCGGCAGGCCTTCGTCGTCCAGCACCGCCAGGCTCTTCTGTACCAGGGGATCGCTGGCCGGCCGCACGCCGTAGCGCACCAGTTCGAGGAAGCCGGCGTCCAGCACCTGGTCCTCCGGCAGGCCCGGACGACTGTTGTTGTCCACCAGCGTGCCCTTGTCGTTGGGATCGTCGTTCTGGGTGATGCGCAGGTAGTAGTTGCCGGCGCCCAGGCTGCCCTGGGTGGTGGCCATGGTCTTTTCGACCTGGCCGGAATAGCGCCGGGCGGTCTCGCGGTAACGGCTGGCATTGGCCTCGTCGCCGGCATGGCGCGCCAGCTCGCTGGCGGTGGCGAGACCGGCGATAACTGCCGCGGTGGTGGATGGCGAATAGCCCCACTGCTCTTCCCAGCGCTCCTGCTGGGTCTGCGGCGGCTTGACCTGCCAGGTGTTCCAGCCCAGGTTGACCTGGCTGTCACGGGCGAGGAAATCCGCCGCGGGCCTGAGCATGTCGCGGTACCAGCGGTCGATTTCGGCGTCGCCGAGCAGGCCACCCTGCCAGAGGCGATAGCCGAGCATGATGGGCATGGCGGTCTGGTCGAGTTGCACGCCGACCCACTCGATGGTGCCGTCGACGTGGGTCTTCTGCAGGAACCAGCCGGTGGCGCCCGGTGCCCGTACCTCGTCGCCCTGTTTCTGCTGATGGATGAAGGCGGAGCTGTCGGCCGGCTTGTGCGCGGTATTGGCATCCACCTGCACCTGCTTGAGGTAACTGAAGGCGACCTTGGGCGTCTGCCGGTCACCCAGCGCCAGCAGGGCCATGGCGCACTGGTAGAAATCCCGTGGCCAGACCGCCTTGTAGCCGGTGGTGCCCTTGCCCGCCGGCACCGTTTCACCCCAGGGATTGGACAGCGAAGCGATCAGGGCGCCGGCGTGGGTCTTGTCCTCCTGGGCCTTGAGCACCAGGGCGCTGGCATTGAGCAGCTTGCCGCCGTCGCCGGCCTGGGCCTGCAGGCGCGGCAGCTGGTCGAGGCCGGCCAGGTAGTCCTGCCAGCCGATGGCGTCGCCTTCGCCGTTGTAGTGGGCCAGCACCTTTTGATAACCGCGGGCCAGGGTGGCATCCGCCGCCGCCTCGGCCTGGCGCGGATTGGCGCCGAAGCCCACCACCACGTCCAGGGTGGTCTCGGCGCCCTTGAGCGGCAGCTTGGCCAGCATGGCGACGTTGCCGGCCTGGTCGCCGGTGCTGCTGTAGGTCTGGGTCAGCTTGCCGTTGCGGCGCAGGTCGTCGAGGCCATCGGAGCTGCCGACGAAACCTACGGTAGGCGTCTGCAGCGGCTGGCTGGCCTTCACCACCAGCGCGTGCTCGCCTTCGCTGGCGTAGAGCACCCCACCCTTCACCGCGGCGCGGTCATGGCTGCCACTGTTGGCCAACGCCGGATCGACATAGAGATAGGGCTGGATGCGTGGGTCCTGGCTGCGAAAGATGACGCGCATGACCAGGGTGTCCTGGTCCGGGTCGGTGAAGACGTGCTTCTCGATCTCGTAGCGGCCCTGGCGGTCGCGGTTGACGATCTTGTAGGCCAGCGAGGTGGGCCGGCCGGCGGCATCGGTGGCCAGGTATTCGATACGGCTGTCGGTGTCGTCGCGCTCCAGGTGGGTGAAGTCGGGACCGCGGATCACCAGCTGCATCTCGCGCAGCTGCGCCTCGTGGATGAGACCCTGCATGGTCTCGGTGACCACCCCCTGGGCCAGGGAGAACCACACCCGCGAGACGCGGCCGGTGCTGGCCTGGTCGCTGTAGGCGCCATCGCGATAGGCCTCGTAGCTGGTGCCGATGCCGGTCTTGCCGGAATAGGACCAGAAGGGCGTGGCACCGGGGGCGCCAGGAGCCTCCAAGGCAAACGCCAGGGGAGTCAGCAGAAAACTGGCGGAACAGAGCAGCGGACGGACGAAGCGGACGGGCATGGGCAGGCGGGCCTTGTTCTGGTTGTGCCGAAAGTCGCATGGCAGAGGGCCTGACGGCCCTCCCCGTTCGTAAGCCTAGCCAATATTTCCAGAAGCGCTGCTCAGCCTTCGTCCCGCGCCGGTGGCCGGGCCGGCGGCAGGTACCCGGCCAGGGGCGAATCCGGCGCCAGCAGCGAGGTGCGGATGAAATGCAGGTAGCTGGCGATACGGCGCAGCGGTGAGCGATCGAAGTCGCCCGGATTGGGCTCCAGGTAGCGCTGGGCCTGGTGCGCCAGCAGGATGGCCTGGTCCACGGCGCCCAGGGCGCGGGCCAGGTTGGCGGCGTTGGGCTGGCGGAACAATCGCACCAGGGCCCGCCCCAGGGCGCGAATGGCCAGGCGCCAGGCACGCTCTTCGCGATACCAGGGCAGGGGTGGCAGCGCGGCCTGCTCCAGGCGCAGCTCGATGATGGCGTGGCCCAGCTCCAGACTCAGGAAGGTCCAGCGCAGCAGCCGCCGCTGCACCTCCGGCTGGCCGACGGTAAGCACCTGCACCTGGTTGAGCAGATCGCGCAGGCCGGAATCGAAGCGGCCACTCAGACCGGCCAGGGGTGCCCCGATGGCATGGACCAGTCGCTCGCGCAGGGCATCTTCCAGCCGGCGCCAGACCCAAGGCTGGCTGGGCGGCAGAAGTACACTGACCGCCACTACCGCCACCGCGCAGGCCACCCCGTAGGCCAGGTAGGTGTTGCAGAAGACATCGGCGTCGTAGCGCGGCAGATTGCCCGGCAGGGCCGCCGAACAGAACCAGACCATCAGCCCGGTGCCATAGCCCGCCAGCCGCGGTCGAGTGATCAGCCAGGCGCCAGCGGCGAACACTGGTGTCAGGGTCAGCAGCAACAGGGCGAAGCCGTCGATCCAGGGCAGCACCTGGAATTGCAGCAGGCCACCGGCCAGGGCCCCGACCAGGGTACCGCCGGCCAGTTGCAGGCAATAGCGGCGCGGATCGGCCGAGGTGGAAGCCAGCGCCGAGATCAGCGCCGCGGCCAGGGTGCAGGCCGCGCCACTCGGCCAGGCGGTCTCGATCCAGAACAGCCCCACGCCCAGTACCACCAGGGCGCTGCGCAGCCCGGCCATCCAGGCTACCGCACGGCTGGCCAGGGGCGTGAAGGTCTCCCGGGGAGCGGGTGTCGTACTCGCCGGCGCCTCAAGTGCCAGCTGGGCACCAAGCAGCAGGTGCAGATCCTCGGCGAAGCGATAGAGCAGCTCGGCGGCGGTGTCGTAGTCGAGCCGGTCGACCTGGGTGGCGGGCACGATCCGGACCAGCTGCTGGCGGCCACTGCGGATCGCGGCCATCAGCGTCTCGCGCTCCGCAGCCAGGCGCTCACTGAGGCGGCGTAGGTCACGCTCTTCCGGCAGGCGACCCAGGGCCGGCGCCAGGACGGCGGCGATCAGCCCAAGGGCGGGCGCCAGCGCTTGGCGCACGGCCCGGGGCCGATCGCTCAGGCGGTCGAGCAGTTGGTAGAGCGCATGGAAGCGGGTGTTGAGCAGCATGAGGCGATTGCCCAGGGCGGCCAGGCGTCCGCTGCGTCGGCGCAGATAGGGCTCCTCGAAGACACTGGCGCTGCGCAGGCTTTCGAAGCCCACGGAATCGGCAGCGAAACGCGCACTGAGTCCGGCGAAGCGTTCGGCATCGAGGCTACCCAGCAGACCGTCATGGGCCATGGCCAGGAAATCGCGCAGGCGCTGGGCCAGGGTCCGGCGCAGGACGCCACGGGTGGTCTGCGGCAGGATCGCGACACTTACCACCCCGGCGCAGCAGATGCCAAGGGCAATTTCCAACAGACGCCACACTGCCTGCAGAAAGGCGCCCTGGGGCTGGGCCACCGCCGGCAGCCCCACCAGGCAGGCGGTGTAGCCGGCCAGCAGGAAGCCATAGCTGCGAAAGTCGCGATAACGCGCCGCCCCCCGGGTGCAGTAGCCGATCCACAGCACCAGGGCGCCGAGCAAGAGCACCCGCTCCTGGGCGAACAGGGCGATGGCGGCGACGGTGAAGGTGAGCCCGGCGAGACTGCCCAGGATCCGGTAGAAACTCTTGGCCAGCACCTGGCCACTCTGCGGCTGCAAGACGATGAACACGGTAACCAGCACGGTGCTCGGTTGCGGCAGTTCCAGGCGATAGGCCAGCCACAGGGCCAGGGTGGCAGCCAACAGCGCCTTGGCGATGAAGGCCCAGGTCTGGCCATCGGTACGCGCCCATTCGCGAGCGGCACGGCGCCAGGCGTTGCGGCTCGGCCAGCGGGTACGGGAGTAGGCAGCGGCGGACCGCGCGAGCGGCGGTGAGGCAAGAGGCATGCTGGGCAACGACGAGAGCGATAGGAAGGGGCGAGACGCAGCGTCTCGGTGGCCATTCTAGAAAGTCTCGCCCGCGCGGATTAAGTCGGGTGTGACGGCAAAGAGCCTTAACCAACGGGCGGGTAATGGCCCACAATGCCCCCTTTCCACCGCCCTGCCCCGCCCATGGATCATCTCTTCAATCTGCGTGCCTTCGCCTGCGTGGCCCAGACCGGCAGCTTCACCGCCGCCGCCCGCCAGCTGGAATTGACCACCGCCTATGTCTCCCGGGCGGTCAGTCAGCTGGAGCAGCACCTGCAGACCCGGCTGCTGCATCGCACCACCCGCCAGTTGCGCCTGACCGACGCTGGCGAACGCTACCTCACGCGCTGCCAGCGCATCCTCGCCGACCTCGACGAAGCCGATGCCGAGGCCCGTCACGCCCTGGCGGTGCCGCGCGGGCGGCTGCGCATCCACACCATGACCGGCCTCGGCCAGCACTACCTGATCCAGAGCCTGGCCGGCTATGCCGAGCGCTATCCCGAGGTGGACCTGGACCTGCAGCTGACCAACACCTTCACCGACATCCTCAAGGAAGGCTACGACCTGTCGCTGATCCTGGCCGCTGGCCTGCCGGATTCGGCCTTCCACTCGGCGCATCTGGGCAGTACCTATAGCGTGCTCTGCGCGGCGCCCACCTATCTGGACCGCCAGGGGCGCCCGGCCACGCCCGCCGACCTTACCGGACATCGCTGCCTGCGCCTGGTCAATCGGGCCATGGCGCCGGATCGCTGGCTGCTGGAGGGGCCTGAAGGGATAGCCGAGGTGGCGGTGGATCGGCCGCCCTTCCAGGTCAACACCGCCGATGCCCTGGCCGAAGCCGTGGCCAGCGGCCTGGGCATCGGCGCCCTGCCGCTGTACGCCGCGGTCGCTGGCCTAGCCAGTGGCCGCCTGCAACGCGTACTACCCGGGCACCGGCTCTATGGCCTGGACATCCATGCACTCTATCCGTCGCGGCGCTTTCTCGACGCCAAGATCCGCACCCTGGTCGACCACCTGCGCGAGACCCTGCCCGCCCTGCTAGAGCGCGATCGGCTGCTGGTGGAAGGGACCTGACGCTTTAAGGCCGCTGCTCGGGCAGCATCCGCTCCAGGGTGCCGTCACGGCGGATCGCCACATGCCAGACCACCGCCGCCACGTGCAGGATCACCAACCCGTAGACGGCGAATTGACCAGCCACATGGATGCGATTGGCGAGGATGCCGAGGGCTTCGTGGCGAGGAAAGCCGGGCAGGGAAAACAGTCCGAACACCGGCACCGGCTGCCCCTGCCCAGCCATCAGGTAGCCGGTCACCGGCATCATCAGCAGCACGGCGTAGAGCATGCCGTGATTGAGCCCGGCGAGCAGCTGCAGCAGGCGACCGTCACGGGGGTTGGCCGGCGGCGCCGGATGCCGCCAGCGCCAGGTCAGGCGGATCAGGATCAGCAGGAACACCGAGATCCCGGTGGATTCGTGCAGCAGATACCAGAGGGTGCGCACCGGCCCGGGCGGAAAGTTTTCCGCCACCCAGACAAAGGGCAAGAGCAGGCACAGCAGCGCGACGGTCAGCCAGTGCAGCGCCTGGGCGAATCCGGTATAGCGAGCGACGGCCATGGGCAGCTCTCTCCAGCAGAGGTATCCCGATAGTGCCCTAAGCGCAGCGACAATGCCGCCACGCCTGGATACCGCCGGTCAGCGCCTTAGAGGTGGATCAGCGCGGCCAGCGCCAACACCAGCGCCGGGATCATCACCACGGCGCCCAGCCTGAGGAATTGCCAGAAGCTCACCGACAGCCCCTCGCGGCGCAGCGCGGCCAGCCACAGCAGGGTCGCCAGCGAGCCGGTGATGGACAGGTTGGGGCCGAGGTCGATACCGATCAGCACGGCGCCGGCGATCTTCTCCGAGACCTGGGCGGTCTGCACCGCCGCCCCGGCCAGCAGGCCGGCCGGCAGGTTGTTGACCAGGTTGCTGCCAAAGGCCACCAGCAGGCCGGCACCCCAGGCTGCCCGTTCCGGCGTCGCCTGGGCGGCGGCCTGCAACTGATTGGCCAGCGCCTGCAATACCCCGGTGGTCTCCAGGGCCTCCACCAGCACGAACAGCCCGGCCACCAACGGCAGCACGCTCCAGGAGATGTGCTTGAGCAGCTCCAGACCGCCGCCGCGCTTGCAGGCCACCACCACCAGGAAGGTGGCGAAGCCGGCGAGAAAGGTCGGCAGACCCAGCTCCAGATCCAGTGCCGAGGCGCCGAGCAAGACCAGGATGGTCAGGATCAGGCCGCAGCCGGCGATGCGTCCGGTGGTGGGTAGAGCCTCCACCGCGCCGCCCTGGGACAGGCGCTCGGCGCGCAGGGCCTTGGCCTGGGTCGCCCAAAGGGTCAGGAAGGTCGCCACGATGGCCAGGATCGACGGCAGGGTGAAGAGCGCCAGCCAGCGGCCCAGCTCCGGCATATGTTCGGCGAACACCACCAGGTTGGCCGGGTTGGAGATCGGCAGCACGAAGCTCGCCGCGTTGGCGATGAAGGCGCAGGAGAACAGATAGGGCAGCGGATTCTTCACCTGGGCAGCGCGGGTGGCGTAGTAGACCGCCGGCGTCAGCACCACGGCGCAGGCATCGTTGGACAGAAACACCGTGACCAGGATGCCGACGCCATAGACCAGGGCGAACAGCCGTAGCGCCGAACCCTTGGCCGCGCGCACCGCATGGCCGGCGACCCAGTCGAACAGCCCTTCCTTCCGGGCGATCTCGGCCAGCAGCATCATGCCGATCAAGAACAGATAGACGTCGGTGCCCTTGGCGATACCGTGCCAGACGCCATCCAGTGGCAACAGACCGAAGACGGCCAGTAACGCCGCGCCGGCGACGGCGAACAGCGCCTCCGGCAAGCCGAAGGGCCGGGAGACCACCCCAAGGGTGGCTAACCCGGCAATGATCCAGGTCAGCAGGTGAGGAGAGAGCGCGAGTGACCCCATGAACGCCTAGTGCCTTCTATCGAGCGGGAAAGCGGCAGACATTAGCCTAATCCGGTCGATTGCGGAGGCTCCATGGCGCCTGATCGAGCATCGGCAACCACCTGGCGGTCGCGGGTCTCCGGCATCAGCAGCAGATAGAGCACGAAGCCCACCGCGGCAATGGCGGCCAGGGTGGTGAAGGCCGCCGCGTAGCCGAAGCGGACGATGATGATCCCGGCGATGGTGGCGCTGATCGCCGCGCCCAGGCCCTGGGCGGTGGCGATGGCGCCCTGGCTGACGTTGAAGCGCCCGCTGCCGCGGGTGAGGTCGGCGACGATCACCGGCACCAGGGCACCGTAGATCCCGGCACCGATGCCGTCGAGCAGCTGCACCGCCACCAGGTAGTAGGGGCTGTCGGAAAAGGTGTAGAGCACCCCACGGACGGCCAGCACGGCAAAGGCGAAGAGAAAGATCGGCTTGCGCCCGAAGACGTCGGCCTTGCGCCCCACCAGGATGGCCACCGGCACCATCACGCACTGGGCGGCGACGATGCAAACGGCCACCAGCGAGGTGGCGCTGTCCTTGCCGACGATATGGGTCAGCTGCTGGCCGACCGAGGTCAGCATGGCGGCATTGGCCAGGTGGAAGATGGCCGCCAGCAACGCCAGCAGTTGCAGCTTGCGATTGGCCAGCAGCGCCTGCCAGGCCGACACCGGCTTGCTGTCGCGAGCGCCGTTTTCCTCGCCCAGCCCTTGGGCCAGGTCATCGTCGATCTCGTCCTGGGGGACACGGACGATGGCGACGATGGAGGCCGCCGCCAGCAGCGCCATCAGCCAGAACACCACGGTGGGGCCGAAGAAATAGGCCAGCCCACCTGCCAGAGCCGCCGAGACGGCATTGCCAGCGTGGTTGAAACCCTCGTTGCGACCGATGTGCCGGGTGAAGGCCTTGGGTCCGACGATCCCCAGGGTGATGGCCGCCAGCGCCGGGGCGAAGAGGGCCGCGGCGGCATGGGCCAAGGACTGGGTGGCCGCCACCACATAGAAGTTGGAAACGAAGGGCAGCATCACGCTGCAGACGGTCACCACCAGAGCGGCGACGCCGACCATGAGGCGCTTGTGGCGGGTCCGGTCGATCAGGGCGCCGGCCGGGGTCTGGGCGATCAGCCCGGCGATGCCGGCCAGGGTCATGATGAAACCGGCGGTGGCCTCGTTCCAGCCCTCCCCCGGGCCGCGCACGGCGATCAGATAGATGGCGAGATAGGGGCCCAGGCCGTCGCGGACGTCAGCCAGGGTGAAGTTCAGGGCATCCAGGGCATGGCGCGCGCGGCGCGAGGGTTCGGCGCTGGCGGCGGTGGCCGGGGCACGGGTTTCGGACATGAGCGGGCATCCGTAGCGAGATGAAGAGTCGCAGGACAAAACGCCCCACGGCACCTCTCGCCCTAGCCCGCCAGAGGCCGTCGGTATGACTCGACGGATCCCAGCCAACCACCGCTGCCAGGGGAGATTGCAAAATGTGACCGGAGCGAAGCGGCGCTAGTGCCGTACCGATAGCAAAGAAATCCCTCTGGCCCGCCACTTTCCGTACGTCTTCACACTTCGCAGAGGGTCGCCATCTCAGGATGCCGGCGTATCAGGCCACCTGCCGGGTCAGAGCGGCGTCGGTCTCGGGTTGGGCCAGGAGCACCGCACTGCCCTCTTCGCTGCGCGGCCGCAGCATCGACAGCAGGTTGGCCTCGATGGTGGCGCACAGCTTGTCCATGGTGATCTGGTGCTGGCTGTCGGCGAAGGGGGCCTGCAGATCGCTGCCGATGCGCTCCAGCGCCAGCAGCATGAAGCCGACCACGGTGGACACCAGCGGGGTGAACCAGCCCAGGGTCGAGACCAGGCCCAGCGGCATGGCGATGCAGAACAGAAAGCTGAACAGCTGCGGAAAGCAGACGTAGGGATAGGGCAAGGGGGTATTGGCGATGCGCTCCATGCCGCCCTGCCAGTTGGACATGTCCACCAGGGTTTCTTCCAGCCGCGCCAGGCGGATGCTGTCCAGGCGGCCCTGGCGGTATTCGCTGGCGATCAGCTCGGCGGTGCCGGCGAGGATGTCGTTGGCGAAGTTGAGGCTGCCTTCGGCCAGTGCCAGTTCATGACGGGCGAGATAAGGCGCGGCGGCCTGGGCCGGGTCCTGGCGCTTGAGCTGGGCGCGCAGGGCGTGCAGATAGCCCATGTGCCGACGCAGCAGCACCGCCTTGACCCGGTTCTGCGCCTTGCCGTTATCGTCGATCAGGGTCAGCACCTGGCGGCCGAAGCTACGCGAGCTGTTGACCATGGCGCCCCACAGGGTACGGGCCTCCCACCAGCGGGCGTAGGCGCTGCTGTTGCGAAAGCTGATCAGCACCACCAGCGCCGAGCACAGCAGGGTCAGGGGCGTGAGCGGCAGGTCGAAGCGGTCGTCGACGAACAGCATGGCGTCCACCGTGACCGCCACGTCCCACAGCAGCAGACCGAACAGCGACCAGCCGACATAGCTGAAGGTGGTACGCAGGAACTGGATCTTCTTCTGGATGGAACGGAGTTGGATCGGACTGGACATCTGGCACTCCCGGCGGCGGCGCGGTTTCTCGATTCGCGGTTGCCCATGCCTTCCTGTCGTCTCGCCACGAGCCGCTCGACCCGTCGCCGCGCCTCCTCCTGAGAATGCAACCTGTTCGCGAGACTAGTCGGCGGTGCTTAAGTCAAACTTAATCCGGAGCGACGGACGGATCATGGCAAAGTGCCTTGCCAGAGCACTCCGTTGCCTTCTGAACACCTCTAGCCAGCGTCTCGACGGCGGCGTGACCGTCGATCAGTCCCGCAGCCGACCGGCCAGCTGGGACAGATCCTGGGAAACGCCCTGCAGACGTTCGCTGGCGCTCTGGGTACGCCCCAGGTCATCTTCATTGTGGCGAGCCACGGTGACGATCTCCGCCAGGTTGCGGGCGATGTCCTCGGCCACCGAGGTCTGCTCCTCGGCCGCCGTGGCGATCTGCCGGTTCATGTCGCGGATGGCCTCCACCGCCAGGGTGATGCTGCGCAGCCGCTCGCCCGAAGCGACCACCTGATCGCGTCCGGTACTGCTTTCGGCGGCGCCCGCACGCACCGCTTCGGCGGCTTCGTGGGCCGCGCCCTGCAGCGTCGCGATCAACTGATGGATCTCGCTGATGGAACTGGCCGTGCGCACCGCCAGGCTGCGCACCTCATCGGCTACCACGGCGAAGCCGCGTCCGGCGTCCCCTGCCCTAGCGGCTTCGATGGCGGCATTGAGCGCCAGCAGATTGGTCTGGTCGGCGATGCCGCGGATCACTTCCAGCACACTCCCGATACGCTCGCTGTCGTGCTCCAGGCGGGCGATGACGGCGGCGGTGCGGGTGATTTCAGCGTGCATCCGTTCGATGGTGGCGATGGTCTGGGTCATGCTCGTCTCGCCTTCCCGAGCCGCGCGATCCGCGTCGTTGGCCGCCGTGGCGGCACTGCCGGAATGGCGGGCCACCTCCTCCGCGGTGGCGCTCATCTCGTGCATGGCGGTGGCCACCTGATCGGTACGCGAGAACTGATCGCGGATGCCCTCGCCGCTGCGCTGGGCGATGGCGCCCAGTTCCTGGGTGGTGGCATCGAGCGCCCCGGTACCCTGGCGCAACTGGCCGGCTAGATCGACGAAAAAGTCGCGCAGACGATTGGCGGCGCGTGCCAGCCGACCCACCTCGTCGCGCCGCGACTCGGCCAGGGGCTGCCCCAGGCGCCCCTCGCTGAGCTGGACCAGCTGCTCGGTGACCCGCGCCAGCGGTCCGACGATGCGGCGGTTGACCAGCCAGGCACTGAGCAGGGCGATCAGGGCGGCGAAGGCGAGCATGGCGCCCACTGCCAGCAGCACGGTGCGCCGTGCCTCGGCGCTCAGGGCCCCGGCTTGGTCGTTGGCCCGCTTATGTAGGTCGGTGACCAGACTGGACAGCTGCTCGCTGGTCGCCCGGTCGATGCCCTTGACCGCGACATCGCCTTGGGCGGCGACATAGTCCGCCGCTACATAGGCCGCCAGCCCGTGGCGATAGGCTTCGCCCATATCTCTGTGACTCCGGGCCAGTTGCTGCAGGCGCTGACGCAGCTCGGGTTCGTCGGCCCGGCGTTGCAACTGTTCCAGCGCCGCCTGGACCCGAGCTTCTTCTTCCTGGAACTGCTTCCAGTAGCGCTCACGCTGGTCGGCAGCACCGCCGCGCAGCAATACGTTCTTCCACTCCTGCACCTGCGACTTGAACGCCAGATTGGTGGCGTCCACCAGGCGCGCCTCCTCCAGCGGACCCGTGAGGAGGCGTTGATAGCCATCCAATTGCCGGGACAGCAAGCCGAAACCGGCCAGGGCCAGCCCCAGCAACAGGACGAGACCACCGCCAATGAGCAGCAGCAATTGAGCACGCAGAGAACGAGAGGGATTCATGGAAAGGGACCGAGAGGATGGCGCGGGCGGTCACTTCACTACAGATTTATTGCAATAACGTTTCAAACACTTTAAAGGATGACTATTTTTACCAAGGCCCGCCGTACGGTCGCCAGGCGGCTACAGAAGGTCAGACCCATAGCTTTTGGGACAGCCACCGCCCTTGTCGCCGGAAGCGCCGTGCCATAATCCGGCCACCTTCGCCGTCCTAGATGCCTGCATGTCCAGAATTGTGAAAGCGAGCCTCGTGCTGCTCGCGCTCTTGGCCCTCTACAGTCTGCTCGGTTTCCTGGTCGGGCCGCGCCTCGCCCTGCACTACCTCAACCAGACGCTGGCCGAGCGCCTCACCCAGCCGGCCAGCCTGCAGGCCTTGAGCTTCAACCCCTTCACCCTGGAGTTGCACGCCGACAAGCTGCTAATCGGCTCGGCGGAGCATCCCGTGATTGCCGCCGATGGCTTCTCGGCCGATCTGCAATGGGACAGCCTCTGGCGCCGCACCCTGCACCTGACCGAGGTACGCCTCGACCAGCCCCAGGTCGACCTGCGCATCGCCAAGGGCGGCCAGGTCAATCTGGCCCAGCTCTGGCGCAGCGAACCCGCCACTCCCGCCACGCCGCCGCCAGCGGATGCGGAGCCAGGCCAGCCCTTCCCGGTGCATATCGAGCGCATCGCCCTGGTCGGCGGCCGCCTGCACTTCCTCGACGCCCAGGGCGCCCAGCCGGTGGAGGCCACCTTCACCCCCCTGGATGCCACCCTGCAGGATTTCCGCACCCGTAGCGGCGACACCCCGGGCCAACTGGCACTGACCGCCACCACTGCCCAGGGCGGCCAGCTCACCTGGAAGGGCAGCCTGGATCTCCTGCCGCTACGCAGCGAGGGCGACCTGACCCTCAAGGGCGTCAGCCTGGCGCCCTGGTGGCCCTATGTGCGCAACCAGTTGCCCCTGGCGCTGGGCAAGGGGCGCCTGGAAGCCAGCACCCACTACCGCCTGGACCTGAGCAAGAGCCTGCAACTGCAACTTAGCCAGGGCCGCCTGGCGCTGGACGACGTCGCCGTGCAGGCGGTCGGTGCCGAACCCAAGGCCAGCTTCAAGCGCCTGGCCGTCGAAGGCATCGGTCTGGACCTGCAGAAGCGCGAAGTCAGCATCGCCCGCCTGCGCGGCAACGGCCTGGATGCCTGGGGCAATCGCGAGCAGGACGGCACGTTCGACTGGCAGAAACTCTTCCCCACCAGCGATGCCCCCAGCAGTGGCCCGGCCTGGCGCGTGCGGCTCGACGACGCCGAGCTCAGCGACAACCAGCTGCACTTGGTGGACCGCGTGCCACAGGACCCGGCCAGTCTCTACTTCAGCGGCCTGGATCTGGCCGTGAAAGGCTTCGATACCGCCGGCGACAAACCCTTTGGCCTGGCGCTCAAGACCACCCTGGGCGATCGCGGCCGCATCACCGCCAGCGGCCAGCTGGCGCTCAGTCCCCTGCAGGGCAGCTTCGACGTCGGCATCGACGAACTCAACCTGCGCCAGGCTCAGCCCTATCTCAGCCCCTATGTGCGCCTGGAGATCCGCAGCGGCCAGCTGGCCAGTCGGCTCAAGGTGGCCCTGAAACCCGGCGAGCCGCTGGGGCTCACCGTCAGCGGCGCGGCCCAGGTCACCCAGGTGCATGTGCTCGACACCCTGCACCAGCAGGACTTCATGCGCTGGCAGCGGCTGGACGTGCAAGGCATCGCCTTCGAACTGGGCAAGCGGCTGGTCATCGACAAGATCGACCTGGAACAGCCCTATGGCACCCTGGTGATCAACGAAGACCTGAGCAACAACTTCAGCGCCCTGCTGGTGCCCCAGCCGAAAACCGCGTCGAAGGACAGCTCGCCACCGCTGCAGATCCGCATTGGCGGGGTGACCATCAAGGACGGCAGCGCCGATTTCGCCGACAACAGCTTGAAGCCCGGTTTCGCCACCAATATCCAGTCGCTGGAAGGCGGCATCGGCACCCTCGATACCGCCGCCTCGAAACCGGCCGACATCCACCTCGCCGGCAAGGTCGACCGCTTCGCCCCGGTGGAGATCAAGGGCCGTCTCGATCCCCTCGACCCCCTGCAGCAACTGGACGTGACCGCCTATTTTCGCCAGGTCGAACTCACCACCCTGTCGCCCTATACCGGCAAGTTCGCCGGCTATGCGGTGCGCAAGGGGCGCCTCGACCTGGATCTGCAGTACCGCATCGACGACGGCCGGCTGCAAGCGCAGAACCATGTGGTGCTCGACCAGCTGGAACTGGGCGAGCGGGTGGACAGCAAGGACGCCGTGGACCTGCCGGTGCGCCTGGCCGTGGCCCTGCTCAAGGACAGCCACGGTCGCATCGACCTGCGCCTGCCGGTGGCGGGCAATCTCGCCGACCCCAACTTCAGCGTCATGCCGGTGGTCTGGCAGACCCTGCGCAACGTGCTCAGCCGCGCCGTCCAGGCGCCCTTCCGCATGCTGGCGGGACTGGTCGGCGGGCATGAAGCGGATCTCAGCGCCATCGACTTCGCCGCCGGCAGCACCACCATCTCGGCCCAGGCCCGCGGCGAGCTGGACAAACTGGCCGCGGCCCTGCGCCAGCGCCCGCAGCTGACGGTGGAGGTCAAGGGCCATGCCGGCGCCGCCAGCGATGGCCGCGCTCTGGCCGCCAGCCAGCTGGAAAAGGATTTCCAGACCCAGTACTTCAACCTGCTGCAACGTCGCGGCGACAAGGTGCCGGCCGATCCCAGCCAGCTGCAGGTGCCCGCCGACATGCGCGCGCCCCTGCTGGAAGGCCTGTATCGGCTGCGACTGCAGGCGCAACCGCCGCAGGAATGGGATAGTCTTGACGATGCCACCCGCACGGCGCGCCTGCGCCAGGCGGTGCTCGAAGCCTGGAGCGGCAACGACGGCCTCCTGCGCAGCCTGGCCCAGCAACGCGCGGGGGCCATCAAGACCTATCTGGTGGACACGGCGAAACTGGATGCCCAGCGGGTCTATCTGCTGGATGTCAGTACTCAAGCCCAATCCGGCGAATCGCCCACGGCCGCGCAATTGCAGCTCGGGGTGCTCTGACCGGTCAGGAGACTCCCATGCGTTGCCTGCTCGCCGCCCTCACCCTGCTGGTCGCCACCGGCGCCGCCGCCGATTCCATGAGGTGCGGCAACGCCCTGGTCAGCCGGGGCGACCGCGCCTTCGAAGTGCTGCAAAAATGCGGCGAACCCGCCCATCGCGACCTGGTGGGCTACGAACTGGGTCGCAACGAACGCCGTGAGGCGGTGATCGAAGAGTGGGTGTACGGCCCGAAGAACGGCGCCAACTACATCCTCACCTTCGAAGCCAACCGCCTCAGTCGCATCGAGTTCCAGCGCCAATGACCCCTCGCGCCCTGCTGTTGCTGCTCCTGCTCGCCACGGGTACCAGCCAGGCCGCGTCGCTGCGGTGCGGCAGCGCCCTGGTCTCCACCGGCTCCACCACCCACGAGGTTCGCAGCAAGTGCGGCGACCCCCTGAGCGTCACGCCCCTGGGCGAGCGCCAGGTCACCGACGGCTACGGCTATCGCCAGGTCGAATTCGTCGAGGAATGGGCCTACGGTCCCTGGAACGGCATGCTGTATTTCCTCACCTTCCGCGGCGGCCGCCTGGACCAGGTGGACAGCAAGAGAGCCAACTAAGGCACTCACAGATTGGCACTGCACCCGCAGGTTGGGTTGAGCGCCAGCGAAGCCCAACATCACCCAAGACCCAGCCACGCTGTTGGCACGGTTCCCGTAGGTTGGGTTGAGCGTAGCGAAGCCCAACATCACCCAAGGCCCAGCCACGCTGTTGGCACGGTTCCTGTAGGTTGGGTTGAGCGCCAGCGAAGCCCAACATCACCCAAGGCCCAGCCACGCTGTTGGGCTTCGCGACGCTCAGCGCCAACCTACGGCGCTTGGCCTCGTGAGCTAAACGCCGACCTGACCAATCGACTCTGTGCATGGACGGCATACAGAGGTTTGGTTATTCATCTCCTGCCCTGGCCCAGCATCCTTGGTCGCCCTTTACGAACGCTGCAGGACTGCCCGCAGTCGCATGCTTCGTCTGTTCCCTTTCCGGAGTCCGCCATGGCCAAGCTACGCCTCTTCACCTCGCCGTCCGCCTTTCCCAATCCCCAGCGCCTACGGCTGTTCATCCATGAAAAGGACATCGCCGACCAGTTCGAGGAGGTCATCCTCAAGATGGCGCCCGAGGGCGAGCAGCGCCAGTGGCAGCACCTCAAGCGCAATCCCTGGGGCGAGACGCCTACCCTGGAGCTCGCCGAGGGCGGCTACCTGGCCGAAAGCGCGGCCATCGCCCGCTATCTGGATAACAGCTATCCCGGCCGCAAGGTAATGGGCGAAACGCCGCTGGAGCAGGGCCAGGACGCCATGTGGAACGACCGCATCTTCGTGCACGTGCTCTATCGCATCGTGACCATGTTCCATGTGCAGCACGAAGGCCTCGGCCACAAGCTGGAGCTGACCCACAATCCGCAGTGGGGCGAGCATTGCCGCAAGGAGGCCCTGATGCACGCGGCCCTAGTGGATCGGCACCTGGCCGATGGTCGCGAGTGGCTGCTGGGCGGCGCGGCGCCGACCTTTGCCGACATCACCCTGTGCACCGCCATCGCCTTCTCCAAGTTCCCCACCAACCAGACGCCGCTGGACGAGCGCTTCGAGCACCTGGCGGCCTTCTGGGCGCGCTGGCAGCAGCGCGACAGCTTCCGCGCGGCCTATGCCGACGGCCACAGCGGCCTGGACGAACTGGCACCCCTGGCGCGCGGCTAACCGCGCTTCACCCGCCCCCTCTCCCCACGGGAGAGGGGCGGGGTGAGGGTCCTACCCACCTGCCCCGCTAGCCCAACCGCTCGCGCAACACCGCCAGGGCAACCTCAGGTCCGCCGACGACGAGCGTAGCGGGCACCGCCAACATCAGGTTGAGCGGCAAGCCGAATTCCTCCAGCGTCCAACCCTCTTTATCCAGCAGCCCGGTCCCCACCCACTCGGGATGCCGCGCGCGAATCCGCTCGGCCAGGCTACCCGTCTCTGGCACATAACCCACAACCGGCTTGCCCAGCGCCACCGCATAGCCCACCTCGAAGCAGGTACCGCTGTCGGGCTCGGCGCCGCGAAAGAAATCCAGGCTGGCCAGGACGCCATCGGCCTGCTCAATCAGCGCCAGATTCGTCCGATAGATCCAGGCTGCCTGCTCGCGCGGTTCGCTCAGCTCCGGGGGAATGGCGTTGTCCAGCGGAAACAGGCCCGTGCAGCCCTGGCTGGCGCAGAGCGCCTTGAGCGCTTCGCCATGGGCGACGGCGTCGGGGCGAAAGACCTCGGGACCGGCCAGATAGAGACGGGGTGGCATAGGGAGTCCTCGCTCAAAACTGCCAGTGTAGAGGGCGGGCGAAACCTCGTCTCGGTGGCGAAGACTTCGCGCTGTACGCCAGGGTCGGCTAGACCGGCACCGCCGCCGACCGCGCCAGCGCCTCGTCGAGTAGCCGACAAGCCGCTTCACCGACGCGCCGTACCCCCTCCTCGATCCCCGGGCGCTGGGCCTGGGCATAGTTCAGCCGCACGCAGTTGCGGTACTTGCCCGAGGCGGAAAAGATGCTGCCACAGGCGATCTGGACGCTCTGGGCGAGCAATTCGCGATTGAGTCTGTGGCTGTCGCAGGCTTCAGGCAGCTCCACCCAGAGCAGGAAGCTGCCCTGGGGCTGACTGACCCGGGTGCCGGCCGGAAAGTAGCGCTGCACCCAGGCGCTCATCAGGTCGCGATTGCGCTGGTACTGGGCGCGCATCCGCCGGACATGGGCCGTGTAGTGGCCAGCGGCGATGAATTCGACGATGGCCAGCTGCGGCTGGGGCGCGGTGCAGCCGGTGCCGATGTACTTGAGGTGCAGGATGCGCTCGGCATAGCGCCCAGGCGCCACCCAGCCGACCCTGAGCCCAGGCGCCAGAGTCTTGGAGAAGGAACTGCAGAGCACCACCCGGTCGTCCTCGTCGAAGGCCTTGAGCGCCCGCGCCCGCGGATAGCCATAGAGCAGGTCGCCATAGACGTCGTCTTCGATCACCGCCAGGTCGTGCTTGCGCGCCAGGGCCACCAGCTGACGCTTGTTGGCCTCGGGCATGCAGTAGCCCAGGGGGTTGTTGCAGCTGGGGGTGAGTTGGATGGCCCGTACCGGCCATTGCTCCAGGGCCAGTTCCAGCGCCGGCAGGCTGATGCCGGTGCGCGGATCGGTGGGGATCTCCAGTGCCTTGAGGCCCTGGCCCTTGAGGGTCTGCATCACCCCGTGAAAGGTCGGCGAATCCACCGCGACGATGTCACCCTCCTGGCAGGTGGCGCGCAAGGCCGTAGCCAGGGCTTCGTGGGCACCGCTGGTGATGACGATGTCATCGGCGGTGAGCACGCAGCCGGCATCCAGTTGCAGGCGTGCGACCTGCTCGCGCAAGGCCGCCACGCCCTGGATGCTGTCGTAGGATAGCCCGGCGTTGCCCGGTCGCCGGGCCAGCCGCGCCATGCCGGCGAGCAAGGGCGCCAGGGTCGGCGCCTCGGTATCCGGCAGGCCGCGACCGAGTTGCACCCGCACCGAGTCGGGGGTGGAGGTCATCAGTTCGCGCACCGGTTCCCAGCCGGAGACCTCTACTGGCCAACGCGCCGGTCGGGTCACCCGCGGCAACTCGATGACGCGTCTTTCCAGGCGGACGAAATAGCCGGACTTGGGCCGGGGCTCCACCAGGCCACGGTCCTCCAGCAGCCGATAGGCCTGCTGCACCGTGGCCAGGCTCACCCCGTGCTCCTGGGCCAGGGCCCGTACCGACGGCAGGCGTTCGCCCGGTCGATAGAGGCCCTGTTCGATACGGCGGCCGAGGGCATCGGCCAGCAGCTGATAGCGATTCATGCCCGGACTATAGCGGCGCGGACAGGCATCGCGCGCCATACAGATGGCCATGCCAATCACCATACAGCTGCCCGCTGTAAGGCGGCTGTATGGCGGACAACCGACCGCCCTGGATCTGCCCCTGAAGCGGCTGGCGGCGGAGCATGGAGACAGCCCAGGAGAGACGCCATGCCCAGAGACCCCAGCCTTCACGACCAGACGCGCGCTAGCGGTTGCTGGCTGCTGTTCCAGCGCCAGCTGACCACCCGCCGGATGCTGCCGGAGCTTACCGATCGGGAACTGGCCGATATCGGCCTGGATCGGCAGACGGCATTGTACGAAGCCCATCGCCCCTGGTGGCGGGTGCTGCTGGACGCCTGGCGTCAATCCGGCAGGCGCGACAGTCGCGCCGCCCAGTCCGCCACCGGTGCCGGCAGCTCCGGATGCCAGAGTCTGCGCCAGACCACCGCCAGCTGTTCGCGACCGCCTCGCTCCCGCGGCCACAACGAAGGCTCGGACACCAGTCGCCAGCCACTCGCCTCGCGCTGAGCCAGCACGAAGCGAAAGCTGTGGTAGCCGGTGGCGCCCAGGCGCAGATCGGTCACCACCAGGTCATCGCCCAGGCGGTCGTACCTCAGCCAGTCGTCGGTGAACCACCGCAGCCGCTGCTCGGCCGGGGAATCGGCAAGGATAGGCGCCAGTTCGCCGCCCCGCGGCAGTGGCACCAGCTGCGGCGGATGATCGTCGAACAATCCGACCCAGGTTTCCCGGTAGCGCTCGGGGCCATCGTCCACCATGACCCGCCAGAGCAGACTGGTGAACGGCAGCGGCGCGCTGAACAGGCGGGCATCCGCCTGCCCCTGGGTCGCCAGCACCTGGCGCACCTGGCGCTCCGCGGAATACTTGGCCGCCAGGGTCCAGCCCAGGTAGGTCGTGGAGAGCAGCAAGGCCGCCACGGCCAGCCGTGGCGTGCTGTCCCGGGGGCCGAGCACCAGGCCAGCCAGCACTGCCAGCAACAATGGCAGGGTATAAAGCGGATCGATGATGAAGACGCTGGACCAGGCCACCGGGGTGCTCGGCAAAGGCCAGAACAACTGGGTACCGTAGGTGGTGAAGGCATCCAGCAGCGGATGGGTGATGAGCACCAGCCAAAGGGTCAGGAACAGCCGTCGCTGGCTGTAACCCGGATTGCGCCAGCGCCCGCACAGCCAGGTCAGCAACAGGGCCACCCCGGTCAGTACGAACAGCGAATGGCTGAAGCCGCGGTGGTAGGTCATCTCGTTGACGGCGTTGCCGTAGTCGATGACCACATCGAGATCCGGCAGGGTGCCCAGAGCAGCGCCATAGAGAAGGGCGCGGCGGCCCTGCCAGCGCCCCAACAGCGCGGTCTGGACGGTGGCGCCGAGTACGGCCTGAGTCAACGAATCCATGGATCAGAGCTTCCGGGCGAAATCGAGCATCAACCGCGCCAGGGCCTGGGGCGTTTGCAGCGGCATCAGGTGGCCGGCACCGGGAATCACCTCCAGTCGGCTGTTGGGAAAGGCCGCCAGGGTGGTCCGGCGCTGTTCGTCCGGACCGGGCACCTGCTGGTCATCGGCGCCGCAGACCAGCAGCACCGGATAATCCAGGGTCTCGATCCGATCGCTCCAGTCTTCACGACTGCCGTGATCGACCCAGGCACGCCAGGCCTCGAGATTCAGCCGCTGGGCGTCGGCGATCACCACCTCGCGAATGGGATCGGGCAGGCGATGGGCACTGGATTCGTCGACGAAGGCCTCGGCCTCCGCCCGGCTCTTGCCATAGGCGCGCTGGGCATCGCGGTCCGCCTCGCTCATGGGTTGCGGCCCGGGCGGCGAAGGCGCCACCAGGATCAGCCCGACCAGATACTCCGGCCGCCGCGCCGCCAGTACCACGGCAACCTTGCCGGTCATCGAATGGCCGACCAGGATGCAACGGTCCAGACCCAGGGCGTGGATGCTGGCATCCACCTGATCGGCCATCTCCGCCACGCTGTAGCCCTCGACCTCGGCAGCATCGCCAAAGCCTGGCGTATTGAGCGCCACGCAGCGATGTTCGCCATCCAGATAGGGAATGGTGGGAAACCAGGTGCGGTGGGAGCCGCCGAGAAAGTGCATGAGCACGAAGGTGGGCGAACCGCTGCCCTGCTGACTGTGGGGAAGCATCGGGAGTCCTCGGGTGCGGGGCTGAAGGCGGGCACTCCCCAGATGGAGAGGCGGGCAGCGCGCTAAGTTCCGCTTCGCTGAAGACCGGCAACCTGGGCCGCGCCGGCCGGTCTCACCCAAAACCGTCCTCTTTCCAAGGAGTCCACCATGGCCGATCTGTCCCGCTTTCCCATCACCCACCGCTGGCCCGCCCGGCATCCCGAGCGCCTGCAGCTCTACTCGCTGCCCACGCCCAACGGCGTCAAGGTCGCCATCCTGCTGGAGGAGCTCGGCCTGCCCTACGAGGTGCATCGCATCGACTTCGGCCAGGACGACCAGCACACCGCGGAATTTCTT
The DNA here is from genome assembly GCF_900110545.1 of Pseudomonas sp. Snoq117.2. Taxonomy (NCBI): domain Bacteria; kingdom Pseudomonadati; phylum Pseudomonadota; class Gammaproteobacteria; order Pseudomonadales; family Pseudomonadaceae; genus Pseudomonas; species Pseudomonas sp. Snoq117.2. The sequence continues at coordinate 17,397 of NZ_FOED01000013.1, read as the reverse complement.
TCGCTGAGCCCCAACAACAAGATCCCCGCCATCCTCGACCCCGAGGGTCCCGGTGGCGAACCCCTCGGACTGTTCGAATCCGGCGCCATCCTGCTCTATCTCGCGGAAAAGACCGGGCGCCTGCTGCCCGAGGATCCGGCCCGGCGCTACCAGGCCATCCAGTGGCTGATGTTCCAGATGGGGGGCATTGGTCCCATGTTCGGCCAGCTCGGCTTCTTCACCAAATTCGCTGGCAAGGCCATCGAAGACCCGCGGCCCCGCGAGCGTTATGTCGCCGAAGCGCGGCGCCTGCTCGGCGTACTGGATGGCCAGCTCAAGGGCCACACCTGGATCCTGGGCGAGGACTACAGCCTCGTCGACATCGCCACCTTCCCCTGGATCCGCGCCCTGCTGGAGGTCTACCAGGTGGCCGACCTGGTCGGGTTTCAGGATTTTCCCGACGTCCGTCGCGCCCTGGACGCCTTCCTCGCCCGTCCGGCGGTGCAACGCGGCCTGCGGATACCGGCCGCGCCCTGATGCTCGTCAACGACCGGCTGCGGCTACGCCTTGGTTATCGGCAGGATGCCTGATATCCCAGTTGCTTGATCCTGAATAGTCAAAGATGCGCTGGCGACCTTAACGAACTCGATGCAATTGGCCTGGCTGAACTGGGCCAGCACCTGAACGTCGCCGAGCGACGTCTACAGCCCTGCTAGAGCATCGCCATCCGCAGGATTAAACTGCGCGGGTGTCCCGCTCAGAACGCCTGTTCGATCTGCTCCAGGCCTTGCGCCGGCACCGCCGCGCCGTGAGTGGCCGCGCCTTGGCGGCGGAAACAGGGGTCAGTCTGCGCACCCTGTACCGCGATATCGCCAGCCTGCAGGCGCTGGGCGCGGCCATTGAGGGCGAACCGGGTGTCGGCTATATCCTCAAACCGGGTTTTCTGCTGCCACCGCTGATGTTCACGCCCGAAGAACTGGAGGCCCTGGTGCTCGGCTCGCGCTGGGTGGCCGAACGCACCGATGGCAGCCTGGCGGCGGCGGCCAGCAATGCCCTGGCCCGAATCTCCGCGGTCCTGCCGAGCGAGCTGCAAAACGAGCTGGCCATGACCACCCTGCTTATCGGGCCGAGTCGGGAAACACCCCGCAATCAGGTCGATCCGGCGATCTTGCGTCAAGCCATACGCCAGGAAACCAAGCTCACCTTGGTCTATCGCGATGCCACTGACAGCGAATCCCGGCGCACCATCTGGCCCTTCGCGCTGGCCTACTTCGACGCCGCCCGGGTGCTGCTGGGCTGGTGTGAGTTGCGTGAGGACTTCCGTAGCTTTCGTGCCGATCGCATCCTCGCGGTCGAGCCCAGTGAGCAACGCTATCCACAGCGTCGCCAAGCCCTGCTCAGGGACTGGCGCAAGCAGATGGAGCGCCAGCGCGACACGGCTGGCTGACTACTGACAGAAACTGGCAGTGGGGATCCCTAGACTGGGCGGCATCACCACAGAGGAGATGCACTATGCCCTATAGCACCAGTCTGATGTTCTACGTTGCCGATGTCCGTACCAGCCGGGATTTCTACGCCAAATTGCTCGACCTCACCCCGGTCGAGGACGGCCCTGGCTTCGCTCTCTTCGTGCTCCCGTCCGGTCTCGCCCTGGGCCTTTGGGCAAGGGAGGCCGTGGTTCCTGCGGTTGGCGCGGGCAGCGCGACAGGTGAACTGGGCTTTAAGGTAGCCAGCATGCCGGCAGTGGATGAGCTGTACGACCGCTGGTGCATGCAAGGCGCAGAAGAGCTCTCACCGCCAGCCAACCTGCCGTTCGGCCGCAGCTTCGTCGTACTGGATCCTGACGGTAACCGACTGCGAGGCTATGCGGTGCATCCCGACTGACTCCTGCTGGCAGCCTCACTCAGCAGCCGGCACGCCTCATGCCAGCTGCTTAAGAAGGGCCCGTATGGTACAAACCGTCAGCCCTCGATCCTGCAAGATGTCCAGCCCTGTCCGGGTCGCCGCACCATGACACCCTCCAATCCGCCCCTAGCGCAACTGACTGTCCTTGCTCGCTCGCCGGTTATAGCCGCTGGCGCGCTGGTCTTCGGCGTCCTGCTCGGATTGGCAGCGGATGCACAAATGTACACCCGGGACCGCCTGGCGGCGCGCCTCGGGGATGGCGTCGCCGCACTCCTCGCAGTGGGTGAGGCTCGCGCCTCGATGCAGACGACTGCGGGCGCGCTGCACCGCATCGTCCACCGTGCTGTCGATCTGTTCCTGAACCGCGCCGTCTCCGGCCCACCCATTGGCCATGGCTGACTCCCAGCTGCGTTGCCTTGATACCCATTGGAAGCGAAGCTCGCGCAGATGTTCGCTGCCGTCCAGCGTCCGTCCGTCGTGCTGGCATCTGCTGTCGCTGCTGATGCTGATGCTGATGCTGGGATTGGCGCTGACGGGCTGCTCCAACCGCGAGCTGCTGCGCCAGGTCACGACGGCACTCTGTGTGCCCAATGCCCGGCTCACTGGCCTGGCGGCGCCCTGTCGCCAGGTGGTGGAGGATCCCGGCTTCGCCATGCTGCGTGCGCCCGGCGAGCGGCAGCATTTCATCCTGGTGCCCCTACGCCCCCTGCGCGGGCTGGAGAGTCCGGCGCTCTGGCGGCCCGGCCAACCCAATTGGTTCGGCCTGGCCTGGCGCCAGCGCTGGTATCTGAGCGCCTGGGGCCAGGCACCCGTGGCGGATGAGCGGATCGCCCTCGCCCTAAATGCCCCCAGCGGGCGCAGCCAGGATCAATTGCATGTACACCTGGCCTGCCTGCGGCCCGAGTTGCGCCAACAGCTGTGGCAGCTGGCGCCAGACATCGATGAACACTGGCGCGCCCTGCCGGTGGCGCTGGCGGGCAGTCGCTATCAGGCGCGGCGCCTGAGCGAAACCCAGTTACGGGCCACGGACTTCTTCCAGGCCCTGGCCAGCCAGCCGCCCTATCCGCTGCCGGATCCGCGCCTGTCGCTGGCGGTAGTGGCGCTGCCGAGCCAGGGCGCCGGTCGCCAGTTCCTGCTGCTGGCCGGACGCGCGGGTAGCCAGCCGGGCGATTTCGGCTCAGCGGAACGGCTGCTGGCCGCGGATTGCCAGGGAACGACCACGGCCCCGGCGACTCAATAGCGCCAACGCGCCAGGAGGCCCCCATGCCGCAGGAATTTCAAGACCTCTTCGACTTCATCGATCAGCTGCTCGCCTGGTCCGACTTCTATCTCAAGTCCGGCCTCCTGCTCTGCGGAGTGGGCATGATCGCCGGCGCCATCGCCTGGAAACGCTGGTGGGGCAAGGCGCTGGCCTTTGGTTGCGCCGGTCTGGGTGCACTCGCGGCCTTGAGCCTGGATCTGCTCCACCGCCTCTGAAGCGCCGCAAGATTCTGAACGGCTTTGCGCCTTCCGCTGCCCAGTACATGGCGGCAAGATGACACTGGCCGTCGCTTTCCGCCGCCAAAGCTTGAACTGCTTCACCGTCTCGAACAGAGGGCGCTACGGGTTGGCGGATAGATCGCGGCAGCTTGCTAGGGTACTGCCCCACAATAATCCGGCCTGTTCACCACGGCCTTCATCTTTTCAGCTCATGCATACAGACCCGATCATGCCCATGTTCCCTTCTCGCCTATTGTCCCGCCTACCGCGTCTCGGCCTCTGCCTGGCCGCCTCCCTCGCCTCCCTGGCCGGCACCGCCGTGGCCCAGGAAGGCAATGCTCGCTGGGTCAGCGACAGCCTGACCACCTATGTCCGCAGTGGGCCTACCGATGGCTATCGCATCGTCGGCACCCTCAAGTCCGGGCAGAAGGTCGAGCTGATCAGCACCCAGGGCGACTACAGCCAGGTGCGCGGCGAAGGCGGAAGCACCGTCTGGATTCCCAACAGCGACCTGCAGGACAAGCCCGGCCAGGCCGAGCGCCTGCCGCAGCTGGAACAGCAGGTGGCCGAACTGAGCGGCCAGCTCAAGACCATCGACGACAGCTGGAAGAATCGTGTCCAGGGCATGCAGGAGACCCTGGATTCGCGCAAGCAGCAGATCGACGAGCTGGAGAGCCGCCGCAAGGACCTCGACGCCCAGCTCACCCAGGCCCAGTCGGAACTGCGCAGCACCCAGGCCAAGCTCGGCAACGAGAACAAGCAGGCACTGATGCAGTACATGGTCTATGGCGGCAGCATCGCCGGCGCGGGCCTGCTGGCCGGACTGATCCTGCCGTCCATGACGCGGGGCAGGAAGAAGAACGACCGCTGGTTCTAAACGTCGGGGGGCAGCCGTTCTCGCGGCTGGGTGGAACCCGGAGTCACGGTGCGTGCCTCAAAAAGGCACCGCTTCTGCTACCGTGGCCCGAAGCCTCCTGTCCAGACGAGCTCCCATGCCCGACACCCCTCGCTTTCGCATCCAGCAGGTCGAGACCCTTTCCGCTGACTGGGGCCTGCTGAAGAAGACCACCTTCGACTACCTGCGCCGTGACGGCAGCTGGCAACGCCAGACCCGGGAGACCTACGACCGCGGCAACGGCGCCACCATCCTGCTCTACGACCGCGATAGACGCACCGTGCTGCTGATCCGTCAGTTCCGCCTGCCCACCCTGGGTAACGGCCTGGACGACGGCCTGCTGGTGGAGACCCCCGCCGGCCTGCTCGACGCGGCCGCGCCCGAAGCGCGTATCAAGGCCGAGGTCGAGGAAGAGACCGGTTACCGCCTGGACAACGTTCAGCACCTGTTCGACGCTTTCATGAGTCCCGGCTCGGTGACCGAGTTGCTGCACTTCTTCGCCGGTGAATACCGCGCCGATCAGCGCATCGCCGACGGTGGCGGACTGCACGAGGAAGGCGAGGACATCGAGCTGCTGGAATTGCCTTTCGACGAGGCCCTCGCCATGGCCCGCGACGGTCGACTGCTAGACGGCAAGACCATCATGCTGCTGCAGTACGCCGCCCTCTACCTGCTGCCGCGCTAGCCCATGGAGCTGATCCGCGAGCGTATCGAGCGGCAGGTGATGAGCCTGACCGGACTGTCCCTGGGCGAGGTCGATTACGAGCAGCCACCGGGCGATCCCGGGCTGTTCGGACCGGGCAGCGTTCCCTGGCGGGTGCACAGCGACTTCACCTGCATGCTGATTGGCGGCATCGCCGCCCTGCTGATGCAGACGCTGCACCCGCTGGCCCTGGCCGGGGTCTGGGACCATTCGAAGTTTCGCGAAGACATGCTCGGCCGCTTGCGGCGCACTGGTCAGTTCATCGCCGCCACCACCTTTGGCAGTCGCGGCGACGCCGAGCGGCTGATCGCCCGGGTCCAGGCCATCCACCGTCATATCCGCGGCCAGGCCGCCGATGGCCGCCCCTACAGCGCCGAAGACCCGGCGCTGCTGACCTGGGTCCATGTGGCCGAGGTCAGTCATTTCCTCGCGGCCTACCTGCGCTATTTCGATCCCCAGTTGCCGGGCGCCGAACAGGACCGCTACTACGCCGAGATCGCCCTGGTCGCCGAACGCCTGGGGGCGACCGACGTCCCCCGTTCGCGGGCGGAGATCGCCGCCTACTACCAGGGGATCCGTCCCCAGCTGGTCTGCGACGAACGCAGCCGCGAGGTCTGCCGGGTGTTGCTGCAGGCGCCTGCACCCAGCGCCCTGGCCAAACCCTTCGGGGCCCTGATGATGCAGGCCGGCATCGACCTCTTGCCCGACTGGGCCAGCGAGGAGCTCGGTTTCCACCAGAGCCTGTTGCAAAAACGGCTGATTCGTACCGGTATCGGCGCCACCGCGCCGGTGCTGCGCTGGGCGGTGCGCAATGGCTCCTCGCATCGCGCCAGGCGGCGGATGGGGATCGGAGGTTAGCCTGCACTTCGGTGCGATGGGGGCACCGTTGGGCTTCGCTGCGCTCAACCCAACCTACGCCACTATCGCGGCCATGCCGGTGCGCCGTAGCGACCGCTCCTACGGATAGGTTGGATACCTGTAGGAGCGGCCCATGGCCGCGATAGATCAACCTACAACATCCGCACCTTGATCGATCGCCCCTTGATCTTGCCTTCGCTCAGCCGCTGCAGCGCCTGGCGGGCGATATCGCGTTCCACGGCGACGAAAGCCTGGTTGTCGAACAGGGTGATCTTGCCGATCTTGGCACCGGGCAGGCCGGCGTCGCCGGTCAGGGCGCCGAGGATGTCGCCGGGGCGCAGCTTGTCCTTCTTGCCGGCCGCCAGGGCCAGGGTGTGCATGGTCGGCACCAGCGGCTCCGGGGTGTCGCGCAGGGCACCCAGCGGCTGCCAATCCAGCGGCGAACCCTGCTGTACCTCGATGGCCTGGGCGCGGCTGGCCTCGGCCGGCGCCACCAGCGACAGCGCCAGGCCCTGTTCACCGGCGCGACCGCTGCGGCCGATGCGATGCACGTGCACCGCCGGATCGCGAGACAGCTCCACGTTGATCACGGCCTCCAGGCCGGCCACGTCGATGCCGCGGGCCGCCACGTCGGTGGCCACCAGCACACAAAGGCTGCGGTTGGCGAACATCGCCAGCACCTGGTCCCGTTCGCGCTGCTCCAGGTCGCCATGCAGGGCAGCGGCGGAGATGCGCTGGGCGTGCAGCGCCTCGACCACCTCCTGGCACTGCTGGCGGGTCTGGCAGAAGGCCACGGCGCTGGCCGGGCGATGGTGCCTGAGCAGACGCACCACGGCGGCCAGGCGATCCTGGGCGGCGATCTCGTAGAAGCGCTGGCGGATCTGGGTCTCGCTGTGCTGACTTTCGACACTGATGCGCAGCGGCGCGCGCAGATAATCCTCGGCCAGGCGCTCGATGCCTTCCGGGTAGGTCGCGGAAAACAGCAGCGTCTGCCGCCGCGCCGGGGTCTGCCGAAGGATGTCGGCGATGGCATCGATGAAGCCCATATCAAGCATGCGATCGGCTTCGTCGAGCACCGCGACGTTGAGACCGTCCAGCACCAGGGTGCCCTTGCGCAGGTGTTCCTGCACCCGCCCCGGGGTGCCGACGATCACCTGGGCGCCGTGCTCCAGGGAGGCGATCTGCGGCCCCAGCGGCATGCCGCCGCACAGGGTCAGGATCTTGAGATTGGGCGTGGTGCGCGCCAGGCGACGCAGTTCGCGGGCCACCTGATCCGCCAGCTCGCGGGTCGGACAGAGGACCAGAGCCTGACAGCCGAAATAGCGCGGGTTGAGCCCCGTCAACAGGCCGATACCGAAGGCCGCCGTCTTGCCCGAGCCGGTCTTGGCCTGGGCGATGAGATCCTGGCCCTTGAGGATAATGGGCAGGCTGGCCGCCTGGATGGGCGTCATGCTCAGGTAGCCGAGTTCGGCCAGATTGGCCTGCATGGCCTCGGCCAGCGGCAGGGAAGCGAAGGATGAGGGCACGGGAGTCCTGTGAAACGGCTGGTAAAGGTTTACCAGTCTAGCAGAAGGGTACCGGCTCTCCCGTGAATGGACGCTGGAGCAGGGCCTACCTATGCTAAGGGGTACGACAACTCAAGGAAGTTACACCATGTTCGACCGGCCTGTGCTCTATACCCATCCCATGTCGCGCGGACGCATCGTGCGCTGGCTGCTGGAGGAGCTCGGACAGCCCTATGAAGTGCAGCGGGTCGACTACGGGCCGGCGATGAAATCCCCGGCCTATCGCGCCATCAATCCCATGGGCAAGGTGCCGGCGTTGCGCCATGGCGCCGCCGTGGTGACCGAGACGGCGGCCATCTGCGCCTATCTCGCCGACGCCTTTCCCGCCGCCGGTCTCGCACCACCCCTCAACGATCCGGCGCGCGGTGCCTACTACCGCTGGCTGTTCTTTGCCGCCGGCCCGCTGGAGGCCGCCGCCACCAACCAGGCCCTGAGCGTGGTCCTGCCCGAGGATCCGCAGAAACGCGGCGCGGTGGGCTACGGCAGTCTCGCCGAGGTGCTCGATACCCTGGAGGCCGCCCTGGCCCCGGGTGAATACCTGGTGGACGACCGCTTCACCGCTGCCGACGTCTATGTCGGCGCCCATCTCGCTTGGGGCATGGCCTTCGGCACCGTCGAGAAGCGCCCGCACTTCGAGCGCTATGTGGCCGGGCTGGTAAGCCGTCCGGCCGCGGTACGCGCCCGCGAACTCGACGACGCCGAACTCGCCACGCTCAACTGAGCCTCGCCTACAACTCCACCGGTCCGCGCGGATGGTGCAACGGGCAGCCGTTGCGCTCGCTGCGAAACTGCGAAGACATCTCGTAGGCCGGTTGCCGCGATCTCATGATGCCGCCAAGGGGTCGATGCGCGGCCAGACCGTGCCAGGGGCTGAACACCATGGCGTCGTCCACCTCGCGCGAGCGTGCCTCGTTCCAGGCCGGTTGCGGCTGGACCTCCAGGCGCGCCACGGTCACATAGGGGGTCAGGTCTTCCGGCCAGACCACCGAGGCGTCCTCGATCGGCGTCTGATCGATGTCTACCCCCAGTTGCACGCGGATCTCCCAGACCCCGCCGTGCTGGGCGAAATGGGCGTTGACCGCCTCGCGCAGGCCGTCTGGCTTGCCGTTGACCTCCACCGGGGCATCGGTCAGGGCGGTCAGCTCCGGCGCCACCGGCACCACGCTGAGCTTGGCGAAATAGGGGCCGTAGAGAAAGGGCGCCATGGTGTAGAAGGTCTCGCCGAGCGGATGGGTCTCCGGGTGGCCACCCAGACTCTTGAGCGTCGGACTCTCGCCGCCAAAGGCCTCCACTACCTTCTCGGTGCCGCGCAGCACCGCCGACGCCACCTTCTTCAGGCCCTCGCCGCGGTCGGTGGTCTTGGCCAGCAGCTTGAGCGTCTTGAGAAAGGTCTTGGGATCCGGCGCGGTAAAGGCCGGCGCGTTCTGCATGACGAAATCCTGGGTCACCTGTCCTTCGCTGCCAGGCAGGCGCTCGCCTGGCACGTCGATCAGCTTGAGCGCCAGGCCACGGGGGGTGGAAACGCTGTCGGCCAGGATGTCGCCGGGGTTGGTAGAGAATCTCAGCACCGCGGCATAGCTGCCCGGCGTGGCGAAGGCGCCATGGGCATAGGCCGGCGGCAGACCATCCAGCACCGTCACCTGGCCCGTGAGCAGACCATGACTCTTGGCGTGCACGCTGCGGATGGCATGACCACCATTGGCATAGGTGGTCTCGGTGATGTCTCTCATGGCCGCGACCATCTCGCGAATGGTATCGGCTTCATCATCCGGCACCTGTTCGAAGGCGGGCTGGAACGGCAGCGGATGGACAGCGGTAGGCGTGGTCATCACGGGACTCCTCGGGCGCCGTCATTCGGACGAGACGGTCAGCCAATGGACCGCTATCGCGATAACGGCGTTCGGCCATTGGCCACTCAGCCGACACAAGGTCGCGCTCGACGGGGTGCTCGGGAACGGCCCCGCCCAGGGGGGTTCGATATCTCCACCACCCACCCAGGAGCCCACCATGAGCGACGCCGACCAGAAGACCTACGACAACCCCAGCAATACCCCGCCACCCGAAGAGCTGCCTTATGCCGACATGGAGCCGGAGGAGTTTCCGGACGACCCGGACGTGGCCGGCGAGACCGAATCGGGCACACCCGGCTAGGCAGTGCCCTGCCCCGCGGACGACAGCCTGAGCGGCGTCCGCGACACTTTATGACTGGCTGGTTTGACGGGGACCCAAGGCCCCGCGAAGATGGGAGGGCGTCTGCCGCATCGAGTCCCCCATGCTTTCCACCAAGGTTCCCTTGCTTCTGCGCAGCCTGATCGGTCGGCTGGTACGAATCGCCATCGCCTCCGGCGTGACCTACCAGACCTTCGATCGGCTGCTGCGCCAGACCTACTTCGAAGTCGCCCAGGATTTCGAGCCGCTGGGCGACAAGCCCAACTCCGACAGCCGCATCTCGGTCCTGACCGGCCTGCCGCGCCGCGAGGTCCGCGCCCTGCGCGAGGCTGGCCCGGAACGTACGCCCTGCACGCCCAGCCTGGAATGGCAGGTGCTCAGCGCCTGGACCTCACGGCTGGACCTGCTCGATGCCGAGGGCAATCTGCGCCCCCTGCCCCGCACCCAGCGCCGCGGCGGCGAACAGAGTTTCGACGCCCTGGTCGCCAGCGTCGGCAGCGACGTCCGCGCCCGTACCGTGTTGGATGAATGGCTGCGCAAGGGCTATGCCCGCCTCGACGAGGAAGACCGGGTGGTGCTCACGCCACGCTCGTTGCTGCGCGGCACCGAGAGCCAGGAAGGCGCGGGCCGGCTGCTGGCCCACTTCACCGGCGACCTGCTGGCCGGTTTCGAGCGCCTCTACCTGCAGGATCGCGCCGCGCCGGACTTCACCTTCCATGTGGTCTACGGCCACAACCTGACCCAGGACTCGACCCTGAGTCTCTATCGCACCGCCTACGACGAATCCATGCAGCTGCTCAACCGCCTCAATCGCCTGGTGGTCGAGCACGAAGCCGAAGACGCCGGCAAGGCCGACGCCACCCAGCGGGTGACTCTGGGCTTTGGCGGCTATCGGGTGGAGCAGGAGCGGGATGCAGGCCTGGTGCAGGGGCGGGAGGATTAGCGCCAGCAGTCGGTGGCGTTGCCTTTAGATACCTTCTTGACGCCCTGGGCATTAAGCATCAGGTTGCCGCAGACATCATTGGCCTGAGTATCCTTCGGCTCCGCCGTCAGCAGGTAAGGACCATTCTGGCTGTAGGCATCGCTACCAGCGGTATTGGCCACGATGCCCAACTGGTAATAACCACTGCTGGAAAACACCTTGTCGCTGCCGGCTGCGGTCTTGGTATTCACGATGTTCAGGTCCTTCACCGTGGTCGGATAGGCGTTGTTCTGCGCATAGAAGCGCTCCATCCGCGCCGCCGCTTCATTGAGCAGTGCCTGCCCCTCGCTACGATGAGAGCGCAAAACGTAGCTCTGATAGCTCGGATAGGCGATGGCCGCCAGGATGCCGACGATCGCCACGACGACCATCAGCTCGATCAGGGTAAAGCCTCGTGCTCGCATCGAAAATTTCATTCGTCAGGATTCTGATTGGGTATGGTGCGCCAGGTCTGGCGGGAGAACTTTGGCTTGGTGACCGTGGATTTCGACAGACTCGGATCCAGGGTCGTCGTGGTAACGGAACCATCAGCATTGGTCAGTGTAGTCGTGGTGGACGGGCTCGTCCCTGAAATGACGACGCTGTTGCCATAGGTGAAGATGGAGGCGCCGCCATAGAGGCCTGCCAGTTTGAGCCGTGAATAAGAGGTATCCAGCCCAAGTTCGAGGAGATCGCTGCCACCGCCGGTATACGGATTGAGGGCATACAGGTAGGTCACCGCGCCGGAATCGCACGGATCGTCGTTGGGCACCAGCGATGTGAACAGCAAGGTATCGCTGATGTACTGGGCCTTGTTGATGACCATCTCGCCCGTCAGCGGCAGATTGACGTACCAGCCATACTTGCCCGCCGTATTGGTACTCGTGTACCAGTCCACCGCTGTCGTGGACAGCGTATTGGCAGTGGATGCGACCGAGTCTCCCGTAGAGCTGGTATAGGAGATGCCAGTGTCCGCACCCAGCGTTTGCTGCTGCAGGTTGGCAACGGTCAACGTCGGTGTCGTGCTGGCGGCGGTACCCGTAGCCTGACGATCCCAGATGCCATAGAGCGTCATGGCCTTGGTGGTATTGGCCGTGGCATCGGCGCCCTCCAAGTACTTGCCCGTCCCGAAGACGATCAGATAGCCGGTACCGGATGGATGACGTACCAGATAAGGCGCTGCAGTGATGGCCTGGGTAAAGCTGCTCAAGCCGCTCGAGTAGCTGCTGGCCAGGACACTATACAAGGGCGTCTTGCCACCAAAGGCAACGCTGTAGCTGGTCGCGCTGCTACCCACCAAATCGAAGCGCCACAAGCGACCCTGTAAATCACCTGCATAGGCATAGTCGGCAATCAGGTCGTTATTGACATCGGCCACGAGCGGCGAAGACAGACCATTCACCGCCGTACCGCTGGCAGAGGCGGTCAACTGCGAAATCAAGCTGCCATCGCTGACATTGAGTAGATACAGCGAAGCGGCATTCTCCAAGGTAGCGCCGTTGTTCGTCCAATTGCTGCCATAGCCGTTGCCCAGCACCACTGCCCAGGAACCGTTCTGCAACCGAGTGACTACCGGTTTTGCATAGGTGTAGCCCAGCTGGGGATAATCACTACTGCTTTTTTCCCACAACAACTTGATATCGTCTGGATCGGTGATGTCCAGGGCAAAGAGGCCGCGACCACCGCCACGCAGGGTCCCTATCAACACCGTGTGCCAGCTCCCGCCGAAATAGACGTCCTGTACCACCGGCGAGCCATCGACATAGAACTGGTGCGCACCGCCGGTGTAGTTCACGTCGGTGAGCTTGTAGAGAGTGGGCAGGACCGCACTGGGAATGAAGGCGAATTTTCGTTACCGCCATCATCGAAGCCGTGCAGCATGCCGTCGTTGCCTCCGACATAGATACGTGTGGCACGGCTGGCCCATTTTTGGCGAAACGCGGTATAGGATCCGCTGGCTGAGGAAACCAGCGCATTCATCTTGGCTTCGGGGCTGCTGGGGATAGTTACCTGTACCGGTGTCGAATTGACGATATCGCCCAGGATGTGACTGCGTATCCGGAAACTTGGCGTGGTAGCGCTGTTTTCATAGGTACGCGCGCCGCGCAGATAATCCACCCGCTGAGAGCCGTAACTGTCGACCGTACCAAGCAGATTCTTGTTCAGATACGCCTGTTGGGTAGCACTGAGATTGCTCCACCTGAAGTCCTGCAGCGTATTGGCGGACTTGGCCATTACCACCGTTCGCCCGGTGTAATTACCATTGCCATAGGCAATATCGAGTTTGCTTTGGGCACTCCATTGGCGAGTGACAGACTTTGCGGTCCGCAAATTCTTGTCTAGATCCCCACTCCAGTCACTGCTGGAAAAGGTAGGAACATAGGTGTAGCTCGACGAGAAACTGTTGTCGAGCATCGGCGAAGACACCTGGCTGGCAGAGGCATTGTTCGACTGGGTGATCCGCGTCACCACGGCGCCGAGCGAACTGACCAGGTCACCGGCGTCATCCGCACTGAAGAAGGCGCCGCGTGAATTGATGGCCGCGTGCCAAAGATCGTAGACATTGTTGTCGCTGCCCGAAGCCGCCTTGGGCCAATTCAGGGTGCCGGCGGCGATCGCATCATAACCACCAGAGTAGGTATCCCCACCCCAGACCGGGCTGGTCAGGGCACTACTCAAACCGATGCCTACATAGAAACCGGTCAGGTGCTGCCAAGTGGCTGGATCGTTCTTTGGATTCCAGTAGGAGGTCAGCTTATTGTCACCATGGGTCTCGGTGCCGCTCACTGCCGTGTAGGGTGGAATCTTGTTGTCGAGCGACCTGTTGGCGTCCCTGTACCAATACTGGAAGGCCAAGTCCGCCAGCGTATCCGTGGTGAGGTCCTGATAGGGCGCCATAGGGCTGTATGTCCTGCCATCGCCCAACTCTTGGCTGCTGCTGTCCTCGCCGGCCACGTCGTAGTTGGCGTTCCACACGCCATCCGTCACCATCAGGCTATAGCTGGCCCGGCAGGCGTAGATTGGAGCCTCGGTGCTGCCTGGGCTGTTGGCATAGGGGCCATTGATGCCAGTCGTGGATAGAAAGTTGCCCACCCGCGCCAATGCCGAATGCAAGGGCGTGCTGGAGTCGTAGTAGATGTCGCCAAGCCAATCGAACAGAGCCTGTCGGTGACTGCCGCTGAAGGGGCGGAGGCGATTGTCGTAGGCCGACGAACTGGAGTTATTGATACCACGGCAACTTGGCGATGTAGCGGAAAAGGTACAGCTGCCCAGCGCCTGCCAGCCAACACGGATGTTTTCATCCACATCAATCATCGCCAGGTTGGTTGCACTTTGCGCCGCCAGGGACCTACTGCGATAGAAAGAATACCAGTTGGCAAAATTCTGGCGTTCGTCGCTACCATTCAAACCGGAGTCGTTGGAGACCGTGACCTTCCTGTAACAGTCATCGTTGCGAGTGCCAATCGTGGTGCACGTGGAGAGCTTGGTATCGTAAAGATAATAATAAGCGGCCACACCCGCTTTCACTCTGTCAGAGGTAGTGGTGGTGTAGGTCGTCGGCGTAGAGGTGGTGGTGACCCTGATCGTGTATCTGAAGAAATTGAAAGAGCAGGAAATATTGCTGTACGACGTTTGAGTTGTCGTATAACTACTGGTAGTTACACCATTCGACGTGGTGCTGGTGGTGCCGGAAGTTGACGAAGAATCACTGATTGAAGAAGGACAGAAAGAGGCGGACGTTGTGTAGGTAACGTTGTTCGTCCTGGTACTGCTTCCCGTGCTGGAGGTGGTAGACGTAACAGTGGGGAAATCAGCCGAAGGGTTTTCTGCCAGGGTACTGACGCTACCGGTCGCCAGCCCGGGGTTGGCATAGGTGGTGCCACGGGCGGTCTCTGGGTCGGTCGTGCTTATATTGGGGTTGTAGCCCCAACTCACCTTGTAGTTACTGCTCAGGTCTACCGTTCCTAAACCGGTACGAAAACCGTTTACATAGGCTGCGTTAAAACTCGTCGTCAATCGGGTCTTGGTCAAGATGCCTGTCGAAGCGTCGTAAACGACCTTGTAAGGCGCGGCATAGGTGACCGCAGGGTTGTAATACAACCCGTTGAAGGTAGCGGATTTGGCCCGGCGAGTTGGGCGAATGGTGGCGTTGTTCGACGCGTCCGGCACCACCGCCATCTGCATACTGGTGGAGTTATCGATGGTGATGAAGAAATTTGGCCCGACACCGGTAGTCAAGAAAAGCGGCTGCTGGCTCGGGTTGAAGGTAGCCGCTTCCACCAAGGGAAGCGCCAAACACAGGGCCAGAAACGCAGAGCATTGGCGCAAGCTCATTGGACTTCTACCTTGATGATACTTTGCAGAATGACAGGAAAACGCGCGCCCCCTGCCGTGGCAGCGGCGGTTACTCGATAGTAGTAGATGCCCTTGCCTTGGCTGGCGAGAGACATATCGCTTTCCCCGCTGCTGGAGACGACCGTAGCGACCCAACGAGGCAAGCGGCTGAACGTCGACTTGCCGTCATAGCCGCTGTAGGCCACTGATGCCGATGCCGTACCGCTTGCCGATAGAGCGGTCTTGGCCCAAGCCTGAGTTTTCTCGGTGGTATCGAGATCATTGCCTTCGAGCAGGATGCATAGATTGCTGCCAATGGCCGCTACACTCGAAGAGCAGCTTGAATAGCCTGCGCTGGCCGCGGAAAAGACGGCCGTGAACTTCAGGGCATTTAGCCGGCGCTCCCCTTCGCGTAGCGCCGATTCCGCCGCGTTGTAGGCCCGCTTCTGCTCGGACACGCTGCCACCCAGGCGATTCTGCAGCGTACTGGAACGCATGCTGGACAATGCCAGCAGGGTGAGCAGCAGCAGCATGATCAGCGCGACGATCAATACCGCACCCCGTTGTGATGCCACCGGTGCGCCCGTCATTGCATCAGATTCCGCAGGGTCACGCTGCCTTGAACGATCTGCAACACGTGGGTGCTGTCTTGCAAGCTCTGCCCACTCAAGGTGTTCCAGTTATTGATCACCGTACTGGAGATACCATCGGTGAGATCCTTGGTCGTGGAAAACAAGGCCGCATAGCGGATCGCCTGATTGGAGTCGGCACTGGACGGCACCTTGAACCAGACAAAGCTGGTCAAGCCACTGACCAGTACCTGGGCGGCTTGGCCTTGAGCGCTGCAGCGGAGGGTTCCCGTTCCGCTGCCATCGGCCACATAGCTGATTCGCGTGAGAACCTCGGTACCATGGGTAGCAGCCGCGATCTTGTTGCCCAGGCAATCGACGTCCGTTCCCTTTGCCGCGCCTTGATAGCGAAAGCAGATACCGCTTTGGTTGGCGTCCGTAGTGGGCTGGATGGTCTGCCCTGCAGCGAAGGCCGGACAGCCATTGGTCTCCTCAAGACGAGGAAAGGCCTCTGTCAGAGTTGTCTTGACGACGGGATTGGCACGGAAGCCAGCCTTCGCCAATTGCTGATCCAGCAGCAACAGGGCAAGCCGACCATTGTCGCCATTCTCGACCTGACCTTCCTGATAGAGGTAGTGGCGCTTGTTGCCGAGATAAAGCTGGGTGACGGCAAGAATCAAGAAGGTACTGAGCGTCAGAGAGATCATCATCTCGATCAGGGACAGACCACGCTGTCGCTTCATAGCTCGGCCCTCAAGACGTAGTAGCAGATACCACCGGCGCATCCCTGGGTATTGCTGGAAGCGTCCTGCCAGGCCAAGACCACCATGGCTATCGAGCTGTTTTCGGTGCCACAGGCATCGTAGGGTGTCGTACTGCCGACCGCAGGTGGCGCCAGCGAGGGGCAAACGGCGAAGTTGGCCTTGATGAGGTCATCGGTCACCGGCAGCAGCGCCTTGACCTGGCGCAGCCAGCAGGTCAGATCCTTGCCAGCAACGGCGTCCCCCCCAACACCTCGGGCGAGCTTGGCGCACGAGTCGTCGGCAGAATCCAGCGCAACGCTGGCAAAGTCACTACCGGTAGCCTTGTGGTACTTGCTGGTGACGCTGAACAAATCTCCGGCAAGGGCCCCCCCCGGGATTGCTGCGCATCATTTCTATGAGATCGCCCGCGAGCATGATGGCGTTGTTGCGCAGTACGGAGTCCTGAGTCTGCACCAGACTACGAGATTGCAATGCCACCATGCCCAGAACGCCAATGCAGATGACGATCAGACTGACCAGCACCTCGATGAGGCTGAAACCCCGTTGACGTAAGACGCTCATGAACAGCCACTCGCTTTGGCCGACGTCGGCGGAAAGTCCTTCATACTGATCTGCCCACCTTGAGTGATCGTCAGCGTCCTACCGGTAGTGGTTTTGTCATTACTGGCGCAGACGTTGATCGTGGCTGCAGCGGATGACACCAGAGTGCCATTGGGCCGGAAGGTCAGTGCGGCAGCGGTGCCCGTGCTGTTGACCCCCGAAGCGGCTAAGCCGGTGTTGGTGAAACTGCGCAGCGTTTCCGCCTCGCCCAACACGGTGCTGCTCACGGTGGCGACAATCAGGGCACCGGTCCAGGCATCGACATTAGGGGCTGTGTGAATCGCCCCTGCTTTCCTAGACACTCTCCAAGCTCAGGAAATAGCGTTTCTCATACTCTACTGGAGACAGCTGCATAGCACTGCTGTGTCGACGCTTAGGGTTATAGAACATCTCGATGTAATCGAAAATATCACTTCGGGCTTCGTCACGCGTTGCGTAGATCTTTCGTCGGATTCGCTCCCGCTTCAAAAGCTGGAAAAAGCTCTCCGCTACGGCATTGTCGTGGCAGTTTCCCCGTCGGCTCATGCTGCTGATCACATTATTGGCCTTCAGGAAGCTTTGCCAATCTGAGCTACTGAACTGACTGCCTTGGTCTGAGTGAATCATCACTTGCTG
>NZ_FOED01000030.1:0-14357 GCF_900110545.1 Pseudomonas sp. Snoq117.2 | reverse complement strand
CGATATGCCGCCCATTACAGACAGCCATTCGCTTTTTGCACCCTCCCATTCCCCACACCCAACAGCTTTCCTTGCGGATTGCCTGCCTTCCGATGTTGCTGGTTAGGCGGGTGGTCGGGATTGCCACGTTCCCCGCTGCGCATCGATTCCCCGGTTAGGTTCCATCTTTCCCCCGGCAGTCGTAGTGGTACCGCGTCGCTTCTTTCGACAGCGAGCGCCGATCTGCTTTGCCGATTTTGGCCAGGGCCCATAAATTGCCGTAGGCCCAGTAGTGCTTACGAGGGTTCGAACGATGATTCACATGCGTTAACCATACGGGTTGGGTCACTAGCCCCTTGCCTCCGTGCAATTCGGAAGCGTCACGCTGCTGTTGCCAGACCTGCGTGTCCCGTGAGGGATAGGACGTTGTCCATCGGGCTTCACACCTCAGGGTTGGCCCCCGACGCATGCCGATGTAGTGAACTGGCAGGTACATGCCAGGCTCGGTACCCCCTGTATTAGCAAGGTTGAGCAATGCACAAGCGGAGCGGTTGCTCCGTGCTTGGACGAGATACCCTAGCGTCTCACGACGTTGGCATGGGCCAAATGAGACCAAGGCATCCCAGAGATGGATTGACCCCTTGCGGGGTCAAATCACCCGCAGGGAGTCTTGTTACATTTAGATACAATTTCGTTGGCGGAAATTGCTCTCTGTTACGTCTGATTGATCAATTTATAGCCAAAAGTGGCCAAATTTGAGACGTACTTACCCTGGCAAGCAGGGATCGCATTGTCCCCACAAGTGGGTCGAATCAGGCGCGGCAGAGCCGGCTCTCGTGCTTTATTTAGGCTTCAAACCCCTGTAGAACAAGGGTTTCGGCGCCAAGACTAAGCTAGTCGACCAAGCACAACACGAGCATTCGTGTCGCACCGAAAGATGCACTATAGGTGGGGGCGCCGGGCTTGGAAACAAGGAGGCTCGGCTCAGCCCTGGTAGAGCGCCACGCGGCGGAATTCCTCCGGCTCGGCCAGATCCGGCAGGGTGCAGGCCTGGAGTTCGGTGATGCGGGTGAAGCCGGGGTGGGCCAGGTCGCGCACCCGCGAGTCGGCCAGCAGGATCCGTTCTGCACGCGTCTGCAGGAGCGCTAGTAGCGGCAGGTTGGCACGGTCGTAGAGCACATCGGCGGCCAGGATGAGATCGAAGCGCTCGGTGCTGGCGTGCAGATCGTCCAGCGTCTCGATCTGCACGGCGTTGGCCTGGGCATTGGCACGGCAGGCTTTCAATGCCAGCGGGTCGAGATCGCAGCAGACCACTCGTGCCGCGCCGGCCCGGGCGGCGGCGAGTCCGGCGATGCCCGAGCCGCTGCCGAAATCCAGCACTTGGCGCCCGGCGACGTGCTCGGGATGGGCGACGATCCAGCGCGCCAGGGCCAGACCGCTGGCCCAGCAGAAGGCCCAGTAGGGCGGTGCCTCCAGCAGGCGCTGGGTTTCCGCCGGGGAAAAGGCGCGCGTCATGTTGGCCGGATCGATCAGCCATAGCGATAGGTCGCTATTTGGCAATGCCTGCAAGGTGAGGCGGGCGTCGCCCAGCAGGGCCGTCAGGGCGACGGCGAGATCGGCAGGGGGCGTCACGGGGTCTGGTTCAGCACCAGTTCACCGAGATTCTGCGTGGTCGGCCCGCCCACACCGACCGGTGGCAGGTAGCTGGCCAGTTGCCCGGCCTGGATCAGGCGGGCGTGGAATTCCACCTTGAGATCCGGGCGGGTGGGAAAGATCTCGGGATTGAAGGGCAGGCGGAAGGCCAGGGGCGCGCCCTTGCCGGTCACCGTCTCGCTGGCCAGCAGGCGCTGGGGCAGGCCCTTGGCGTTGACCGCCAGCAGGGCGATCTCGACCTGGGCGCCGGCCGGGACCAGGCCCTGGGCATTGCGCAGCACCCCGGAGATCTCGCGCAGATTGGCCGGGGTGGGAGCGCCCGCCACCGGAACCGGCTCGTCGGCCGGGGTGGTGGGCTGCGGCGGCGTGGTTTCGGGTGGGCTGGAGCACGCCACGAGCAGACCGGTGAACAGCAGGGGCAGGAGGACGCGTGGGGTCATGGCAGGATCCGGAGGTCGCCACCGGCGAGGGCGGCACGGGAGGCTGGAAAGGGGTCGTCGAACACAGGGCGCTCTTATAGCCCGGCGGCTCCTGGCTGTCGATTCGTCCGGTACCCGGAGGTTCCCGGCAGGGGGCGATCGGGTACCATGAAGGCTTTCCCTTCCGGCGGTCGACTCCTCCATGCATTGTCCCTTCTGCGGCGCCCACGACACCAAGGTCACGGATTCCCGGCTGGTTGCGGCCGGCGAGCAGGTGCGCAGGCGGCGTGAATGTCTGGCCTGCCAGGAACGCTTCACCACCTTCGAAACCGCCGAACTGGTGCTGCCGCGGCTGATCAAGCAGGACGGCACCCGCCAGCCCTTCGACGAGGACAAGTTGCGCGCCGGCATGCAGCGCGCCCTGGAGAAGCGACCGGTCAGCGTCGAGCGCCTGGAAGAGGCCATCGCCTTGATCAAGCACCGGCTGCGCGCCACCGGCGAGCGGGAGATCCGTTCCCGGGTGGTGGGCGAACTGGTGATGGACGAGTTGCGCAAGCTGGACCAGGTGGCCTATATCCGCTTCGCCTCGGTCTATCGGCAATTCCAGGACCTGGCCGAATTCCGCGACGAAATCGAGCGGCTGGCCCAGGATCCGGGCAAGCAGCCGGTATGAGCGCCGCCAACGGGATGAACGACGAATTCTGGATGGCCCGCGCCCTGGCGCTGGCGGCGCTCGGCCGCTACAGCACGGCGCCCAATCCGCGGGTGGGCTGCGTGATCGTCCGTGACGGCCAGGTGGTGGGCGAGGGCTGGCACCGCCAGGCCGGCGGCCCCCATGCCGAGGTGCATGCGCTGCGCCAGGCAGGGGAGGCCGCCCGCGGCGCCACTGCCTATGTGACGCTGGAGCCCTGCAGCCACCATGGCCGCACCCCGCCCTGCGCCGATGCCCTGGTCGCGGCTGGCGTGGCCGAAGTGGTGGCGGCCATGACCGATCCCAATCCGCTGGTGGCTGGCCGTGGCCTGGAGCGGCTCGCCGCCGCTGGCATCGCCGCCCGCGCCGGAGTGCTGGAAGCCGAAGCGCGAGCGCTCAACGCTGGCTTCATCCAGCGCATGCTCACCGGGCGGCCCTTCGTGCGGGTCAAGTTGGCCCTGAGTCTGGATGGCCGCACCGCCATGGCCAATGGCGAAAGCCAGTGGATCACCGGGCCGGCGGCGCGCCAGAGTGTTCAGCGGCTACGGGCCGAAGCAGGAGTCGTGATCACCGGCGCCGATACCGTGCTGGCCGATGGTGCCCGCCTGACCGTGCGCCCGAGCGAATTGGGCCTGAGCGGAGACGAACTGGAACTGGCCACCCTGCGCACGCCGCAGCGGCTGCTGGTGGACGGCCGTGGCCGGGTACCGCTGGAGGCACCCTTCTTTCAGGCCGGCGCGGCACGCGTCGCCGGTATGGCGGACGAGGCGCCCGCCTATGCGGTGGCCGGTCATGACTACCTGGCGCTGCCCGGCGCCCAGGGCCAGGTCGATCTGGCCGCCTTGCTGACCCGACTGGGCGGCGAGCAGGTCAACGACGTCCTGGTGGAGGCCGGGCCACGCCTGGCCGGTGCCTTCGCCCAGGCCGGGCTGGTCGACGAATATCACCTGTTCCTGGCTCCCAAGTTCCTGGGTTCCAGCGCCCGACCGCTACTGGACTGGCCGCTGCAGCACCTGGCCCAGGCTCCGCAGCTGGAGATCATCAGCGCCACGCCGGTGGGCGCGGACCTGCACCTGATCGCCCGACCCCGGCGCGACACCTGACGCCCCTGGCCCCGCGGCGGCGAACTGTGTTACAAAACCTGCGCTGCCCTCGGGCGGCGAGTTCTCAGGGCGGGGTGCAATTCCCCACCGGCGGTAATGCCCGATCAGTCGGGACAAGCCCGCGAGCGCTCCCTCGTCCTCTGCGGCGGGGGAGGTCAGCAGACCCGGTTGGATTCCGGGGCCGACGGTCATAGTCCGGATGAGAGAGAACGGGATAGCCTCGCCTGGCAGGGGTGCGAGCCCCTCGTCCGTCTGATTTCCCTTCTGTCCGTGCGCCCTGTTTTTTCACCGAAACAGGAGTTCGTCGATGTCTAGCTGCACCGCCTTTCTGGCTCTACCTCTCGGAGGCCTGAGCTGATGTTTACCGGAATCATCGAAGCCCTCGGCGAGATCCGCGCCCTCACGCCCAAGGGCGGCGACGTGCGCCTCTACGTCGCCACCGGCAAGCTCGACCTTGCCGACGTCAAGCTCGGCGACAGCATCGCCGTCAACGGGGTCTGCCTCACCGCCGTGGAATTGCCCGGCGACGGCTTCTGGGCCGACGTCAGTCGCGAGACCCTGAGCCTCACCAGCCTGGGCGGTCTCAAGCCCGGCAGCCGGGTCAACCTGGAAAAGGCGCTAATGCCCACCAGTCGCCTCGGCGGCCACCTGGTCAGCGGCCACGTGGACGGCCTCGGCGAAGTGGTCTCCCGCGCCGATAACGCCCGTGCCGTGCAGTTTCGCCTGCGTGCCCCGGCCGAACTGGCTCGTTACATCGCCCTCAAGGGCTCGATCACCGTGGACGGCGTCAGCCTCACGGTGAACGCGGTGGACGGCGCCGAATTCGAGCTGACCATCGTACCCCACACCCTCGGCGAGACCATCATGGCCGACTACCGCCCCGGGCGGCGGGTGAACCTGGAGGTGGACCTGCTGGCCCGCTACCTGGAGCGCCTGCTGCTGGGCGACAAGGCCGCCGAGTCCAGCAAGGGCGGCGTCACCGAACACTTTCTCGCCGAACACGGCTATCTGCAGCGCTAAAGGACGACACCGTGGCACTTTCCAGCATCGAAGACATCATCCAGGACATCCGCGCGGGCAAGATGGTCATCCTCATGGACGACGAGGACCGCGAGAACGAAGGCGACATCATCATCGCCTCCGAATGCGTCACCGCCGAACACATCAACTTCATGGCCCGCCATGCCCGGGGCCTGATCTGCATGCCCATGAGCAAGGGTCTCTGCGAACGCCTCAACCTGCCGATGATGGCCAGCCGCAACGCCTCCGGCTTCGGCACCAAGTTCACCGTCTCCATCGAGGCTGCCGAGGGCATCAGCACCGGCATCTCCGCGGCCGACCGCGCCCGCACCGTG
The DNA here is from genome assembly GCF_900110545.1 of Pseudomonas sp. Snoq117.2. Taxonomy (NCBI): domain Bacteria; kingdom Pseudomonadati; phylum Pseudomonadota; class Gammaproteobacteria; order Pseudomonadales; family Pseudomonadaceae; genus Pseudomonas; species Pseudomonas sp. Snoq117.2. Next base: position 9,157 of record NZ_FOED01000030.1, on the reverse strand, counting down.
CAGGCCGCCATCGCCAAGGACGCCAGGCCCGGCGACGTGGTCAGCCCCGGCCACATGTTCCCGCTGATGGCCCAGCCCGGCGGCGTGCTGGCCCGTGCCGGCCACACCGAGGCGGCCTGCGACCTGGCGCGCATGGCCGGTTTCGCCGAGAGCGGCGTGATCTGCGAGGTGATGAACGACGACGGCACCATGGCCCGGCGCGACGAACTCGAAGCCTTCGCCGAGCAGCATGGCCTCAAGGTCGGCACCATTGCCGATCTGATCCACTACCGCCTGCTCCACGAGCACACCGTCAAGCGCATCGACGAGCAGCAGCTGGAGACCGAACTCGGGCCGTTCAAGCTGGTGACCTACCGCGACGAGGTGGAGGGCGACGTCCACCTGGCACTGATCCGTGGCGACCTGGCCAGCCAGGAGCTGCCGCTGGTGCGGGTGCACAACATGGATCCGTTGCGCGACCTGCTGCAGGTGCACCAGCCGGGGCGCTGGAGCCTGCGCAGCGCCATGGAGCGGGTCGCCCGTGAAGGCGCCGGCGTGGTGCTGCTGCTCGGTCACTCGATCGAGGGCGACGACCTGCTGGCGCATCTGCGCGAGCCGCTGCCGGTACCCAAGGCGCTGTCCACCTACAGCACCGTCGGCGCCGGTTCGCAGATCCTGCGTGACCTAGGCATTCGTCAGATGCGCCTGCTCAGCTCGCCGATGAAGTTCAATGCCATATCCGGCTTCGACCTGGAAGTAGTAGACTATCTGCCTCCTGAAGAATGACCCTTCCGCCTGGCGCGCCCCGCCCGGGTGGCATGGCGCGCTTCACCTGGATTTCCACGGACGGCCTGGCACTGCCGGCCGTCCGGCTCTTTGACAACTGGACCCGCACATGAACATCAAGACCTTTGAAGGCACCTTCATCGCTCCCCAGGGCCGCTTCGCCCTGGTGGTCGGTCGTTTCAACAGCTTCGTCGTCGAAAGCCTGCTGCAGGGCGCCATCGACGCCCTGGTGCGTCACGGCATCAAGCCGGACGACCTGACCATCATCCGCGTCCCCGGCGCCTTCGAGATCCCGTTGGCGGTGCAGAAGATCGCCCAGCGCGACGAATTCGACGCCATCATCGCCCTCGGCGCGGTGATCCGTGGCGGCACCCCCCACTTCGAGTACGTGGCCGGCGAGTGCACCAAGGGTCTGGCCCAGGTCTCCATGGAATTCGGCGTACCGGTGTCCTTTGGCGTTCTCACCGTCGACTCCATCGAGCAGGCCATCGAGCGCTCCGGCACCAAGGCCGGCAACAAGGGCGCCGAAGCGGCCCTGTCCGCTCTGGAAATGGTCAGCCTGCTGGCGCAGCTGGAGGCCAAGTGAGCGGCGATCTGACTCCGCCCGCGGCCGGCAAGCCCGCAGGCAAGAAGGCCCCCACCGGCAAATTGGCTGCCCGTCGCGAAGCGCGCAGCCTGTCGGTCCAGGCCCTGTACCAGTGGCACATGGCGGGCCAGGCGATCAACGAGATCGAGGCGCAGTTTCGCGTCGACAACGATTTCGCCAAGGTCGACGGCGCCTACTTCCATGAAGTCCTGCATGGCGTCCCGGCCAACAAGGGTGAGATCGACGGCTTGATCCTGCCCTGTCTGGACCGCCCCATGAACGAGGTGGACCCGGTGGAACTGGCCGTGCTGCGGCTGTCCTGCTACGAGCTGCTCAAGCGCATCGACGTGCCCTATCGCGTGGTGATCAACGAAGGCATCGAGCTGGCCAAGATCTTCGGCGCCACCGATGGCCACAAGTTCGTCAACGGCGTGCTCGACAAGCTGGCGCCCAAGCTGCGCAGCGCCGAGTTGCGCGGCAAGCGCTGATCGCCCACGCTGGCATGGGTGAATTCGAACTCATCCGTCGCTATTTCGCCGCGGCGCCCTGCGCCCGCGGCGGACCCGGCGTGGCCCTGGGGATCGGTGACGACTGCGCGCTGCTGGCACCCGCCCCGGGTGAGCAGTTGGCGGTCTCCACCGACACCCTGACCGCCGGGGTGCACTTCCCTGATCCCTGTCCGGATGCCTTCGGCCTCGGCCAGCGCGCCCTGGCGGTGAGCGCCAGCGACCTGGCCGCCATGGGCGCCGCGCCCCTGGGTTTTACCCTGGCGTTGACCCTGCCGTCCGTCGAGCCCGCCTGGCTGGAAGGCCTGGCGGCAGGCCTCGCGCAGATGGCCGAGCAATGCGAGCTGCGCCTGGTCGGAGGCGATACCACCCGCGGGCCGCTGTCCCTCACCCTCACGGTCTTCGGCCGAGTTCCGGCGGGCCAAGCCCTGCTGCGCAGCGGTGCCCGCCCGGGCGATCTGCTGTGCCTGGGCGGCGCCCCCGGTGAAGCCGGCGGGGCCTTGCCCTTCGTCCTCGGCCAGCGCGCGCCGGAGGGCGACGCCTGTCGGCACCTGCTGGCGCGCTACTGGGCACCCCAACCGCAATTCGACCTCGGCCTCTGGCTGCGGGGCAGGGCGACGGCGGCCCAGGACGTCTCCGACGGCCTGGTGGCCGATTGCGGCCACATCGCCGCCGCCTCCGGGGTACGCCTGGTGGTGGAGACGGCGCGGCTGCCGGTGAGTTCGGCCCTGGCCGAACTCTTCCCTGCCGATGAGGTGCTGCGCCTGGCGCTGGGCGCCGGCGACGACTATCTACTGGTCTTCACCCTGCCACCGGAGCAGGCCCCGGCGCTGGTCGTCGCCTGGCCCCAGGCGCAGGTGATCGGGCGGGTCGAGGCGGGCAGCGGCGTTGCTGTCCTCGCCGCCGACGGTCAGCCCATGACCTTGGCGCAGACCGGTTTCCAACACTTCTAGCGTCTTCGAGCGGAGTCCCTTTCGTGAGCGAACACCAAGCCCCCGCCCAGCCGGTCCCCCTGTCGGTCTGGCGCGATCCCTGGCACTTCCTGGCCTTTGGCCTGGGTTCCGGCACCCTGCCCAAGGCGCCCGGCACCTGGGGATCGCTGATCGCCTTGCCCTTCGTGCCGCTCTGGCAGCTGCTCAGTGGTTGGAGCTATCCGCTGCTGCTGGTGCTGCTGACCGTGTTCGGTTGCTGGCTGTGCGGCAAGGTTGCCCGGGAACTGGGGGTGCACGACCATGAGGGCATCGTCTGGGACGAGATGGTCGGCATCTGGATCACCTTCTGGCTGGCACCCCCGGGGTTGATCTGGCTGCTGGTGGGTTTCGTCGCCTTCCGCGTACTAGACATCTGCAAGCCCTGGCCAATCCGCTGGCTGGATGTCAATGTCCGCGGCGGTGTCGGCATCATGGTCGACGATGTACTGGCCGGCGTTCTCGCCTGGCTGGTGGTCCAGGGATTACACATCGGTTGGGGTCATCTCGTCGGCTGACGAGACGCAGGCCCAAGGAGCAGGGCAGTGAAAAGACTGGGCGCGTACGGCCTGTTGTTGGCCGTCGGTTCGCTCGCCTGGGCGCAACCCCAGGTCAGGGTCGTGGGGTTGTTCAATGGCGCGGCTGTGGTCAACGTCAATGGCCAGCGCAAATTGCTGAAAGTCGGCCAGCGCCTGGACGACGTCGAGCTGGTCAGTGCTGATGCCCAGCAGGCGCTGCTGCGCATCGACGGCCGGACCCAGGCCTTCGCCCTCGATCGCGAATACAGCGACGGCTACAGCGCTCCGCAACGCCGCGAATTCAGCGTGCCGCGCAGCAACAACGGCCACTATCAGGTCACCGCCAACGTCAACGGCCGCCCGGTGTCGCTGATGGTGGACACCGGCGCCACCAGCGTCGCCCTGAGTGGCGCCCAGGCCGATCAGCTGGGCATCAGCTATCGCGACGGCACCCCGGGCTGGGTGGAAACCGCCAGCGGTCATGCCCGCGCCTGGCGCACCACGCTCAAGCAGGTGCGCCTGGGTGATGTCGAGGTGGTCGGGGTGGAGGCCATGGTGCTGGAGGGCAACTACCCCAGCCAGGGTCTGCTGGGCATGAGTTTCCTCAATCGCGTGGGCTGGCGCGAGGCCCAGGGCATCTTCTACGTCCAGGCGCGCTGAGAGCCTGTTCAAAATCTGCTGCGCGTTGGCCAGACCGCGTTGAAAATGGCTTCGGAATGCTCATTTACCACTCGTAAACCCGAGCGCGGGTCCGATCCGCTTCCTCAGCCCTTTTCGTGGGGCCGCCTAGGTCTTGTTTGGCTCTAGCTCGCGAGATTTTGAACAGGCTCTGATAGATCGTTACGTGTCGACGTCATAACCCCTGGCGATGACGCCGGGCCCGGGGAAAAGGTTACAATGTACGTCTTTCCCCGCCAGGAGCCCGCAGGTGTCCGTCGTCTTTGTCGCCGCCTCCCAACTGCCCACCCCCTTCGGCCTGTTCACCATGCACGGTTTCCTCGACGAGACCGATGGCAAGGAGCACGTCGCCCTGACCTTCGGTGACGTGGCCGATGGCGAGCCGGTGCTGGGCCGACTGCATTCCGAATGCCTGACCGGCGATGCGCTGTTCAGCCTGAGATGCGACTGCGGTTTCCAGCTGGAAGCGGCGCTGCGCGCCATCGCCGAGGCCGGGCGTGGCGTGCTGCTCTATCTGCGCCAGGAAGGGCGCGGCATCGGCCTGCTCAACAAGATCCGCGCCTATGAGCTGCAGGATGCCGGGGCCGATACCGTCGAAGCCAACGAGCGCCTGGGCTTTGGCGCCGACCAGCGCACCTATGCCCTGTGCAAGCCGATGCTCGAACACCTGGGCGTCACTGCGCTGCGGCTGATGACCAACAATCCGCGCAAGGTGAAGGCGCTCGAGGTGCTGGGCATTCCGGTCGCCGAGCGGGTGCCCCTGCAGGAAGGCCTCAATCCGCACAACCGCCGCTATCTGCTGACCAAGGCCGGTAAGCTCGGCCACATGCTCGGCAATCTGCATCAGAACGAAGACATGGAAAAGGCGCCCTAGGGCGCCTTTTTACTGGCCAGTGGCTGGTTGCGCTCAGGCTTCCTTGCGCAGACCGGCCGGGGTCAGATCCGCCAGCGCCAGGCGCGCCCGTACCGCACGCTCGATGCCGGCTTCATCGAGGCCGCACTCGGCCAGCATGTCGGCCGGCTTGGCGTGTTCGATGTAGCTGTCCGGCAGGCCCAGGTTGAGCACGGGCTGGACCAGGGCATTGGCCTGCAGGAATTCGTTGACCGCACTGCCGGCGCCGCCCATGACGCTGTTTTCCTCGACCGTGACCAGCAGGTCGTGGTCGGCGGCGAACTGGCGGATCAGGGCCTCGTCCAGCGGCTTGACGAATCTCATGTCGGCCACGCTGGCGTCCAGGCGCTCGGCGACCTGCAGGGCTTCGGCCAGTTGCACGCCAAACACCAGGAAGCCGACCTTGGGGCCGCTCTTCAGGCTGGTCTGACGACGCACCACGCCTTTACCGATAGGCAGGGGCTCCAGGCCCGGATCCAGGGCGGCGTTGGGGCCGCTGCCGCGCGGGTAGCGCACCGCGGCCGGGCCCTGGTGGCGATAGCCGGTGGTGAGCAGGCGGCGCAGCTCGTTTTCGTCGCTGGGCGCCATGATCACCATGCCAGGGATGCAACGCAGGTAGGACAGGTCGAAGCTGCCCGCGTGGGTCGGGCCGTCTTCGCCCACCAGGCCAGCGCGGTCGATGGCGAAGAGCACATCCAGATTCTGCACCGCCACGTCGTGGATCAGCTGGTCGTAGCCGCGTTGCAGGAAGGTGGAGTAGATGGCCACCACCGGCTTCATGCCGTCGCAGGCCAGACCGGCGGCCAGGGTCACCGCGTGCTGCTCGGCGATGGCCACGTCGAAGTAGCGTTCGGGATAGCGTTCGGCGAAGCGGATCAGGTCGGAGCCTTCCTTCATCGCCGGGGTGATGCCCACCAGTTTGGCATCGACGGCGGCCATGTCGCACAGCCAGTCCCCAAAGATGTTGGAGTACTTGGGCGCACCCGGGCGCTTGGGCTTGGCGTCCAGCGGCTCCAGCTTGGTGATGGCGTGGTAGCTGATGGGATCGGCCTCGGCGATGGACAGGCCCTTGCCCTTGCGAGTGATCACATGGAGGAATTGCGGACCCTTGGCATCGCGCAGGTTGCGCAGGGTGGTGACCAGGGTCGGCAGGTCATGGCCGTCGATGGGGCCGATGTAGTTCCAGCCCAGCTCCTCGAACAGGGTGCCGGGCACCAGCATGCCCTTGGCGGCCTCTTCGGTACGGCGGGCGATTTCCCAGGCACCGGGCAGCTTGGAGAGGGCCTTCTTGCCGTTTTCGCGCAGGTGCTGGTAGGTACGGCTGGAGAGCAGCCGCGCCAGGTAGTTGGACAGGCCACCGACGTTGCGCGAGATGGACATGTCGTTGTCGTTGAGTACTACCAGCATGTTGGCGCCGGTGTCCGAGGCGTGGTTGAGCGCCTCGAAGGCCATGCCCGCGGTAAGGGCGCCGTCGCCGATCACCGCGACCGACTTGCGCTCGATACCCTGCAACTGGGCGGCGATGGCCATGCCCAGGGCGGCGCCGATGGAGGTGCTGGAGTGACCGACGCCAAAGGTGTCGTACTCGCTCTCGCTGCGCCGTGGGAAGGCGGCCAGGCCGTCCTTCTGGCGCAGGCTGGCCATGCCTTCGCGGCGGCCGGTGAGGATCTTGTGCGGATAGGCCTGGTGGCCGACGTCCCACACCAGCCGGTCTTCCGGGGTGTTGAAGACGTAGTGCAGGGCCACGGTCAATTCGATGACACCCAGGCCGGCGCCGAAGTGACCGCCGGTCTGGCCCACGGTCCACAAGAGAAAGGCGCGCAGTTCGTCGGCGACGGCGTCCAACTCGGCGTCACCGAGCTGGCGCAGTTGCACCGGCGAGTCGATGCGGTCGAGCAGGGGCGTCGCGGGACGCTGGCGGGGAATCTCGTGAAACGTCTTGGGCATCTGGCTGATCACTTTGCGCAGAGAATTAGGCAGTTTACCCGATGCCCGCGTGGCATCCCAACAGCGGGCAGGGCGTCTTGTTATGCCCCTGTGACAACGGACCCGGGGGCAAATGCGGCCCGGGTCACGAGTTTTTCCGCTGAAGCGCGTCTAGCTACGTCGTTCCACGATATAGCGGGCCAGGGCGCGTAGGGGTTCAGCCGGCTCACCCAGGGGCTCGATGGCCGCCAGGGCGGTGTCGCGCAGTTCCAGGGCATAGGCCTTGGCCGCGTCCAGCCCGAGCAGCGCCGGGTAGGTCGGTTTGTCGCGGGCGAGGTCGGCACCCTGGCGTTTGCCCAGGGTCTGGGTATCGCTCTCGATGTCGAGCACGTCGTCCCAGACCTGGAAGGCCAGGCCGATGGCCTCGGCATAGCGGGCCAGGGCGTCGCGCTCGGCGGCACCGGCGGCTTCGCTGGCCAGGGCGCCGAGCTGCACGCTGGCGGCGATCAGGGCGCCGGTCTTGTGCAAATGCATGGTCTCCAGCGCCGGCTGATCGATGCGCCGGCCGACCGATTCCAGATCGATGGCCTGACCGCCGACCATGCCCGCCGGACCGCTGGCGCGGGCCAGCACCGCGACCATCTCCAGCCGCACCGCGGCGTCCTGGGGCGCCGCCAGCAGGGTCTCGAAGGCCAGGGTCTGCAGGCCGTCGCCGGCAAGGATGGCGCAGGCCTCGTCATAGGCCTTGTGGGTGGTGGGCCGGCCGCGGCGCAGGTCGTCGTCGTCCATGGCCGGCAGGTCGTCGTGGACCAGGGAATAGGCGTGGATCAGCTCTACCGCGCAGGCGGCCTGGTCGGCGCGCGCCGGATCGCCACCCAGGGCTTCGCAGGCGGCATAGACCAGCAACGGCCGTACCCGCTTGCCGCCACCCATGACGCTGTAGGCCATGGCGGCATAGAGCCGGGCGAGTTCGGCGCGGGGCGCGCTGAAGAGCGGGGCGAGAGCGGTGTCGACGCGGGTCTGGCAGCGTTGCTGGTAGGCCTCGATCATGCGTCGTCCCCGACCGGGGCGAAGGGGGCGGCGGTGAGTTCGCCGTCCTTTTCCAGCAGGATCTGCACCTTCTGCTCGGCTTGGGCCAGGGCGCCCTGGCATTCGCGGGTCAGGCGGATGCCCTGTTCGAAGGCGCCGAGGGAGTCCTCCAGGGACAGCTCGCCGCTCTCCAGGCGTTCCACCAGGGTCTGCAGTTCGGCCAGGGATTGTTCGAAGTCGGGAGCTTTCTTGCGGGCCATCGGGATTCTCGGCAGAGGCGATCGGGTCGCGGGAAGTGGGCAACAGGTTAGCCATTGTGCCACAGCCATCGGCGCCGCTTGACGCCGTGCCCGGCCAGGCCCTAGGGTAGCGGTCATGAAAACGCGCAGCCCTCAACGCCCCAGCATTATTACCGCCATTACCTGATGGCGGGACAGCGTTAGCTGCGCAACCAGACCCGCCCAAGAGGCGGGTTTGTACTTTCTGACTCCTGGGCCCCGACGAAACACCCCAGGAGCCCGCCATGACCGTCCAGGAACCCGCCACCGATCTCTTGCAGCGCTATGCCCGCAAGATCCTCGAAGCCCCCGTCTACGACGTGGCGATCGAGACGCCCCTGCAACCGGCGCGGGCGCTGTCCGAGCGACTGGGCTGCCAGGTGCTGCTCAAGCGCGAAGACCTGCAGCCGGTGTTCTCCTTCAAGATCCGCGGCGCCTACACCAAGCTGGCCAGTCTCTCGACCGAAGAGAAGGCCCGTGGGGTGATCGCCGCCAGCGCCGGCAACCACGCCCAGGGCCTGGCCCTGGCGGCCCGCGAACTGGGCGTGCGGGCGATCATCGTCATGCCGCGCACCACCCCCGAGCTCAAGGTCATCGGCGTGCAATCCCGTGGCGGCGAGGTGGTGCTGCACGGCGACGCCTTTCCCGAGGCCCTGGCCGAGGCGCTGCGCCTGGTCGAGGAGCAGGGCTACACCTTCGTCCCGCCCTATGACGATCCCGACGTCATCGCCGGCCAGGGCACCGTGGCCATGGAGATCCTGCGCCAGCACCCCGGGCGTTTGGACGCCATCTTCGTCCCCGTGGGCGGTGGCGGCCTGATCGCCGGTATCGCCGCCTATGTGAAATACCTGCGCCCCGAAATCAAGGTTATAGGCGTCGAGCCGGACGACTCCAACTGCCTGCAGCAGGCCATGGCGGCTGGTGAGCGGGTGGTCCTGCCGCGGGTGGGGTTGTTCGCCGACGGCGTGGCCGTGGCCCAGATCGGCCACCATACCTTCGAGATCTGCCGGC
>NZ_FOED01000027.1:0-17130 GCF_900110545.1 Pseudomonas sp. Snoq117.2 | reverse complement strand
AGATTGCAGCGCGTCGCAGCACCTATTCCAAGCTGAACCAGCGCAGCGTACTGTACAAAGCCAAGCGCAAGATCGAGTTCTGCAAGGCTCAGACACGGGCCAAGGTCGAGCATCCGTTTCGCGTGATCAAGCGGCAGTTTGGTTACGTGAAAGTACGTTTTCGTGGGCTGATGAAAAACACGGCTCAGTTGACCACGCTGTTCGCCCTGGCAAACCTGTGGAGGGTTCGAAAACAGCTCATGGGTATGGGTGAGGTTCGCGTTTAACACGGAGAACCGGTCGAAAAAGCTCTCCGTACATGATTTTTCGGTCACTTTTCGTCCAATGACGCTGTAGGTGCCTGGAAAATTGCAACTTGCCGCGGCTGCACGACAAGTTGATCGGAGCATCCTTAAGACTCATCAAGATGATGCTGCGGTCAAAGGATCATAGAAGCTGAATGCCGAACCGGCGCAGCAGTATGGCGAAGCATCCGAAACTGGCCATTGTGATGAGGATGCTGCTGATAAGTGTCGGCCAGAAGCCGAGCTTAGGTAGCAGCAACGGGAACGCGATAAACATCGGCAGTGTCGGAAGCACGTACCAGAACGTGTACCAAGCATGATTGGAAATCTTCTCCATGCTCTGGTTCTCCAAATAAAGCCAGACCAGCGTCAAAACAGTGACCAGGGGTAGGGCGGCGACCAGGCCGCCCAGCTTGTCACTGCGTTTCGCCAGCTCTGATACGAGAATCACTATTCCGGCAGTGAGTAGGTACTTCGTGATGATCCAAACCATCGCTGAACCTTCTGGAGATAGTGGACGGGGGGGCAAGACATTCTCCAACCCCTCTCGAAGTGCTCCTGCCGTTTACGCCATCCTTCACCGCATTTTTTCTACGACATCCCCCTCAGCCAGGAGGGGGATGTGTTTGCAGGGTGTTTACCGATCGATCAGTGCGAGGGCGAGGGAACGCTCTCGTGGAAAGCTGCCCGCTCGATCTGGATAGTGCAGTGATGGATTTCAAATCCATCGCTGACAGCGTCCACAACGGCCGCCAGCACCGTATCCCCATCTGCAGAATCCCGTACCACTACGTGCGACGTCATCACGTTGCTGCCACTGCTGACGGCCCAGACGTGCAAGTCATGAACGTCCTTGACGCCATCCACGCCGAGGATGGTGGCCTCGATTGCCGTAACGTCGAGCCCCCTCGGAACACCCTCCATGAGGATCCCCAGGCTTTCGCGAAGCAACTGCCACGTCCGCGGCAGAACCCAAAGGCCGATTGCCACAGCGACAATCGTGTCGACCCAGGACCAGCCGGTGAAGCGGATGATGAGTGCCGCGATGATTACGCCTAGCGAGCCGAGCATGTCGCTCCAAACTTCGAGGTAGGCGCCTTTGACGTTAAGGCTCTCGTTGCTCGCAGATGCCAGAAGGCGCATCGAGATTAGGTTGATGATCAGGCCGGCGATTGCGATCCACATCATCGCTCCGGTAGCGATCTCCGCCGGCATGAAGAAGCGCTGGTAGGCCTCGTACAAGATGTACATCGCCACCAGGAAGAGCAGCACGGCGTTGAAGGTCGAAGCCAGAATCTCCAGGCGCGCATAGCCGAAGGTTCTTTTCTGATCCGCCGGCCGCTTGGCTATCTGAAGTGCAATCAGTGAGATCGCCAAGGCGGCAGTATCTGTGAACATGTGAGATGCGTCCGACAGCAGCGCCAGGCTGCCGGTAATCCACGCACCGATCACTTCTGCAATCATGAAGCTGCCAGTCAAGGCGAGTGCCATGATTAGCTTCTTCTGATGCCCCTCGCGTACTGCAGCGCTGCCATGGTCATGATTTGAACCCACGTATTTCTCCTTGCGCAGGGTTGTGGTCTCGTTGGCCTTCCTATCTGCCTATCGTTAGAGCGTCGCTTGGCCACACTGACTGCAGAATTTTGCTCCTGCGCTCAGCAACGAGCCACAGGCGGTGCAACCACTCGATAGTGGTGTTCCGCAGTTTAGACAAAAGCGTGCTGACGGATCGTTTGCCGTCCGGCACTGCCTGCAGCCCTGCAGATCTTTGATGGGGGCTGGAGTGGCAGGGCGCCCGCCGTCATACACCTGGTTGCCGCCGTCGCAGCCCTGCTGCCGGCCATGGCGATCATATTGCTCGGCCCCATGTCCTCCGCTGTGGTGCTTGCCTCCGCCGTGTTTTCCACGGCCATGGTGCCCGCCCAGGATATTTTTGAAAAAGCTCATGGTATTTGCCCCTCATTGATAGGTGACATATTAACGAGCAAAAGTTGAAAAGAATGTTCTGCTCGCGAGAAAGACTTGTAAGCTAAAGTGAAAGTTCAAAATCAGCCTACGTCAAAACGAAACCGTTTTGTTTGTGAAATTAAATTTATCTAGCTGAGCGGCGCTCTGCGTTTAATGGATGGTGTAGCCCTAATTTTGATCATAGCCCGGTCGATGGCAATTAAAACAGCAGTTATTGCATTTCTGTCAGCATTGTAATCACGAGGTCATCGTGTCGTTATCAGGCGCCGGAAATAATGCGCTCAGCGAGATTTGTTTCTCTTTTGTCCCTATGCCTCACACATTCTAAGCGTCTCCAACGCCTAGGGTCTAAGGCCCCTGGCGCTCCGCACATTGCGCAATCGCTCAGCATCTGTCGAAGGTTTGCCAAGCAGCTCCCGCTAACTCCACAGCTAACGCATGGATAAGCAGCCTCTCAGAGTTTGATAATGACACCTTCAAAATCCATTGTTCACACCCTGTTAAGTAAATGGATCTTTGCTATTCGCACTGCCCGACAGGAAGGAATCAGCACTAATCTGCTCATTGGGCTGGTAACTCTTTGGTTGCTGCTATTCGCGAATGCTGAGCTCTGGAGCGTGCTCTGGAAGCTGGTATTCAAAACCGATGAAGTGAACTGGCTGCTAGCAGCTAGCCTCCCAGTCATAGTATTCGCATGGGTGTTTACCGTTCTGAGCTTGCTGTCATGGGCGCGGCTGACCAAACCTTTGCTATGTCTCGTACTGATCAGCGCGGCTTTTGCGAGTTACTTCATGAATGCCTATGGCATCGTGATCGATTACACAATGTTCACCAACGTTGTGGAGACAGACGTCGCTGAGGCAACCGAGCTGCTGAATTGGAAGCTCGGTCTGTGGGTCGCAATGGTTGGGGTGTTGCCCGTCTACCTGATCTCCCGGGTTCCCCTCCGGCGCAAGCCTTGGGCCAGAGCTTTGGTCAGCAGGGTCATTGCTCTGTCGCTCGCTCTGTTGACCTTGTCTGGCATCGTGCTGAGTCAATACCAGTCATATGCCTCCTTGCTGCGCAACAATCGGGAGATCCGACTGATCCTGGTACCCACCAACTTGTTTGCGGCTGGCCATGGTTACCTGAAGCGCCAGCTGGCCACACCTAAAACGCTGACGGCCATTGGAACTGATGCGGTAGTTAATCGACAGGGGGCGGCCCGTAAACCTAGGCTGCTGGTACTGGCTGTAGGAGAGACCGCCCGCTCCGCCAACTTCTCCCTCAATGGCTACACCCGTGAAACGAACCCGGAGCTGGAAAAACGCAACGTCATCAGCTTCTCCAACGTCAGCTCCTGCGGCACCGCCACCGCAGTTTCGTTGCCATGCATGTTCCTGGATGTGGGTAAGGCCGAGTACAAAGATGGCTTGGCCAAGAGCCGAGAAGGGCTGCTCGACGTGCTTCAACGCGCAGGCATTAGTGTCATGTGGACTGACAACAACTCGGGGTGCAAAGGGGTCTGCGACAGGGTTCCCAACCACAAGGCTGCCTCTCACGCGGATCCCCAACTTTGCACCAGCGAGGAGTGTAAGGACGGGGTGCTGCTCTCGGAGATGCAAGACTTCATCAAGCGTCAGGAAGGCGATGCTGTCCTGGTGCTCCACTACAAAGGTAGCCATGGCCCGGCCTACTACAAGCGCTACCCCGCGCAATTCAAGAAATTCACGCCGGTGTGCGAGACCAACGAGCTCGACAAATGTAAGCAGCAGGAAGTGCTCAATGCCTACGATAACTCGATCCTTTACACCGACTACGTTACAGCCGGGCTGATCGACATCCTGGCAGCGAACACCAAATTCGACACTGGGCTCCTGTACGTTTCTGACCACGGAGAATCACTGGGTGAGGGTGGGCTCTACCTGCATGGGCTGCCTTATGCGATGGCTCCTGAAGAGCAAACCAAGGTGCCATTGGTGCTTTGGATGTCCGATTCTCTTGCGAAGAGTGAAAGGCTCAACGTCGGCTGTTTGAAAGCTCAAGCAAGCTCACCTCTTAGCCACGACAACCTGTTTCACACAGTGCTCGGGATGATGAATGTCCAGACGTCCTCGTACCGCTCAGCCTTGGATTTCACTGCCCCGTGCAAGCCCTTGCCAGGAGGCTCTTACTCAGGCCTCTAAGACACGAAGTAGGATGGCCCCTCACCGCGAACGGTAAGGCACCACAACGACTCGTAATGGGCCCTTGGCTGCATGGTGACCGCAACATTAGCCACAGCGGTGATGCCGAGTTTGGCCCAGCCGCTGCCTTCGATGGGCAAGTGGCGCAGGATTGGCTGTCCTGTCGTATTGAGTGGTTTGTAAGCCATCTGCAGCTACAGATCATTGCACCAGCCCAACAAGTGCAGGTATTCATGATGGGCGGTGGTAGTGGTCGCAAGCTTCAGGACACGCGAATAGATCATGGTGGTAAGTGGCTTGATGCTGAGCAGTGGCCATTGCCTGGCAGCCAGCAGTTGGATCTTTATCTTCATCCTGACGGTCAGTTGAGCAAAGGGGAGCCACCGGCAACTGATGCTGCTTGCCACTTCCTCGCCGATCCATCTAATCCAGTACCGACCATCGGCGGCGCGCTGACTTCCGGCGCTCCTGTCTTCGAAGGCGGAGCGTTTGATCAGCGAGAAACACCACGCTTTTTCGGCGCGCGCGGAGATGGCAGTGCCATCTGCCAGCGCAGCGATGTGCTGTGTTTCGAAACTGAGCCGCTGGAAGCTGACCTTGCTGTCGCCGGTCCGATAACGATCCAGCTGTGGGTCGAGACCGACGGCTTAGACACTGACTTTACCGCTAAGGTGGTCGACGTCTATCCGCCAAGCGATGACTTCCCAGAGGGGTATGCCATGAACATTACAGACGGCATCATTCGTTGCCGTTACCGGGACAGCTGGAACGATCCGAAGCCGACGGTACCTGGGGAATGTTTCAAGGTGCAGATCGAACCGTTTGCAACCTGCAACTTGTTCAAGCGCGGTCACAGCTTGCGCCTTGAGATTGCCGGCAGCAATTTCCCACGGTTCGACGTAAACCCCAACAGCGGTGAGCCGGAAGGCTGCGCGAACAAAAAAAGGACTGCTCGAAATACCGTACATATGGGGGCTAAGCGGCCCTCCAGGATTCAGCTAACGGTCGTCCAAGCACCAGCTGGTAGCTGGTAGCTGATAGCGGTATAGCGGTATAGCGCTATCGCTTGGCAGCAGTTCTGGACAGCTGCCGAGCGCTGTCCCTGTAAACCAGTTTTTTACCTGTTAGCCACTGTAGTTAACAGGTAAAAAAATAGGTTTACACGATGCTACGCAGCGATCAATCGAATGGACAGGTCAGTAAGAGGGGGAGTGATCCAGTGAAGCACGAGCGCAGTCAGAAGGCTTGCGATGGTGTTAACTGAGATTGAGACGAGAGCGTTACGCATTTTGGAGAGTCCATTTTTGAAGTGGACCTCTATTTAATGCGCATAAACTGTGTGTCACCACCACCCGCAGAAAATTTCGCCACGCCCCGGAATGGGAATTCGCATTCGGGGCGCACCACGATTTATCTCGTGCCAGTAGCCGTCTGCAGTGCAATCAGTTGGCGAGCCAAGACTCGACTATCTCAGCGCCATATTCGTTTTTCCAGGCCTTGAGCGTACGCTGATTACCACCCTTGGTCTCAACAACCTCACCGCTGTGTGGATTCTTGTAGACCTTCACCTCGCGTGGTTTCCGAGAGGTTTTTGGGGTCATATCAGCGGAAGCCACCGCTTGCGGATCGAGGATCAGCACCACTTGACGCAGGCCGTAGCCATACTCGTTGAGCAAACTGCGCAGCTTCGTTTCAAATTCCATTTCCTGCTTCAGGGCAGAGTCATTTTTCAGCGCTTCCAGCTCTGCCAGTTGGGCTGCGAGCTGTTGTTCGAGCAGGCGGAATTCAGCGAGACGGGACATAAGATTCTCCAGAATGGGTACGATGATTTTAGCAATCAAGAAAGAAAGCGTGCTAACTATCTTGTTCCCACATGCCTGAATCGGCAATCACGAGGCTGAGCGAACGGTGTAGATATAAAGGTGGTGTCTTCAGGATCGTCGATCTGGGCGGCTTCACCTGCGAAGAAATCGATCAGCTTTTTGCTTCTCACCCAAACGTACTGCCGGCAAGCCGCGTTTGGAATGGATGGCCCCGCAACGGGGCGAACCCTAGCCTCCCAAAGGTGCTTGAACGCCTCCCTGGTCGACTTCACCAAATACACCGCAATCTCCGGTCCCAAAATATAGCCACGCCTGAATCTTTCGATCGCTTGCCCGATTCGCATGCTTATGCACGTTCCACAATTGTGGCGCCGATCACGTCACGCAGTGGCTACCGGCTCACCCCTCCCTCTCAGTTCTGCGCAGATCAGCCGCCAAGTGCTCAAGGGTCTCTTGTGTGATGTTCATGATGGCCTCGAAAGGTGGCAGAAAATGGTGTGAATCGAGCGCATTGGTAGAGGGGCGAACCGCCGCAAGGCCTATAAACAGGGCGTTGTAAACTACTTTTTTTCACTGTAAACCACAGTGGTTTACAGTGAAAAAAACAGGTTAACAACGTGCAGTCAGAGGTGTCTCCGGATGTGGTCTGCATCAGTGATCAGGAACACATGAAGTATGGCATTTCACTTGCACAGTGAGTGTAGGAGCAGCAGACGGCTGAGGGGGCTTGTGCGTTTCGCGTGCCTTGATCGTCTCCATCGGCAGGAGGTAGAGCGTAAAGAGCCGAATGAAGTCGATGTCGGCCAAGATCTTGAAGCTCAAGCGCGTGTCTGATTTGCGGTCTGGCACCTATCTGATGGGGAGGGCGTTCTCGGGATGAGGGCCACATACCTCTTGCCCGCTTGGGGGCTTTTATGTCGATCAACTGTCTCGGCCTTGAAGAAGTCGTGACTGACTTCTACCTCTCCCCTCAGCTGAAAAACGTCCTCACCCGAAGGATTGGAGGCTTACGCTGGCGGTGTAGGTTTTCCGTCACATATCGAAATCGAAATATTTTTCCGTCACTCACTTGACGTTATCTCGGTATCGATATAATCTTTTCTCGCTGATCGTCGTAAACCCTGCACGAGCCAAAGTGAGGCTGCGGGTACATCAGCACATCCCTAACGACCTGGAGAAGACCAATGAGCGCACAACCGCAATTCTCAACCCCGTTTACAAGGAATCTGACAAATGCTGGACGATCTAAAACCTATCGAGTGGCTGGGCAGCAGTAAGGAAGATCTTCGGGATTTTCCAATGGTGGCGAGGCAGCGGGCTGGGTATCAGTTGGAGCTGATACAAGAGGGTGACGAGCCTGCAGACTGGAAACCGATTGAAGCCGTAGGGCCTGGGACGCGGGAAATCCGCATCAAATGTAAAGACGGGGCTTTTCGCGTGTTTTATGTGGTGAACCGGCCGGACGCGATCTACGTCCTGCATGCGTTCCGCAAGACCACAGAAAAGACGGAAAAGTGCGACATTGACGTGGCGAAAGCCCGGTACAAGTCGCTGGACTGATGGACTGCGATACCCCCTGGTGCTAACCAGGGGGGGGAGTGCCGACCCCTTTCCTTTTTGGCAAGGGGTAAAGCTCTAGGCTCAGTCCGTGCTCGATTAACTTTTCTAAATGCAATAGATGTACTGAGAGGGATTTAATAATGGCAAACGAACGCTCTACCTCCGTGTGGGATGCGTTGGTTGATTCGCCAGAAGAAGCCGAGAACCTTCGGCTGCGCTCCAAGCTCATGCGCGCATTGACCAAGACCATCAAGTCTTGGGACCTGCCGCAGAAGGACGCGGCACGACAACTGCACGTAACTCAGCCGCGTTTGAGTGAACTGCTGAATGGGAAGATTGACAAATTTTCCCTGGATGCACTGGTGAACCTACTGGCCAGCGCAGATCTGGAAGTTGATTTTGTAATTAAGAAAAAAGCCGCTTAATTTAGGCTTAATAAAGCAAGCGGGCTGGCCTTAGGGCTGGCCCGTTTAGTTTTTAAAGGGCCGAATTCGACGAAGGTGCTTCAGCCTAAGGTTAAAGCATTTTTCATGGCGTGGTCCCTTCACATTATTAAGTTAGTTAAGGAGCATTCAATATGGATTTCATTACTACCGGTGTTATCGCAAGTACTGTTTACGACGTCTTGAAAGCGGGCGCGAAACTCAGCGCAGGCGTTCTGAAGGAACGACTGGGCAAGTGGCTGAGAGACGACGTGATTGCAGAGGCTGTAGCTGCTGAGCTTTCGAAGCTTGATATAAATGAGGACTTGAGTGAAAAAGCCATTGAAAAGCGAATCGACCAGTCCCAAAGCTTGGGTGCGCTGATTCACGGAATCAACGCCAAGGTGTCTGTTGTTGCCCCTGCAACGGTGACCAACGTCACTCAGACACATAGCGGAAGCGGCGATAACGTTGGCGTCAACAAGATCGTTAACTGAGCACCAGGGAGAGTCTGCGCGTGAACACTATTCAACAATCCCATAGCGGTGATGGAGACAACGTCGCTCGTGACAAGATCATCAATGAGATCCGGTCGCTGGCTCCGAATGATCTGATACTGTTAATGGAAATGGTGTTCGAAAGCCTCCGCCAGAAAAATCTTGCGGGGGCTAAAGCTCAGATGGCGATGCTCAAGACCATTGCGCAGCGCGATCAGGAATCGGCAGCTTTGGCTGAGGTCATGTCGATACAAGTGGGTCTCACCGAGGCGCAGGATGGTGATAAAGCTTGGGTAACTGTCGCAAGAATCATTGGTACTGCAACGAATCCGATTCTTAGAGATGTCTGTCAAGCCGCCCTGCTGCGGCTTTCTCACGGAACAAAACAAGAGGATGATGCCCGAGCTCTTTACCTTAGGGAGGCTGCACCTGGTATTTATGCCAAGGAAGCTTTCATGCGTTACCACGCTGATGAGGAGCAATTGCAGGAGGCATTAGTGGGCTTTCCGCCCGAACCAGTATTGACTGGTATCGTTGGGGGAGCACTGCGGTTACAGAGCGGTAGTTTGTCGCTTCACGCAGCTGATCGGTTGAATACGTTGTATGGCTCGTACAATTCCAAAGTGCTGCTAGCGATAGCAACCGGCCTCTGTCTCAATCCGGAAATTGCTGACTATCACCTCTGGCTACACCGACCTGAAGTCAAAGATCGAGTTGATGGCCTTAGGGATTCGATCGTTGCCCTTCTTGATGAGTCTGGTACGGATGTAAGATTGCATGATCTCGGTTGCTCGATTTTTAAGGTTTACCAGGGCCAGGAATGCGAAGGACTATTTGAAGCGCTGAAAAGAAATCTGCAGCATATGGATCCTGATCGATCAGTAGAGATAGCTCGTTTCAAAGCGCTTGCTGGGGAGAATTCGCTTTTAGGGCAAGCCGAACTGGACTTGAAGGAAGCGTGTGAGGACCCCAAAAAGCGATCGGTGTGGTGCCGGCAGTTTCTTGATAGCAGCCCACATGCCTTGGAGCAGGTTGGGCCATTCATCAATCTCGCCAGCTCATCAGAGCTTGCAGAGTGGCTGGCAAATGAACGGATCCTATCGGATGCGTCGGCGATGGAAGAAGCATTTATCAGATTGGCCGCGTGCATACATGAACACTCTGGTCACCCTCAATTGCTGATACACCGACAAAATGTCAGTGAGCAGGTTGATCAGTTTGTTGCCGAATGGGCGGAAGTGTTGCCTTCGCTGAACCCGAACAGCGTATTTGATCTGGCTGAGAAACTGGCTGCTGCCGATCTATCGCATAAAGCAATTAAACTGACCACGCCCCTGATTCCTAGTCATGAACTGTGGCCGTCACCTTATGTCATGATTCACATGCAATGTTTGCAACAAGCTGGACAGAACAAGACGTTCAACGAGTTGTTGAAGAGGATTAGTGGAGCAGATCGGTCTGTACCGCTGTTGAGTTTGCAGTCGGTTCAAGCTGAACGGGGCGGCGATACGGCACTCGCGATTGAGTTCAGTGAGGCTATGATCAAGCTCGCTCCGGAGTCACCGTGGCCATGGTACAGGGGCTGCTATCTGCTTGATCGGTACCGTACCCTTGAAGAGCAAAAGATCTTCCATCTGCGAATTCCGGATTTGCTTTTGGTACACCCTTCCCGTGAAGTAAAAGGGATACTCTTTTTCCTAAGCCGAGCAGGGAGCTTCAAGCGTGCTGAGGGGCGGTGGGTCGATTGGATGATTAGAGCACCGCGCAAACACGCAGTGGATTTTGTGAATTTCCATTTTGGTTTGGCGACTGGGCGGAGTGAGCCCATGGATGTTTCCTCATCAATGGAGCAGTGCATTGATGCGGTCCAATACTGCCATGAGCGCGAGAGGCTAGTAAGGCTAATTGTCAACGATGAACACAATATCAGCGAATGTACATTGATGGGCTCTAGTCAAGTGGGACAGCTCTTGCTGAGGCTGTCCCCTGGTGAGAGCGAAAACCTAAATATGGCAACCTTTAAGCTTGAGGAGCGTTTGCCGCCGTACGTTGCCTGCTTGCGAATTGCACTCAAGTTACGCCATCTCCATAACGATGGCCATGATTGTTTCGTGATGATGCAGATGCCTTCTGACCCTGCTGAGTTCATTCCTTTGTTGGAAGAGAAGATGGCTGAAGGCGCGGAGCGGCGTGAGCGATTGCAGTCAATGGATGCGATTCCGCTCTATCTTCGTGGCCATGCGCTGTATCCATCCGATGCTTTTAAAGCCGCCCTGAATTGCTGGAGCGACTCAAAGGTTCCCAAATCTGCATTGAGCGACGTCGGAGAGGCTGAGCCTCAGGAGGTCGTCTTGGATGCATATAGTATTGGGTATTTGGCGGCTACCAATCTTGCGAGATGCGTGCTCGGCAGCGGTGTCACCTTTGTTCTGCCCGCCGCTACTAAAGAGGCATTGGAGCAATTTCTGAGTGAGATTACTGACGACAATTTCATGATGTTAGGTGTAAATGATGCAGGGAGGTTATCCAGAACAACGGCATCGGATGTGAAGGAACGAGATGCGCACGTTATTGAAGCAATTAAGCTCATACTGAAAAATGCCAAGGTTGTGCTGCCATTAGTTCATGATGCTGAGCTAGAAATGTTAACTATCAAGGACGGTGTAGATGTCACTGTTTTTGACGCAATGCAGCTATCGATTGCTAACAAAATTCCCTGGTTTTGTATGGACGGTGCTTTCATAGCACTGCACAGAGCCAATGGACATCCGTTAGTAGACACCCAAGCCGTGCTGCTTCGTGCGATGAATAGCTCACCTTTTGAATTTTCACAGCTACGTCATTCCTTGGTCCTCTACGCCTTAGGGGCATTACCTCTCCCGGTCACTCTTCAAGATCTATACAGGCTGTCCAGTACACATGACTCGCTTGCAGGACTCATCTTATTTAAGATAATCGAGACACATGGGCGCGAAATCTTTAGTCCTGAAGGCCGGCTAGAGTATCTTTTGGATTTTATGTTTCTGCATCTACTGACCATGTTTGGACGAGAGTCTGCAGCTATCCGATCTCGTTACAGTCCTTGGGTTACATATACATCCCATGTATTTAATCATGGATTGAGTCTTTATCTTGAACTGTCTGAGAGGGGAAGTGGTGAACTTCGTTTGGCGGCTGCGGTTCGTCATATGGGGCGTACGGCACAACGAATGTCTGCGAATGGTGGCGACTTCCGGCCATTTATTAGAGAGTTGTTGGATCGTTTCATCAGCTTCACCCAAGGTCGGTTCATGGACTGGAGTGTTGTAGGTCAAAACTACAGATTGCTATTGCAGCAGGAACAGGCAGCAGCCAGTAACTATGAGTCTGCAGAGATTGGGTAGATCGCAACTGTATAAGAATTAATGGCGCGTATTACTAGCGGTTAACGGTGGTGGTGGTGTTAAACGCATTAATTATTATCAGGATGCGAGTTTTTCAGTCTTTTTTAGAGGTAATGGTGATGATTCGGTCATCATTCTGTTTGGCTTTCATGATTTTGTTGTCGATCATCAGCACCTCGTTTAATGAAGTGAGTTTGGAGATTTTGTATTGAAGCTTCGCTATTTCCTCACGTAATGCGCGTACTTTTTCCCGTTCACTATGTAGTTTTTGAGTTTTTAAATCGCGCTGAGCACGACTTGAACGACCTTGGGATTCACGGATGGCTTCAGCGACCTCCGGGTAATGGTTATGAATTAGAGCTGCAGAAACGCCTGCCTCACGGGCTACTGCGGCGATAGTTATCTTTTTATCTCCTGTTTGGGATCGGCCGTGCTCTATTCTTTTCAGTGCGAGCATTAGATCTCTTTTTCGAGCGTCAGCTGGCTTACTTTTAGCTTCCACTTTAATTATCCTCCGCGTCAAACCCGAGCTGTAAGAGAACATCACGGCAGCGCTCCAGATCACGCATGACGCGAGATCGACCGCCTTCTCCAATGTCGTCGCACTTTAGCAACTCATTAAGGCTACGGTACATGTGGCTGTAAATCTTTAAATGCGCTCGCCCTATAACAGCGTTGTTGCAATCGCCACAACGGGTCCTTTCTAATGTATTTCCTATACAGGCATCATTGTCTGCGGTGCACCAGGCATGACCATTGCTACGAATTGAAGTGCTCTCTGCGATAGTGAGTACCATTGTTCGATGGTCTTTGAACAAAGCAAGGTTGGCTGGATCGCGCTGCCAGCGCTTGAGTGACTGTCCATAGCCTCCGGCCAAAGAGTCTTCAGATATCCAGTCACTTACTGTGCGAACTTTAATGTCCGTGAGTTCAGATTGGATGTCATCATAAAGCTCAAGGTCAAACTGCTGCCCCCATTCATCATCCATAGCATAGCCAAGTGTCATGTCCATACTCCAATGTGCAAAATGCTCACGGAGGTAGCGTAGATCGCCGAATTGGCTATGTGCTACGTAGTTGGCAAATTTTCGACGAAACTGGTGGCTATTGAGCGTCCAATCGAGTCCCGCGGCTTTGCAGAATTTTTCTAACTTATCATCCCAGCTTGTATGAGAAAGCACTCTGGCCTCATTTTTCTTACGCGTTGAGACTCCGAGAAATAAAGCACTTTTATGATTGATCGCTTGGGCGATTGCTGGGTCAAGAGGATTTGAATCAGTGCGATGATTGATTTCTGCAGAAATTAACGCCTGGTACGGTACGGCCCACCGTTCCATAAGTTTTATGGCGTGAACCGCTACCTCGGGAATCATCCAGTCATGTATACCTGTTTCGGTTTTTGAAGAATTCGAACGTAACCAGTGATAGATTAACCCATCTTCATCTTCTGTGTATTGATGTGCCCCAAGTCTGATGTCAGCTAATTCGTGATTGCGACAGCCGGAAGTAGAGGCAATTACGATGTAGCATGAGGTTCGCAAATCTATTAGCGACTTCCTGAGCGCGGCTAGCCCATCTTTCCAGCCCAAAGAAACCAGAAATCTATTTTTTGCTTTACTTTTAGGCCACGAGTTTACAAGTCGATTTTCAGTTATGTAATTATCGAATGCATCACGAATATCCAGCAAGCGCGAACCATCAAGTAACTTCTCATAGGCCTTCTCAAATAGAGTGCAGAATACCGAGTCCGGCAAGAGTGGTGTCACACATGCATAAGGTTGAGCAATTTTTTTTCCCGCCAACCCCACCATTGCACTTGGTGAAGTTTCTGGCCAAGGGGGCTGAGGGATCGGGTCAGTAGTATATTGGCTCAATTCGTAGAGTGCTTCTACGGCTGTAAAGCGCTTCACTAAGGTCGCGGGTGAAAGTGGTTTGTTTTTTTTACGCTTTGGTATATGCGATTCTTTACACTCATGGATGTAGTTGGCATATACTAGGTTTGTAATTTTACCAAGGCTAGTTATTTGAAGGTTGTCGATGTAGTTTAAGAACTGCACGATGTTGGAAAACAGCCTTTTAACTGCCATTCCTCTTGGGCGTTTTTGCTTCTCTCTGCCGCGCCTTAGGTAACGATACATTATTTGCTTCATTATCGGCCTGAAAATAATTGGGGCCTTTAGGAAGTCGATGTGTCGTTCGCTAGTGCGTGCATTACTTGGTATGCCATCCAGTTGCCAACGGTCGTGCTCGTATATGCTTAGAACTACCCATTGGTCATATATTTTTGTGGCGGTAATTATCATGGCGTCGCGCTGATTCTCCGGTATTTCACGAAGGTCAGAAGGCTGAAGTTCAATGGCTTCCCACTGCTTAGTTCCCATGATGCCACTCATGTTAAGGTGGCTAGAGGTAGTGAAACATCATATGACCAAAAGGGGTGTGGCGCGGATCGCGCTCGTTCACGTGCACTTTCAACTTGGCTCTTCTTGAAAGTGCCTCGCCTCAAGCCTTCCGCTACTATATAGTTATCAATTAAGCGAGGAATATGTGAATACTCCTTAGTCCAGCGTCGTTTATCCATGTGCGGGCGTTCGGCGAAAACTCGAAAATAAAAGCTGAAAAGCTTATGCAGATCTTCAGCTGTTACAGCGTAATGCCTACAGCGTAAACAGTTGAGGAAGTTTGTGCAGGTTGCGCCAGCCGTTTTAGGGGCGTATTGGCCGTTTATAGGGTCACTGCAGCGTCCCGCTGGAGTATTTTTATATGTTGCTCCTATACTCCCTGATAGCAACTCTTGCACCAAGAGCTTACCCATAAATAGCCAATTGCGTTTTGAGTCTTCATTCGGAGCTAGATAGTTTCTCCCAGCTACCTGAGGCGTATTACCAAGCGCGATTGCAGTTGTTACTATATCGCCACCCGTCAATTCGTAGATGCGATTTCCGAATGACTTGCGTAGGCGTGAGATATTAATTCGCAGTGGCTGACCATCAACGTCTACAAGTCCATAGTCCGATGCAAGTTTCTTGCAGGCGCGCATCATGGTATAAGCTGTCGGAGTGCTTATCTCACTATAGTCTTTACCTCCTCGCATACGATAGATCCACACCCTGGTTTTAAGATGTTTCGGTGCCTCTGGAATCAACTCCTCAGTTCTGGCAATCACCTGCAGAATTAACCGCTCGATATTTGCTTTGATCGCTGGGATGGATTCCATTGCTTTCTTGTCTTCCGGTTCGCCACGCAAAGCTACTTTATTTGTGTTGTGTCCGCGCCGTTTCCATAGAACTAGGAATTTCGTGTTTTCTTTTGGGTGGGGGCGAAGGCAATCGCGGTGCATTTCAAACAGGGCAGTGGTATTGCGGCCAGTGTGTAAGGCTATGATCAGCAGCGCATAACATAGTAGTTCGCATGTCAACGGCTCATCAGCATCCCAGATGGGTAGTACCGCATGCTTAACGGCGCTTGCGAAAGCCTGGCGCTGAGCTTTTGGTAGCGCTGTTTCGCCACGAACTTTCCTGTTGTGATTAGGGAATGGGTTTGGAGGAAATGTAGCCTCATCTCCAGCAGGAATCAACTTTATAACTCCGCGATGTCCTAGTGCGACTAGCACCCCTTTGATAGATAAATATATACCCCTTTGGTAACTCTTAGACTCTGTTTTGCTAGCGAGATGGGAAATGAAGTCGTCTATCAGGTTTCGATCAATGTTAGATGGCGTTAATTCATGATCTAAGGATTTCGCTTGCAGTATAAGAAAATCAAGAAATTTAGCTATTCCGTTGCGGCAGTAATTTACTACAGTGGCGACTTCGATGAGGTTGTCCTGTGACGCTAGGAATCTTTCAATTTGATTTTGACAAGCGTAAGTGATTGAGTCTATGCCTACATCATACCACGGCGAGAAGTCAAACTTTCGATAGGGTGTGGTGTTTATTCCGCAGTCGACATGCTTGATGGCTGGCGGGATGACTTTAGCAGTAAATTCATATTTTTCTACTTGACCGCTAGCGCCAGAAACATTATCAGTCTGTTCAGTACTGTATTCAGTTCTGATGTAAAGTTTTCGCTTTCCCATCAGATAGACTCCATGAAGTTGTTTATTTCATCGTCGTAAGCCAGGACAGCACTGTCAGCTAGTTCGTTTATCAAGTGCAGGTATATCATTGTGCTCTGAATTGAAGTGTGTCCGAGTTGCCTTTGCACGAATATCAATGGGTCTATGTCGCCACGACTCCGCTGAAGTATGGATAAAGTATGGGTAGCGTAAGTGTGGCGAAGCATATGCGGGTGGACGCGTATACCTACTTTGTCACCTGTGTTCCGCACAATACGCTCTATGCCTTTCCCATCGTTAGAGAATGGTTCGCCGAATTGGTTGAGGAATAAATTTTCGTATTTTTGATGGCTCAGCGAGCTTCGCTCGCCGCGAACCTGCACAATATATCGATGGAGATCACTTACGAGCCGTTTGCTGATATAGATGTCACGAGGTCTACTCCCTTCTGTCAGCATGCCAAGGCCATCAAATGGGTCTAGGCGGATTCGAAGGTTTCGAACACTTGAGTCGGCTTTGGTTGCGTGGAGTATATAGCTCAGAGGGAATGTTGCAATTTCCTCTCGACGTAAGCCTGTCTGTAGAGCCAACCTAATTATCATTCGGTGATGGGGGTTTTTAGCGGCAGATATAAGTTGTCTTGCCTCAGTGAATCGCCCCTGGTTTCGTAGACACCTCCAAGCCTCATAATGAGGCCCAAATAGGAGGTGCCATGAGTCGTCAGCGTTACCCCGAAGAATTCAAGATCGAAGCGGTCAAGCAAGTGACCGAGAAAGGCAATCCTGTCGCCGATGTTGCCCAGCGCCTGGGCATGTCTGTTCACAGCCTCTACGCCTGGATCAAGCTCTACAGCAAACCCCAAGAGCAGCGTCAGCAAGACGATGAGCAGCAAGCCGAACTGCGCAAGCTTCGCGCAGAACTCAAGCGCGTGACTGAAGAGCGAGACATCTTAAAAAAGGCCGCCGCGTACT
>NZ_FOED01000039.1:0-4503 GCF_900110545.1 Pseudomonas sp. Snoq117.2 | reverse complement strand
GGCGTAAAGGAACGACGTTGCTTGGTCATCAGACACCTCTCTATGGCGAGCATTCTCGCCCTAAATGGGTGTCCGGAATCAGTAGACCACTACAGGGCCGCCACGCGCGGGCGACGGCATCACCACTCGTCTGGTCATAGCTCGATTTGTGGAACATACGTTCGTAGAACTAGACAGATGTCCCGTAAGCAGACGAATTCCCCTCATCGTCGCTTGAACAGGAGAGTCTAATGAAGGCCATCGTTTACAACGGGCCACGCGACGTGAGCGTGCAAAATGTCCCAGACGCCAAGATCGAAAAACCTACCGACGCCGTAGTGCGCATCACCACTACCAATATCTGCGGCTCTGATCTGCATATGTACGAGGGCCGCACCTCGATGGAGACGGGACGTGTTTTCGGTCACGAGAACCTCGGAGAAGTCATCGAAGTC
Source organism: Pseudomonas sp. Snoq117.2 (assembly GCF_900110545.1). Taxonomy (NCBI): domain Bacteria; kingdom Pseudomonadati; phylum Pseudomonadota; class Gammaproteobacteria; order Pseudomonadales; family Pseudomonadaceae; genus Pseudomonas; species Pseudomonas sp. Snoq117.2. The sequence goes on along the minus strand of NZ_FOED01000039.1, from coordinate 4,069 downwards.
GGCGCCGGCGTAGATCGCATCAAGATAGGTGATCGGGTATGTTTGCCATTTAATATCGGCTGCGGTTTCTGCGAAAACTGTGAAAAAGGTTTGACCGGTTTCTGCCTCACGGCCAACCCCGGCAGTGCTGGTGCTGCTTACGGGTTTGCCGATATGGGCTCATACCAGGGTGGTCAAGCAGAACTGCTGCGTGTGCCATATGCGGACTTCAATTGCCTGGTGCTGCCAGAGGATGCCCAAGAGAAAGAAAACGACTACGTCATGCTGTCAGACATATTCCCCACCGGATGGCATGCCACTGAACTGGCTGGCCTGATGCCGGGTGAAAGCATCGCCATTTACGGTGCAGGGCCAGTGGGCCTGATGGCAGCTCATGCCGCGATGATCAAAGGCGCCTCGCAAGTGTTCGTGGTCGACAACCATCCGGATCGATTGAAATTGGCCGCGCAGATGGGGGCCACGCCAATCAACTCCCTGGAGAAAGAGGCGGTTGATCAGATCCTCAACCTGACACACGGCAAAGGCACTGATCGAGGTTGTGAGTGTGTGGGGTACCAGTGCTGTGACAAACACGGCCATGAGGTCAATCACCTGACGATGAACAACCTGGTAGCTTCCACCAAGGCCACGGGTGGCATCGGCGTCGTCGGGGTGTTTGTTCCTCAGGATCCGGGCGCGAAAAATGAACTGGCGAAGGAAGGCAAAATGGCCTTCGATTTCGGCGCGTTCTGGTTCAAGGGCCAGCAGATACGCACCGGGCAAGCCAACGTCAAAGCCTATAACCGCAGGCTTGCGGAGCTGATCCATCACGACCGCGCCAAGCCTTCGCAGATCATCTCTCACAGCCTGAAATTGGCGGAAGGGCCCGATGCGTACAAGCATTTCGATGCGCGAGATGAGGGTTGGACAAAGGTCATTCTGAAGCCGGCAGCCTGATCGAACGGCTGTATGGATCTGACGCCCTGACGATATCGCCGGGCGTCAGCCCAAAGACCCGCCTACTCGCGCTTACAGTATGGCCGCTATGTATTTACCGACCACATACCACCTGTCGTCCGCTCGAAATGCGAGCGCGGTTGTTGCGCAAGATGATCAAGGGAAAAATGGTAAGCGTACTGACTTCGATGGTCGACCCGCTGCGCTTTCCGGGTAGGGAGATCGTCGACCTTTACAGTCAACGCTGGGAAATTGAGCTGGGCTATCGGGCGATCAAGCAGAGACTGCTGGGCGGCGAATATACCCTGAGAAGCAAGACGCCAGAGATGCGTCGCTCAAGAGCTATGGGGTGTGCTGCTGGGCTACAACCTTTTGCGCTACCAGATGGTACTGATGTCCAGGCAGTGTTCCGATGTGTACCCCTGCGAAATGAGTCTCACTGCCTGCAGTCGGGCCATCTTGGGGTTGCTGCATAGCACGTCACTGAACCATCCCGGCAACTTGCCAGGATTTCTGAGAGATTTGCAGGCATCAGCCGCTCGATATGTTTTACCCCATCGGCGACCTGATCGATGGTTCCCACGCGCAGTCGTTGGACATGCTGTCGAAACGACACATAGACGGCCCCTCGTGCGAATTGAGACTCGCACGGGTCCCCATGTTCATTTGTCAAGGCTAAGTAGAGATGTCGCTCTGGCAGCTAAGTAAAAATGTCATTGATAGTTGGTTCCTGGCTCTGCATTTCTGAGAGTTAGATAAGCGCGTCACGTGCGCAGACTGGTCCGTCGCGTGAAGGTCAGGATGAATGCCGTTCGACCTCTTTGGGATGTACAGTAGATCGTGCCACCATGCGCCGTCATCAGCGACCGGGCTATGGCTAACCCGAGCCCCGCATTGCCATCACCTTCGCGACGTGCTGGATCCACCCGATAGAACCGGTCGAAAATCCTCGACAAGTGCTCCGATGGAATCTCGGGGCCGGGGTTTTCTACCCGAAGCTCTACACGGCTGCCATAGTCCTGGATGTGGACCCCAATCGTCTCCCCGGAAGGGGTATAGCGCAGGGCATTGGACAGCAGGTTCGACACGACACGGTCGACCATCACGCTGTCCGCGAAGATTGATGCCCTTCCCGATGCCCTGAGCTGGATCCCCTTGTCCTCGGCCAGAAGTTCGTAGTACCCGAACAGCTTGCTTATGACCCTACCTAGGTCCAGCTCGACCGGCTCGGGCACGATCAGCCCGTTGTCGGACTTGGCCAGGAACAGCATGCCGTCGATGATTCCCGACAGACGATTGAGCTCTTCCAGGTTGGAGGTCAGGTTCTCCTCGTACACGTCCGAGTCCCGCTTTTTGGCCAGGATCACCTCAGTATGAGTTCGCAGGTTGCTGATCGGAGTTCGTAGCTCATGCGCGATGTCGGCAGAGAAATTCGATAGCCGCATGAACGAATCGTCCAGGCGACCAAGCATTGAATTGAAAGCAATGATGAGCTCGCGCAACTCATCGGGCACGGGCTCCAAAGGAATGCGTTCCTTCAAAGAACCTGCGGACATCGAGGCGGCTGTCTGGGTCACCTTGGCCACCGGCCGCAGCCCACTCTTGGCGACCAGCCAACCGAGTGCGGCACTCAGCACAGTGCTGGCTATCAGTACGCCCCAAAACCAACGCTCCAGCATGGCGAAGAAATGCATATGCGTCGTGACGTCCAAGACCAGCCACAAGGTGAGTGGAGCAGTGGTCTCCGACCACGAGACCGGCGCCTTCAAGGCCCTGAACATGTGTCGGTCGCTTTCCCACTCCCACACGCCATCGTGCTCGGTCGCCTGAGCAAGGGATGGCACCGCTGACCTGGGAGGCTCCGCAAAAAAGATGCTTCCGTCAGCCTGGAGAAACACCGCGCTGAGCTCGGAATGTGCTCCCAGCAGCGTATGCCAGCGAATCTTAAGCTGGTCCGAATTCGCGCCGGGCTCTTGAGCAATCTGGGTGATCGCTTCCAGCTTTTCTTCCAGCACCTGGGCATCCAACGCACGAAAATGGTGGCGACTCAGCTCGTTGAAAGCGATGCCCACGATGATGAGGACAGCGACGACCGCGACCACAAACATGAGGCTCAGGCGGAAGGTAAGTGAACCTGGCTTCATCCTTCGTCCTGCACGTCTAGCCTGTAGCCCATACCACGGCAGGTATGGAGTAATTTCGACTCGAAGTCATCGTCGATCTTGGCCCGCAACCGCCGGATTGCTACCTCGATGACATTAGTGTCGCTCTCGAAGTGCATGTCCCAGACCTGGGCAGCAATGAAGGATTTGGAAAGCACCTCGCCGCGCCGGCGCATCAGCAGCTCCAGCAAGGCAAACTCCTTGGTCGTAAGGTCGATTCGGGTACCGCCTCGTGTAACACGGCGCGTGAGCAGATCGACCTGCAGGTCTCCGATCTGCAGGCTGGTCTGCACTGGCAGGCTGCCGCTTCTGCGCCTTAGCAGCGTTCGAACTCGCGCGAGCAGCTCTGAAAAGGCGAACGGCTTGACCAGGTAGTCATCAGCGCCCAGCTCCAACCCTTTGACTCGGTCATCTACCCCATCCCGTGCCGTCAGAAACAGCACCGGTACTGAGAGGCCGGCAGCACGCAGGCGCCTGACGACGTCCCAGCCATCAAGGCCTGGCATCATCACGTCTAGAATCAACAGGTCATAGGCTTCGGTCTGCACCTGATCTAGGGCATCCGCTCCAGTGACCACCCGATCCACCGTGAAGCCAGCCTCTCGGAGACCCTGCTGTAGATAGATGCCGGTCTTGGGTTCGTCTTCAGCTACCAGCAGCTTCATGCACCATCCTCGGCTACACGATCATTTCGGGACGGCACTACGGGACCTGGGGGCTTCACATTCCCGCCTCCATGTCAGGAGATAGCGTACCGAGCCAAGCGATCAGTCCTAGCACCAAAATGGCGGAGCCTAGCTCCAGTGCCATGCTGTAACGGATAGACCGTGCCGCACGCGTGTAATCGCCTTGGTGAACTGCTTGCTCCAATGCCGCGCTCAAGAGAAAGCGGTTGGCCGAAGCCAGCCCGATCATCACGACGAAAAGGCCCAGTTTGCCCAGCAGCAGCAGGCCATAGGTGCTTTGTGCCA
>NZ_FOED01000041.1:0-3477 GCF_900110545.1 Pseudomonas sp. Snoq117.2 | reverse complement strand
TGCTTGGGTGCTTGGGTGCTTGGGTGCTTATGCGAGCACGGGTATCTACGATGCGCTCTTAGCGGCGACCTGATCACTCATCAAACAAATTGGAATAGCCGCTCACTTAAGGGCTTAAGTGCTTAGGTGCTTAGGTGCTTAGGTGCTTGCTTAAGTGTGTGCGCATTTGCGCATTCCGCACCTGTTAGCACATGGGAGCCCTGGATTTGCTGGGAAGCCAGGCTCCCGGCAAGAACTGATCTGCATAGGCGAGGGGCGTCGCTCAGCTCCTACGGTTTTGAAAGTGAGCCCATGCTTCCGCGAGTAAGCGCATAAATACGTAAGTGCGTAAGCACTTACGTGCGTACCAGATTGCGCAGGGGGTAATGCTGAGGGCGTTTGGAAGCTCCCGCGTTCCTATTTTGAACGTGAGCTAAAAAGGGGTGCCGGCAGCTGTGAGTCATCTCGCTGCTCAGACTGCTACGAGAAAACGCCCAAGCCGCGCAGCGCAGCATGCTTCGCATGGGCGAGCTTGCCGGCCTTCAGCAGGGTTTTCTGCCGAGACACCCACGAACCCAGCCGCAGCCCGTCGGCAGTTACATGCTTCACCGGTACCGAGGCGCCGGCATTGGCAGCCAGGTAGTCTTGGAGCGCTGCATAGTGCTGTTGCCAAGCAGCTTCAGCAGGATCGAACGAAAACCCAGCGGCCAACAGACGGCCGTGGTCCGGATCGTCCGGTTTGTCCTTCAGCCGCGTACGCTGATTCGAACACCATCTGCCGAGCTTGTAACCATCGCCAGTCACGTAGGCGATCGGCACATCGCAGTGGCCATGCGCGGCTTTAAACTGCTCCAGGTGCTGCAGGCCCTGGTCGAAGGCCGCACCGAACATCTCCCAGACAAAGCCCAGCTGGTTCAGCAGCTCGATTCGCTGCTGGTCCATTTGGCCGTCGCGGTAGCGCGCGCGCTGATTCCCGACCCAGGTACCGAGCGCTGTCCCATCAGGCAGCATGAAGTCGAGCGGCACGCTCACGTGGCCATGCTGTGCCCGGAATTCCTTCAGGGCGGTATAGGCGGCTTCCCAGCGGGCATCCAGCACGCCAGCGTCGAAGTCGAAGCCCAGGGCGGCCAGCCGATCACGCCTGGACAGGTCGATCTGACGGCTGCGCTGATTCCGGCACCAGTCCGCCAGATCGGTACCGTCTACCAGCACCTGGCGCTGGGCAACGCGCAGGTGGCCATGCTCCTCCTTGAACGCCATCAGCGCCTGATACCGTTTCTCCCAGGCGTCGTCGAAGGGGCTCAGGATGAAGCCCAGGGCCTCAAGCAGCCGCTTCTTCCGCGGCGCCAGCCGGCCGAGGCGATAGGCCTTGCGCTGCTCGCTGCACCAGTGGCCCAGGGCGAGCCCGTCCGCGGTGACGACGTCGATGGCGGGGGAGGGCGATCCAGTGTCAGCCAGATAGCTGCGCAAGGCTTCGTACCCTCGCTCCCAGGCATGCTCTCGCGGATCGAACTCGAAACCGATGGCCTCCAACTGCTCGGCACGGTTAGGCGCAAGCCGGCCTAGCCGGTGGAGCGCGCGCTGGCGTGAGCACCAGGCGCCCAGGGTGTGCCCACCCGGTGTGCGATAGCTGCGCGCGACCCGGGCGTGGCCGCGGTCAGTCACGAACGCGCGCAGGAGCCCGTAAAAGTGCGGCCAGCTGCCGGCGATCCGCCCAACGAGCTCAGTGGAAAGCACAGCCTTGAGGCTGGCGGCCCAGGCGCCGGCGTCGGGACGGCCAGCAGGCGCGATGACGTGCAGCTTGTCGAACCAGCCGGGGGAGGCAGGCTGTCCGGTTTCGCCCTGGTCCACTGCGGCGCGCTGCACCTCGTTGAGCATGGCGTCGTCCTGCTCGGCGAGCGCCGCCAGGGTCCGCCAGACCGTGGACATGTCGCTGCGCGCCACGGCCTGGATGAGGGATTCGCCGGAGCTCCGCTTCAGGCGCAAGGGTATCAGGACATAGCCGTAGCGCTTGCCCGGCGCCTTGCGCACGGCACGGCCAAGCGCCTGGACGATGTCCACGTGGCTTTCCCGCCGGTGCATGAAGGCGACTAGATCGGTATCCGGCACGTCCACCCCTTCAGCCAGGCAGCGTGCGCAAGACAGCGCTGCGCGCGAGGCCCGGCCGTACTGGTGCAGCAGGCGGGTGCGCTGCCACGAGGGGAAAGAGCCATCAATGTGGCGCGCCCAGAAGTCACCGGCACCAACGGCCTCCCGCAGCGCGGTGGCGAAGCGCTTCGACTGCGAGATCCGCGAGTAGAAGGCGAAGGCTTTGCGTGCGCCGACGTCGGTCATCGCGCGCAGCAGCTCCTGGGCGTGCACCGCGTAGCGGCGCTCCTCATCGTCCAGCGCCTCGGCGAGCTGCTCGTCGTCCGCTTCCTCCACGGAGATGATGACGCGGAAATCGCAGATGATCCCCGCGGCGACAGCGGCGGAGTAGCTGAGCTCGTAGGCGACCGGACCGAAGACGGCCTCATCCGTCATGGAGTAGATAGGCCCGGTACCGGCGGGGCCTTCCTCCTCAGCGATGGCCAACGGCGTCGCAGTGAGGAAAAGGCGCCTGTCGATGCGCAGGGTAGGGTGATCGTTCAGCGCGAAGCTGTTGCGCCGGCCGGCGGCGCCGGCTGTCTTGTGCGCCTCGTCGAGGATCCCCAGGTCAAAGGCAAAGCCGGGCGACAGGCCCAGGGCGAGGGTAGGGGCACTGGCGTAGGTGCACAGCACGATGAGGTCTCGACCCAGGGCACCGACCTTCAGCGCGATCTCCTCAGGCGAGGTGGTGACCGCCACCGGTAGATCCTCGAGCACCTCATGCTCGTCGTCGAGCGTGGCCACGCTCTCGTCGCTGCAGACGCATAGCACGCGTTCCAGATCCAACTCGGCGTTGCTCACCCAGGCCTGCAGCGTCTGGCTGACCAGCGCGAGCGACGGTAGGAAAATGACGATGCTACGAGCACCGAGCGCTGCAGCGACGCCCTGTGCAAGCCGAGTCTTGCCGGTCCCACACGCCATATGCACCTGCAGCCGGGCCCGCCGCTTGAATCCGTCCAGGATGCGGGCGCGGGCTTCGAGCTGGTGGGGGGCGAGGAGGCTGGAAGAAAACTGCATCGGTAGTGGGCGGCGGTGACGTAGTAGGGGAGGGGGGGATTATCGCACCGATTCGGCTGGTGCTTCAGGTGCGCGCCGGCGCACAGGGATACCCCGGCGCTGACGGGCGCTGGCATAGCGGGCAGGGGTCCCTCCATGCTGCGCCGCCAGGTCCTCATCTGACCAGGTACCCAGCAGGCCGGTGATTTCCCTGAGCGGCGTCTTGTTCGAAAGCACCTGCTCGCCGCGGCGGATCGCCTGGATCTGCACCACGCCGCAGCCGGCCCGAGCGGCTAAGGCCTCGTCAGATAGAAGGGGTAGCAGCGCCTGCAACTCGGCCGTCCAGTTCAGGGCGTCGCGGGTCGCCGGAATGCC
>NZ_FOED01000026.1:0-17419 GCF_900110545.1 Pseudomonas sp. Snoq117.2 | reverse complement strand
CAAGAGAGCGGTAGCCTTTTTTAGGATCGCTTTCTCCCGTTCCAGTCGGTCGATCCTGGCTTCCAGCTCCTGGATTTTCTGCTGTTCGGGCGTCAGTGCTTTGCTCTTCGGGGTAACGCCCACGCGCTCCTCTTGAAGCTGTTTTACCCAACGGCGCAGGGCCGACTCAACCACTCCCAGTGAACGAGCTGCTTCGATATGGCTGTAGCCCTGATCGAGCACCAGGCAGGCGGCCTCTCGTTTGAACTCGGGCGTAAAGGAACGACGTTGCTTGGTCATCAGACACCTCTCTATGGCGAGCATTCTCGCCCTAAATGGGTGTCCGGAATCAGTAGACCACTACAGTCATAGCCTCGCTTCACTCTGGAGCGATCGGCATGAACCTCTACCACTGCACGTTTGAAATGGCTGATTACCGGGTGACCGCCCAGGTAGCTGGTCTGAGCACGGTCGACGCGGCGAGTCGCTTCGTCGTGTCACCCTTCGGCAAGCGGCTATTTCGCCACATTGCGCCGCGGGCAACGGCGGCCGGCGCCATCATCGGTTTCTTCGATGGCAGCCGGTACGTGATGGCCTTGCCGCTGTGGCGCACCGCAGCGCGCGACCAGTTCGGCAAGCCTCGGTGCCTCGTTTCGGCCTGGAGCCTCACGACTCAGGCCGTCGACGACCTCTGCTTCGATGCTTCGGCGGTTGCCCGTCGCAGCGTCTCCGTTTCCTAACCCCCTGGGTGGTCATGTCCCCCTCGGGACATGACCACCTCCTACTACCGGAGATAGTCATGAAACTCACCTACACGTGTTCGCTCGTTTCCCGCGGTTTCAAACTGGTTGATCAAGCTGTCGGTTACGACATGCAAGATGCTGCCAGGCGGTTCCTAACGGACGGCATGGGAGCGTTGGCGGCGCAGCGTTTCGATATCGGCATCGTCGATGGCCTTCAACGCATTCCTGAGGCGCACAGCTTGGATCCCTTTATCCTGAGTGGTGGCGTTGATACACAGCAGCCGTGGTCTCTCACGGTCACCTTGGAAGGCGACGAGGACCAGGTAAATGTGTTGGTGCATCAGACAGATAGCGGTGACCTGCTGCTCTACAGTGACGGACGGGTGAACCTCTATCACCTGAAGGTCGGCGACGACAATTGGGACGCCGAGTCGGATCCGCAGAGCTGTGTGATGCTCGAGCGCCAGGAGTTTTTCGTGGCCAGGGCTGTTTGCGGTCCTAGCGATATAAAGCGGCAGTTACAGGCGCTTGCGCATGTAGCGGCTAGCAACTGATCTACAACTCAACCCTATCGGGGCATTGCCCCCGATAGGGGGTGTGCCTCCTTCAACTGGAGCACATCATGAAATTTCCGAACTCGATCCTGTCTTTCCCGGACCGTGGACCCTGGGGCAATAGCCGCTACCGCGGCAACTGCAGTGGCCACGTCATCCAGGGCTTCTTTGCGACCTACCACCGGCGCAAGGACGGCCTGGCGTTCGATCCCAGCATTGGCGGGGGCACCTCGGTCGAGGTGGCTCAGGAGATGGGGCTGCGTTTCAAAGGTACCGACCTGCACCAGGGCTTCAACCTGCTGCTGGATGATCTGCAGACGTTCCTGGGCGAGGAGGCACATTCGTGCTTCTGGCACCCGGCGTACCTGGACATGATCCAGTACAGCGGGAACGTCTGGGGTGAACCCAATCGGTGGGACATGAGCCGCATGGCGATGGGGGAGTTTGTTGAGGCGCTGGAGCTGGCCTTGATGAACATCCACGACGCCATGGAGCGCGGCGGTACCTACGGCATCTTGATGGGCAACCTGCGCCGGCAGGGGGAGTACTTCAATCTCTCTTCGCTGGTGGAGCGGGTCGCGCCCGGCAAGCTGATCGACGAGCTGATCAAGGCGCAGCACAACTGCGTCTCGGACCGGCGAACCTATGGCGGCAACGTCGTACGCATCGCGCACGAGAAGCTGCTGGTCTTTCGCAAGGAGCGCGGTTCACTGCACTTCCTGGCCAAGGTCCAGCAGCGCGCTCAGGCCATGCAGGGCATCACCTGGCGAGCCGCGGTGCGTCGGTTGATGCAGGGCGGCAAGACGCTGCATCTCAAGGAAATCAACACGCAGCTCGAGGCCTACGCGGCTACCCGGGCGAACAACCATTGGGAGGCCAAGATTCGGCAGGTCGTCCAGGACGAGCGCTATTTCGAGCGCGTCGCACCTGGCACCTATCGACTCGCGGCATGACGATCTCGCCCCCCTTCAGCCTGGCTGAGGGGGGCAGAGACCGCTTCGGCAAGAGCAGCTTGCTCAAGCGGTTTCAGGCAGACCCATGGTGGTCTGTTTTGAAAAGCTGGTACCACCAGCACTTACTAAACCGACGGGGTTTAACAACCCCGTCAGGGCGTTGTTATCCCGTCATAACCGGAGATAACAATGTTGAAAAAAATAGGTCTATTGGGCGCATTCGTCGCTCACGTGCTCGTAGGGGTGTTGTTCTTTCTAATCCTGGCTTCGGCCGCTCTGCTGCTCGCTTGGTTTACCCACCAGGTCGGCACATTGGAATACGGAAGACCGCTCGTCCCTATCCTTACAGTGCTCGAAAAAGCGGTTCTCTATGGTGACTGTGCGTTTTTTCTGTGGTGGGTGATAAAATCCACTATCAAAGCGTGCAAGAACCTAGACTAAGATCGGTTGATGGGTTGCTTGGCAGCCCTTTAATAGGACATCACCAGAGGAAACAGCTATGAGTGAGTTCATTCGTGGCTTCAAGCGCGGCGCAAGAGAGACCATGTACGGCTACTGGGCGCCCGCCGTGGCTTTGTGGAGACTGCTGTCGAGCACTACGGACGATCTGATCCGGAAGGCGAACCAGGCAGAGAAATAGAGCTTTCCTTCTACATCGGCGGCGGTCCAGGCTTGCCTGCGCCGCTGCACCCGTTCCTCTTGCTGGGAACGCCGATGTCGATCCAGGGCCGTTGTGGCTCTGGATCGGCGGATCGGAAACCGTTTCGCAAAGCAGGCCTTTGCAAAGCGGTTTCAGCGTGGCCAATGGTGGCCGCGTCGAAAGGCAGCTGATCCTCTATCAGCACATCGATAAACCCTGGCGGGAGCTCTCCCGCAGGGACTGGTCTCGCTCTCTACCGGAGAGACCATGGAAGTCACCGCTCCCCACCTTGCGAACTATCTCTACTCAGGCTTCGTCTCGACGTTTTCCGACATTGAGCGTGAACGGCTCTGCCAGGTGTATCCCTGGGCCAGAATCAACTTTGCCGAAGGAGAGGTGGATGTCCACACGAGCTTTCGCGCCCGCCTCACGGATGGGCGCACGTTGCTGTGTCTGTTCCCTGAGGCCCTTGGCGATCACGTGCTGATCGTCGACACCCCAATGGAGCTGCTCAAGCAGACCCTGATACCGCTCGTGTCCATCGAACGCATCATCTACTCATAACCCCACCCAGCCGGGCCTAGTCCCGGTAGGGACACGGCCTGGCTCTACCAAGGAGCTAGACCATGAATCACAAAAACGCGGTACGTCCCTGTGCAGAAGCGGATGCCCTGAAGCTCGTGCAGTCGCTGCGTGCGCTCGGGGCCAAACAGCTGCTGCAGGCTGGCATCGAACGAGGGCTGACCTTCGGTGAATGCATCAACGCTTTCGGTATGACGCCTGAGGAAAGCGCGTTCGTGAGCGCTGCGCAGGCAATGCCGGACGACGACATCGAGTTCGACGACAGAACCGTTGTGTCGCGTAGCGAGCGCGGTGCATTCGTGCACTGCTGGCACTTCGTGTCGAATGCTGCGGCCGGTATTCCGGAGCCGTCAGAGATGCTGGAGGAGTTGCTTCGCTTCGCTTCCAGCATTGAACAGCCTCAAAGCATGCGATTGCAGATGTTGAGGGGAGCGATGGCGCAAGTCATGGAAGTCCTGGAAGACCAGCTCGACGAGCTTGAGGGCGTACCGTGTGAGGTCTCGCCCATGCGCATTGAGTTTGGCCCCTACGCTTTGGACATTCTCCCCTCTGCCCTCGTCATCGAGTTGGTGAGTGGTGCCAAACCCCAGGGGTTCTCTCCGGTTCTCGCGGAGGCGCTGCTCAACTGGATCGAGCACCAGGGCAACCTGCTCGACCAGTTGGCGGCTGAGATGTTCGTAGCAGCGGCCTGAAGCCAGGCCGCGCTGTAAGAATCTTTCACTCGATCATGCGATCGGTGAAGACGATGTAGCTGAGCATCTTCCTTCAGCACTTCAACCCACCGCGGGGATCTCTGTCCCCGTGGGGCAGGGGTCTCTGCATTTTCGATGGAGGCCTGTTATGGGAGACCATAGCAAGAAAGACCCTGCTGTCCGCGTTCCCTGGTACCACCCATTGATGCACTTTGCCGGCCATAGCCTGGTCGGTACCGGCATCTTCCTCATCGTCGCCATGCCGGCGGTGCTGCTGGGATACCTGGTGCACAAGCTGCGGGAGTACAACGTCGCTGAGTTCACGCTCACGGTGCTGTTCTTCCTCGAGCACACCATCCTGGTGGTCGATGCTTTGCTGTTCCTGTCCTACCTGGGCTTCACGTCCTGGAAGGCATTCAAGGAGATCAAAGATGATCACTGAAGGCTCGAAGGTAAGAAGAGCGGTAGCGGAGTTCATCACGGCGGCCCGCGAGGCACCGCGGATCTACTTCGCTCCGTTACGCGGGGCTATAACCGGTGTCACTTTGCAGTGGCGACAGCTGCAAAACTGCCACCAAAACAGTGGCACAAGGCCGTTGTGATGGCACCAGCCCGGGCGTATGCTCAGGACATGTACTGGCGAGGAGCCGACCATGTTCCGACATCACCTGGTGCGTTTCTTCAAAACCTTCGCTGCTGAGTTCGTCAGCGCTGCCAAGCAGGCGCCGGCGATCTACTTCGCACCCCTGCGGGGCGCGATCAACGCGGTAAAGGCGCAAGCTCGCAAGGCTTGAGCGTAATCCTGGCAAGCCTCTCTTCCGGGGGGCTGAGCCTTCACCGATAGACGTATCAGCGGGCCGCAAGGCCTTTCCCCACGGGACTTCTGCTCCCGATGGGGGCAGGGTCCCTCCCAACCAGGAGGTGCACCATGGCCGAGATCATCAATCTGGTGATTGTCGTTCTCGATCTGCTTCTCTGAAGCGATCGCTCAAGCGAGTCCCCGCCCATGCGGCGGGCTTGCCTTGAGTCTACTGCGGAGTGCCCCTCAGGCAGCCCACAGTGGATTCTCGATGGCGCCATGGTGCGCCCTCGTGATGCAGCAGCTGAGCTCTTCAGCACCGGCCTTTCGTTCTGATCGGCCACCCCTAACCCGCGCGGGCTTCGTCCCCGCCGGGGCCGGACTCCGCGCTTACCGGAGATCCAGGAATGTCTATCACTACCGCGCTTACCACCATGATGGCCCGCCAGCTCGAAAAGCTTGGCTACCCGTCCGACGACGTGCGCTTCTCCCTCGGCTATTGCCAGGGCGACGGCGCAAGCTTCACCGGTACGCTCGATATCGAAAAGCTTGGCCCGCGCCTGGTACCGGAGATCCTTCCGGCGATCTGGAGCGAGCTCAAGGAAAACGCTGATCAGGATGAGGAGCTCAGGCTGTCACCGGGGCGGGATCGCTATGTACATGAGCGATCCACGTCCCTGAGCGAGTCGGCTCGCAGCATTGTAGGTACCGCCGCGGAGGTATATGGCGGCCCTACGCATAAGGTCGCATTCCACCGCTTCATGACGGCCTTGGAAGAGGACGTCGTGTCTACGGGGGCGATGCTTGCGCGCATGGGCTACAGCCTCACTGAGCGCTACCTGCGCGAAAGCGTCCAGCTGCGAGTCTTTCGCCTGGATCGCTTTCGTGTAGAGCTCAACGCCTTCGAGGACGAGACCTACAACCCGTTCGAATGGCAGACCACCGACGACGAGCTCGATGAGCGAATCTCGGCGGTCATGGAGGAAAAGCTGCGCTTCTGCGCGCTGGAGGCCAAGGTCTACCTGGTCACTGGTGAAGAGGAGGGTGGCGACATCCTTCTCGCCGGCAAGCACGTCTACGGCGTTGAGCTTCCGGAGGGTCAGCGCGTTTGCAGTGCCGGCCGCGAGGTCATTCACGAAGCTATCGATACTGCCCGTCAGTATCTCAACTCGCTGTCCCTACCGCGCCTGCGGCAGGCAGCCTGATCCAACCAACCCCAGGGGGGCTTATCCCCCTCTGGGGGCGAAGTCTCTCTGGACCACTCCCCAGCGCCGGGGCTTCCCCAAGCTCCCGTCTCGGGGGTTTAGGGAAGCCCCGGTGCTGGGCTTTACCTGGAGGTCCATGATGAGAAATTTGAAAGCGAGTGTGGTGCGTGACGCGGCAAAGGTGCGGGGCTGGGATTCCATCCTGGAGGATCTGTGTCCTGAGATCGATGCACGCGCATTCAGCAAGGTGGGGCGCCATGTCGCCTGTCCTGTGCACGGCAAGACCGGGCGCAAGGGGGATGGCTTCCGCTTCTTCCGCAAGGACTTTCACGAGTCCGGCGGCGGGATCTGCAACACCTGCGGTGCGTTCCCGGACGGGTTCGCGCTGCTGCAGTGGCTCAAAGGTATCGACTTCGCTGATGCGGTATCGCTGGTGGGTGACCGCCTAGATATCCGCTCTACCGATGACGAGAACGTGCAGGAGCGTGTCAATCGCCAGAGCCTCCCTCAGCTTCAAGCCCGGCGCGAGGCCGCGGCGGCGAAGCAGGCGGAGGAGGACACGATGCTGCGCAACCGGCTGAACAAGATGTGGGCGGAGACCATCCCGCTGACTCATCCTGATGCCGAGCCCGCGCGGCTGTACCTGGCCAGCCGCAAGATCCTGATCTGGGATCGCAGCGGCCTCGAAGGTACGGTGCGGTTTCACCGGGGCCTGGCCAGCCACAATGAAGATGGGCGCTTTGAAGGCGAGTACCCGGCGATCGTCGCCAAGGTCTCGAAGGCGAAGATGCCAATCACCCTGCACCGGCACTTTCTCACCGCCCGCGGCGAGAAGGCACCGGTCGAGAACCCGAAGAAGATGTGCGCCTATCCCAGTGATCGTCAGGTCACCGGTGGCGCCATCTGCACCGGGCAATGGGATGCCCAGGTCGTCGACCTGTGCGAAGGCCTGGAGACCGCGTTTGCGATCGAAACAGGGATGGATCTTGCGGTCCGGGTTTACCCGGCGGTGAGCGCCACCTTGCTGGAAGCGTTTGAGCCTGGGCCGTCGACCAAGCTCGTTCGCGTCTGGATCGACAAGGACCGGTCCGGTCGTGGAGAGGAAGCTGCCAAGGTGCTGCGCAAGCGGCTTTGGGAGCGGAACATCCAGCTGCAGGTCTTCGCGCCGCCGCTCCCCATTCCGGAAGGCGCCAAGGGCGTCGACTGGAATGATGTGCTGTTGCAGCTGGGGCGGATGGGCTTCCCGCAGTGGGCAAGGAGGGCAGTTGCGTGAGCAATTACCTCTTCGATCCGCGGATCGTGCCCACGGCGCCAGGCAGCCACGGTATCGATCCCTTTGCGCCGCCGGCGACGTTTGCCGGCGGCCCAGGGGAGTACCGCGCGCTGGTCAGGGAGCGGTACCGGGAGCATTACAGCCGGTACCGGATCCTGCTGCACGTAAGGGCCGCAGAGGAGGGCGCTACGCTGACCTTCCTCGGACCCTACGCCGCCGAGGCTCAGCTCATCATCAACACCTTGTTCGGGCAGACCGAACACCCTGAAAGGGTCAGCGCACGCTGACCCTTTTTTTTCGCCTGGCGATCAGCCCGGGTGCCTTTCGTCTCGCCAGGGCAATACGGGTTGCCAGCGGAGCGGCCGGTTTAATACTGTATAAAAAAACATCCCCATGGGACCTGTGGAGATGGCCCGCACCCCACCGCCGGCGTTGACGCCCTATGACCAGCTTGCCGCTAGGGTTCATAGGCAAGTCATGAGCGCCCCTGGCGTCCGAGAAAAGCACGTCCACGTTGAACGACGTGATGCGAGAGATCAGGACTGGGACCAGCTGCTCGAGGCGATCAGCGAGATGGAGGGCGTCATCATTGCCCACCGCGATGACGGTAGCGTCGACCTGTTCTGGAAGGTTACCTACGACGACTTTTGAGTGATCGTATGACCCGCGGGGAGGTTCGACCCACAACCGCGCTAGAATCGGCGTTTGCAATTTTCGAAAGGCATGGAGACTGGGTTCCAGTTACCTGCCGAGATCCAAACGATGACCTATAAAGTTTGCAAAGTGAGCACCGCGGCCACGGACGTGCCAGGCGTCTACAGCGTCCTGTTCAATGGCGACGACCGCTTCTTCCGCCGGATCGAGATCCACCTGAGCCGAGACCTGGGCGACAACGTGCTCGACTTCATCGAGCTCTACGGCCTGTGGTGCGCCCTGGTGCAATTCGAGCTCGCGGGGCACAAGCGTACCTGCGGAAATCTGAAGCTCGTGGTGTCGCGCGGCGCGGTGAAGCGCCTGCTGCTGTCGGATAGCTCCAAAGGCGAGCTATATGAGACGTCGAACGCGCTGCGCACCCAGTTCTTCGGCCTGAGCGGTATCAGCGTCGAGAAGAACAAGCCCTGGACCCGCGAGGAGCATCAGGCCTTCTGCGTGCAGTGGGACGGAACGCCCCCCCCGCAACCATCGGTAGAGAACCCGGTCTTCGGCAAGATCTATCTGACCCATCACACCCTGGTCGAGTACCTGGACGAGACGAAGGGTGAGTGCAAGCCGGAGAACGTCTTCCCGCGGCTGGCGCGGGTGGTCCGTGACCTGAATCGCGAAGTGACGCTTCCTGCCGAGGTACTTCGGCATAAGCAGCATCGCCACGCAGGTAACCAAAACGGCGTGCGGTACCTTGGCAGCATGGCGGGCTGGCAGCTCGTGACGAGGCCCGCGCTGGACCAGTCCGGTCTGCTAGCGATCACCGTATACCAGCGACAACAGATCTGAGGTCCCAATGTCCCACCGGCTGAAAAGCTACATCGCGCGGCTGCGCACTGAGCTGATGAGCGTGCTCATGATGGCGGAGCCGGAAGTCTGGGAGCAGGTGCGCAACGCTTCACCTGAGGCGCAGATTGACGCGTTGTTCAAGAGCTCTGCGATCAGGCGCTTTATTTGCGAGCACGCGCTTGGCCAGGCTGGGTACGAGAAAGACGGGATTGTTCAGCGGCTACGCAACGGTGTGCTGTATCAGCTGGAGCGCCTCTCGATCGACTGGGATCAGAATGGATACCCGGCGAACGTATTGCTCTTCGGCCGCCCCCTCTCGAACACAGACGACGCCGCTGCATTCATGGGCCGAATCAGTGATTTCGTGAGCGTCCCTGCTGGCATTCCAATTTCAGGACCTGAGATCTTGGATCTGGTGAAGTAGGACGGCATCTTGCCCGGGGAATTGGGGAGCAGCTTAGCTATTGACCCGCTTCAGAGGGCCTCGATGCTATCGGTGGTACTCAAGTATCTGCTGATGATAATGCTCGATTCCAATGCCGGGTGGACCCGCTCACCTGGCCCTGGCCCTGGCCCTGGCGCTGAGCCTGCGGCTGGGAGGCGGGGCTGCTTGCGGCTCCTTGACCGATAAGGCGGCAGCAAACCATCTGGAACGCAGCGTAGCCAACGGGTCAAACAAGGTGGCGCGGCCAACAAGCCGGCGGCACCAGGTTAGATTTCCCGGAGGCGACACGGCATGTGCAGTCACTATGAGGCGCCGACGCCGGCGCGGTTGAAAAGCGCATTCGGCGCTTCCGTCGACGAGCAATACCAAGGCGAGCTCTGGCCCCTCTACATGGGACCCTTCGTTCGGCTGAACCCAGCCGAGTCGCAGGAGGACGGCGCACCGGAGTACGACATATCGGTAGGCCAGTTCGGCTTGCTGCCTGGTTGGGCAAAGGACAGAAAGCTCGGGCGCAGCACCTACAACTGCCGCTCCGAAACGGCTGCCACAAAGAACTCCTTTCGCACCGCCTGGAAGAGGGTCCAGCACTGCATCATCCCTGCAGCAGCGATCTATGAGCCCGACTGGCGCAGCGGGAAGGCTGTGCCCACGCGGATCGAGCGTGCCGACGGCGGCCTGATGGCGATCGCTGGGCTGTGGGAGGAATGGAGCGATCCAGATGGCAAGGGGCGCTTCAGCTTCACCATGCTGACCGTCAACGCTGACGATCACCCCTTCATGAAGAACTACCATCGGCCTGAAGATGAGAAGCGGATGTTGGCGATACTGCCGAATGGCTCGATCAAGGAATGGCTGCAGGCGCCAGCCGAAGCAGCGAGCGAGTTCCTTCGTCAATATCCCTCAGATCGCCTGCGCGCCACTTAGGTAAGGGCTGGGTCGACCGCCGCTGCTTCGATTGGAATACCTTCTTGGATAGCCTACTTGCGGCCGCTCAGCGGACCGGCTTTCCGCTCCTGCTGGTAGATTGATGCGAAGCACGGCGGTACTGGCGGCGTTACAGTTGCACCGGGGCCGAGGTCATCCGCATGCAACGTGCGCGCGAGGCTGACGCGGCGCTGTACAACGGCGTTGGCGAGCCGCTGGTAGCAGAAGATGGTGGAAGCGGGGGACCGACCCTCGCCTAACCCAGACCGGCCGTTACCGGTGTCGCCCAGCGTGTAGCCTAGAACTGGTCTTCTGCGGCACGCGTGCGAGCCAGCTTTTCACGCCCGCTCTAAGTATCTAAAAGCGCGCTGCAGGCCAATTATTCCCAACCTCGCCGACCTCGCGCGCTTGCGCAACAGATAATTTGCTGTTCTTATTGTCCCGTGTCCTAGGACGTGGGACATGTAGAGCGAGCAAAAAATGAAAGGTCAAGACGTAGGCGTGATGCTCAGACTCGTATGTCTGCAAAAACACGAGGCGAGAGACAAGGTTGTAGCGACGTGGCCACACGATTGGCGCGACTGGCACGATAACGAGGAAGATGCCGCCTTCTCGTATCAACCGGATTTCGATCTCGACGATATATCACCAGGCGCCTCCTACTACACCGCACGCGCGTTGGAGGAACAGACCGGGATCAGCAAATCACAGATCGCCCTGGCTCTGAAGCATTGCGTAGAGATCGGCCTAGCTAGAGTGGATGTGCGCTCTCAGCTTCCCCGGGTCAACACCCAGGCTCTATTAGAGTTTCTCGTCTATGGACTGCGGTTCGTCTTTCCAGCTCGGTACGGCGAACTGACCAGAGGCATTGCGACCGGATTCGCCGCTCCCGTCCTTTCGCGCTCACTGATCAGCAGCGGTGAACATATCCCGGTGTGGCCATATGCCCGAGGGAAAACGATGGGAATGAAAGTTGAACCACTCTTCAAGACCGCAGTGCTAGCAGCTCGAAAGGATCCAGAGATGTACGCGTTGTTGGCACTAGTGGATTCCATTCGTGTTGGCCAACCACGGGAGCGAAATTTGGCTATTGAGCTTCTGCGCGAACGCCTGGAGATGACATGAACGTCTTTCCGATTTTGAAAGAGATGATATGCAAGGTGGCGCACGCTCTAGGGCCTGATTTGTGCGAAGACATGACGTTCGTAGGAGGGTGTACAACCGGTCTACTGCTCACAGACGAGTTCATTCGCGATCAAGTGCGGGCTACGGATGACGTCGACTTGATCGTACCGGTAATGGGAGCGATTAAATATTTAGAGCTACAGAACCGCCTGCGAGCGTCTGGGTTTAGGACGCCCCACCTTGCGAAGCAAAACGTTCCAATTTGCACGATGATGCTTGGCGACCTCCGCGTTGATTTTATGCCGGCCGACGACTCACTGGGATTTACGAATCGCTGGTACCAAGATGCGATCAAGAGCTCAAGTCGATACCGATTGGACGAGCACACTTCAATCAAACTGGTCAACCCGGTGTACTTCATCGCGACTAAACTCGAAGCATGGAAGGGCAGGGGAAATGGAAAGCCGGTCGCCAACCGAGACCTAGAAGACATCTTTAATCTTATTGAGGGCCGCGAAGAGCTTTTGGATGAGATCCAAGAGGCAGGTGACGATGTTCGAACTTACATTGCTGCCGAGATCGGCCTTTTATTCAGCGACTGCCCCCAATTTCCAGAGGCCATCAGCGACCAAACCAGAAACGATCCCGAGCGTGAAAGATTGCTGTACGAGCGTATGCGAGCCTTGATCGGGGAAGTCGGCTGATGCACGTTACGTGGCAGAGCCGCCAAGGCGTAGGGCGCAGCAGCAATAACGATGCTGCTGCGGTAGGGTATACAGAATATGGCGTAGTGGCGGTAGTAGTTGACGCGGCCGAAGATGGCGATGGGGCCGCATTTGCGCAGCACTGGGCAAGGTCTATCGTCATCGCTACACAAGAGTCTTCTTCGCCGGTTGATAGAGACTCACTCCGCGCGCTTATCAACGCTGAGCAAGACCGGCTGAGATCTAAGTTTTCGATTGAGAAAGCGGCTTATTGTTGCGTGTTCGTTGACCTACGCGTCCTCCAAATGGAGGTACTTTATGCAGGCGACTGCCAGCTAGGCATCCTGAAGACCGATGAGTCGGTTACGTGGATAACGGTTCCGCACACGCTCAGTCGCCAGGCGGAACTGCTGGGGATTTCAGCGCCGGTCGATGCACGGCATGTGCTGACGCGATGCTTAAAGGTGCATCGTGCGCACGTCCCAGAAAGCTGCAGCGTTACCTATGCTCACCCGGATCGGCTAATCGTATGTACAGATGGCCACTGGTACAAAACCCATGCTGCGCAAGATGCAATAGCCGATGGATCAGATGACGCCAGCGTACTTACCCTTCAGTTCGGCGGCCGGACGCAGTATGTTGAGTCCGACTGCGAGAACTTTTTTCCTTGCGGCCCTCTTGAATAGCATGACGACGCCTAGGATGTATGGAGCCCGAGGAAGCTCGATAGCTTCCCCGTACAAGCCCCGCTTCGACGTTTTTTGTGCCTAAAGCTTTTCTATCTACCGCCGATAATCATGCCAGAACTCAGTATGGAAGGTGGATATGAACGGTAGGGCATGGAAATTTATTCTGGTATCGAGCGTGCTCGCTTGCAATTGGGCTCACGCTGACTTCCCAAGGACGTCCGTCGAGTGGAAAGCTCAGGAAGAAGGCGAAGCTCCCACCTCTCGCTACGATGTTTATATCGATACACTCCGATTCGAGTCTGACGATGGCAACGCCGATTCGCAGATTCAGCTCGCTCAAGAGCTACTGATGAGCACTAAGCTCAAGTCAGACGACCTTCCAAAAATCAAGCTTCTGATAGACGCAGCCGAAAGCAAGCTTGGAGCGGAAAAGGTAAGCATGGCCCGCAGTCTGCTAAAGGGTCAGGAGGGCAAGGTAGCGGGTACCACTATCATTTCTGAGCCTATCGTTGTTGGTCTATCACCCAAGCGTCCTCATAGCCCAGAAAAAGCGGAGTTTTATGCACGTTGCTCAGCAATGGCGTCTGTATTAAATGAAGAAATCGAAAAAGCCAAGGGTGCTACAGACCAGCTGTTCACTGATTTTTCTGTCAACTCCGCGGTCGCTTCGATTTTATACTCGGATTCCGCATACTTTCTAAAAATTTATCAGCCGAACGAATATAGCTACAAATACCAAATGGCCAGGCACCGGGCACAAACTATTTATGCATTGCAAAACACAATGAATGCCTGCATGGCGAGCATGAAGAAGGATATCGCCGAAATGAAGCCATTCGAGAAAAGTGCGCGTGATGATTTTTTTAAAATGGCTGATAACAGTGTAGGATTTAAATAATCCCGTCAGTTGTAAAAGTTTTCTAACCAGTAAGGCATTTTTCGTCATCCTTGCTGGCTGCACATCGTTTCTAACCGCGTGCACGGATTCTGGATCTGATCTTGCGCCATGACCGGTTGTAGGCACGCACGGCCGCCCTGCCCGGCTGCGCGTCCTGTCAAGGCTAAGTAGAGATGTCGCTCTGACAGCTAAGTAAAAATGTCATTATGACCTTACGTCCGAGCCTAACTCTTATCGGAGTGACATCAATAGTTGGTACCTAGCTGCAGGACTGCTGATAGTAGCCGTCGTCTTCTAGCTTCACGAAAGCAGCGATGACAATCGCAGCTCGGTACTGACTTCTACCAGAGGCTTCGTGCTGTTCACGGTGGTTTCCGCCAGGTTTGGGCAGCTGAGTGCAGGCGTACATGGCCGGACCGGGACGCCCAATGCCCTGAAGCCGTTACAGGTCAGTGAAGTGACTGATGCAATTAAGTGTGACGGAGGCATAGATGGTGAGGGCAGCCGAGCCGCCCCACCTCTGACTGACCGATATCAGGCGGCCATTCGCTCGCATTCCTCGGCACAGCGCATGCAGGCCTCGGCACACGCCTGACAATGCTGCGCCTCGTGCTTGGCGCACTCTTCGCCACAGGCACGGCAGATCGTGGCGCACAGGGCACAGAACTGCTTGGCGTACTCGCTCTCGCGAGCCATTAGCGTGGCAGCCATGTAGCAAATGTCGGCGCAGTCTCGGTCGAGCTCGATGCAGCGCGCCATCATCTTCACGTCGTCTTCGCGCAGGCAGGCGGAGGCGCAGGTTTCACAGACGATAGCGCAGTTGGAGCAGGCCTGGATACAAGATTCGAACATAGAGTTTGTCATGGTAAATCTCCAGATTGGGAAAGAGTGACGAACCTGAGTGGCCCCGAAGTGAGTAGGCAACTCCACTCGCGTGAGCGGCTGCCGACCTCGGTCCAGAGGACCCAAAATATGCGACCGGCGCCTGCCGCAATTGGTTTTGCCTGGAACATTACAATTCTGTAAGCCATTCCCGATGGTAGTTTTGAAAGCGCCCGTAGGTATGGCCCGCTCACCGGTAGCCATCCGCTCAGGTTTGCATGCCAACAGGTCGCAAGAACGTCAGGGTGAAGGCCGTTCGGCCTCTTTGGGATGTACAGTTGATCGTGCCACCATGCGCCGTCATCAGCGACCGGGCGATGGCCAACCCGAGCCCCGCATTGCCGTCACCTTCGCGACGTGCTGGATCCACCCGATAGAACCGGTCGAAGATCCTCGCCTGGTGCTCCGGTGGAATTTTGGGGCCGGGGTTTTCGACGCGAAGCTCAACGCTGCTGCCGTGATCCTCGATGTTGACCTCAATCGTCGCCCCGGACGGTGTATAGCGAAGGGCATTCGACAGCAGGTTCGACACGACACGGTCGACCATCACGCCATCCGCGAAGACCAAGGCGCTTCCCGATGCCTTGAGCTGGATACCCTTATCCTCGGCCAGAAGCTCGTAGTACCCGAACAGCTTGCCGATGACCCTACCCAGGTCCAGCTCGACCGGCTCGGGCACGATCAGCCCGTTATCGGACTTGGCTAGGAACAACATGCCGTCGATGATTCCCGAAAGACGATTGAGTTCTTCCAGGTTGGAGGTCAGGTTCTCCTCGTACACGTCCGCGTCCCGCTTTTTGGCCAGGATCACCTCGGTATGAGTCCGCAGGTTGCTGATCGGGGTTCGTAGCTCGTGTGCGATGTCGGCAGAGAAATTCGATAGCCGCATGAACGAATCGTCCAGGCGACCAAGCATGGAATTGAAGGCAGTGATGAGCTCGCGCAATTCATCGGGCACGGGCTCCAGAGGAATGCGTTCTTTCAAGGAGCCTGCAGACATCGAGGCAGCTGTCTGGGTCACCTTTGCCACCGGACGCAGCCCATTCTTGGCAACCAGCCAACCGAGTGCGGCGCTCAGTACGGTACTGGCTAGCAGAACGCCCCAGAACCAGCGCTCCAGCATGGCGAAGAAGTGCATATGTGTAGTTACGTCGAGGACCAGCCACACGGTCAGCGGAGCAGTGGTCTCCGACGACGAGACCGGCGCCTTCAAGGCCCTGAACATGTGTCCGTCGCTTTCCCACTCCCAAACGCCATCGTGCTCGGTCGCCTGAGCAAGGGACGGCACCGATGATCTGGGAGGCTCCGCAAAAAAGAGGCTTCCGTCAGCCTGGAGAAACACCGCGCTGAGCTCGGAATGTGCTCCCAGCAGCGTATGCCAGCGAATCTTGAGCTGGTCCGAATTCGCGCCGGGCTCTTGAGCAATCTGGGTGATCGCTTCAAGCTTTTCTTCCAGCGCCTGCGCATCAAGCGCGCGGAAGTGGTGACGGCTTAACTCGTTGAAGGCAATGCCCACGATCATAAGGACGGCAGAAACTGCTACTACGAATAAGAGGCTCAAGCGTAGCGTGAGTGAACCTGGCCTCATCCTTCGTCCTGTGCGTCCAGCATGTAGCCCATTCCTCGGCAGGTGTGGAGCAGTTTCGCCTCGAAGTCATCGTCAATCTTGGCCCTCAACCGCCGAATCGCCACCTCGATGACATTGGTGTCGCTATCGAAATTCATGTCCCATACTTGTGATGCTATAAGAGACTTTGACAGAACCTCGCCTCGCCGACGCATCAGCAACTCCAGCAAGGCAAACTCCTTAGCCGTAAGGTCAATTCGCTTGCCGCCTCGCGTAGTGCGGCGCTTGAGTAGGTCAACCTGCAGATCTCCGATCTGCAGGTTCGTTTGAATCGGTGGGCTACCATGCCCGCGCCTTAATAGCGTTCGAACACGTGCCAGCAGTTCTGAAAAGGCAAAGGGCTTGACCAGGTAGTCATCGGCGCCCAGCTCTAATCCTTTGACTCGGTCATCCACGCCATCCCGTGCCGTCAGAAACAGCACCGGTACCGACTGACCGGCAGCACGCAGGCGTGTGACCACCCCCCAACCATCGAGGCCGGGCATCATCACGTCGAGAATCAGCAGGTCATAGGCTTCAGTCTGCATCTGATCGATGGCATCCGTTCCGGTGACCACTCGATCTACCGTGAAGCCAGCCTCTCGGAGGCCCTGCTGCAGATAGATTCCGGTCTTGGGTTCGTCTTCAGCTACCAGCAGCTTCATGCTCCATCCTCGGCTACACGATCTTTTCGGGACGGCACTACGGGGCCAGGCAAACTCACATCCCCGCTTCCATCTCGGGAGATAGCGTACCAAGCCAAGCAATCAACCCAAGCACCAAAATGGCGGAACCCAGTTCTAAGGCCATGCTGTAGCGAATAGACCGTGCCGCACGCGTGTAATCGCCTTGGTGGACTGCTTGCTCCAATGCCGGGCTCAAGAGAAAGCGGTTGGCCGAAGCCAGCCCGATCATCACGCCGAAAAGGCCCAGTTTGCCCAGCAGCAGCAGGCCATAGGTGCTTTGTGCCAGGCCCGTGATTTGGGGTCCGACGATGAGCAAATAGTTCATCACACCCGTGAAGACGATCAGCACCACGATCACCGCACCGGCTCGCTCAAAGCCGGTAAGCGTGCGCGACAGGATCTGGACTGACGCCCGCGTTTTCAATTTGCTGGGCCGCAGCAATAGGGCAAAAGCCACCAGCGCGCCGAACCAACCACTAGAGGCCCACAGGTGGAGAATGTCTGCGCTGAAGTGCCAGAAGCGGCGGGAGCCTTCGTCCATAGCGCCGT
>NZ_FOED01000025.1:0-20324 GCF_900110545.1 Pseudomonas sp. Snoq117.2 | reverse complement strand
AAGCTGGTGATCGGTTGGTCGATGCATCACCGTCAGGATCGGCAGATGGTGATTCGAGCGGCGGAGATGGCGATCTGGCAGCGCCAGGGTGACTGGTCAGTGATCCTGCATTCGGATCGCGGCAGCCAATTCACCAGTGCTGACTACCAGCGCTTTCTGAATCGCAACACGCTGGTCTGCAGCATGAGTGCAGTCGGGCATTGCGGCGACAACGCTGCCTGTGAAGGCTTCTTCGGTCAGCTCAAACGGGAGCGCGTTGCCCATCAGTCGTATCGAACTCGTGATGAAGCACGGGCGGATTTATTCGACTACATCGAGCGGTTTCATAACCCACGAATGCGTCGTAGAGTCGCCCGGCAAGCTCTGGAGTTTTCAGCCCTTTTCAAACCGTCCGTGGAAATGGGGTAGAACCCGCCTGGCCTATGCCGACCTGCTGCAGGAGGCGGGGCGGCCGACCCTGATCATCCTCGACGATGCTCTGGTACATAGCGATCAGCAGCGCCTTGCGCAGATGAAGCGGGTGCTCTTCGATTCTGCCCAGCGTCATCAGGTGCTGCTGTTCACCTGCCATCCAGAGAACTGGCGTGATCTTGGCGTTGTGGCCCGAGACATCGAAGCCCTCAAGGCTGCTGTGTAGCACTGCGTAATGGGTCTGCTTTCTTGACAGGAGTCTGCCTTGCAACACGTTGGCTAACGTCCTAACTGACGGTGTTTGAGGATGACCTGCTCGAAAACTTGACCTGTATGAACGCCCATTATTGGTGTGTCTAGATGGGCGACATATCCTCTCACTGTGCCCGCTGGGATCGGGTAGGGAAGGACCCTGAGGTCAGGGTTGACTGCATGAGGGTCGTGCAGACAGGCATCAGGCAGAGGAGCAGGGCAATGGATCTCGCCACGCATGCTGTGCAGCGTTGCAGTCAGCGCGGCATTCGCAAGCAACAGATCGAGTGGCTGATTACGTTCGGCTGCCATACCTGGAACCGCGGTGCGAAGGTCTATTTCTTCGACCGTAGCCATTTTCAGCGCTTACTCAATGCTGTTTGTGGCCGAGATCGTCAGCTGGCCGAGAAAGTGCGTAATTGTTATGCGGTAATTGATGATCAGCAGGTCATCACGGTGGGGCACCGTGAAGCAGCTTTTTGTACCAGCAAACCAGGCCCTCACCACCAGCGTCGTTGCGATTGGCGGCACGGAGAGACACGGGCTGCCTGACTTTTGGTTGAAAGCTGAACAATCGTGCAAAAAAGCCACGATTAAAGAGTTCTCAACCTTTACCCATGCAGTGTCGGTGGATATTGTGACGAGATTCGCAACCAGGCAGGTGTCGACCGCTTCAACGCATTGGATGTCATCAGTGCATTGTGCCAGCGCGTAAAACCGCCGCGCAGTTGCTGGCTGCCTTCAGAGGTAGCCATTTAGGTGTGTTGAGTAGGACAGGGATATGGACAAGAAATCGCTTTCCGAGCGTGATATCTGCAGCAAATTCATTTCCCCTGCCATTGGTAACGCTGGCTGGGATTTGCATAAGCAGGTACGTGAGGAAGTCAGCTTCACCAAGGGACGCATTATCGTGCGCGGCAAAATGCACAGCCGTGGCGAGTCACGTCGAGCTGACTACATCCTCTATCACCAGCAGAACCTGCCCATTGCCGTCATCGAGGCGAAGGACAACAAGCACTCGCTCGGCTCCGGCATGCAACAGGCCCTCGGCTATGCCGAAGCGCTCGACGTGCCGTTCGTGTTCTCCAGCAATGGCGATGGCTTTCTGTTCCATGATCGCAGCGGCACCGGCGCGCAGGTTGAAACCGAGCTAGGGCTCGACCAGTTTCCCAGCCCGGACGAGCTCTGGCAGCGGTATTGCCAATGGAAAGGCCTGGATGGCGCCGCTCGGCAAAAGATCGAAGCGCCATACTACGACGACGGCTCCGGGCGCATGCCGCGCTACTACCAGATGAATGCCATCAACCGCACGGTTGAGGCCGTAGCGCGTGGTCAGGATCGCGTGCTGCTGGTGATGGCCACCGGCACCGGTAAGACTTACACCGCATTTCAGATCATCTGGCGGTTGTGGAAGTCGAAGCAGAAGAAACGCATCCTCTTCCTCGCTGACCGCAATATTCTGGTCGACCAGACCAAGAACAACGACTTCAAGCCCTTCGGCCAGGCGATGACCAAGATCGCCAAGCGCCAGATCGAGAAGTCTTACGAGATCTACCTGTCGCTGTACCAGGCAGTGACTGGCTCCGAAGAAGAAAAGAACGTCTACAAGCAGTTCTCCCCGGATTTCTTTGATCTGGTGGTGATCGACGAATGCCACCGTGGCAGCGCTGCGGAAGATTCCGCCTGGCGCGAGATTCTCGAGTACTTTTCCAGCGCCACTCACGTCGGCCTGACCGCCACGCCCAAGGAAACCAAAGACGTTTCCAGCATCACCTATTTCGGTGAGCCGGTGTACAGCTATACCTTGAAGCAAGGCATCGAGGACGGCTTCCTCGCCCCCTATAAAGTTGTGCGCATCGACTTCGACAAGGACCTGCAGGGCTGGCGTCCGCCCAAGGGCATGCTCGACAAGAACGGCGAGCTGATCGAAGACCGCATCTACGACCTCAAGGATATGGATCGCCATTTGGTCATCGAAGCGCGTACCCAGATGGTGGCGCAGAAGGTCACCGAGTTCCTCAAGGCCACCGATCCGTTCCAGAAGACCATCATTTTCTGCGATGACATCAACCACGCCGAGCGCATGCGCCAGGCCCTGGTCAACCTCAACCCCGAGCGCATCGCGGAGAATCGTAAGTACGTCATGCGCATCACCGGCGATGACCAGGAAGGCAAGGCCGAGCTGGACAACTTCATCAACCCGGAGGCGCGCTATCCGGTCATCGCCACCACCAGCAAGCTGATGACCACTGGCGTCGATGCCCAGACCTGCAAGCTCGTGGTGCTCGACCAGCACATAAAGTCGATGACCGAGTTCAAGCAGATCATCGGCCGCGGCACGCGCATCAACGAGGACTATGGCAAGTTCTGGTTCACCATCATGGACTTCAAAAAAGCCACCGAGCTGTTCGCCGATCCGGCATTCGATGGCGAACCCGTGGTGATCTACAGCCCTGAAGGCGATGACTCGCCCGTGCCGCCAGATAGTCCTCTGGCGGACGAGGAAGGCATCGTCGACGGTGGCAATTGGCTGCCCGAGGGCGACGAAACCGATGGCGGCGAAGAGGGCAAAAAGCGCATCAAGTACGTGATCGACAACGTGCCGATCCACGTCATTGCAGAGCGCGTGCAGTACTACGGCCCGGACGGCAAGCTGATCACCGAATCGCTGCGCGACTACACCCGCAGCTGCGTGAAAAAGCAGTTCGCGTCTCTGGATGACTTCCTGCGCCGCTGGACGGATGCCGAGCAGAAGAAGGCCATCATTGACGAGCTCGCAGCCCAAGGTGTGATGTGGGAAGCCCTGGACGAGGAAGTACAGGCCAAGCGCGGCCAGCCGCTCGACCCCTTCGACCTGATCTGCCATATCGCCTTCGACCAGCCGCCGCTGACTCGCAGGGAGCGGGCCGAGCAGGTGAAAAAACGCAACTACTTCGCCAAATACTCCGGCGCCGCCCGCCAGGTGCTGGAGGCCTTGTTGGACAAGTATGCCGACACCGGCATCGAGCACATCGAGGACATCAAGATTCTCCAGCTCGATCCTTTCAGCCAGATCGGTGCACCGATTGAGTTGGTCAGGGCGTTTGGCGGTAAGCCTGGTTATCAGCAGGCGATTCAGGAGTTGGAGAGTGAGCTCTATGCATCCTGATAGGCGGCCGGCTTATCCGCGTGCTTTAAGGACCGAGTATGGAGCTTAAGGACAAGGGGCAGTGGCGTACTTTCTTGGCCTCAGCCATGGACAGCGCGCCGACGGTTACGCCTGCCCGAGCTATCAGGCCGGTAAGCACTGACGAATATCGGCAGGCATTGCAAAGCCTTGCGCCCGCAATTACTGAGAAGCAGCGGCGCATGCTAATCGGGCATGCCCAGGCTCCGGGCCACGCAATCACCATGTCCGAACTCGCTGCTTTGGTGGGGTTCCCGGGTTACAGCGCTGCAAATTTGCAATACGGCCTTTTGGCTGGAAAGTTGGCTGATGCCCTGAGCGTCCCGCGTCCGAGCTTTCTGGTGTACGTCCTTGCCAGTTTTGATGACGATCCAGGCACGTCTCATAGCCGAGCTCATATGTACCCCGAGCTCGTCGAGGCGCTGCAGCAACTGGGTTGGACCGAGAGCGAGCCCATGAATCGGGACGAGGGTTCGAGCACAGAGGTGGGCGGTGACTCGCTGACAATTCAGCAACTCATGATGACGCTGGAGCGCCAGGGGTTCACTCGACCTGTGCAATCAGGCCTGAAAGTGCTGCGTATGGAACATCCGTTGCTGCCTCAGCCGTTATTCGTCAAACAAAGCACCAGCGCTCAAGCTCGGCCAAAGACACCGTTGGTATTGCATCCGGATTACGAAAGCCAGCTACCTGAGCTGCTAGCCATCAGCGGTGTTGAGCGCAGCGATGGGCGTTACTACCACAACAGCAACCTGCGCGGCTTTCCCAAGCGCCGTAATGGTGGGGCGACTGATATCGCCTACGGCTTGGATCTAGGCCTTCGGCATGTCGCTGCCCTGGAGCAGTTGTTGGCGCATCTTCTGGGTAAGGCGTCAGATACTGCGACTCTGGAGCCCAGCCATACCAACGTGCTCTTGCCGAATGACTTTGGCTTGCAAGACCAGGCAGTAACCGACACCGAGCGTGACGCCCTGATCAAGGCCCGCATTGGTTAGAGTGGTTATCGCGATGATCTGTTGGCCTACTGGGGTGGCTGTGCGGTGACCGATTGCAGCGTACCGGAGCTGCTGCGCGCCTCGCATATCAAACCCTGGCGCGCTGCCAGCCCGACCGAGCGGCTCGATCCATTCAACGGCCTGCTGCTCACACCCAACCTCGATCTTGCCTTCGACCAGGGCCTGATCAGTTTCGACGACCAGGGGCAGATTCTGATAGGTGAGGATCTCGACCCCGACAGCGCCCGTGCGCTCAACATCACCCCGCATCTTCGCCTGCGCCAGATCGAGCCGCGTCACCGCGCCTATCTGGCCTGGCACCGTGAACACCTGTTTAGGAAGTAAGCATGTCCATCAGCAGTACCATCAAATCCATCCAGGACATCATGCGCAAGGACGTCGGCGTCGACGGCGACGCCCAGCGCATCGGCCAGCTCGTGTGGATCCTGTTCCTCAAGATCTTCGATGACCGCGAGCAGGAGTGGGAGTTGCTGGATGACGCCTATCGCTCGCCGATTCCGGAAAGCTGCCGCTGGCGCACCTGGGCGGCCAACCCGGAAGGCATCACTGGCGATGAGTTGAAGAACTTCATCGACAACAACCTGTTCCCGCAGTTGCAGAACCTCCACGAATACAGCATCACTCCAGCCGCCTACGTGGTGCGTGGCGTATTCGAGGATGCCTACAACTACATGAAGTCCGGCCAGCTAATCCGCCAGGTGATCAACAAGATCCAGGAGGGTGTGGACTTCAACAAGGCGCAGGAGCGTCATGCCTTCGGCGACATGTACGAGCAGTTGCTGCGTGACCTGCAGAATGCAGGCAACGCCGGCGAGTTCTACACCCCGCGCCCGGTCACCGAGTTCATGGTGCGCATGGTCGACCCCAAGCTGCACGAGAAGGTCATGGACCCGGCCTGCGGCACCGGCGGCTTCCTCACCTGCACCATCGAGCACAAGCGCAGCCGCTATGTGAAAACCACCGAGGACGAGCGCGCCCTGCAGGCGAGCATCTTCGGCGTGGAGAAAAAGCCGCTGCCGCACCTGCTGGCCACCACCAACATGATCCTGCACGGCATCGAGGTGCCCAGCCAGATCCGCCACGACAACACCCTGAGCAAACCGCTGATCAGCTGGGGGCCGGGCGAGCGGGTCGACTGCATCGTCGCCAACCCACCGTTTGGCGGCATGGAAGAAGACGGCATCGAAACCAACTTCCCCGCCGCCTTCCGCACTCGCGAGACCGCCGACCTGTTCCTAGTGCTGGTCATGCACCTGCTCAAGGACGGCGGCCGCGCCGCCGTGGTACTACCGGACGGCTTCCTCTTCGGTGAAGGCATCAAGAGCCGCATCAAGGAAAAGCTGCTGACCGAGTGCAACCTGCACACCATCGTTCGCCTGCCCAATGGCGTGTTCAACCCCTACACCGGCATCAAGACCAACCTGCTGTTCTTCACCAAGGGCACGCCGACCAAAGATGTATGGTTCTACGAGCACCAGTACCCGGCCGGTTACAAGAGCTACTCCAAGACCAAGCCCATGCGCATCGAGGAGTTCGCCGTCGAGGAAGCCTGGTGGGGCAGCGAGGCCGACGGCTTTGCCGCGCGGGTCGAAAACGAGTTCGCCTGGAAGGTCAGCTTCGACTATCTGCAAGGCCGCAACTGGAACCTCGATTGCAAGAACCCGCATATCGGTGAGCAGGTCAGCCACGACCCGGAGGAACTACTGCGTAACTACGCTGCCCTGCAAGGCGATATCAGGGACCTGCGCGACCAGCTCAAGGCTGTGCTGGCCGAAGCCCTGGAGCGCCAGGTATGACGGCGTTGCTCACCGAAAATATGCCGCTGCTGGCGGGCGCGCCGAATGGCATCAAGAAACTGCGTGAGCTGATTCTGGAGCTGGCGGTGCGCGGCAAGTTGGTGCCGCAAGATCCGAATGATGAGCCGGCCAGTGAGTTGCTTAAGCGGATTGCCGAGGAAAAGGCGCGGTTGGTTGCGGAAGGGAAGATCAAGAAAGCGAAGGCTACACGTGAAGAATTAGCCGAGGTTTCTTATGAAATACCTTCCAGTTGGGCAGTAGCTTCGTTGGGGCAGGTGGTGGAGATCGTGCGCGGTATTACTTTCCCTGCGAGCGAGAAATCAAAAGAGCCTGAACCTGGCCGTGTTGCGTGCCTGCGTACCGCAAATGTGCAAGACGAAATTGAATGGGATGACCTTCTCTATATTCGAGAAAGCTTCGTCTCTCGTCATGACCAGTACGTGGAACCTCATGACATAGTTATGTCGATGGCGAACAGCCGAGAGCTTGTTGGGAAAGTTGCTTTGATTGGCGCTGAGCTGAAGCAAAAAACAACATTTGGTGGATTCCTTGGTGTTTTGCGACCGATGCTAATCGAACCGCGATTTGTTATGGCTTTGCTGCGGACCCCAAATGCTAGAAGCGCCCTGATTGATAGCGCGAGCCAGACCACGAACATTGCAAACGTCTCACTGGCCAAGTTAAGACCTTTGCCATTTGCAATCCCACCCCTCGCAGAACAACACCGCATCGTCGCCAAAGTCGATGAACTGATGGCCCTGTGCGACAGGCTGGAAGCCCAACAGGCCGATGCCGACAGCGCCCACGCCCAACTGGTGCAGGCGCTGCTGGGCGGCCTGACCCAGGCCCGCGATGCCGAGGACTTTGCGCAAAGCTGGCAGCGTCTGGCCGAGCACTTCGACACCCTGTTCACCACCGAATCCAGCATCGACGCCCTCAAGCAAACCCTGCTGCAACTGGCGGTGATGGGAAAGCTGGTGCCACAAGACTCCGGCGATGAACCGGCGAGTACGCTGCTCAAGCGTATTGCCGAGGAAAAGGCACGGCTGGTGGTGGAGGGGAAGATCAAGAAGCAGAAGCTGCTGGCACAGATTGGAGCAGATGAGGGATCGAGCAAGGTTTCAAGTGGCTGGGAGCTTGTTCGATTCGGTCAACTAATTGAGCTGATTTCTGGGCAGCATCTAGGTCCTGATGAGTACTTTGACTCCCCGCAGGACGGAGCCATTCCGTATCTCACAGGCCCAGCGGAATTTGGAGAAGTTCATCCACAGCCGACGCGATTCACTCATGAGCGGCGAGCCACCTCAATCCAGGGAGACATACTGTTGACAGTTAAAGGCTCTGGAGTCGGTAAAACCAACTTTGTAGACCAGGTAGAGCTCGCAATTAGCCGCCAGCTTATGGCCATTCGCCCAGTTCTGCTCGACACGCAGTTCACACGATATTTGCTGCTCTCAATGGCTGAGCATTTTCAAAGTAAGTCCATCGGTATAGCAATTCCAGGCATCTCCCGTGAGGATGTGTTGGACGCACCAATAGGGCTTCCCCCGCTCCCGGAACAACACCGCATCGTCGCCAAAGTCGATCAACTAATGACCCTCTGCGACCAACTCAAAGCCCGCCTTGGCCAGGCCCGTCAGGTGCATGAGCAACTGGCCAATGCCCTGGTCGAGCAGGCCGTGGCCTAAGCAACAGGAGTGCAGGGATGCCCATTCGTACGCAAATCTGGACTGTCGGCGCGCAGCCCGCGCCGCTTAAAAACGCCGTGCTGGCCAGCGAGCAGTTTCTCGAAAACATGATCGTCAGCGCCCCGGCGCTGCTGTCCGATGACTGGCTGTTGATCGGTCGGCAGGAAAGTACCGGCCAGGGCGGGCGTATCGACCTGCTGGCGTTGGCGCCGGATGCCTCGCTTGTGCTGATCGAACTCAAGCGCGAGCGCACCCCGCGTGAGGTGGTGGCGCAGGCGCTGGACTATGCGGTGTGGGTCGAGCGCTTACAGACCAACGATATCGAGGCCATCTACCAGCGCTTCAAGCCGGGTGCCGACCTGGCGGCGGACTTCCAGGCACGCTTTGGCGCGTCGTTGGAGGCAGAGGCGCTGAACCAGAGCCACCAGATCGTCATCGTCGCCGCCGAGCTGGATGCCAGCAGCGAGCGCATCGTCGGCTACCTGAGCGAGCGCGATATCGCCATCAACGTGCTGTGCTTCCAGGTGTTCCAGTTGGGCGAGCAGCAACTGATCAGCCGCGCCTGGCTGCTCGACCCAACCGAGGCGCCGCAGGCCAGCAGCGCCAGCAAGCCCGGCATGCCGGCCGAGCCGTGGAATGGTGAGTTCTATGGTTCCTTCGGCCACAGCAGCACGCGCGACTGGGCTGAGGCACGACACTTCGGTTTCATTTGCGGCGGTGGCGGCAGTTGGTACAGCAACAGCCTGAAGATGCTCGCCCCCGGCGATCGTGTGTGGGTCAACGTGCCGGGCGCCGGTTACGTCGGTGTGGCCAAGGTCACCGGCCACGCCACGCCGGCCAGGGACTTCTGTCTGCTGCACAACGGCGAGGAACGCCCGGCGCTGGATGTGCTGCAAGCGGACTACCACCGCGAGTTCGTCGACGACCCTGAGCGCTGCGAATACTTCGTGCCGGTGCAATGGCTGCACAGCCTGCCGCTGAACGAGGCGGTGAAGGAAGTCGGCCTGTTCGGCAACCAGAACACCATCTGCCGCCCGACCACGCCGAAATGGCGGTGGACGGTAGAGCGGCTGAAAGAGCGTTTCGGCCTGCAAGGCTGATTCGAAAACGATCAATTTCCATTAACCCTGCTGTATTGGAAGCTTTGCCATGATGGATCTGCTGCAACACCTGATCCCCGATTTCGCCCATATGTTCAGTGCCAACCCCAATGGCATCAGTGCTTGGTTCTGGCTGGTCACGGCTTTTATCTTCGGGCTGTCGTTGTTTTTTTTGCTGCAGCACTTTCGTCACTTCCGTGCCCGTATGCGCGCATTGCATTCGCTGCTGGAAGGGCAGAGCAAGGAAACCTTGGCGCTTAGCCGGCGCGAGACCTTGCAGAAAGCCCAGGGGCTGGAGGCCTCCAACGTGGGCATGCTGTGGCGCGAGTTCGATGAGAGCCTGGTGCTGTCGTCCGATCAGAAACAGCTTTTCAACACTCTGGACGCCGAGCATTTCTTCAACGCCCGTTCGTTGGCCAGCGGCCTGACGGCCAGCCGTTTGCTGGCGGCGGCCCCCAGTTTTCTGGTGGCCATTGGTGTGCTCGGTACCTTCGTCGGTCTGACCGTCGGCCTGGAAGGGCTGGTGGGCACCTCCGATGAGATCGAGGCGCTCAAGGGCGGCATCAACAAGCTGATCTCGGGTGCTGCGGTAGCCTTTATGACCTCGGTCTGGGGTGTGGCCTTCAGCTTGCTGCTGAACATTATTGAGAAGCTGTTCGAGCGTAATGCGCTGCGAGACATTCAGGCCTTGCAGCATGAGATCGACTTCCTCTATCCGCGTATTCTGGCCGAGCAGTCGCTGGTACATATCGCCGAGTACGGCAAGGAGAGCAAGGAGGCGCTGCAGGAGCTGCATGAGCGTATCGGCGACCGCCTGCAGGAAACCCTGCAGGGCATGAATGAGGGGCTGCAACAGGCTCTGACCGACTCGCTTAATAACATCATGGGGCCGGCTATCCAGACCTTGGTTAACTCGACCAGCCAGCAGTCCAGCCAGGTGATGGAGAAGCTTGTCGGTAGCTTCATGGACGGTATGAGTTCAGTTGGCCGCGAACAAGGTCAGCTTATGCAGCAGGCAGCCGCCGATGTGAATGCTGCGGTAGGTGGCATGAGTGAGCGACTCAATCACCTGTTCGGAACGCTTAGCGAGCAGCAATCCCAGCAGCTGCAAAATTCCAGCGAGCAAAACCGTCGTTTTGAAGAGCAGCTGCAACGTATCAGCATTGGTGCCGAGGAGCGGCAGGCCAAGCTGGAGGGGCGTTTTGGCGAGCTGGTGGGCAATCTCACTTCCCAGCTGGACAGCCAGCTAGGTGCGGCGTCCCAGCGTGATGCAGAGCGGCAGGCACTGTTCGAGCGGCAGTTGGCGGAGTCGCGCGAAAGCCAGAACCAGCTGCTTGGGCGTTTTGCCGAGTCGACCCAGAGCCAGCTTCAAGCAATGGCCGAGGCGGGTAACGAGCGGCACAACAACCTGGAAAAAGTGTTCTCGCGCTTGATGATGAACCTGAATACCCAGCTCGACAGCCAGATGAGCGCCGCCGAGCAGCGAGAGCAGGCGCGCGCGCAGCGTCATGATCAGCAGCAGGGCGAGTTGCTGGAGCGCCAACAGCAGCTGCTGGGCAGTTTGGGGCAGACCAGCCAGCAGCAGATCACGGCGATGACTGAGGCCGCACAGCAGCAGCAGCGCGAGCTGCAGGACACGGTGAATCAGCTGTTGGGCGGATTCAGCCAACAGATCAGTGCGCAGGGTGAGCAGGCTGAGGCCCGCGAGCAGGCCCGCCAGCAACGCTTCCAGGAACAACTTGAGCAGGTGGCGGTGCAGCAGCAGGAATTGCTGGCCGGGCTGGCCAGTGCCGTTCAGGCCACTCAGCAGCAGAGCCGCCTGATGGCTGAGCAGCATCAGCAGTTGCTGGGGCAGTTGCAGCAGGCCTCTGCTGCCGCAGCGCAAAGCAGCAAGCATATGGATAGCAGTGCCAATCAGTTGGGGCTGCTATCGGCCAATGTGCGATCGGCGGCGGAGCTGCTGGGCCAGCGCCTGGAACAGGTGACTCAACGTATCGAGCAGGCCGGTGGACAGAATGCCGAGTTGGCCGGCCAGTTGCAGCAGCAGGCCACTACCTTGGCTCAATTGCAAGGCACCTTGCTGGAGGGGGCTCAGCGTTTCGAACAGGCGGCCAGCGAGGCGCGCAATGGCTTTGGCGAGATGAAGCAGACTCAGCTGGAGTTCCTTTCTGGGGTGAAACACGAGTTCACCGCATTGGGCGAAACGCTGCGCTCCCAGGTCGAGGCCATCGAGAAACAGGCTGAAGAATGGCTGCGCAGCTACGCCGGCGAAGTGCGTACGCAAATCGACGACCGCATGAACAAGTGGAATGAGGTGTCGTTGTCCTACGCTGACCAGATGCACCGCACGGCACAGGCCATGGGCGGTATTCTGGATGAGCTGGAGGCGCGACCCTGATGCGCTTTCGTAAATCACATGAGGCGGCTGTCGACGAGGAGAACCCGTACTGGATGTCCTTCTCGGACATCATGTCGGCGCTGCTGGTGATCTTTATCCTGGCGTCGGTGATTTTGATCCTGCAGTTGATGGAGATTCAGCAGGAGCTCAAGGAGCGCCAGGTTCAGTTCGAGGAGGAGATTGTCGAACTGAAGAAGGCCGAACAGGTGCGCCGAACCATTCTCGATGAGGCTGTGGAGGCTTTGCGCAAGCGCGGCATCAAAGTTGAGGTGAGCGAGAACCATACCGTGCTGAGTATCCCCAACGAGCTGTTGGGCTTTGATACTGGCGCTTATGAGATCCATGCGGCGTATCAGGCTCAGGCCTTGGAGATCGGTAAGGTCATCAATGAGGTGATCTCGCGAGAGGATCGGGTGGAGTTCCTCGACACGATCTTCATCGAGGGGCACACCGACAACCGGCCACTGCAAGGCTTTATGGGTAAGGGGAACTGGGGGCTTTCAACCTTCCGCGCCATTTCGCTCTGGCAGTTCTGGGGCGGTGCATTGCCCAGCTCGGAGCAGCTGTCGCGACTGAACAACAAGGACGGCAAGCCCTTGTTCTCGGTCAGTGGCTATGGTGAAACGCGGCCTGCTGTGGCCAAGCAGCTGACGGAAGAGGACTTCAAACGCAATCGGCGTATCGACATCCGCTTCACAATCCGCCGCCCAGACAGTGCTGAGTATGAGCAGATCAAGGGGCGTCTGGATGAGGTGCGGCCATGAGGCTGCCTCCGGTGGAGTGGCCCAGTACGGGCTGGAGCTCGCACCAATTTGAGCGTTGGACCGGCTTGGTGGCCAAGGCCGCCAGACTGGAAAAGAGCACAGGCAACAACGATGCCTTTGAGCGCGTGTTGGCGATGCTGCGCAATATGGCCAGTACCGGGCGTTTTGATGGGCTGCCAGAACTTCTGCGGCGGCGACTTACGGCGCGCGCGCTCAGCTGGCTTTGGCTTAACGATGAAGTGATTGCCAGTCGCCTGCTTAACCCAAGGCTGCTAGGCGCCTTGTTGGAGGCGCAACAGCCCAGGCTGACGCGCATGACCTTACAGCAGCTGGCGCAGCTGTATTTCCGTCGTTTTGACCAGCTGGATGAGCGTGAGGGGTTACGTGAGTTGTTGGAGCAGAGCTTGCTGCAGCAGCTGGAGAAAATGCCGCCGCCGAAGATTCAGAGTTCATTAGCGGACCCGTTGGTGACGCTCAAGCGAGAAGGTCATTGGCTATTGGGACTCGATGGCCCGAGCCGGCTCGCCGAGCGGGTGCGGCAGAAAGGGCATGAGCTTGGCGAGACTTTCAACGAGCTTGGGCTGCAGGGATTTGATGATGGTCGCTTCGGCGATATCTGCCGTGCACATTTCTATCTCGAAACTCTACGCAATCTGCCATTGGGCGCATCGGATCCAGTGCTGGATGAGTTGCTCAAGCCCTCCGTGGCCAAGGCTCCATTCGAGGGCTCAAGACGAATTGGCCATGTAGCGCTGGAGATCCTGATCGACCGGGCCGGGCAGGAACCGGGGGAGGTTTGGCAGAACTTCATTCTCAACCTCGCAGGCGACCCGCGTATTTCCAGTAATGCCAGCAACTACCGGGAGTGGTGGCATCCACTTGGCGAGGCGCGCATTCAGAAAGTGCGCGGCTGGCTGTCCAAGGAAGATCTGCGGCTGTTCCTGCAGGCGGTTGAGCAGTTTGGCATCGAGACGCAGAACAGTGATTTGCAGCGCATGTTCCCGGCGCGCAGGTTGTTCCTCGAAGGGCTTTTCAAGCTAAAACTAATTCGTAACACCCGCTTGTTGCTAGGCGGCAAGGCACAGCAGTCGGTCAAGCGAATACTGGGCGCAGATGTCAAAACCAGCTTTGCCCGCATGGACGGGCAGATGAACGACAAGGCGGTGATCTATCTCGACTGCGGCGATTTTCATCTGGTCGAGGGCTCGCATAGCTTCAAGATCTGGGTTTATCTGGCGGCGCCTGGCGAGACGTTGCGCTCCTATGAGCGTAATAGCTTCAGCCACTATGATTTGACTACGACAATTCCAGACACCTACCGAAGGCTTTATCCAGGGCTACCCCAGGATGCATTCACCCACCACCCGCCGCTTGCTTGGCAGAACAAAGTATTCACCTTCCTAGCCAACAACGGTATTGAGCTGGATATCGAACAGTTGCTGAGCCGAGGTGATTACCAACTGTCGCTGCGTAAGTTTGGGATTCCTGAAGTTAAGCGCAAGCGTCCGGCTCCCCCTGTTTCCACCATGCCCAAAGCGGCTTTGTCGAATGCACATGAAGTGCAGGGCTCTAAAACTCCTGAACCGCGTGCGGCTCACCTCGGCGCCGAGGGCGCGGGAGAAGCGCGTGTAGTTACGCCAAAGGCTGAGTCTCCAGTTACTCCATTCGGTGCTGTCAAACCAACAGCGCATTCGAAAAGCGTTTCGCATGCGACTGATACAACTCGGATTCCAGGGCTGAGTACATTCGCCTTGAGGGTGCTGTGGTATTTCGTCGATAACCCGGGCGATAAGGTTCGCTATGCGGCAAATGTCCTGGGGGTAGAGGCGCGTGAGATCAATCAGCTTCTGTATGGCCCCTTGAAGGGCATGTGTATCCAGGATCAGTTGCATGGTTGGACCGTGGCGGATGAGATCCGCGAAGCGCTCCAGTCTTCCCAACAACAAACGTGAGACTCGTAAATGCGCCTGATGGATGTCCTGCGCTCATTAATCGGTGAGCGAGATGAGCCGCTAAGTCCGTTGGATGGCTTCCGTTCGTCTGCCGATTCTAATGGTGTGAATTTCTATCTGCCATTGCCGTCGTTCAAGGCGCTGCAGACAGGCCAGGGCAATGCTCTGGAGAAGATCCAGCTAATCGTTCTGAATATGCTGGCGGAGCAGGGGATCGCTGAACCTACCGCCAATGGTTTTCACATCGGTGCAGAAGACGTAGCAGGCATGGACCTGGAGCAGGCGGATATCTTGCGCTTGCCCAGGCGCTTTCCAGGGCGCTTTGTGACTTCGATCAGTGGCCGCACAGGCAACAGCGGCTTTCGTGTCGGCATTAACGTCGAAATGCCGGATGGTGCTGCAGCTTTCAGTCGTAAAGGCCCGTACCTCTGTCTGACGAGTACGGAGTCCTATTGGCTGACTCCTGCAGAGCTGATGGGGTTGATGGCTTGGGAAAGGCATGAGTCTTTGGCTGGCGAACAACGCGGCGAGGCGGCCAACTTGCGTCTGATGGCTGAGTTACAGACGGCAGCGCGCAGCGGTATGCGTATTGATCTGAGCCACTTTGAACGGCTCGATGTTGTGGTGCCTGACAACGTGGGTGTTTTTGCGACCCGCTTGCCGGATGGCAGCCTGCAGCTTTGCCCCAGCCTGGGCGATGGGGCAACTCCAGATCAGCTGGAAAAGCGCTGGGCTCAGCTGGATATGTCTGCCGATGGCGGCGTTTTACGTATCGACAATCGCGTGGTGCTGCTGGATCAGGCCAGGATGGATGGCATCCGCAACGTGTTGGCGAATAAGCGTATTCCGGCTGATCAGGTAGCTGAGTTCATTGCTATGCCCACGGCCTTTCTGGATGCCGCACTGGTCAACCTTGAAGTGGGCTTTTCTGCGCGTGTTGCTGGGGTTGGCAAACTGCAGCACATGGACTTTGGCGCGCTTGATGCGACTAAGAATGACTGGTTCGCGCTGGACAAGAGACCCTCTCCTCCAGAGGCTTTAGCAAAGCTTATTCAGTCTCCCGAGGAGTTGCAGCGTTTCGAAGAGGTTTTGCAGGCGGCAAGAGAGCAGGGGGCCTCGACGCTTTCGTTCGCCGGTGAGGCTATCGATATTTCCGATGCGCCAGTGGTTGAGCAGCAGCTTGAAAGGGTGCGGCAGACCCTGCAGAAAAGATCCGCCGCTGAGGTGGAGGAGCGGAGCGGTGCAAGCACTGAGGGACCAAAGGAGAAGGTCGGCGTAATCCTCAAGGACGCAGATGAAATAAATTCCGAGTTGTTGCAGCGGGCCAATCGGGCCAGTCTGTCCAAGGAGCCTGATTGGGCTGCCTATGCCAGGCAGCCATTCCCTCACCAGCGTGACGGCATCGAGTGGATGCTCAAACTGTTGGGGAGCGCCCTTCAGGATGATCATGACGACCTTTATCGCCTGCAGGGTAGTCTGCTCGCTGACGATATGGGCTTGGGCAAGACCTATATGTCGCTGGTTGCTGTGGGTGAATACCTGGCAAGCCAGCGGGCAGCAGACAAACCGCAGAAGCCGGTGCTGGTGGTTGCCCCCTTGAGTCTGCTGGAAAACTGGGAAGATGAGGTGGGCAAAACGTTCACCAGCATTCCTTTCCGCGACGTGGTGGTGTTGCAGTCCGGGCGGAGTCTGAACGAGTTTCGTATCAAGGGTGCAGAGCGCGAGTCTGTTCAGTTGGCATCCATGATCGATGACAGCGGCATGATGGATGAGCAGAGCATTCGTTACGCGCTGGCAGTAGGGCCTGAGGCGGGTGTTCACCGGCTGGATATGGACCGCCGCTTGGTCCTGACGACCTACCAAACCCTGCGTGATTACCAGTTCTCGTTATGCCGAATCGACTGGGGCATGGTCATTTTCGATGAAGCCCAAAACATCAAGAACCCCAATGCGCTGCAGACTCGTGCGGCTAAAGGGCTCAAGGCGGACTTCAAGCTACTGGCAACCGGTACGCCTGTAGAAAACAGCTTGGGAGATTTCTGGTGCCTGATGGACTCCGCGCAACCGGGATTGCTCGGAAGCTGGGAAACCTATCGGGATACCTGGATCAAGCCCATTCTGGCAGCTAGTGACGAAGAGCGAGATTCTGTCCGTGCTCAGCTAGGTGAGAAGCTGCGTAAGGCCGTTGGAGTCTTCATGTTGCGGCGAGTAAAAGAGGACCAGCTCAAGGGCTTGCCGTCGAAGTCGATCCTGAGCGGTGTTGCGCAGGTTTCGCGTGGTATCCAGCACTACGCTCCCGAGCTTGGTGCTGTGATGAAGGGTGTGCAGCTGCAAACCTACGACGAAGTGTTGGACGGCTACCGTTCACGCCGGGCTAGCGCGGAAGACATGCGTGGTACTGCGCTGGCTGCATTGACTCAGCTGCGCTCAATTTCACTTCACCCACGTCTAGACGATGAGACTTCCCTTTATAGTCGCGATGCCCAGCATGCGCGGCAGCTAATGATGGAGTCCGGCAAGCTGGCTGTCATGCTAAAGCTGCTGGATGAGATCCTTAGCAAGGGTGAGAAGGTCATCCTATTTATGATGACCAAGCGTCTTCAGCGTCTTTTGAAGCTCTGGCTTGATCAGATCTATGGCTTGGATGTCGCCATCATCAACGGTGATACCAAGGCGGTGGCCACGCGGGAAGAGGATATGACCCGCAAAAGACTCATCGCTGCATTTGAGCAAAAAGATGGCTTCAACCTACTCATCATGTCTCCGGTCGCAGCAGGCGTTGGCTTGACCGTTGTAGGGGCAAACCACGTGGTGCATTTGGAGCGGCACTGGAATCCGGCTAAAGAAGCACAGGCCTCAGACCGGGTTTATCGAATTGGCCAACAGAAGGATGTGTTCATCCATCTTCCTGCGGTTACCCATCCGCAGTTCGACTCGTTCGATGTGCATCTGGATCGTCTGCTGCGTGGAAAATTGATGCTCAAGGATGCAGTGGTGACGCCTGAGGCTGTGAGTGAAGGGGAGATGATTCAGTCCATGGGGCTCTGACTTGGACAAAGTAGTTCCTGGCTGCTCTCTCACTGCAGCTAGCCTTGTGCTTTTAGATCTCGAGTTGCGGGAAATCTGCTCGTTTTTTAAGCAGAGGCCGCTAGGAAGGAGCACATCCAACAGGTGTGGTGATGAGCATGCAAGGATCGCTGTTTGATGAGATAGCGCTGAGCAGTACCGACCTGCCGTCACAGGCACGGATGCCAATCAACCTTTCGGCCCGTAAAGCCTATTCAGTGTTGATGCCAGACCTGTGTAGACCAGGCGATGCGCTGGTCATTACCGGCTACAGCGGGCTAGATCAGCTGATTCAGCTCATTAATCAGCGTGGTGCCAGCGAAAAGCCTCTGCGTTTGATCTTGGGTTCTGAACCAGTGTCAGCTAAGCGCGCAGGGCTTAGCCTCAAACGTTACGACTTCCCCGCAGAGGTGAGGGAGTACTGGCTCAAGCGAGGCATTTCGTTATCGCTCAGCGGTTCGATCATCCACTGCATCGAGTTGATTCGAGGTGGACATGTTCAAGTCCGTTACCCCACGGGCACCTACCGGTTGCATGCAAAACTTTATTGCAGCGAAGAGGCTGTCACCCTGGGCTCTAGCAACTTCACGGAGCCTGGTTTGTTCTTCCAGCACGAGGCTAATGTCCGCTTTACTCGTAAGGAGAAGGCTCGCTTCGATGAGGGCTGGAGGCTAGCGGAGTACTTCTGGAATCTGGGTGAGGATGCCAATGGTGATTTATTAGCTTTGCTGGATCAGCTTCTCAAATTTGTGACTTGGCAGGAGGCTCTGGCGCGAGCGTGTGCGGAGCTTTTAGAGAGCGACTGGGCTGCTCACTACCTGCGCTCGTTGGCTGGATTTCAACAGGTCAGCCTCTGGCCTTCGCAGCAGCATGGAATTGGCCAGGCGCTTTACTTGCTCGATACGGTGGGCGGGGCGCTTGTGGCAGACGCTACGGGCTCTGGTAAAACCCGCATGGGAGCTCACTTGTTACGTGCCGTGCATGATCGTAATTGGTCATCTGTACGCACGCACAAGAGCTCCATGCTCATGGTTTGCCCACCGCTGGTAAGTAACAATTGGGAGCGGGAGGTGGCTAAGTGTGGTTTTAACCTCGCGATAGCATCCCAAGGGTTACTGAGCCGTTTGGATGATCGGGAGGGGTCTGCGTTGGCAACGCAGCTCGCCTCCGCTCAGACCTTGGCGGTCGATGAGGCACATAATTTTCTTAGCCAAACCTCCAAGCGCACACGTCATTTGCTGCACAACCTGGCGGATCAGGTGGTGCTGTTCACAGCCACGCCAATCAATCGCTCATGCGCGGACTTGCTCAGGCTGATTGATATTTTAGGCGCCGACAATTTCGAGGATGACGTCCTGGGAATTTTTGAGCGCTTAAGCCGCGGCAGTACAGCCCTCTCGGACGTTCACCCTCAGGACTTGGCTGCGCTGCAGGCGGCTATTGCCAGTTTCACCCTGAGGCGCACCAAAGCTCAGTTGAATGCAATGGTCGAGAGGGATGAAGAGTCATATCGCTTGCCGAGTGGGCGTGTATGCCGCTATCCGAAGCATGTATCTCTGACGTATGGGTTGGGCGAGTCGGAGCAGGATCAGACGCTGGCGGAGCAGATTCGAGTATTGGCTCGCAACCTAAAAGGCATCGGCCATTTTGAAAAGCCGCTGGTCTTGCCTGAGAGCTTGGCCCGTCACGGGATGACTGCTGATAGCTATTTGCAGATGCGATTGAACGCAGCTAGCTCCCTGGCCTCCCACCATGTGATGGCCAGTTTGCGTTCATCACGACTTGCTCTCTACCGACACATACTGGGGGAGAAAGCCGCACTTGAGCAGATGGGCCTGCAGGGCAAGATCGAGAGCTCTGCAGACGACGCCACTGGTGACATGCTGCAACGCATCGCTCAATTGATGGGACGGATTCCCGAGAACCGGCTGGGAATAGCGCTGCCTGCATGGCTCAGTGATGAGACGGCTCACCGCCAGGCATGCGACGCTGAAATTCACATCTATAAGCTCATCTTGAAGCGTCTGACAAAGCTCAGTGGTGGTCGGGAGGAGCGAAAAGCACAGCATCTGCTCGACCTAGTGGCGCGCCACGATCAGGTGATAGCGTTTGATCACTACCCACTGACTTTGCGTTACATCAAGTACCTACTGCAGAACTCTGCCCGCCCGACAGGTATCGAGGTGTTGCTAGGCGTTGGCGGTGACAAAAAGAATAACGAGCGACTACAAAAGCGGCTGGATCCCGAATTAGGAGGAGGGCGCTTAATTGCTCTTTGCAGCGATGCCCTATCTGAAGGGGTGAATCTCCAGCGAGCATCAACTCTAGTGCATTTGGATATGCCTAGCGTGGTGCGGTTTGCAGAACTGAATCGCCCCTGCTTTCCTAGACACTCTCCAAGCTCAGGAAATAGCGTTTCT
Organism: Pseudomonas sp. Snoq117.2; assembly: GCF_900110545.1. Taxonomy (NCBI): domain Bacteria; kingdom Pseudomonadati; phylum Pseudomonadota; class Gammaproteobacteria; order Pseudomonadales; family Pseudomonadaceae; genus Pseudomonas; species Pseudomonas sp. Snoq117.2. The sequence continues at coordinate 295 of NZ_FOED01000025.1, read as the reverse complement.
CATACTCTACTGGAGACAGCTGCATAGCACTGCTGTGTCGACGCTTAGGGTTATAGAACATCTCGATGTAATCGAAAATATCACTTCGGGCTTCGTCACGCGTTGCGTAGATCTTTCGTCGGATTCGCTCCCGCTTCAAAAGCTGGAAAAAGCTCTCCGCTACGGCATTGTCGTGGCAGTTTCCCCGTCGGCTCATGCTGCTGATCACATTATTGGCCTTCAGGAAGCTTTGCCAATCTGAGCTACTGAACTGACTGCCTTGGTCTGAGTGAATCATCACTTGCTGCTGTGGCTT
>NZ_FOED01000024.1:0-26656 GCF_900110545.1 Pseudomonas sp. Snoq117.2 | reverse complement strand
GTCATACCTTGGGTCGAGCAATTCCTGTCAGTACGAGGGGTGAGCTTGTCCGAAGAGAAAACGCAGATAACCCACATCCTTCAGGGCTTTGATTTCCTAGGGTGGAATTTCAGGAAATACGTGCCGAAATCGCCTTACCGACGGACCAAGCTGTTTACCAAACCCTCGAAGAAGAACATCTCGACGTTCTATCGAAAGGTAAGGGACATAGTGAGATCCAGTGGGGCTCTGACTCAGGAAGAGTTGATCGGCCGTCTGAACCCGGTACTACGAGGGTGGGCTCAATACCATTCTCAGGCTGTTGCTAAAGCCACCTTCAAGAAACTAGATAACTTGATTTTCTGGTTGCTACGAAGGTGGGCGAAGCGCCGACACCCGAAGAAGCTAGCTACGTGGAGCTGGAACAAATACTTCCATTCCATCGGCGGGCGGAAACAGGTGTTCGCGCATCCCTATAGAGGCAAGAAGGGAGAGAGAAAGTATCGTGAGCTTTATGAGCTAGCGAAGACCGTAATCAAGCGCCAAAAGCGTCTATCAGGCGGGTACCACCCGTACGACGCTGCGCTTGAGCAGAAATGGGAAAAGCTAAGGGTCCAAAGGATGCAGCACAAGCTGCGTTTCAGGAAACAAATCCTAAGCCTTTACCGGCGCCAGAAAGGGAACTGCGCTCTGTGCGGTCACGCGATTACCAGGGAAACGGGCTGGGACGACCACCATGTCATTCGACGGGTGGACGGCGGCAAGGACACTCTGAAAAATCGCGTACTTCTCCATCCCAACTGTCACTCGCTGATTCACAGCCAGCGTAAACAAGTGACTCTGCGACACAGCGGTCTGTAATGATAGGATCGTTAGTCAACGTTGCCGGTCAGCCTCTGGGCTGACTTTTCGTAAGCTTGAGCCGTGTGCTGTGAAAGTCGCAAGCACGGTTCTTAGGGGGCTCCGGATCAGGAATGATCTGGGGCCACCCGCCTCTGCCGAGTCCGCCATGAGCCAGGTCCCCTACATTTTCGACGCTACCCTCGACACCTTCCAGCAACAGGTCATCGACGCCTCCTTCAGCACCCCGGTCCTGGTGGACTTCTGGGCCGAGTGGTGCGCGCCCTGTAAGGTACTGATGCCGCTGCTGGCCAAGATCACCGAGTCCTATGGCGGCGCCCTGCACCTGGCCAAGGTCAACTGCGACATCGAGCAGGAACTGGTGATGAGATTCGGCATCCGCAGCCTGCCCACCGTGGTGCTGTTCAAGGATGGCCAACCGGTGGATGGCTTCGCCGGCGCCCAGCCGGAGTCGGCCATTCGCACCCTGCTCGAACCCCATGTCCAGGCCCTGCCACCAGCCGAGGAAGATCCGCTGGACGCCGCCCAGGCGCTGTTCGCCGAGGGGCGTTTCGCCGAGGCCGAAGCCCTGCTCAAGCCCCTGCTGGAAGAAGACAACAGCGACGCCCTGGCGCTGATCCTCTATGCCCGCTGCCTGGCCGAGCGCGGTGAACTGGACGATGCCCAGGCGGTGCTGGACGCGGTCAAGGGTGACGAACACAAGCAGGCCCTGGCCGGCGCCCGTGCCCAGCTGACCTTCCTGCGCCAGGCCGCCAGCCTGCCCGAGGTCGCCGACCTCAAGAGCCGCCTGGCGCGCGATGCTGGCGACGACGAAGCCGCCTACCAGCTGGCCGTACAGCAACTGGCCCGCCAGCAATATGAACCGGCTCTGGATGGCCTGCTGGACCTGTTCCGCCGCAACCGCGGCTATGGCGACGACCTGCCGCGCAAGACCCTGGTGCAGGTCTTCGATCTGCTGGGCAACGACCACCCGCTGGTCGCCACCTATCGCCGCCGCCTGTACCAGGCGCTGTACTAGGCGCCTGTCGGCCCAGGCTGCATCACGCCTAATGCAGCCTTATCCACAGCCAGCGCCATCGTGATGCTGTGGACGGCCTGTAGCGTGGAAAACCGCCCAACGTTTTCCACCAACCTGCCCCAGCCTCACCCCTGCCAGATATAGAACTGCGCCTCGCCCACCCGCTCCATGCGCACCTGGGGGCTGTGCCTCAGCCGAACCAGCAGCTGCTTGGCCACGCCCAGATTGCCGGTCAGCTTTTCCAGGGCCACGAGGATGTCCGGTCCGCTGAGCCGCCCGGCGGAGCTGAGCAGTTTCACCACCTGGTCCCAGAGCATGTCACCGCCCGACTTGGGCCCGCTGGGGGCGGCAGCCACCGCCGCAGCAGGCAGGGACGCCGCCGTCGGCTGCAGGGCTGCGGCCAGGCGCTGCCAGTCGGCCTCGTCCAGTTCCACCGTGAGATCCACGGGCTGGCTGCCGATGGTTCCGCGAATGCGTACCATGGTGTTCTCCTCGTCGTGCAGAGGCCCATGCTCCCACAGCCACCGGCCGACGCCAAACCAAGGTTGCAGCGCGGAAAAGCAACAACATAACATAGCGCCTCTCCGTCCACTGGAAGACCACCATGCGCCTGCCTCTGCTGACCCTTTGCCTTGCTGCCGCGCTCGCCCAACCGGCCTTTGCCCATGGCACCCACGACGACCATGACGAACACGCGCATGGCGCCCTGGGTGCCCATGTGCACGGTGAATCCCACCTCGACCTGGCGCAGACCGACACGGGCCTGGAATTGCAGTGGCGCAGTCCGGCGGCCGATCTGCTGGGCTTCGAACATGCAGCGCGTAATCAGCAGGAACAGGCTGCCGTCGCCGCACTGCGACAGAGCCTGGAAAATCCCCAGGCGCTGGTGAAGCTGCCCGCGGCGGCCGATTGCCGGCTCACCGAAGCCAGCGCCATCAGTCCGCTGTTCGCCAAGGACGCCAACGCCAGCGGCCATCTGGATGTGGAAGCCACCATGAGCTTCACCTGCAGCAAGCCGACCGCCCTCGACAGCCTGGACCTCTCCGGCTGGTTCGCCCGCTTTCCCAACAGTCACAGTGTCGAAGTGCAGGCCATCGTCGCCAGCGGCCAGCAGGGCGCCGAGCTGACGGCTCAGCAACCGCGACTGAAGTGGTAGGACGGCCATGAGTACCGCGCCCCTGGTCGAGATCCGGGACCTTGGCTTCGCCTGGCCCGGCCAGGCGGAATGCCTGGACATCCGGCACTTCCAGCTGGCACCCGGCGAGGCGCTGTTTCTCGAAGGGCCCTCGGGCAGCGGCAAGACCACCCTGCTCGGCCTGCTCGGCGGCGTGCAACGGCCGAGTCGCGGCCAGGTGCGCCTGCTCGGTCAGGACCTGGGAGCGCTCGCCACCGCCCGGCGCGACCGCTTTCGCGTCGACCACACCGGCTTTCTCTTCCAACAATTCAACCTGCTGCCCTTTCTCTCGGTGCTGGACAACATCCTGCTGCCCTGCCAGTTCTCGGCACTGCGCCGCGCCCGTGCCCGTGCGCGGCATGGCGATCCTCAGGCCGCGGCCCTGACCCTGCTCCGCGCCCTGGGACTGAGCGATCCCGACCTGCCCCGCCGTCTGGCCCGCGAATTGTCCATCGGCCAGCAGCAGCGGGTCGCCGCCGCCCGCGCTCTGATCGGCCAGCCGGAACTGGTGATCGCCGACGAGCCCACCTCGGCGCTGGATACCGATCACCGCGACGCCTTTTTGCAGCTGCTGTTCGCCGAATGCGCCGCGGCTGGCGCCGGCCTGCTGTTCGTCAGCCACGATCGCAGCCTGGCAGGCCATTTCGACCGCCACCTCACCCTGGCGCAGCTCAACGCCGCCCGCCCGGAGACCTAGGATGCCCCTGCTCCAACTGGCCTGGGCCAGCCTGCGCAATCGCCGCGCCACCGCCCTGCTCACCGTCTTCACCATCGCCGTCTCGGTGGCCCTGCTGCTGGGCGTCGAGCGGCTGCGCACCGAGGCCAAGGCCAGCTTCGCCAGCACCATCGCCGGCACCGACCTGGTGGTGGGCGCCCGCTCCGGCGCGGTCAACCTGCTGCTCTACTCGGTGTTCCGCATCGGCAACGCCACCAACAACATCCGCTGGGAGAGCTACGAGAAGCTCGCCGCCGATCCCCGCGTCGCCTGGACCATCCCGCTGTCCCTTGGCGACTCCCACCGCGGTTACCGGGTGCTGGGCACCGACGGCAACTACTTCACCCACTATCACTACGGGCGCAACCAGCCGCTACGCCTGGCCCAGGGCCGGCCCTTCAAGGACGTCTTCGAGGTGGTGCTGGGCGCCGAGGTGGCCAAGGCGCTGCACTATCAGCTGGGCGATAAGCTGGTGCTGGCCCATGGCGTCGCCACCATCAGCCTGACCGAGCACAGCGACCATCCCTTCACCGTGGTCGGCATCCTCGCGCCTACCGGTACCCCGGTCGATCGCACCCTGCACATTCCGCTGAGCGGCATGACCGCCCTGCACCTGGACTGGCGTGGCGGCATGCCCGGTCCCTCGCTGAGCGACGCCGAGGTGCGCCAGCGCGATCTCACCCCTGAGGATCTCACCGCCGCCCTGGTCGGCCTCAAGAATCGGGTAGCCACCTTTGCCGTACAGCGCGCGGTCAACAGCTATACCGGCGAGCCCTTGCTGGCGATCCTGCCCGGGGTGGCCCTGCAGGAACTTTGGGGCCTGCTCGGCACGGCGGAACAGGCGCTGCTGGTGATGTCGCTGTGCGTGGTGCTCACCGGTCTGGTGGGCATGCTCACCGCGCTGCTCGCCAGCCTCAACGAACGGCGCCGGGAAATGGCCATCCTGCGCTCGGTGGGAGCCCAGCCGCGCCATCTGTTCGGCCTGCTGCTGGCCGAAGCCCTGGCGCTCACTCTGGCCGGCTGTCTGGGCGGACTGGCGCTGCTCTATGGCGCCATCGCCCTGGGCCGGCCCTGGCTGCTGGCGGAATACGGTCTGGCATTGCCGCTGGACTGGCCCTCGCTCTACGATGGGCAACTGCTCGGCGGCATCCTGCTCGCCGCCCTGGTGCTCGGTTGCATCCCAGCCTGGCGCGGCTGTCGCCAGGCCCTCACGGACGGGTTGTCCGTGCGCTTGTAGACGAGGCTTCCACCCCATGCGCCTGGCGCTTTTGCTGTTGCTCTGCTGGCTGTCCTGGGCCCAGGCCGAACCCCGCCAACTCGCCTGGCGCGAACTGGTACCGGCCGATGCGCCGCGCTTCAATCCCGGCAGCATCGACCACGGCCTCGGCGAAGACGGCCCCGCCGCCAGCCAGCCCTGGCCGGATGCGCCGACAGTGGCCGCCCTGGATGGCCAGGAGGTGCGCTTGCCGGGCTATGTGGTGCCGATCATGGTCACTGACGAGGGCGAGGTCACCGAATTCCTGCTGGTTCCCTACTACGGCGCCTGCATCCATGTGCCGCCGCCCCCGGGCAACCAGATTGTCTACGTCAAGGGCAGCCATGACCTCTGGCTGTCCAAGCTGCACCTGCCCTACTGGGTGGAAGGCCGCTTGGGCGTGGGCAGCCAACGCAGCGAGGTGGCCGTCGCCGGCTACTGGCTGCAGGCCCAGCGCATCCAGCCCTACATCCTCAAGGGCGACGGCTCCTGAGGGATCTGCCCTGCGCTTGAGCGAGATCAAGAGTCCGCCGTTTCAGCTTCGCTAGGCTGCTCCCAGCCCTTTTCCATGCCTTCGGAGCCCTCGCCATGCGTCCCCTCTTCCGCCTCAGCCTGCTCGCCCTCGCCCTGGCCGCCCCTCTCGCCCAGGCCCACCAGGCCGGCGACATCATCCTGCGCGCCGGCGCCATCACCGTGGATCCCCACGAACGCAGCTCCGACGTCAAGATCGACCGCGGCGCCCTGAGCGGCGCCAATCTCGGCGGCAAGGCGAGCATGGACAGCGACACCCAGCTGGGCCTCAACTTCGCCTACATGCTCACCGACCACCTGGGCGTCGAACTGCTGGCGGCCACGCCCTTCGAGCACCAGGTCAACATCAAGGGCACCGGGCTGGACGCCGCCAACGGCAAGCTGGGCAGTCTCAAGCACCTGCCGCCGACCCTGAGCCTGGTCTACTACCCCCTGGACGCCAAGACGACGTTCCAGCCCTATGTCGGCGCCGGCCTCAACTACACCTGGATCTATGACGAGCACGTCGGCAGTGGTGCCAGCGCGGCCGGCTTCGATAACTTCCGCGCCGACAATTCCTGGGGCTGGTCCGCCCAGGTTGGTGCCGATCTCATGCTCACCGACCGGGTGATGCTCAACGCCCAAGTCCGCTACATCGACATCGCCACCACCGCCCACGTCGATAACACCGCCCTCGGCGCTCGGGCCAAGGTCGATCTGGACGTGGACCCCTGGGTCTATATGGTCGGCCTGGGCTATCGCTTCTAGCTCACCGCCAGCCACTCGCGCCGTAGGTTGGCGCTGAGACAGCTCCAGCGTCGCAGCCCAAGAGACCGGGGCTTGCCCCCGGCCTCGCCCGCTAGTCCCGTAGCAGCGCCGCCAGCCCCGTGCCCATGCCTGTGGGCTGGCTGAAATCGAAGCGCTCGCGCAGACGACGGTTGTCCGCCTTCGAATGGCGGATGTCCCCCGCCCGCGCCGCACCATGGGTCACCGGCGGCAGGCCACCCAGCACCTGGCCGATCTCCGCCAGCAGCCCGTTCAGGCTGATGGTCTCGCCGCGCCCCACGTTCACCGCCCCCGCCGCTACCGCGGGGGCCTCCAGCGCCTGCACCAGGATGCCCACCAGATCGGCCACATAGACGAAATCGCGGGTCTGCTCGCCGTCGCCGAACACCGTGATCGGCGTCTGCCGGCGAGCGCGCTCGGTAAAGATGCTGATCACCCCCGAATAAGGCGAAGAGGGATCCTGACGCGGGCCGTAGATGTTGAAGAAGCGGAAGATCGCCGGCTCCAGGCCGTGCTCGCGGCGATAGAAGTCGAAGTAGTACTCGCCGGCCAGCTTGTCCGCCGCATAGGGCGTCAGCGGTGCCTTGGGCAGCTCCTCGTCGATGGCCTGGCCCTGACCGTTGGCACCATAGACCGCCGCGCTGGAGGCATAGATCACCCGCTTGATCGCGGCCTTGCGCATGGCCTCGCACAGATTCAGGGTGCCAATGAAATTGGCCCTGTGGGTGCCCACCGGGTCTTCCACCGAGGCCTGCACCGAGGCCACCGCGGCCAGGTGCACCACCGCTGCGCAACCGGTCACCGCGGCTTCCAGCGTCGCGGCATCGGCCACGTCGCCCACCCGCAGCTCGATACGGTCGTTGTCCAGCTGCAGATTCTCGCGCTTGCCGGTGCTCAGATCGTCCAGTACCCGCACCCGCCGGCCCCGCGCCAGCAGCGCGTCGGCCAGGTGGGAGCCGATGAAACCGGCACCGCCAGTGATCAGAATGGGCGCATCACTCATCGAAACCTACCTCGTCCTGCCGAAAGCCCTGCAACAGCGCGGGCAGCTCCTGCTGCCAGCGCCGCGCCTTGATTCCAAAGGTGTTGAGCAGCTTGCGACTGATCAACACCCCCTGTTGTGGCTCTTCCGTGGCATCCGCCCGCTCCAGGTGCGTCACCTCCTGCCATTCGCAGCGCACCGGCCGGTCGAATTCCTGCCAGAGCTGGGCGACGGTCTCGGCCAGACCCAGCTCCGACACCGCCTCCTGGGCGCCGTAGTGATAGGTCCCCCAGAGCGGCGCACCACAGTCGAGCTGCTTGACCACGGCCAGCAGCACCCGGGCGGCATCGCCCACGGTGGTCGGGTTGCCGCGCCGGTCGCCCGCCATCGGCACCACCTGCTCGGTACCCAGCTGCCGCAACAGACGCCCCAGGCGACCGTCGCAGGAGTCGTCGAGGACCCAGCCCAGGCGCAGCAGGATGTGCATCGGGCACAGCGCCCGCACCAGCTGCTCGACCCGCCAGAGCGCCTCGCCACGTGCGCCCGGCGGCCGCGGAAGATCCTTTTCACTATAGCCGGCCACGCGCGAGCCATCGAAAAGCTGATAACTGGACGGTTGGATCAGCGGAATCTGATAGTGCTGGCAGAGGCCGGCCAGGCGTTGCACGGCCAGCGCCTGGCGCTGCATCAGCGCCGGATCGAAGTCCGCCGCCTGCAACCAGTCGCGGTAATAGGCGAGATTGATCACCGCCCCCGGCCGTACCTGGTCGAGCACCTGGGTCAGCCCGGCGGCGTACCAGCCCTCCGCGGGAGTCTCGGGGGCGACGAATTCGATGCCCGCTTCGGCACCGGCGGCGAGTAGCGCCTTGCCCAGGGCGCTCTCCCCGCCCACTACTAGAAGACGCATACGCATGTGTTGGAACAGCCTTCAAACCAGCATAAACAGGCGTCGAAAGATTCGACGGACATCGGTCAACATAGCGCGTCGCGCCAACCTTGCTCAAGCATCGGCGGTACCCGCTGCCGGTTGCTCGCGGCTTTGTTCGCGCAGGGTATGGTTGGCGGCGCTTTTGAGATTGGGCAGCAATCGGCAGATCAGCGCCAACTGGGTACACACCAATCGGTAGCCATCATCGTTGTCCTCGGCCGCGGCTTCCAGTTCGTCGGCCAGGCTGCTTTCCTCTTCGGCGGTCGGCGGCAGACTACGCCGCTCCGCCACCGCGGCGGCAATGGCTTCCATGCCCTCGGCGATCCGGGTCACGGCACGCTCCACCAGGGCATCGTGCTCGGCCGCCTCCAACTGTCGGCGATGGGCGCCCAGGGCCGACAGATAGCCCAGCAGGGTGTTGGACAGCGCCAGATAGCGAAAGCCCGCTTCCAGGTTACGGCGGAAATGCCCGGGATCGCGCAGCATGTTGGCCAGTGCGGCCGACAGCGTCGCATCGGCATTGTGGGCGTTGCGCCGCGCCACGCGGTAGTCGAGATCGTCCCGCTTGCCGGTCCGGTACTGCTCGTGCAACCGGCGCAGATAGAGTGCATTGGTGCGCAGGGTATTGGCCATCACCTGATGCAGTCGCCGTCCCTGCCAGTCCGGCAGGACAAAGAACACCGCCAGTACCGCGATCAGGCAACCCAACAGGGTATCCAGCAACCGCGGCCAGATCAGCATGAAGCCATTGCCTACCTGGTTGAAGCAGAACAGCACCATCAGGGTGATGGCGGCGGTGGCGATGGTGTAGCGATCCGTCCGGGTGATAAAGAACACCAGGCCGGCGACCAGCGCCATCAACAGCTGGATCTCCGGCTGACCGAACAGCTCCAGCAAGGCGCTGCCCAGCAACAGGCCGATCACCGTACCGACGATCCGCTGCACCAGCCGCACCCGGGTCGCCCCGTACTGCGGCCGACAGACGAACACCGTGGTCAGCAGGATCCAGTAGCCGTTCACCGGGTGGATCAGGTGCAGCACGCCATAGCCGGCCATCAGCGCCAGCGCCAGGCGCAGGCCATGGCGGAACAGCAGCGAGGTCGGGGTCAGCTGCAGGCGGATGCGCTGGAACACCTCGCGCAGGGAGCGCGCCGCCGGATCCAGCAGGCTGGTGTCCAGATCCGCCGCCCCCGAGTCGCTGTTGCCCGCCTCGGAGAATTGCCGCTCCAGAGTCGAGAGATTGTGCCCGAGCAGGTCCAGGGAGCGCAGCAGACCGCGCCAGCGCGGATTCTGCTGCTGCTTGAGATACTCCAGCGAGGCCTGCAAATCGGTCAGCCCCTGCTGACTCTGCTGGCCGTATTCGAAAGGCTGCCCCAGACGAATCGCCTCGCCCATGTTGTGGCAGGCATTGGCCTGCAGCTTGAGCAGGCGCTGACAGCGAAACAGGATGTCGCTATGGAAGAAGGCCTCGGTCAAGGCGCTGTAGGGATAGTGCGAGGAACTGGCGCGCTCGTGGATGTCCTGCGCCATGAAATAGAGACGGAAGTAGCGCCCCGAGCGCGCGCCAGGCCGTCCCGAGCGGCCGAAGCGATTGAGGATGGTCGCCTTGGCCTGGTTCAGCGCCTGCACCACCTTGCCGTTCTGCTGCGCCAGCAGCACGCGGCGCCGATGCAGATCCACCCCGCGTACCGGTTCGAGCATCTCGGCCTTGAGCCTGAGCAGAATCTCCAGTTCGCCATAGAGGGCGGACAGATTCTGCCGCACCGGCTGATGGGCGAACAGCGCGCACCAGAGCACCGAAAGCAGGCCGTACCACAGCGCACCGGCCAGCAGGTGCGCTGGCTCGTACCACAACGGCACCTGGGCGCCGAGGCGCTGATCCACCCCGATCATGGCGTAGATCGACAGGATCACCGTGGCCTGGGCGATGGATGCATAGCGCTCGCCGATGGCGCCCAGCATCGTCAGGCTGAAGGTGGCCAGACCCAGGCCGACCACGAAGATCCAGGGATAGGGAAACAGCAGCTCGACCGCGAAGGCCGCCACCGTGAAGCACAGCAGCGTCACCGCCAGCGACTTGAGTCGCCCCAGCCAACTGTCGTCGGTTTCCGCCAGGGCGCTGGCGATGATGCCGAGAAACACCGGCGACAGCGCACGCAGATCCCCCAGCGACCAGCAGACGGCCATGGCGCCGCTCAGGGCGACAAAGACGCGAACGCCATAGCTGGCCTTTTCGTGCGCCCAGAGCTGGCGCAAAGACACTCCAAACACAGTCATGACGGGAGAGCGAGCCTCGTGTTTTCGCGCTTGATGCGAACCTTAGCACTGCGACGTCGCAAGCGGCGTTCGAGACAGCCTTTCCCGCACTTTTTTGACGGACGAAGAAAACCCGGCATTCGCCGGGCTTCTTCCTATCCCTGGATCAGGCCACTTCGCTGGGATCTATCCCCAGGCCCTTGGCCACGCCCATGCCATAGGCGGGATCGGCCTTGAGGAAGTGACCGATCTGCCGCAGTTGCACATCACGGGTCACAGAGCCCAGGGCGCCGACGATGTTGCCGATCAGCAGTGCTTGCTGGTCGGCATTCATCAGGCGGAACAGCGCGCCGGCCTGACTGAAGTAATCCTCGTCCACCCGGTGATCGTAGCGATCGGCGGGGCCGGCGAAGTTCAGTGCCGGTTCGCGATACTGCGGCGCCTGCTTGGGCGTATGGCCATAGCTGTTCGGCTCGTAGTTCGGCTGCGAACCGCCATTGCCATCGAAGCGCATGGCGCCATCGCGCTGATTGTTGGCGTAGGGGCAGCGCGGTGCGTTGACCGGTAGCTGCTGATAGTTGGTCCCTACGCGATAGCGCTGGGCGTCGGCATAGGCGAACACCCGGCCTTGCAGCATGCGATCAGGCGACAGCCCTATGCCCGGCACCACGTTGCTCGGTGCGAAGGAGGCCTGCTCCACCTCGGCGAAATAGTTCTGCGGATTGCGGTTGAGCTCCAGCATCCCGACTTCCTGCAGCGGATACTGCTGCTGCGACCACACCTTGGTCACATCGAAGGGATTCTCGGCGCGACCGGCTGCCTCCTGCTCGCTCATTACCTGGATGCACATCTTCCAGCGCGGCAATTCACCGCGCTCGATGGCCTGGAACAGGTCACGCTGGCTGTAATCCGGATCGGTACCGGCCAGCCGTGCGGCCTCGGCCGGTGCCAGGTTCTTGATCCCCTGCTGGCTCTTGAAGTGAAACTTCACGAAGTGCCGCTCACCCTGGGCATTGATCAGGCTGAAGGTGTGGCTACCGAAACCGTGCATGAAGCGATAGCCATCTGGAATGCCGCGATCCGAGAAGAGGATGGTCACCTGATGCAGGGATTCGGGCGACAGCGACCAGAAGTCCCACATCATCTGCGGACTCTTCAGGTTGCTCCAGGGATCGCGCTTCTGGGTATGGATGAAGTCCGGAAACTTGAGCGGATCGCGGATGAAGAACACCGGGGTGTTGTTGCCGACGATGTCCCAGTTGCCTTCTTCGGTATAGAACTTCAGGGCGAAACCCCGGGGATCGCGCTCGGTATCCGCCGAACCGCGCTCACCACCCACGGTGGAAAAGCGCAGGATGGTCTCGGTCTGCTTGCCCACACTGGCGAACAGCTTGGCGCTGGTGAGATGGGTGATGTCCTGGGTGACGGTAAAGGTACCGTAGGCCGCGGAGCCCTTGGCATGAACGCGCCGCTCGGGAATGACTTCACGGTTGAAGTGCGCCAGCTTCTCGATCAGATGGAAGTCGTCGAGCAGCAGCGGACCGCGCGGACCGGCGGTGCGGGAATTCTGGTTGTCGGCTACCGGAATGCCGCTGGCAGTGGTGAGGATCTTGGTATCGGTCACAGGTATCTCCCTCTGGAAAGCGTTGGCTGATCGCCTGAGGGAAGTATCGCCGGGGTGATACTTTAGGACTAATTTATTGATCCTAGCATCCTGATAGAAAAACCTGAGTCGCAAGATCCTACTGTCTGGACCTGAGCAGCGTCTTGCCATAGCCAAAAGGCGGGCATGAAAAAGCCGGGCAAGAGCCCGGCTTTTTCCAGAACGCAGCTACTTATTCAGCAGCCTGTTCCACGGTACCGCCGACCGGACGGTCGATCAGCTCGACATACGCCATGGGCGCATTGTCGCCAGCGCGGAAGCCGCACTTCAGGATACGCAGGTAGCCACCCGGACGGTTGGCGTAGCGCTTGCCCAGGTCGTTGAACAGCTTGCCGACGGCAGCTTTCGAACGGGTACGGTCGAAAGCCAGGCGACGGTTGGCGACGCTGTCTTCCTTGGCCAGGGTGATCAGCGGCTCGGCAACGCGGCGCAGTTCCTTGGCTTTCGGCAGGGTAGTTTTGATCAGCTCGTGCTCGAACAGCGACACAGCCATGTTCTGGAACATGGCCTTGCGGTGTGCGCTCGTGCGGCTCAGATGACGACCACTTTTACGATGACGCATGATTGAAATTCCTTCCCAAACTATCGTTCGGTGAACAATGACGATCAGGCAGTAGCCTTGTCGTCCTTCTTAAGGCTTGCAGGGGGCCAGTTGTCCAGGCGCATACCGAGCGACAGACCACGGGAGGCCAGAACGTCCTTGATTTCGGTCAGGGACTTCTTACCCAGGTTCGGGGTCTTGAGCAGCTCCACTTCGGTACGCTGAATCAGGTCACCGATGTAGTAGATGTTCTCCGCCTTGAGGCAGTTGGCCGAACGAACGGTCAGTTCCAGATCGTCCACCGGACGCAGCAGGATCGGATCGATCTCGTCTTCCTGCTCGACCACGACCGGCTCGCTGTCGCCCTTGAGGTCGACAAAAGCTGCCAGCTGCTGCTGCAGGATGGTGGCGGCACGGCGGATGGCTTCTTCCGGATCCAGGGTACCGTTGGTTTCCAGGTCAAGCACGAGCTTGTCCAGGTTGGTACGCTGTTCGACCCGGGCGTTTTCCACCACATAGGCCACGCGACGAACCGGGCTGAACGTAGCATCGAGCTGGAGACGACCGATTGCGCGGGTTTCGTCTTCTTCGCTCTGACGCGCATCGGCGGGCTCATAGCCACGACCGCGCGCGATTTTCAGCTTCATGTTCAGCGAACCGTTGTCCGCCAGGTGGGCGATGACGTGCTCACCGTTGACGATCTCGACATCGTGATCGACCTGAATGTCGGAGGCCAGAACTGGCCCCTGACCTTTCTTGCTCAGACTCAGGGTGACTTCGTCACGGCCGTGCAACTTGATGGCCAGGCCCTTGAGGTTGAGCAGGATCTCGATCACGTCTTCCTGCACGCCTTCGATGGCGCTGTACTCGTGCAGGACACCGTCGATCTCTGCTTCGACTACCGCGCAGCCAGGCATGGAGGACAACAGGATACGCCGCAGCGCGTTGCCCAAGGTATGGCCGAAACCACGCTCGAGAGGCTCGAGGGTGATCTTGGCACGGGTCTGACTAACCGCCTGCACATCGATATGGCGGGGGGTCAGGAACTCATTTACCGAACTCTGCATGGATGCACCTACTTTCTAGCCCTTACTTGGAGTAGAGCTCGACAATCAGGTTTTCGTTGATGTCGGCGGAGAGATCACCACGGGCCGGCACGCTTTTGAAGGTGCCTTCCTTTTTCTCGGTGCTCACTTCGACCCACTCAACCCGGCCACGCTGGCCGCACAGCTCAAGAGCCTGAGCGATACGCAGCTGGTTTTTAGCCTTTTCACGGACCGCGACGACGTCGCCGACCTTGACCTGATAGGAGGGAATGTTGACGGTCTGACCGTTGACGGTGATCGACTTGTGGGAGACCAGCTGGCGCGATTCGGCGCGAGTGGCACCGAAGCCCATGCGATACACCACGTTGTCCAGACGGCATTCGAGCAGTTGCAGCAGGTTCTCACCGGTAGCGCCCTTGCGACGGGCAGCTTCCTGGTAGTAACCGGCGAACTGACGCTCGAGCACGCCATAGATACGGCGAACTTTCTGCTTTTCACGCAGCTGCAGACCGTAGTCGGACAGACGACCGCGACGCTGACCATGCTGGCCAGGAACGGTTTCCAGCTTGCACTTCGAGTCGAGGGCACGAGCGCCGCTCTTCAGGAAAAGGTCAGTGCCTTCGCGGCGGGACAGTTTGCACTTGGGACCAATGTAACGAGCCATTTCTCACTGTCTCCTATTACACGCGACGCTTCTTCGGCGGACGGCACCCGTTATGCGGGATAGGCGTCACGTCGGTGATGCTGGCGATCTTGTAACCACAGGCATTCAGGGCGCGAACAGCGGACTCACGGCCGGGGCCGGGACCTTTGACGTTCACGTCCAGATTCTTCAGACCATATTCCAGAGCGGCTTGGCCGGCACGTTCGGCTGCAATCTGGGCAGCGAACGGGGTGCTCTTACGGGAGCCACGGAAGCCGGAGCCACCGGAGGTCGCCCAGGACAACGCATTGCCCTGACGATCGGTGATGGTCACGATGGTGTTGTTGAAAGACGCATGGATGTGGGCGATGCCATCAACCACTGTCTTTTTAACTTTCTTACGAGGACGAGCAGCAGGTTTTGCCATGACTAGATTCCTGTCGATTCGCGGATGCGATTACTTGCGGATCGGCTTGCGCGGGCCCTTACGGGTACGGGCATTGGTCTTGGTGCGCTGACCACGGACCGGCAGACCACGGCGGTGACGCAGACCGCGGTAGCAACCCAGATCCATCAGGCGCTTGATGTTCATGTTGATTTCGCGGCGCAGGTCACCTTCGGTGAGGATTTTGGCGACCTCGTTACGCAGCTGATCGACCTGCTCGTCGCTCAGTTCTTTGATCTTGGCGGTCGGCTGGATGCCGGTGGCCGCGCAGATCTTCTGAGAGGTGGTGCGACCGACACCATAGATGTAGGTCAGCGAGATAACAGTATGCTTGTTATCTGGAATGTTGACGCCTGCAATACGGGCCATTCAGAAAAACTCCGATTGACAGCTACCGACGCCCCGGAAGCCAAGAAAAGGGCGCGCGATATTAACGCTGTAGGAACAAATGATCAACCCGGCAGCACACTAGCTGCCGGGTTAGACGCGTGGTTCACACTCAGCCTTGGCGCTGCTTGTGACGCGGTTCAGCGCTGCAGATCACGCGCACGACGCCTTCGCGGCGAATGATCTTGCAGTTACGGCACAGCTTCTTGACCGATGCACGAACTTTCATGACAACTCCTCTAACCTTACGAGTAACGGCTCAACGCATCATGCCGTTGCCGTAGCCCTTCAGGTTGGCTTTCTTCATCAGGGACTCGTATTGATGAGATACGAGATGGGACTGGACCTGGGACATGAAGTCCATGACCACTACCACCACGATCAGCAACGAGGTCCCGCCGAGATAGAACGGCACGTTCGCCGCGACCACCAGGAACTGGGGCAACAAGCACACCGCCGTCATGTACAGGGCACCGAACATGGTCAGCCGGGTCAGCACGCCATCGATATAGCGCGCGGACTGCTCACCAGGACGAATACCCGGGATGAACGCCCCGGATTTCTTCAGGTTTTCCGCCACATCCTTGGGGTTGAACATCAGTGCCGTATAGAAGAAGCAGAAGAAGATGATCCCTGCACTAAACAGCAAGATGTTCAGCGGTTGGCCGGGGGCGATGGCCTGAGCCACGTCCTGCAACCAGCCGAGACCTTCGGACTGACCGAACCACGAACCGAGCGATGCCGGAAACAGCAGGATGCTGCTGGCGAAGATCGCCGGGATGACCCCAGCCATATTCACCTTGAGCGGCAGATGGCTGTTCTGCGCCGCGAAGACCTTGCGGCCCTGCTGACGCTTGGCGTAGTGCACGGCGATACGACGCTGCCCACGCTCGATGAACACCACGAAGGCGATGATGGCGACCGCCACCACACCGACCATGATCAGCGCGAAGATGTTGATATCGCCCTGCCGTGCCGACTCGAAGGACTGACCGATGGCGCGAGGCAAGCCCGCGACGATACCGGCGAAGATCAGCATCGAGATGCCATTGCCGATACCGCGCTCGGTGATCTGTTCACCCAGCCACATCATGAACAGTGCGCCGGCGACGAACGTGGTGACAGCGACGAAATAGAAGCTGAAGCCCACGCTGAACGCGACGCCCTGACTGGCGAGTCCTACCGACATCCCGGTGGCCTGAACGAGCGCCAGAACCAGCGTGCCGTAACGGGTGTACTGGCTGATCTTGCGACGACCAGACTCACCCTCTTTCTTCAATTGCTCCAGCTGTGGGCTGATCGCGGTAAGCAGCTGCATGATGATCGAGGCCGAGATGTACGGCATGATCCCCAGGGCAAAGATGCTCATCCGCTCCAGCGCACCGCCAGAGAACATGTTGAAGAGGCTAAGAATGGTCCCCTCGTTCTGCCTGAACAGTGCGGCCAGCTGATCGGGATTGATACCCGGAACAGGGATGTGCGCACCGATCCTGTAGACGATGATCGCCAGGAACAGGAATCGGAGGCGGGTCCACAGCTCGGACATACCACCGGTCTTGCTGAGCGCAGAGAGAGCACCTTGCTTAGCCATTTATTCCTCGATCTTGCCGCCAGCTGCTTCGATGGCTGCACGGGCACCCTTGGTGGCACCAATGCCCTTCAGGGTGACGGCACGAGTGACGTCGCCGGACAGCACAACCTTGACACGCTTGATGTCACGGCTGATCACGTTGGCGTCTTTCAGCGCCTGCAGATCGACCACATCGACATCGACCTTGGCCAGCTCGGAGGTACGAACCTCGGCGCGGTCCAGGGCCTTCAGCGATACGAAGCCGAACTTGGGCAGACGACGGTGCAGCGGCTGCTGGCCGCCCTCGAAACCGGGGGCAACCTTGCCACCGGAACGGGAGGTCAGACCCTTGTGGCCACGGCCACCGGTCTTGCCCAGGCCGCTACCGATACCACGACCGGGACGCAGCTTCTCGCGGCGAGCGCCGGGAGCGGAACGCAGATCATTCAATTTCATGACTTAACCCTCCACACGCAGAAGGTAATAGGCCTTGTTGATCATGCCGCGATTCTCAGGGGTGTCCTGAACTTCGACGGTGTGACCAATGCGACGCAGGCCGAGACCCTTGACGCAAGCCTTGTGATTGGCCAGACGGCCGTGGACGCTCTTGATCAGCGTGACCTTGACGGTTGCGTTAGCCATGATCAGAGAATCTCCTCGACGCTCTTGCCACGCTTGGCGGCAACAGCTTCCGGCGCCTGCATGTGCTTGAGACCTTCAAAGGTCGCGTACACCACGTTTACCGGGTTGGTGGAGCCGTAGCACTTGGCCAGGACGTTCTGCACACCAGCGACTTCCAGCACGGCGCGCATGGCACCGCCGGCGATGATGCCGGTACCGTCGGAAGCGGGCTGCATGTACACCTTGGAGGCGCCATGGGCGGCCTTGACCGGGTACTGCAGGGTGGTGCCGTTCAAATCCACCTGGATCATGTTGCGGCGAGCAGCTTCCATAGCCTTCTGGATGGCGGCAGGCACTTCACGGGCCTTGCCACGGCCGAAGCCAACGCGGCCTTTGCCATCGCCAACCACGGTCAGAGCGGTGAAGGCGAAGATACGGCCGCCTTTCACGGTTTTGGCTACGCGGTTAACTTGAACCAGCTTCTCGATGTAGCCTTCGTCGCGCTTTTGATCGTTATTTGCCATGACTTAGAACTCCAGCCCGCCTTCACGAGCAGCGTCGGCCAGCGCTTTGACGCGACCATGGTACTTGAAGCCAGAACGATCAAAGGCCACCTGGGTAACGCCAGCGGCCTTGGCACGCTCGGCGACCAGCAGACCAACTTTCTTGGCCGCCTCGACGTTGCTGGTAGCGCTTTCGCGCAGTTCTTTGTCCAACGTAGAAGCGCTGGCCAGGACCTTGCTGCCGTCGGCCGCGATGACCTGGGCATAGATGTGCTGGGAAGAGCGGTACACGCACAGACGGACCACTTCCAGTTCGCGCATCTTCAGGCGAGCCTTGCGAGCGCGACGCAGTCGGGTTTCTTTCTTGACGGTCATTTGCTATGCCCTACTTTTTCTTGGCTTCTTTACGGTGGACGACTTCGTCGGCATACCGTACACCCTTGCCCTTGTAAGGCTCCGGCGGACGGAAACCACGAATCTCAGCCGCAACCTGGCCGACCAGCTGCTTGTCGATACCCTTGATCAGGATTTCGGTCTGGTTGGGGGTTTCTGCGGTGATGCCTTGCGGCAGGTCGTAGTCCACGGGGTGAGAGAAGCCCAGAGCGAGGTTCAGCACCTGACCTTTGGCCTGGGCCTTGTAGCCCACACCGACCAGTTGCAGCTTGCGCTCGAAGCCCTGGCTGACGCCGACCACCATGTTGTTGACCAGGGCACGGGTAGTGCCGGCCATCGCACGGGTCTGCTGATCGCCATTGCGAGCAGCGAAACGCAGCTCACCGGACTCTTGAGTGACTTCAACGGACGGATGGACCTTCAGTTCCAGAGCGCCCTTGGCACCCTTGATCGAAAGCGCCTGACCGGCCAGATTAACTTCGACGCCTGCAGGCAGTCTTACAGGGTTTTTAGCAACGCGAGACATGCTGATTCCCCTTAGAAGACTGTGCAGAGCACTTCGCCGCCAACACCAGCAGCACGGGCCGCGCGATCAGTCATCACACCTTTGTTGGTGGAAACGATCGACACGCCCAGACCGCCACGCACTTTCGGCAGCTGGTCAACGGCTTTGTACTGGCGCAGACCGGGACGGCTGCTACGCTTCAGCTCTTCGATGACAGGCTTGCCTTCGAAGTACTTCAGCTCGATGGACAGCGACGGCTTGGATTCCGCGCTGACCTGAAAATCCGCGATGTAACCTTCGTCCTTGAGGACTTTGGCAACGGCAGCCTTCAGCTTGGAAGAAGGCATGCTCACAACGGCCTTTTCAGCCATCTGGGCATTACGGATACGAGTTAGCATGTCTGCTAACGGGTCCTGCATACTCATGGGCTATTAGCTCCTAATACAGAAATTGAGCCTACCGGCTCTCAAAAATCACCCCTCGGCAATAGGCCGATTCGGGCGAGCCGAGCATTCTAGAGATCGGCCTGAAACGAATCAAGCCCCAAAAGGGGCTTGATTCAATTACCGCGATGAAAGGCGCTAGCTGTTACCAGCTGGCCTTCACCAGGCCGGGCACGTCACCGCGCATGGCTGCTTCACGCAGCTTGATGCGGGACAGACCGAACTTACGGTACACGCCGTGCGGACGACCGGTCAGGCGGCAGCGGTTACGCATGCGGCTGGCGCTGGCGTCACGGGGCTGCTTCTGCAGGGCGACCTGGGCATTCCAACGGTCCTCGGGGGAGGCGTTGACATTACCGATGGTCGCCTTCAGCTCGGCGCGCTTCTTGGCGTACTTGGCAACCGTCTGCTGACGCTTCAGCTCGCGGTTAATCATGCTTTGCTTAGCCATCTGAAGACCTCAATCAGTTACGGAACGGGAAGTTGAACGCGCGCAGCAGCGCACGGCCTTCCTCGTCGGTACGAGCGGTGGTGGTCAGGGTGATGTCCATACCACGCAGCGCATCGATCTTGTCGTAATCGATCTCCGGGAAGATGATCTGCTCTTTCACGCCCATGCTGTAGTTGCCGCGACCGTCGAAGGACTTGGCATTCAGGCCGCGGAAGTCACGCACGCGCGGCAGGGAGATGGACAGCAGACGATCCAGGAATTCATACATGCGATCGCTACGCAGGGTCACCTTGACGCCGATCGGCCAGCCTTCGCGAATCTTGAAGCCAGCAATGGAATTGCGAGCATAAGTCACGACCGGCTTTTGACCAGCGATCTTTTCCAGGTCAGCTACGGCGTTGTCGATGATCTTCTTGTCACCGACCGCTTCGCCCAGACCCATGTTCAAGGTGATCTTGGTGATGCGCGGAACTTCCATCACGTTACCCAGCTGAAGCTGCTCTTTCAGCTTGGGCGCGATTTCCTTCCGATAAATCTCTTTCAATCGAGCCATGGTGATCTACCTAGCAGCTTCAGGCCTGGACCGCTTTTTGGGTCGACTTGAAGATACGAATCTTCTTGCCGTCTTCGACTTTGAAACCAACGCGGTCAGCCTTGTTGGTCTCGGAGTTGAAAATGGCAACGTTGGAGACATGCAGAGGGGCTTCTTTCTCTACGATGCCACCCTGAACACCCAGCATGGGGTTGGGCTTGGTGTGGCGCTTGATCAGGTTGACCCCGCCAACGACCAGACGGTCATCGGCGAGTACCTTCAGCACCTTGCCACGCTTGCCCTTGTCCTTGCCGGCAATGACGATTACCTCGTCGTCACGACGAATCTTTTGCATGTCGGCTACTCCTTACAGCACTTCGGGGGCAAGGGAGACGATCTTCATGAACTTCTCGGAGCGAAGTTCACGGGTCACCGGCCCAAAGATACGGGTGCCAATCGGCTCTTGCTTGTTATTCAGCAGAACCGCGGCGTTGCCGTCGAAGCGGATGATGGAACCGTCGGTGCGGCGGACGCCGTGCTTGGTACGCACGACGACAGCAGTCATCACCTGACCTTTCTTCACCTTGCCGCGCGGAATTGCTTCCTTGACGGTGACTTTGATGATGTCGCCAATGCCGGCGTAACGGCGGTGGGAACCGCCGAGCACCTTGATGCACATCACGCGACGAGCGCCGCTGTTGTCGGCGACGTCAAGCATGGATTGAGTCTGGATCATGGCTCTCTACCCTTATACCTGAACGGCGCGCTCGACGACGTCAACCAGGGTCCACGCCTTGGTCTTGGCCAGCGGGCGGGTTTCGCGAATGGTGACCAGGTCACCAATGCGGCACTGATTGGTTTCGTCGTGAGCGTGCAGCTTGGTGGAACGCTTCACGTATTTGCCGTAGATCGGGTGCTTGACGCGACGCTCGATCAGTACGGTGACGGTTTTGTCCATCTTGTCGCTGACCACTCGGCCGGTCAGCGTACGGACAGTTTTTTCAGCTTCAGCCATGATCACTTACCTGCTTGCTGGTTCAGCACAGTCTTGACGCGAGCGATGTCGCGCTTCACTTGCGAGAGCATGTGAGACTGACCCAACTGGCCAGTTGCCTTCTGCATACGCAGATTGAACTGGTCACGCAGCAGGTTGAGAAGCTGCTCGTTCAGCTCCTCTACGGATTTCTCACGCAAATCTTTCGCTTTCATCACATCACCGTCCGCTTAACAAAGGAGGTTTCGAGCGGAAGCTTGGCAGCGGCCAGGGCGAATGCCTGACGAGCCAGATCCTCGGAAACACCCTCGATCTCGTACAGGACCTTGCCCGGCTGGATCTGGGCTACCCAGTACTCGACACTACCCTTACCTTTACCCATCCGCACTTCGAGAGGCTTCTTGGTGACAGGCTTGTCAGGGAAGACGCGGATCCAGATCTTGCCGCCACGCTTCACGTGACGGGTCAGCGCACGACGTGCGGATTCGATCTGGCGAGCGGTCAGACGGCCACGGCCGACAGCCTTCAGCGCGTACTCGCCGAAGCTGACCTTGCTACCGCGATGAGCCAGACCACGGTTGTGGCCGGTCATCTGCTTGCGGAATTTTGTACGCTTGGGTTGCAGCATGTTGCGTACTCCTTACTTAGCAGCAGCTTTTTTGCGCGGAGCCGGGGCGACGGGCTTGAGCTCTTCCTGGCGGCCACCAATGACCTCACCCTTGAAGATCCAAACCTTCACACCGATCACACCGTAAGTGGTGTGGGCTTCCGCAGTGGCGTAGTCGATATCGGCACGCAGGGTGTGCAGAGGCACACGACCTTCGCGATACCACTCGGTACGGGCGATTTCAGCACCGCCCAGACGACCGCTCACCTGAATCTTGATGCCTTTGGCACCAATGCGGATCGCGTTCTGTACGGCGCGCTTCATGGCGCGACGGAACATCACACGACGCTCAAGCTGCTGCGCAACGCTCTGCGCAACCAGGGCACCGTCGAGCTCCGGCTTGCGGATCTCTTCGATGTTGATGTGCACGGGCACACCCATTCTTGCGGTCAGGTCCTGACGCAGCTTCTCGACATCCTCACCTTTCTTGCCAATCACGATACCGGGACGGGCGGTGTGGATGGTGATGCGTGCGGTTTGAGCCGGGCGATGAATATCGATACGGCTTACGGACGCGCTTTTTAGTTTGTCCTGGAGGTACTCACGAACCTTCAGGTCGGCCAGCAGATAGTCCGCATAAGTGCGCTTATCCGCGTACCAGACCGAAGTGTGCTCCTTGACGATACCCAGGCGAATGCCATTGGGATGTACTTTCTGACCCATCTGATCGACTCCGTTACTTGTCCGCAACCTTGACCGTGATATGGCAAGACCGCTTCACGATGCGATCAGCACGACCTTTGGCACGCGGCATGATGCGCTTGAGCGAACGACCTTCGTTTACGAAGACAGTGGAGACCTTCAGGTCGTCCACGTCGGCGCCTTCATTGTGCTCGGCGTTGGCAACAGCCGACTCCAGCACCTTCTTCATGATCTCAGCGGCTTTCTTGCTGCTGAAAGTCAACAGGTTGAGCGCTTCGCCCACCTTCTTCCCGCGAATCTGGTCGGCGACCAAGCGGGCTTTCTGGGCGGAGATACGAGCGCCCGACAGCTTAGCGGCTACTTCCATCTTCCTTACCCCTTAACGCTTGGCTTTCTTGTCAGCCGCATGACCGCGATAGGTGCGGGTAGCAGCGAACTCGCCGAGTTTGTGGCCGACCATGTCTTCGTTCACCAGAACGGGGACATGTTGACGACCGTTGTGCACAGCGATGGTCAGGCCGACCATTTGCGGCAGGATCATCGAACGACGCGACCAGGTCTTGATCGGTTTGCGTTCGTTCTTTTCCACCGCGACTTCGATCTTCTTCAACAGGTGAAGATCGATAAAAGGACCTTTCTTCAGAGAACGGGGCACAGTCGAATCCTCTACTGATTACTTGCCGCGACGGACAATCATCTTGTCGGTACGCTTGTTGGAGCGCGTCTTGAGACCCTTGGTCTTGACGCCCCACGGCGAAACCGGATGACGGCCACCGGAAGTACGACCTTCACCACCACCGTGCGGGTGATCGACCGGGTTCATGGCGACACCACGAACGGTCGGACGCACGCCACGCCAGCGGGTGGCACCGGCCTTACCCAGCGAACGCAGGCTGTGCTCACCGTTGGACACTTCGCCCAGGGTGGCACGGCACTCGGACAGCACCTTGCGCATTTCACCGCTGCGCAGACGCACGGTGACGTAGGCGCCTTCGCGGGCGACCAGCTGAGCGGAGGTACCCGCGGAGCGAGCGATCTGAGCGCCCTTGCCAGGCTTCAGCTCGATACCGTGGATGGTGCTACCGACCGGCACGTTACGCAGCGGCAGGTTGTTGCCAGCCTTGATGGGCGCGCCAGCGCCGGACAGCAGCTGGTCACCGGCAGCAACGCCCTTGGGAGCGATGATGTAGCGACGCTCGCCATCGGCGTACTTCAGCAGAGCGATGTGTGCAGTACGGTTCGGATCGTATTCGATACGCTCAACGACGGCAGGGATGCCATCCTTGTTGCGACGGAAATCGACCAGACGGTAGTGCTGCTTGTGACCACCGCCGATGTGGCGAGTGGTGATACGACCATTGTTGTTACGGCCGCCGGACTTGCTCTTCTTCTCCAGCAAAGGAGCGTAGGGCGCGCCTTTGTGCAGATCAGAGTTGACCACCTTGACCACAAAGCGGCGGCCAGCGGAGGTCGGCTTGCATTTTACGATTGCCATGATGCCCCCTGATTACTCGGCGCTGCTGGAAAAGTCGAGATCCTGGCCCGGCTGGAGCGCGATGTACGCTTTTTTCCAGTCGTTACGCTTGCCCAGACCACGAGCGGTACGCTTGGTCTTGCCCTGGACGTTCAGGGTGCTGACGCTGCGAACCTTGACCTCGAACAGCTGCTCGACGGCCTTCTTGATTTCCAGCTTGGTTGCATCGGTGGCAACCTTGAATACGAACTGCTTCTGGCTGTCCGCCAGCATGGTGGCCTTCTCGGAGATGTGCGGGCCAAGCAGCACTTTGAATACGCGTTCCTGGTTCATGCCAGCAGCTCCTCGAATTTCTTCACGGCGGACACAGTGACCAGCACCTTGTCGTAGGCGATCAGGCTGACCGGGTCGGAACCCTGGACATCACGCACGTCGACGAAAGGCAGGTTGCGGGCAGCCAGATACAGGTTCTGGTCGACAGCGTCGGTCACGATCAGCACGTCGCTCAGGCCCAGGCCGTCCAGCTTGCTGACCAGGGTCTTGGTCTTGGGCGCGTCGACGGCGAAGTCGTCAACCACGACCAGACGATCCAGACGGACCAGCTCGGCGAGGATGGAGCGCAGTGCAGCGCGGTACATCTTCTTGTTCAGCTTCTGGCTGTGATCCTGGGGCTTGGCTGCGAAAGCCACGCCACCGGAGCGCCAGATGGGGCTGCGGATGGTACCGGCACGGGCACGACCGCTGCCCTTCTGACGCCAGGGCTTCTTGCCACCGCCACGGACTTCGGAACGGGTCTTCTGGGCACGGGTGCCCTGACGACCGCCAGCCATGTAGGCGACGACTGCCTGGTGAACCAGGGTCTCGTTGAATTCACCGCCGAAGGTGTGCTCGGAGACTTCGATAGCTTGAGAGCCATTCACATTGAGTTGCATGTTCTCTCTCCTCTCAACCACGGGCCTTGACAGCGGGACGCACGATCACGTCACCACCCGGCGCGCCGGGGACGGCACCCTTGACCAGCAGCAGGTTGCGCTCGGCGTCTACACGCACGACTTCCAGCGACTGAACGGTTACACGCTCCGCACCCAGGTGACCGGACATTTTCTTGCCCTTGAACACTCGACCAGGAGTCTGGCACTGGCCGATGGAACCAGGTGCACGGTGGGAAACGGAGTTACCGTGGGTGT
Source organism: Pseudomonas sp. Snoq117.2 (assembly GCF_900110545.1). Taxonomy (NCBI): domain Bacteria; kingdom Pseudomonadati; phylum Pseudomonadota; class Gammaproteobacteria; order Pseudomonadales; family Pseudomonadaceae; genus Pseudomonas; species Pseudomonas sp. Snoq117.2. The sequence continues at coordinate 1,485 of NZ_FOED01000024.1, read as the reverse complement.
TGTCCTGACCACGGAAGTTCCAGCGCTTGATGGTACCGGCGTAGCCCTTACCTTTGGACTGACCAGTGACATCAACCATCTGACCGGCTTCGAACAGGGCTACGGTGACTTCGTCGCCGGCCTTGTACTCACCGTCTTCCAGGCGGAATTCGAGGACGCTACGACCAGCGGCAACGCTGGCCTTGGCGAAGTGACCGGCTTGCGCCTTGGTCACGCGGGAAGCACGACGCTCGCCCACGGTTACCTGAATGGCACGATAGCCATCGGTTTCTTCGCTTTTGAATTGGGTTACGCGATTCGGCTCGATCTCAATGACCGTAACCGGAACGGAAACGCCTTCTTCGGTGAAAACGCGGGTCATACCGCATTTACGACCGACTAAACCAATCGTCATGTTGAGAACCTCTTGAGTGTACGGGGCTTTCACCCGCTATGGCCGCCCATTTCAGAGCGTTACACGACTGAAACCTTGACGGTCTCAGCCGAGGCTGATTTGCACTTCAACGCCAGCGGCGAGATCGAGCTTCATCAGCGCATCGACGGTCTTGTCGGTGGGCTGAACGATGTCGAGCACACGCTTGTGGGTACGAATTTCGTACTGGTCACGAGCGTCCTTGTTGACGTGCGGAGAAATCAGCACTGTGTAACGTTCCTTGCGGGTAGGCAGAGGAATCGGACCACGCACCTGAGCACCAGTACGTTTCGCAGTTTCTACGATTTCCTGGGTGGATTGATCGATCAGGCGATGATCAAAAGCCTTCAACCGAATACGGATTTGTTGATTTTGCATTTGACCTCAGACTCCAAGCTTTCCTCTCGGACAAAAAGGTGCCCGATTAAAGGAGGCGCAATTCTAAGGATGTCGTCGGCGGCTGTCAAGAACGCCTCTTTTGCCATCTGTCAATTTCACGAGCCAAGAAAAAAGGCCCCGGAGGGCCTTTTTTCGTTTCAGATCAATCGATTACTCGATGATCTTGGCAACCACGCCGGCGCCGACGGTACGACCGCCCTCACGGATGGCGAAACGCAGACCGTCTTCCATCGCGATCGGAGCGATCAGGGTGACAACCATCTTGATGTTGTCGCCCGGCATCACCATCTCGACGCCTTCCGGCAGCTCGCAGTTACCGGTCACGTCGGTGGTGCGGAAGTAGAACTGCGGACGGTAGCCCTTAAAGAACGGGGTGTGACGACCACCTTCTTCCTTGGACAGCACGTACACTTCGCACTCGAACTTGGTGTGCGGCTTGATGGTGTTCGGCTTGGCCAGCACCTGGCCACGCTCCACGTCTTCACGCTTGGTGCCACGCAGCAGCACGCCGACGTTCTCGCCAGCACGGCCTTCGTCCAGCAGCTTGCGGAACATTTCAACGCCGGTGCAGGTGGTCTTGACGGTGGCCTTGATGCCCACGATCTCGACTTCTTCCTGGACCTTGACGATGCCACGCTCGACACGACCGGTTACCACGGTGCCGCGACCGGAGA
>NZ_FOED01000037.1:0-5540 GCF_900110545.1 Pseudomonas sp. Snoq117.2 | reverse complement strand
CATCGGCGCGCGAAGACCTCGCCGACATCATCGGCTTCATCGCTGAACACAACCCGCAGGCTGCACGCCGCATGGCGGTGACCATCGAGTCATCGGTTCTGCCCGCAGCCGAGCACCCGTACCTGTTCCGTGCCGGGCGCGAGCCTGGCACGCACGAAATCGTTGCCCATCCGAACTACATCGTGGTCTACCGCGTCACCTCGACGGTAATTGAGGTCGTCGCTGTGGTGCACGCCCGCCAGCAGTACCCGAAACGGGACGAGTGACGCCGCGTTAGCCTAGCCCCGGCCCACGTCGCTTGACGCTGGCCGTCTGGACGCGCTCCTGTCCATCCTGGCCGTACTGGATACGCGGGCTCTCGCCCACCTCATACGGACGCAGTAGCTGGCGTCGGTCATGCAGCGTGGCCCAGTCCCGGCCCGCGTGCTGTGCGACGTGGAAGTCCGTTACCAGCAGGATGGTGCCGGGGTAGGGCTGTCCCGGCTTGGGCGTCTGCACGGTCGTATAACCTTTCCCTGCCAGCTCCGCCCGCACGGCAGAAGCATCGCGCGCGCGCAGCTCGTCCTCACTCGGCGCCGGCGTACTCGCAGGCTCCAATCCCTGCCGCGTGGCCGCCTCCGCGGCGCGCCCCGCCCGGAAGCGGGCCAGCGCTTCACGCGGAGAGGCAGGTACTTTGGCCGCAGCCTGCATCATCTGTCGCGTGCGCTCCTCGAGGGCGGTCCGGATATCGCCCGACAGGTCGATGATCTCGCTGCGCGTGGTCGCGTGAACCTCCGTCAGACGCTGCCATTCGCTGCGGCCCGCGCGTATCTCGCGCACGCGCTCCACTCGCGCCTCGCGCCGCTCGTCGCGCCCCGCACGCGCATGCACCGGTCCCAGCTTTGGCTCCGGCTCAAAGCGGGGATTTCGCGCCATGTTGATACGCTGTTCGTACCCGTTTTTTTCAAGCGTCCGGTTCACTGTCTGTTCGTACCGCTCCCGCGTGTCAGCCACGAACGAACGGGCATTCATCGCCCGATTCTTCGCCGCACCACCTTTTTCTGGATTTGCCTTGTTTGCGCGCCTGAAGAACTGTTCCGGGCCGCGCTCGATACCGTCAAGCGCGCGCTCCGAGAACATCAGATGAACATGCACGTTTCGCCCGCCATCGGCGGCTTTGGTGTCGTGCATGGCAAGCGTGTAGGGGTGGTGAACACCCACGATGCCGTAGGCCATCTGGCGGGCAAAGCGAATCTGGTCATCCCGCCCGGCTAGCTCGCGCGGAACCGAAAACTCAATCTCGGTATAGGCGCGACCGTTCGCCCGTTCATTCGCGTCCGCTGCCTTCCAGAAAGCGAGCGGATCGGTGGCGGCGAAGTCGGGCATATTGTCATGCTCGACATACGCCACATCGTCGCGCGATGCATAGCGGCCTTCGCCCTGCACATATAGGGCATGCGCCGCGCCTTTGCCAGCGCGACCGTTTTTCACGGAGCAATGCACATTCGCCATGAGCGCGCGACGGTTTTGATGTTGGGGTGCAGGGGCATCGCCCTTGCCGCGATCGTTTCTCGAAGAGAAACGAGGAATCGCGCTTCTCTTCACGGAAGAGAAGCGTACCACCGCTCGCGCACCGCAGGCAATCGCCCTTATACTGCTCACACAGAACAACCGTACCAGCGAGGTAAAAGTGTCAGAAACCGTAGAAAGCAAACAACAGCGGCTCGACAAGCTCAAGGCACAACAGCGCGCTTTGCTGGAGCGCGCAAAGGCAGTGGAGCAGCGCATCAGGCGCGCGGAATCCGCCGAAAAATCAAAGCGTCGCAAGCAGGACGACCGGACCAAGCTTCTGGTGGGCGTGGCGCTCCTCGAAGCGGCGCAAAAAAATACTCATTTGCGCACCATGCTCAGGGAAGCTATCCGGGTCCTGAAACCGGCAGACCGGACGTTTCTGACCGAGCAATCAGCGCTGTGGGCAGAGTTCGAAGCGCAGGGGAAAGAAGAGAAGCCCGTCCCGCCCCAGCCTCGCTTCAGCGGCATGGAAAATCCCAACGATCGGCCTGTGCGGACAAGCCAGGATGAAATTGCGGACCATGTGACTCGCGCCGTTCAACGCATCAACAGCATGGACAAAAAACCATGAAAGCGTGCCCGAAATGCCATTGGCCGAAGCCCCGCTTTGGCTATGAGCGCCTTGCCGACCAGTTCTTCGTGCGATGCCCCGCGTGTGGCTTCACCGGCCTGGGCGCTAATTCGAGGGCAGTGGCCGAGGTTTTGTGGCAGACCGCCGACGCGCCGGACCAGCAGGGAAAACTGACGATCCCGCTATGAGCGAGAGCCTTTGCCGAGCCCGAGTCGTCTATGACTACCCCAAGGACGAGCTGGTGGGGACTGTGGTGGCGACCGGCGAAACCTTCGTGACCAGCGACCCGAAACAGATGGCGGAATGGCTGTTTGCCGCGGGCATCCGGCATGGTCAGGTGTCGATGCCGGACTGGCGCGAAGGGGACATTGCCCCAGCCACCGGCGACAAGATCGCGCTGCATCACCGCCTGGTTCAGCTTGGCCGACAGGAATCAGGCGAATGAGCGCTCAGAGGCCACGCAGTCCTTGGAAAACCCGCTATTTCCTCGATACCGAGTTCACGAGCTTCGAAGACTGCCACCTCATCAGCATCGGCATCGTGGGCGAGGATGGACGCGAGTTTTACGCGGAACGGACCGATTTCGACCAGAACGCGTGCAGCGACTTCACGAAAACCGTGGTTCTGCCCCAGCTGGGACAGTTTTTGGGGCGCTCGATACCGCTTCAGCAGCTTCGCGACGAGCTGCGCGCATGGTTTGAGGCCGTACCCAGCAAGCCTAAGCCCGTGCTGTCCTATGACTACCAGGGCGATTACGATCTGCTGGAGCAAACGCTGGGCGGAGGCCTCCCAGCTGGATGGCGCCACGAAAATATCGCCATGAAGGTCGACGCGGCGCGCTTGGCGGCGTATGTGGCTGAGCATGGTGGGGAACATCACGCTCTGTTCGATGCGCGCGCCAATGCTCATGCTTTCCGCTGATACATGCGTCGTAGGACCAAAGGCCTACGACGAAAGACCTACGCGGTACACCCGCGTCCCCGTGGACAGCCGGGGACAAGTCCCTTCGGACTTGCCCCCCGCCTGCCCACAGGGCCCCTCGCGGCGTTGAGCCTACGGCGTGACTCGCTCCGCTCGCCCAAATTGCACATACGTGCCCGAACCCACCCTTCTGCAAGCCATAGGAGGCGCGCAAACCGCTGGAAGGTTTCGCCCGGTGCCCACAGGCACCCGGTTGAGCGGCGGGCGGCCGTAGGCCGTCTGGCGCGATTTATCCGGGTCTTGGCGCTTTAGCGCCTAGACCGGTGCGCCAGAAGCGCTTGCGGACCCCCCTGGGGGCCGTCCAGCCGCCGGGAGGCGGCGTTCATGCCCCCTCTGGGGGCCTGAAGTCAAAAGCCACACCAACATATTAAAAAGGCCAAACATTCTGTGAAATGTGGTTCAAAGCCTTGCCAGTAAAGGAATACAGCGATTTTTAACCTGTGCAGCAGATTGCACAACGTTGTGCAATCTGACGACACTTTTGCAGTCAAAACAGCACGGTTTTGGAATTTCAATGGTATTCTGAGTGCACCAAAAAACATCTGTAGTGATTCAAAATGACCAATCTAACGCTTCCAGAGGATGACTCGCGCGGTCATGTTCAAGGCTGGCTTCAGGTCGATAAGAGAGCGCATCAGAAGATGTGGCAATTCGGCCTGAAGAACCCTACAGGGTTAGCCGTTCTACACTTCCTCACGTCCCGGCTGAACCGAGGGACGAACGGCGTCGTCATGAGTTACGCGGCGATGGCCCAAGCCATGGGCATCGCTGATAGAACAGCCAAAACGGCTATCGCGGCCCTCGCAGAGGCCAAATTCATCCAGATACTCAAGTCCGGCAAATCGAACGTCTACATCATCAATAGCCAGGTAGCGTGGCAAGGAAAACGAGGCGGCCGATTCGCCGCTTTCAATGCCGAAATCATTGTTGCTGAGACAGAACAGGCCGTTCCGGTGGACACCCTCATCGAGGAAAGCAAGGAACTGCAGACCGTGCCTCAACTCATGGAAGGCGAGCGCTTGCTAGTGGGCAATGAGGACATTGACCCGCCCGATCAACAGGAGATGGAACTCCCATGACTATGCGTCGCGACATACACCAACGCCGCGCCTATGCGTTGCACCGCTTGGGTCTCGCCGTAGATCGCCAAATCCGGGCGAAGACCCACGCCGAGAAAGAGCAGGCCACCCGCTGGGCCGCTGCGTGGGGCACGAAAACGGGCCTACGCCCGCTCCCGAAGGACTGAGCTATGGCGATAGTGTCGATTTCCGAAGCCGCCAGACTGGCCGGCAGGAGTCGCAAGACGATCCAGCGCTATGTCTCAGATGGGCGCATCTCGCTGTCGCAGCGTGACGCAGGGCGCAGCGGAATCGACACATCAGAACTGGTAAGGGTTTTCGGGGAACTGTCGCACCCTGCCCCTGCGCTGTCGCATGCGTCAGTGTCGCAGCCTGACGCACCCAATGTCCCATCCGATGTCGTAGCACTGCTGGCTACCTTGCAGGCCGAAAACGCCGTCCTCAAGGCACAGGTCGAAGCGCAGAACGCCAACCTGGCCGACCTGCGACAGTCCCTGCGACTTTTGGAGCATGTCCCAGCCAAACGGCGATGGTGGTGGACTAAAAAATAGACCTTGGTTCCTTCCCTCCTTCCTTCCTTGCTAGGTGCGTCCGGTTGTATCCAATAACAGGGTCACTGCTTCGAAGCGATCGAATGAACTCGCTCTCCATGCGACGTACCTCTTCCTTGCTTTCAGATTCGAAAAGAATCTGCTTACGCAAGGTCAAGTCGGAGAGCTCGGCTTTGCTGAAATCTTGCGCGACTAAGGCGTTGTCCCAGCTGCCGAAATAGCGCAACGAGTGGCCTAAGCCGCCCTCATCCTTGCCGACGTAGATTTTCCCGTTAGGAAAAGTGATCTTATAAACGACGTATTTGAAGTGCATTTAAAAGCCTCCGATGCTTAACCCTTATACTGACCGTGTTCCCGAAAGGGATTTTTGAGTCTCGCGCCGCTTCGGCGTTGAGGGAGCCAGGGCGACACAGCCAATGGTTGGTCGACCTGTAGCCCATAGCATCCCGGACGACATGCCTACTACCTTGTCCCCCATCGAATCGGAATTCGCCACGGTCGAAGAGGCCGAAGCGTACGACCGCTGGTTCCGCGCCAAGGTCCAGGCGTCCTTGGCCGATACGCGCCCGAACGTCCCGCACGATCAGGTGATGGCGGACATGGAATCCATCATCCGGGCGGCAGAAATAAAACGTGCGGCTAGACGGTCGTGACGGCTCACTAGAGCCATTACGACTGGATACCCACCACATGCTTTCCATCGAATGGCGCGCATCGGCGCGCGAAGACCTCGCCGACATCATCGGCTTCATCGCTGAACACAACCCGCAGGCTGCACGCCGCATGGCGGTGACCATCGAGTCATCG
>NZ_FOED01000022.1:0-33540 GCF_900110545.1 Pseudomonas sp. Snoq117.2 | reverse complement strand
AATACCTGCGCCCCGAAATCAAGGTTATAGGCGTCGAGCCGGACGACTCCAACTGCCTGCAGCAGGCCATGGCGGCTGGTGAGCGGGTGGTCCTGCCGCGGGTGGGGTTGTTCGCCGACGGCGTGGCCGTGGCCCAGATCGGCCACCATACCTTCGAGATCTGCCGGCGCTATGTGGACGAGGTGATCACCGTCAGCAGCGACGAGATCTGCGCGGCGATCAAGGACATCTACGACGACACCCGCTCCATCACCGAACCGGCTGGCGCCCTGGGCGTGGCCGGGATCAAGAAGTACGCCGAGCGCGCGGGCGGTGGCGGCCAGGTGCTGGTGGCCATCGATTCCGGCGCCAACGTCAACTTCGACCGCCTGAGACACGTGGCCGAACGCGCCGAACTGGGCGAACAGCGCGAAGCCATCATCGCCGTGACCATCCCCGAGCGGCCGGGCAGCTTTCGGGCCTTCTGCGAAGCCCTGGGCCGGCGGCAGATCACCGAATTCAACTATCGCTACCACACCGGCCAGGAAGCCCATATCTTCGTCGGCGTTCAGACCCATCCCCAGCGCGATCCGCGTGAGGCCTTGCTGCAGGGACTACGCGACCAGGGTTTTCCGGTGCTGGACCTGACCGACAACGAACTGGCCAAGCTGCACATCCGCCACACCGTGGGTGGCCATGCCATGCGGGTCGACCAGGAACAGGTGTTTCGCTTCGAATTCCCCGAGCGACCCGGGGCGCTGTTCGATTTCCTTGAAAAGCTAGGCGGCCGCTGGAACATCAGCATGTTCCATTATCGTAACCATGGCGCGGCGGACGGGCGGGTATTCGCGGCGCTGGAGGCCAGTCACGCCGAGCGGGGCGAGCTGTTGGCAACCCTGGATGCCATCGGCTATCGCTATTGGGACGAGACCGAGAATCCGGCGTACCGGTTGTTCCTGGGCTAAGGTCTGGTGGTGTTGGGCTTCACCGCGCTCAGCGCCAACCTACGGGGGCATCCGGGTAGGGTGGATAACGGCGCAGCCTTATCCACCGTTGGTACCGGAGCCCGTCAGTGGAAAACGCTGCGCGGCTTTCCACGCTACGGTTGAGTACGCCTGATCGCGGCCATGGGCCGCTCCTACAGGTCCAGATGTCATTGTAGGAGCGGCCCATGGCCGCGATGAGCGAAATATCGGACTCCCGGAGCACCCGCATCGGCGGATCGCCAGGGGCGCGATGAGCCCATAAGCCAACGCTGAACCAGACCGCCCCTTCTCCCTCTGGGAGAGGGCTGGGGTGAGGGAGGCCAAACGCCGCTAGTCCCGCCCGTTGGGCTTCGCCGCGCTCAGCGCCAACCTACGACGCCGGCTCCTCCACGCTGATATCTGTCAACCCATGCACTTCGGCTTGCCGCATGATGGCCGCGGCGGGGGCATCGGCAGGCGGCAGGGCCAGGCTGTTCTCGGCGTCGGCGCGCAGGTGTTCCAGCACGGCGAGGGCCGCTTCATGGGGCGCGAGCGTCGCCTGCGGATGGTCGAGATCGAGCTGGCGGGGTTCGCCGTCCTTGCGGTAGTGGACGCGAAAGTGGGGCATAACGGCGGCCTCCAGGTAGGTCTCTAGACAGACCCGCCCGGACGCGCCGCCGTTCCGGGCTACTTGAGGATCACCAGCTTGCCCTTGAGGGCGACGCCGGCGATGAAGGCGCCGGCGTGGCATTCGTAGCGGGTGGGATCACTCCACTCGTTCTTCTTGTAGTAGCTGGTGATGTCGGTGACGGCATTGGCACCGGCGGCCTTGGCCGCTTCCTGCAGGCGGATCAGCGCCGATTGCAGCACCCAGCGGCAGGCGACCTCGTCGGTCTTGTTGAAGGCGTTGGTCTTCTGGTTGGTGGTGATGCTGGAATTGACCACCGTGGCCTTGCCCGGCACCGGGTTGCCGGCCAGGTAGAACTTGACGCTGCCATCCAGGCGCTTGGCGGCCAGGGCTTCCTGGACCACCTCGGCGAAGGGCAGCTGCAGGGTGGTGTCGCGGGCCTGGGCGGCGGTGGGGAGCAGGGTGGCCAGGCTCAGGGTGAGGGCAAGGGCGGGAGCGATGAGGCGCATGGTGACTTCCTTGTGGGGGTGAAGGTGACTGTTTAACCCAGAACGTCCGTCCCGTCAGCCTTGGGGCGGTGTTCTGCGATATCGCGCAAGCCGAGGGCCGTTACTCCGCGTCGGCAGCGGGGGCCGGCAGCTGCAGTCGCCGGCGGATGTCGGCGTCGAGCAGCTGGACCCACTTGTTGTAGTTGCGATGGATGCGCTCGCCGTCGTAGTCGAGGCCGGCACTGTCGCGGTAGCGGATCTGGTAGCCCTTGGTACTGTAAGGGATGTCGACCCAGGCCTGATGGTGGTTGCGCACCACGATACTGGCGACCACCAGGCCGGGGCTTTCCTGGCCCACCGTCCAGCCGCGGCGTTCGAGGGTATCGACGATGGCGCGGCGAACGTCGGCGGCGTTCTCCACCCGGTCAGCGGGGAAGACCTCCTGGGGCGTCACCAGGGGCGCGCGGGTGCAGGCCGCCAGGAACAGCAGAGCGGAGACGAGCAGCAGGCGACGCAACATGGGAATACCTCGGGAAATGGCCATCAGGACCAGCGGCGGAAGATCAGCGAGGTGTTGACCCCGCCAAAGGCGAAATTATTGTTCATCACATGATCGGTACGCAGGGTCCGCGGTCCGTCACGCAGATAGTCCAGCTCGCCGCACTGGGGGTCCAGATCGTCGAGGTTGAGCGTCGGTATGAAACGCTCTTCGTTCATCATGGCGATGCTGAACCAGGACTCCAGGGCGCCACAGGCCCCAAGGGTATGGCCCAGGTAGCTCTTCTGCGAGCTGATGGGCATGCCGGAGCCGAACAGCGCCTGGGTGGCCCGGGTCTCGGCGATGTCGCCCTGTTCGGTGGCCGTGCCGTGACCGTTGACGTAGCCGATGACCTCCGGCGTCAGCCCGGCGTCTTCCAGGGCCAGCTCCATGGCGCGCTGCATGGTGGCCTGTTCGGGGCGGGTGGAGTGCTGGCCGTCGGCATTGCTGCCGAAGCCGACGATCTCGGCGTGGATGTGCGCGCCGCGCGCCAGGGCGTGTTCCAGCTCTTCCAGCACCAGGATGCCGGCGCCTTCGCCGATCACCAGGCCGTCGCGTCCCTTGTCGTAGGGACGCGGCGAGGTGTGGGGCGCATCGTTGCGCAGGCTGGTGGCATAGAGGGTGTCGAAGACCATGGCCTCGCTGGGACAGAGTTCTTCGGCGCCGCCCGCCAGCATCAGCGGCAGGCGGCCGAACTTGATGGCTTCGTAGGCGTAGCCGATGCCCTGGCTGCCGCTGGTGCAGGCGCTGGAGGTGGGAATCAGCCGGCCCTTGAGGCCAAAGAACAGGCTCAGGTTGGCGGCGGCGGTGTGCGGCATCATGCGCACATAGGTGTTGGCGTTGAGCCCCACCGCGGCGTCGCTGAGCAGCATGTTAGCCAGCGCCTTGATGTCGTCGGTGCTGCCGGTGGAGGAACCGCAGGCCACGCCCATGCGGCCATCGGCGATGCCGGGATCATTCAGCAGTCCGGCATCGGCCAGGGCGCGCTCGGCGGCGGCCACCGCCAGCTGGGAGACGCGGCCCATGCTGCGCAACTGCTTGCGCGTCCAGTGGCTGGGTACCTGGAAGTCGACGATGGGCCCGCCCAGGCGGGTATTCATCTCGGTATAGCGGTCCCAGGCGTCCATGCGGCGGATGCCGCTGTGGCCGGCCAGGAAGTGGTCGCGGATGGTCGGCCAGTCACTGCCCAGGGCGGTGACGCCGGCCATCCCGGTGATCACGACGCGACGATCGATCATCAGCACAGCCCTCCATTGACCGCCAGCACCTGGCGGGTGATGTAGCCGGCCTCGGGTGCGAGCAGGAAGGCCACCGCGTGGGCCACCTCCTCGGGGGTGCCCATGCGCCCGGCGGGGATCATCTCGAGAATCTTGTCCACCGGCACATGCTCGTCGAGGATCTCGGTGTCGATCAGCCCCGGGGCGACGCAGTTGACGGTGATCTTGCGCTTGGCCAGCTCCACCGCCAGGGCCTTGGCGGCGCCGATCAGCCCCGCCTTGGAGGCGCTGTAGTTGACCTGGCCGCGATTGCCGATCAGCCCGGAGACCGAGGTGATACAGACGATACGCCCCGGCGCGCGGCGGCGGATCATCGGCATGACCACCGGGTGCAGGACATTGTAGAAGCCGTCGAGATTGGTGCGCAGCACCACGTCCCAGTCCTCTCCGGTCAGCGCCGGGAAGGCGCCGTCGCGGGTCAGGCCGGCATTGCAGACCACACCATAGTAGCCGCCGTGGGCTTCGGTATCGGCCTCGAGGATGGCCGCGCAGGCGGCGCGGTCGCCGACGTCGAATTGCAGCACCCGGGCCGTGCGGCCCAGGGCCTCGACCTCGGTGCGGACGGCCTCGGCTTCTTCGCGACGGCTGCGGCAGTGCAGCACTAGGTCGTGCCCGGCGGCGGCCAGGCGCAGGGCGATGGCGCGGCCCAGGCCGCGGCTGGAACCGGTCACCAGGACCGGGGCGGGGGCAACGCTCATGGCGCGGTCTCCTGTAGATACAGATCCGCCCGGGGCGGACGATAGACGTTCAGGCGGGCGCTGGCCTGGCAGCCAGGGCCCTGCAGATGGCAGTCGAAGATGGCCATGCCATCGTCATTCTGCAGTGCCGGCTGGGCCTGGATGCGCAACTCACCGCCGGCGGGAAAGGCCGCCACGTCGCAGGCGAACTGGCGGGTGCCGAGCAGGAAACCCAGGGCCGGGGCCTCGCCGCGGCGGCGCGCCTGGCAGCCAGCGAAGGCGGCCACGCTCTGGGCCATCAGCTCCACGCCGATCCAGGCCGGCAGGGCGCCGTCGGCGTCCGTGAAGAGGCCGGGGCGCACCACCAGGCGGGTCTCGATGCCCTGGTCGTCGCAGGCGAGGATTTCCTCGATCAGCAGCATGTCGCCGGCGTGGGGCACCAGCTCGGCGAGGGGCCAGGGGATCATGGCGTGGCTCCAAGGATAAGGCTGACGTTGCTGCCGCCAAAGGCGAAGCTGTTGCTCATGGCGTGGCGGCGGCCGTCCAGACGGCTGTCGGCGTGGGCCAGCGCCAGGCGTGGCAGGGCAGGATCGGCCTGGCCGTCCCAGCGCTGCGGCGGCAGCTGGCCGGCCGGGTTGAGCTGCGGGTCCAAGGTCAACCAGGCGAAGGCGGCTTCCAGGGCGCCGGCGGCGCCGAGGGTATGGCCGGTCAGCGGCTTGGTCGAGGAGCAGGGCACCCCGGCCAGGAACACCTCATGGGTGGCGTGGCTTTCCATGGCGTCGTTGTGTGGCGTGGCGGTGCCGTGCAGGTTGAGATAGCCGATGTCGCCCGGCTGCAGGCCGCTGGCGCGCAGCGCCGCCTGCATGGCCTGGACGGCGCCCCGACCGCTGGGGTCGGGGGCAGAGATGTGGTGGGCATCGGAACTGGCGCCGCCGCCGAGCAGGGCGATGGGGCCGGGCTCGCGGGTCAGCAGGAACAGCGCCGCGCCCTCGCCGATGTTGATGCCGCAGCGATTGACCGAGAAGGGATTGCACAGGCGTTCGCTGACCGCTTCCAGGGCAGCGAAGCCGTTCAGGGTCAGGCCGCAGAGGCTGTCGACGCCACCGCAGAGCACGGCATCGCAATGTCCCTGGACCAGCAGCCGACGGGCGCTGAGCAGGGCGCGGGCGCTGCTGGTGCAGGCGGTGGAGAGACCATAGCAGGGGCCGCTCAGGCCCAGGTAGCGGGCGAGGAAATCGGCCGGCGCCACCAGCTCCTGCTGGGCGTACTGATAGCCCTCGGGCAGTTGGCCGCTGCGCTGGTGCACGGCGATGCCCAGGCTGGCCTCGTGAATGCCGGAGGTACTGGTACCCAGCACCACGCCGATGCGCGCAGGACCGTGGCGCTCGATGGCCTGGCGCACCTGAGGCTCGATCTCGGTCAGGGCCGCCAGCAGGAGCTGGTTGTTGCGACTGAAGAAGGGGGCCCAGTCGGTAGGCCAGGCCGGCAGGGCGGCGCTGACGGTACCCACCGGCGGCTGGCGCTCGGGGATCCAGCCCGGGGTGGGCTGCATGCCTGCCGTGTCGCCGGCGAACAGGCCGCGCGCCACCTCGGCCTTGCCCTGGCCCAGGGCGCAGAGCAGCCCCAGGGCGTTCAGGTAGGCGCTCAAGGCGCGGACTCCGGCAGCAGGGTCAGGCGATAGCGCGACCCGTCTGGTGCCTGCAGCTCCAGGCGGTCGGCAGCGGGATAGCGCACCTGCCAGTCCTTGAGGCTACGGCTGCCATCGGCGGCCTGTTGCCAGTCGCCCGCGGCATAGGCCTGCGGCAGTTGGTCGGCCGGGGTCAGGGCGAACAGCAGTACGCTGAAGAAGGTGCGCGCCCGGGGATTGGGCGGCAGCAGGCCGTCGGCGTGCCAGGCGCCGTCGAGCAGGCGCTGGCGCGCCTGGGGCACACCCAGCGGATCGAACAGGGAAAAGCGCAGGGCTTGGCCTTCCGGCTGGATGGCCAGCAGCAGGGCGTCGCTGCCCTCGGCGGTCTGGCGCTCCACCTGATAGACGAGCGTGTGCGCCAGCGGTGGCGGACTGCTGGGCAGTGGCGGTTGGCTGGCGCAGGCGGCGAGCAGTAGCAGGCAGGCCAGCGCGAAGACGAGCGGACGGGGCAGGGTCATGCAGGGTGGGCCGAATTCAGCTGGCAGAGCTCGACGAGCAGGCGCAGGCGCCGCTTGGGCTCCTTGACGAAGGGGTTGCGAAGGTCCCAGGCGTAGCCGGCGAGAATGGCGCAGATCATGCGGCGGATCTCGGGGTCGGCGTTCTCGAAATAGATGACGTCCTGGAAGCTGCCATCGTACCAGCCCTCCACATAGGCACGGAACGTATCGACGCCCGCCTTGAGCGGTCGGGCGAATTCGCCCTCCCAGTCCACCGCCTCGCCACGCAGCTGGCGATCCACCAGGGGCGCGGCCAGGCTAGCCGAGCGCAGGGCGATGGTGACGCCCGAGGAAAACACCGGGTCGAGAAACTCGGCGGCGTTGCCCAGCAGGGCGAAGCCGGGGCCGTGCAGGCGCTTGACGTTGGCCGCATAGCCGCCCAGCTCGCGCACCGGGGTATCCCAGACCGCATTGTGCAGCACCCGGGCCAGGCTCGGGGTCTCGGCCACCCAGTCGCGCAGACAGGTGGCGAGATCGGGGGCGCGTCCGGCATAGCGCTCGGCGGCGGCCACCACCCCGAGCGAGGTGCGGCCGTCGCTGAAGGGGATGGTCCAGAACCAGACGTCGCGCAGGGTCGGATGGGTGGTGATGAGGATGCGTTCGCGGTCGAAGCCGGGATCGTCGATGCGATCCTCGACATGGGTGAAGAGGGCGCGACGCACCGGGAAGTCCGACGGGGCCTCCAGGTCCAGCAGGCGTGGCAGCACCCGCCCGTAGCCACTGGCGTCGAGCAGGAAGTCGGTGGTCAGCGCATAGGCCTGGCCGTCGTCGCCCAGCACCTCGATCCGGGTTCTTTCACCGCCTTCGCCCAGGGTCACGGCGGTCACCCGCTGGCCATAGCGGATCGCCACGCCCTGGCGCGCGGCGTCGTCGGCGAGGATCTTGTCGAAGGGGCCGCGCTGGACCTGGAAGGTGCTGCGCCCGCCGCTGTAGGTGTCGCGAAAGTCGAAGTCGGTGTAGCGCTCGCCCCAGGCGAAGGCCGCGCCGACCTTGGTCTGGAAACCGGCGGCCTCGACCGCCGGCAGCATCCCGGCTTCCTCGACGAAGTCCAGGCTGTGGGAGAGCAGGCTCTCGCCGATGGAAAAGCGCGGGAAGTGCTGGGCTTCCAGCACCAGTACCGGATGGCCGCGACGCTTGAGCAGGGCGGCGACTACGGCGCCGGCCGGGCCGGCACCGATGACGACCAGGGGGTGATGTTCAACCATGACGAAGGTCCTTTTCGTGGGAGACGGGGGGCGAGGCCCAGGGCGCCAGCAGGAAGCTGAACACTAGGCCCAGGCTGATGGCCAGGCCGAAGTTGGCGATGGCCGGGGTGCTGCTGAGCATCAGCAGACCAAACGACAGCCAGCTGCCGACGCCGGACAGCAGGCCGCCGAGCAGACTGACCGCCGCGCCGCCGATGGCCTCGTGCATGAGGATGGCGTAGTCCACGCCGATGGCGGTGATGAGCAGCAGGGCGAAGAGGCTGAACAGGGTCAGCGGCTGACCCAGCCACCCCAGGCAGGCCAGGGCCGCGAGGGCCGCCAGCAGCGGCAGGCAGACGATACGCAGCGCCGCGCGGCGACCGAAAGCCCAGAGCAGCAGGAGGAAGATGGCGCCCGAGGCCAGTAGCTTGAGCTCCACCGCCAGGCGCTGGGTATGGAGGAACAGCCCGCGTAGTTCGCCGAGGCGATCCACCAGCTGCACGCCAGGCAAGCCCTCGGCCACCGTCTGCAGAACCTGGGCGTTGCCCAGCCCTTGCAGGCTGACCAGGCCGGCCGCGCCGCCATCGGCCGTGCGGCCCAGCCAGAGCGGTCGCCAGGGCTCGCCCAGCGGGCCGGCCAGGGCCTGGTCGAGACTCAGGTCGGGTAGCTGATGCAGTTGCCTCAGTTCGGCGTCCAGCGCCTCGGCCGGAATGCCTACCGCCAGCAGGGGTTGCAGGCGCTCGCCCCAACCGGCCAGGGCCTGGCGCAGTTCGGCCTGGGCCGCGGCGGGGGCGACCAGGCCGCTGAGGGCGCGATAGCCCTGCAGCTGACCCTGACTGACCAGGCTATCCAAGCGCTGACCCAGGGCGGCCTGGCGGTGCAGCACCTCATCGGCATCCGTCCCGCGCACCAGGAAGAACTGGCTGGTGGGTTGCAGCCCGGTAAGGCGGGCGATGGCCTGGGCTTCGCGGGTCAGCGCCGGGTCCTGGCCAAGCCAGAGGCGCAGGTCGTTCTGCAGGTGCAGTTGCCAGACGCCCGCGCCGCAAAAGGCCAGCAGCGCCAGCAGCAGCGGCAGGCTGCCGGTGCGCGCCAGCAGGCGCAGTCGCAGGTCGAGCAGGCGCTGCATCAGCCGCAGGGGCGCGGCGGGCGGTGCCAGGTCCAGGCGCTGCCACCAGGCCGGCAAGAGGCAGACGGTGGTGAGGTAGGCGCCGATCAGGCCGGCGGCGGAGAACACCGCCACCTGGGTCAGCGCCGGAAAGGGCGTGCAGGCCAGCGCCAGGTAGCCCAGCAGATTGGTCGCCAGGCTCAGGGACAATCCCGGCAGGGTCTGGCGCAGGATGGCCGTGGCATTCCAGGGGCCACCCTTCCAGCTCTTGCTCAGGTAGTGCAGCGGGTAGTCGGCGGCCACCCCGGTCAGGCTGGCGCCGAGGATCAGGGTGAGGGCGTTGATCTGGCCGAACAGCAGCACGCAGGCGGCGCTGCCGGCCAGGAGGGCCACGCCCACCGCCAGCAGGCTGAGCAGCACCCGCCAGCGGCGGAACAGCCCCAGCAGCAGGGCCAGGGTGCCAAGGGTGGCCAGGCCGCCGATCAGCGACATCTCGCGACTGGCGGTGGCCTGGCCGGCGGCGGCGTATCTCAGTCCGCTGGCGGCGAGTAGCTGGCCGCCATCCGCGACCACCTCACGGCGGGCGGCCTCGATCAGGGCCTCCACCCGCGGCGGGGCATCGAAGTCGAAGGCATCGGCGCGGGTACGGGCGCGGATCAGGGCCCAAGTCAGGCCGTCGCCCTGGGTCAGCAGCAGGCCGCTGCCGGCGTCGAATTGCACCTTGCTGGCCGGAGTGAGCTGGCGCTGCACCAGCAGGCCGAGGCCGAACCAGTCCTGCTCCAGGGGCAGGGCGCCGGCGCCGGCGAAGGGATCGAAGAGCGCCGCGGCCCGGGCCTGCAGATAGCTGTCGGGCGTCTTGAGCAACGCGTCGCGCGCCGGCCCCGGTGTCAGCGCCAGGCGACTGGCCAGGAGTTGCTGGCGCAGGCCGGGCAGATCCGGCGTCAGCTGCCACTGCACCTTTTCGAACAGCGGCTCATGGGACCAGGCCTGACCCAGGCGCTCGGCCAGGGCGGCCACCCGCTCGCGCTGGGGATGACCCACCAGCAGGAGCACCTCGCGATTGAGCGGCTCGGCCATGCGCGCCTCGGCCTGCTGGGTAAGGGCGTCGCCGGCGCCCTGGGGCAAGAGCGCCAGCAGATCGGCAGCCACTGGCGGCCCGTGGCGCCACTGCCAGGCGCTGAGCGCCAGCAGGGCCAGGAGCAACAGCAGGAAGGGGCGCTGCAGCCGGGTCACTGGAAGACCGCGCGCTGCTCGGCGCTCAGGGTGTCGCTAGGCTGGCCGTCCAGCCTGAGCAGGCTGCGGTCGCCCTGGGTCTCGCGGATCTCCACCTGTTCGACCAGGGCACCGCCCTGGATGAGGATGCCGTCGAACACCTGATTGAGCAGCGCGCCGCGTGGGGTCAGGCGCAGCTGCCAGTGATTGGCGTCGCCTGTCAGGGCCAGCTCGAAGTCGCGTTCCAGGCCGCTGCGGTCACCGCTGAGCACGGCCAGGAACAGTGCGCTCTGGCGCGCGGCCAGGTCACTGCCGGGCAGGGGCGTCCAGCCCGTCGGCGTCTGCTTGGCGATGGCGCCGGGGGTGATGCGATAGGTCTGCGCCAGGGGCTTTTCCAGCCGCCAGAGCAGGCCCAGGCCGCGGGCCAGGGTGAAGTGACCGCTGCTGGTCAGCGGTTGCGGCAGGGCGCGCAGATAGCGCTGCTGGACGAAGCTGCCCTCGACCGCCGCGGGGCGCGCCAGCTGGGCGGCCAGGTCGTCGAGATCGAAGGCCTGGGCCAGGGGCGCGGCCAGGATGAATAGCAGAGCGATCAGCGTGCGCATGCCAGGGCCCTCTCCACGGCGTCGATGAAGACCTTGGGCGAGGCCAGCTGCATCTCGCGGCTGGCCATGTCCACGGCGACCTGCACGGTGCTGGCGCGGGTCAGGCGCTCACCGGTGGCAGCGTCGCTGATCAGGTAGTTGAGCTTGAGGCGATGCTCCCACTCCACCAGATCGGCGCGGACGCGGACGCGTTGCTGGAACAGCAGCGGACGGATGTAGCGGATCTGCAGGTCGATCACCGGCCAGCCATAGCCGGAGTCGCGCATCTGCAGGTAGTTATGGTCGAGGCGGTCGAGCAGCGCGCAACGCGCCACCTCCAGGTACTTCACATAATGGCCGTGCCAGGCGATTTCCATCATGTCGACGTCGAAGAAGGGGATCTGCATCTCCACCTCGACCTGCAGGGCACCGGTCTTACGCATAGGGCCTCCAGTGGCGGGCGCGAATCAGGGTCAGGGTCTGGCGCAGTTCGGCTTCCAGGGCACGGTCTTCGATCAGTGGCGGGAAGGTCTCGCCCAGCGCGCGGTGCATGGCGGCCAGGGGCGCGGGCGGTTGCCCGCCCTGCTCGCACCTGAGCCAGACGCCCTGCTGCGCGGCCAGCAGGGTGGCGGCGGCCACCTGCTCGGTGAGCTCCAGCACGCGCAGGGCGTCGCGGGCGGCGATGGTGCCCATGCTGACCTTGTCCTGGTTGTGGCATTCGGTGGAACGGGAGAAGACGCTGGCCGGCAGGGTGCCCTTGAGCGCCTCGGCGGTCCAGGCGCTGGCGCCGATCTGCACCGCCTTGAAGCCGTGGTTGAGCATGGCCCGCTCGGCCAGGGCGCCGGAGAGATTGCCCGGCAGGCCATGGTTGTAGCGCGCATCCGCCAAGAGGGCGAGCTGGCGGTCGAGCAGGTCGGCGACGTTGGCCACCAGGGTCTTGAGACTGTCCATGGCGCAGGCGATATGGCCGCCATAGAAGTGGCCGCCGTGCAGCACCCGCTCGTCCTCGGCGTCGATCAGCGGATTGTCGTTGGCGCTGTTGAGTTCGGTCTCGATGAACTGGCGCAGCCAGGGCAGGCTGTCGGCCAGCACGCCCAGGACATGGGGCGCGCAGCGCAGCGAATATCTGTCCTGCAGGCGGTGCAGGGGCGCGGCCGGACCCTCTGCGGCCAGATCCGCGCGCAGCCAGGCGGCCACCTGGCCCTGGCCCGGATGGGGCTTGGCGGCGAACAGGCGCTGGTCGAAGTGCTCGGGGTTGCCGGCCAGGGCCACCACGTTGAGCGCGGTGATGCGCGTCGCCAGGCGCAGCAGGTACTCGGCGCGGGAAAAGGCCAGGCAGGCCAGGCCGGTCATCACCGCGGTGCCGTTCATCAGCGCCAGGGCTTCCTTGGGCCTGAGCACCAGCGGCGTCCAGCCCAGCTCGGCATGGACGTCCGCTGCTTTCCGTATCTCATTGCGCCAGAGCACCTGGCGCTCGCCGCAGAGGGCGGCGGCCACATAGGACAGCGGGGTGAGATCACCACTGGCGCCCACCGAGCCCTCTTCGGGGATCAGCGGAAGGATGTCTTCGCGCAGGAAGGCGGTGAGACGTTCGAGCAGCTCGACGCGCACCCCGGAGACGCCCTGGCACAGCGACTGCAATCGCGCCGCTAGCACCGCCCGGGTCGCCGCCGCATCCAGATGGCGCCCCAGGCCGCAACCGTGGAAGGTGTAGAGCTGACGCGGCAGCGCCTCGACCTGGGCGAGGGGTACGGCGACCACGCAGGAATCGCCGTAGCCGGTGGTGATGCCGTAGACCGAACCCTCGCGGGCCAGCAGCGAATCGACGAAGCGCGCGCCGCGGGCGATGCCGTCGCGAAAGGCCGCGTCGTCCTGCAATTCGGCCTGGGCCCGGCCCTCGGCCAGGGCGACCAGGTCTTCGATGGCGAGGGCCTGGCTACCAAAGCGAACACTAGCGTTCATCGCGACTCCAGAAGGGGTAGAAGTTGAACCACTGCCGCGGCGCCTTGAGGCAATGGGCGGCGAGGCGCTCGGCATAGGCCTGGGCCAGGCCCTGGATGCCGGCGGCACGCTCCTGGCGACGCCAGGCCGGGGCCGGCGCGAAGTCTTCCAGGTAGAGGTGGTAGCCGTCGGCTTCGCGCAGGCAGAACAGCAGGTTGGTCGGGCAGCGCAGCAGGTGCGCCAGCAGCCAGGGGCCCTGGGGGAAGGGCGCCGGCGCGCCGAGGAAATCCACCTCGACGGTCCGGCCGCCATGCAGCGGCACCCGGTCGCCAGCGATGGCCAGCCATTCGCCGCGCTCCAGGCGCTCGCTGAGCTGCAGCATCACCGCCGGGTCCAGCTCGCTGACCTGGATCAGCCGCAGATCGCTGGCGCCGGCCTCTTCCAGTAGACGATTGAAGGCCTCGGCATGGCGGGTGTGCACCAGTACATTGAGGCGCACCCGCCGCCCCAGCTGGGCCAGGGCGCGACAGACTTCGAGGTTGCCCAGGTGGGCGGTGACCAGGATCTCGCCGCGCGGCGCGTGCATGCGGCTGTGCACCTGATCCGGGTCGTGCAGTTGCACCTGATCCAGGCCGAGGCGGCCGTTCCAGGCGTCGAGCTTGTCCAGCAGGGCTTCGGCGAAGGCCATGAACTGGGCATAGCCGCTGCGCCAGTCGGGCTTGAGCTCGGGACGGCCGCTCCAGGCGGCCAGGCGCTGCTGGTATTCGCGGATGCCGCGGCGGGCGCGGGCGCCGAACAGGAAGAAGTACAGCACGATCAGCCGCAACAGCGGAGCGATGGCGCGGCGGCCCAGGTGCCGCGCCAGCCAGGCGGTGAGGCGCATCAGCACGGGGCTGCCACGCTCGCGCTGCTGCGCCCAGTGGCCGCTCACGCGCGCACCCGGCGCCAGAGCAGACGCGGCGCGCGCAGCAGCATGCCGAAGAACAGCCGGGTGTGCATGCGCGAGATCAGCACGTTGTCCTGCCAGAGGCGAAAGTGCGAGCGGCCATCCAGCGGATAGTGCACCCGGGTCGGACGCCAGCGCATGGGCTGCTCGCGCCAGGCCAGGCGCACCAGGATTTCCGGGTCGAAATCCATGCGCTTGCCCAGGCCGCCGGCGCGGATCACCGCCAGGGTCGGCGCCAGCGGGTAGACGCGAAAGCCGCACATGCTGTCGCGGATCGCCAGGGACAGGCTGTTGATCCACACCCATACATGGGTGAGGTAGCGGGCATAGAGCCGGCCCTTGGGTACCGAGTCGTCGAACTGTGGGTAGCCGCAGATCAGCGCCTTGGGATAGGCCTGGGCTTCGGCGAGAAAGGCGGCCACGTCGGCCAGGTCGTGCTGGCCGTCGGCATCCACCTGCAGGGCATGAGTGAAGCCCAGGCGCTGCGCCTCGGCGAGTCCGGCCATCACCGCGCCGCCCTTGCCCTGGTTGACCGGCAGGCGCAGCAGATGGACGTCGGCTTGGGTCGCCAGCTCGTCCATCACCTGGGCGCAGGCGGGGCTGGAGGCATCGTCCACCAGCACGCAGGGCAGGGCGCGCTGGCGCA
Source organism: Pseudomonas sp. Snoq117.2 (assembly GCF_900110545.1). NCBI lineage: Bacteria > Pseudomonadati > Pseudomonadota > Gammaproteobacteria > Pseudomonadales > Pseudomonadaceae > Pseudomonas > Pseudomonas sp. Snoq117.2. Next base: position 19,189 of record NZ_FOED01000022.1, on the reverse strand, counting down.
GCGCCTGGACCACCAGCGGCAGGGCGTGCTCATGGTCGAACACCGGGATCACCGCGCAGGCACGAAAGCTCATGGCTGCGCCTCCTTGAGCAGGATGCGCCCGGAGGAGCAGGCCGCCGTGCCCTGGCGAAAGGCGAAGTGCAGCTTGCTGCGGGTGGCGTCGAAGTGGAAGGTCAGGGTTACCCGATCGCCGGGGCGCAGCAGCTGCTGGAATTTCAGCACCTCCATCCCGGCGAAGTCCGTGGGTAGATCCAGGTGCTGACGGGCCAGGCGCTGCGCCCAACCGACCTGCACCACCCCGGGCACCACCGGCGCCGTGGGGAAGTGACCGGAAAAGAACGCCAGGTCCGGGGCGACTTCCAGCTCCAGCCGCCAGCCGTCTGCGGTCTGCTCGACGCCGAGCGGTTCGATGTCCACCGGACGTGGCTGGGCCAGCAACCGCTCCACCTCGGCCTGTGCCAGCTTGCCCTGGGCGCTGTAGGGCAGCGCCAGCAGCAGGCGCCAGCGGCGCGGCAGGGCGATGGCCTCGCAGTGGCCGGCCAGGTATTCGCGCAACTCGGCCACCAGGGCGCGGCGACCGCCATTGCGCAACTGGTGCAGGCCGCTTTCGCTCAGGGCGACCAGGGCGCCGAGCAGGGCGCGACCCTGCTGCACCACGCCCAGGCGGACGTCGGCGACGGCGGGATGGTCGAGCAGGCGCGCTTCCAGTGCCGGCAAGGCGATACGCTTCTCTTCCAGTTTGACGATGCGATCCAGGCGCCCGAGCAGTTCGAAGCGACCGTCACCCAGCAGGCGAACGCCGTCCATGGTCTGCTCGCGCACGCCCTGGGGCAGATAGGGTGAGGTCAGCCAGAGGGCGCCGTCAGCGTCCTGGCCCAGCTTCAGGTCCGCGAAGGCTTGCCAGGGCTGCGGGCCCTGGCGCCAGGCGATGCCGCCGGTCTCGGAGCTGCCATAGACCTCGGTAGGGTACTGGCCGAAGCGCGCCTGGCAGGCCGTGGCCGCCGCCTCCGGCAGCACGCCGCCAGAGGAAAACACCCGCACCACCTGACCGAGGATGGCGTCATCGAGGTTCTCGCCCAGGCGCTTGAGCAGCGCCGGGCTGCTTATCCACACCGCACGGCGACCCTCGCGTAGCAGGGCGGCGGTCTCGCGCTGCAGCTCCTCGGTGAAGGGCAGCGCCTGGCGGGCGAAGGGGCGCCCGGCGCAGAGCGGCCAGAGCACGCGGAACAGCAGGCCATAGATGTGTTGGGTGGAGACACTGCCGAGGATGGTCGCCTCGCCCAGGGACTCGCCCCAGAGGCGCTCCAGGGCGGCGACCTCGTTGGCCAGCTGGAACAGTTGCTTGGCGATCAGCTTGGGCTCGCCGCTGGAGCCCGAGGTGCTCAGGGTCAGCAGCGGTGCCTGGAGGTCGAGCGCGGCGGGCGCCAGGGGCTCGGCGGCGGTCCAGCCGGCAAGATCGTCGAGCCAGGCGTCGAGCGTCGGTACCAGGCGCGCGCGGGTGGCGGGTTGGGCATCGGCCGGCAGGACGACCTCGATGCCGGCGCGCCAGGCGCCGAGCAGGGCGCAGGCCAGGTCCTCGGCATCGTCCAGGTGCAGCGCCAGGCGCCTGAGGTCAGCGGCCTGGAAGGCCGCCGCCAGGCTCAGGGCGCGCTGCTTGAGGGCCGCATCCAGCGGGCTCGCGGCGCCCAGCAGGTCGGCGAGAGGGGTGAAGGTCATGGCAGCCTCCGCACGCGCTGGCGGACCAGCCATTCACCGGCGAACAGCAGGCCCATCAGGCCATAGGCGATGACGCCGGTATAGAGCGTCCACCAGGCCAGCGGCGCCCAGAGCGCCAGGGCAGCGGCGGTGAGCGCATTGAACAGAAAGAACAGGCACCAGACCTGGGTTACCCTCCGGGTATAGCGCACCGCACGGGGTGGCAGCTCGGGTTCGCGCAGCCGCGCCAGGCGTTCGATCAGCGGCTGGCCGCGCAGCAGGCTCAGGCCGAACACCGCCAGCAGGAAGAGGCTGAGCAGCACCGGATACCAGCGCAAGAGCACGGCTGCGTCGCTCAGGGCCAGTAGCAGGCAGAAGCCCAGGGCGACCAGGGCGGTGCCGCGCTGCAGGCCGTTGAGGCCGGGTTGCAGCAGGCGCAGGCCCCAGAGGGCGCCCAGACCGGCGGCGAACAGCCGTGGCGAGAGGTGCTGCAGGCCGAAGTACACGGCGAAGGGATAGGCCAGGCCGAGCAGGAGCAGCAGGGCAGCGGCGAGCAGGCCCAGCGGGGAGCGGGAAGGCAGGGCACTCATAGGCGGCGGATCAGGCGTCCGCCTGGCTGATGCGATAGACAGCCTCGACCACGTCGCCCACGGTACGCACCTGGCGGAATTGCTCGGCGGCGATCTTGTGGCCGGTCTGGCGGCGCAGGTGGTCGATCAGGTCGACGGCGTCGATGCTGTCGATCTCCAGGTCCTCGTAGAGGTTGGCCTCCAGGGTCACCCGGTCGGGCTCCAGCTCGAAGAGCTCGACCAGGGCGCTGCGCAGGGTCTCGAAGATGGCTTCACGGCTTTGCATGGCGATCTCCTCAGGCGGCGCGCTGGGCGGCCACGAAGGCCGCGAGGGCGTTGACGTTGGCGAAATGGGTGCGGGTGTCCTTGGCTTCGGCGTCGATGCGGATGCCGTAGCGCTTCTGGATCGCCAGGCCCAGCTCCAGGGCGTCCACCGAATCCAGGCCCAGGCCGTCGCCGAACAGGATCTGGTCGTCGCCGATATCGTCGACGGTGACGTCCTCGAGGCCGAGCGCCTCGATGATCAGGCTTTTGAGCTCAAGGTTGAGATCAGTCATGGTTGCCGGTTTCCTTCAGGTAGAGCTGGTGCAGCTGGTCGTTGAGTTCACGCGACGCCAGCGGCAGCGGCCGCCCGGCGAAGGTGGAGGGATCGATGTCGGCGCCGACGTCCAGCTGGAAGTCGAAGCGCCGGGAGGGGATGCGATACCAGGGCGTGGCCTTGGTCAGGGTGCTGGGCACCACGCGGATAGTGACCGGGGTGATGCAGCGGGCGCCGCGCAGGGCGATGGCCGCGGCGCCACGATGGAAGCGCGGCGGCTCGCCGGGGGTGGTGCGGGTGCCCTCGGGAAAGATGATCAGCGTCTGGCCCTCGCGCAGGGCGTCGGCGGCTTCGTCGAGCATCTCCGCGCTGCCGTTGTTGCTGATGTAGCCGGCCGCCTGGATCTGCCGCTTGAGATAGGGGTTCTGCCAGAGGCCCTGCTTGACCACGCAATTGGCGTCGGGCACCAGGCCGATGAGCACCACCACGTCGATCAGCGAGGGGTGGTTGGCGATGATCAGCTGGCCCGGACGACCCAGGCGCTCGCGGCCCTGGATGCGCAGGTTCATCACCCGGGTCAGTACCATGAAGGCGACGAAGAAACGGAACAGCCGGGCATTGGCCCGCCGCGCACGCTGACGCCGCTGCAGCGGATCGCCTGGCAGCACCAGCAGGATCGGCAGGATCAGCAAGCGGAAGACCAGGGCGCCGCAGCCGAACACCACGAAGTTGAGCCCCGTGGCCAGCAGCCGGTAGCCGTAGTCCAGCCGGCCAGTCATCAGCAGGTCTCCGCCTGCCAATGCCAGGCGCGCCCGGCATAGGCCAGGTGCCGATCACCGCGGGCTTCCAGCAGGCGCAGCAATTCCAGGGCATGCGGCCAGGCGCTGGTCGCGGCGTCCGCCGGGGCCGGCGCGCCGCTCAGGCCATGGCTGCTGCCCGGGGTGAGCAGCAGGCCCACGGCATAGGGAAAGGGGACGTCGTCGATCTGGGGCGCATAGAGGGTAGGCGGCGCCTCTTCGGCGATCACCACCAGCACCCCGCTGGCGCCTTCGGCGAGCAGGGTGGAGGCTTCCAGCACGGCGTGTTCGAGGCCATCGCGGCCGGTGGCCAGGGCATTCATCTCGCTGTGATCGCCGCGCAGGATCGACCACTGGCCGATGATGGCGTTGTGCACCGAAAGGCTGAACTGGGTCGGGGAGAGCGGCTCGCCGCGGGCTAGCTCCTGGAGGATCGCCAGGGTGCGCGGGGTCTCGCCGTGGCGTGAGGCGAAGATCAGCGGCAGCGGCTCGCCATGGGCGTCGGCCAACGGCCAGGCCACCTGGAAGGTCATGCGTGCCAGGCGACTCAGGCGGCGGCGCTGCATGGCCGGCAGGAAGCTGGCATCGGGTTGGCTGCCGTCGTCCGCCGGACACCAGGGCGCGGCGCACCACTGCCGCCAGGCGTCCTGGTCGCCAAGACCAGGCGCCCAGGCGCGCCAATCGCTAATCTGGAAGTGCATGTTCACAGCCGAATCTACCCCGGAGCCTTACGTGCTTGCCGTTTCATCTATCCCTGATGAGCAGGGTATTGCAGCGTTCGGCGCGCATTATCCAAGCGGCTCCCACCCTAGGCAAACATTTGTCTGAACTTTGCGAAGAGGTGACAGTCGCGCCGCGAAGCCAGGGACAGGCTAGCGTGGCGGGAGGTAGAGAGCCCCTTTTCAGGGCACGAAACGCCGCTCCGTGCGACGAGCGGCAGTGGAAGCGGTGATTTGGGCAAGAGAGGTGAAGGTAAAGGTGAAGCTGTCGCTGATGGTTATCGCGATCATGGCTGCATGGGACCGCTCCAGAGGCTTTTCAACCTCAAGGGAGCGGTCGAGCCCTGGCGTCACGCCGCTGGTAGCGGCTGCAACCTAGACAGCCGGACCGCCACGGCCAGGGCCGCGAGCAGCAGGGCGCCGATGAACAGACCGACACCGGTCCAGCCGCCCAGGTGCCAGCAGAAGCCACCCAGGGTGCCGGCCACGCTGGAGCCGGCGTAGTAGCTGAACAGATAGAGCGACGATGCCTGGCCACGCGCCTGGCGCGCGCGCCGACCCACCCAGCTGCTGGCCACCGAATGGGCGCCAAAGAAGCCGAAGGTGAACAGCAGCATGCCTGGCAGCACCAGCCACAGCGGCGTGAACAGGGTCAGCAGCAGACCACAGAGCTTGAGCACGATGGCGGCGGCGAACACCCGCCGCCGACCGAAGCGATCGGCCAGGCTGCCGAACTTGGCCGAGCTGTAGATCCCCGCCAGATAGACCAGTGACAGCACGCCGATCCAGGCCTGGCTCAGGTGGTAGGGCTCGGCCAAGAGGCGATAGGCGATGTAGTTGAACAGGGTGACGAAGGCGCCCATCAGCAGGAAGGCCTCCAGGAACAGCCAGGGCAGGCCGGCATCGCGAAAGTGCAGGGCATAGCCGGCGAGCAGGCTGCGTGGCCGCAGGGGCCGCGGCTGGAAGCGCTTCGAAGCCGGCAGGCTACGCTTGAACAGCACCGCCGCCACCAGCGCCAGCACCCCCAGGGCACCGAGGGCGATACGCCAGGACACGAAATCCACCAGGACTCCGCTGATCACCCGGCCAGACATCCCGCCCAGGGCGTTACCACTGATGTAGAGGCCCATGGCATAGCCCAGGTGTTCGGGATGCACCTCCTCGGCCAGGTAGGTCATGGCCACCGCCGCCACTCCAGCCAGCGATAAGCCAACCAGGGCACGGGTCACCAGGATGCCGTCCCAGGTCGGCATCAGGGCGCTGAGCAGGGTGAAGGCCCCGGCGGCGAACAGCGCATAGACCATCACCGACTTGCGGCCGATGGCATCGGAGATCGGCCCGGTCACCAGCAGGCCGCAGGCCATCAGGCCGGTGGCCAGGGACAGCGACAGACTGCTGGCCGCGGCGGTCAGGCCAAAGGCCTGAGAAAAGATCGGCATCAGCGGCTGTACGCAATAGAGCAGGGCGAAGGTGGCGAAACCGCCGCAGAACAGCGCCAGGGCGGTGCGCAGGAATTGCGGCGTACCCTTTTCGATGAAGGCGTCCGGCGCGTGCTGCGGCTCATTGGCGGCAGGGCGGGTTTCCAGCGGCGGGGAAGGGGGCGTTGCGGACGACCGGGACGTATTCACGGGTACCTCAGGGCAGGTCTGACCTCATCACCCTAGGCTGGCAGCTGCCATATATCCAATATATTGTCCGTCTCGATTGATAGGTTTTACGACTCAATGGGGACAACATGGAATTGCGCCACCTGAGGTACTTCGTGGCGGTGGCCGAAGAGCTGCACTTCGGTCGCGCTGCCCAGCGTCTGAATCTCTCCCAGCCACCGCTCAGTCAGCAGATCCAGGCCCTGGAAACCGAGCTGGGCACGCGTCTGCTGGAGCGCACCAACCGACGCGTCGCCCTCACCGAGGCCGGCCGGCTGTTTCTCGACGAAGCCCGGCAGATCCTCCTTGCCAGCGAGCGCGCCGCCGAACGGGTCCGCCGTGCCGGCCGTGGCGAGACCGGGCAGTTGCAGGTGGGCTTCAGCGCCTCCTCGCCCTTCGTCGCCACCATCCCCAAGACCCTGTTCGCCTATCGCCGCGCCTATCCCGAGGTGCGCCTGCAACTGCAGGAGATGAGCAGCCGTGAACAGATCGACGCCATGCTCGCCGGCAACCTGCAGATCGGCCTGATCCGCCCCATCGAACTGCCGGACTCGCTCGTCGCGGTCGAACTCTTTCGCGAACCCCTGGTGGTCGCCCTGCGCCACGACCATCCGCTGGCCCGGCAAGGCAGCGGGCCGCTGCCCCTGGCCGCCCTCGCCGAGGAACCCTTCGTCTACTTCCCGCGGAGCTTCGGCACCGGCCTCTACCAACAGCTCCACACCCTCGCCGCCCGCGCCGGCTTCACCCCGCGCATCGTCCAGGAGGCCAGCGAAGTCCTCATCATCCTCGGCCTGGTCGCCGCCGGCCTCGGCGTCACCGTGCTACCCGCCACCTATCAGCGCACCCAGATGGAGGGGCTGGTGTATCGGGAACTGGACGATCCCGAGGCGACTTCGGCGGTGTGGTTGCTGAGACGCCGGGATGAGGTGTCGCCGCAGGCGGAGGCGTTTGTGGAGTTGTTAACGTCTACAACTATGTTGCCGTTAGACCTTGTTGGACTTCCTTAGCTACTAGTTTTAATTGTCATCTTTTTGTAATGATTTTTTATCGAGGTAGGCCAGCAGTTCTACTCCCTTTTGTGTTATTGAGAACCGCCGCCACATGACGCCCGCAACTTTTTCATTCACCATTAGTCCGTGGATTTGAAGCTTAGGGGCGACATTGTAGTAGAGGAATGACATGGCTGCTCCGCCATTGGCTTTGTTTGTTACTCCGGTAATGAATGACTCTTTTTGCGATTTGAAAATTTCGAGTAATGTTGTTTTTCTTTCTTGTCCATCTTCAGTAAGGTTTTCAGGTATTTTTACCTCAATAGCTTTCAGTATTTCTAAAGTCTCTTCGAGTGTGCTAGATGTGCTTGTTTTTGCAGGTTTGCTAATTTTTGCCTCTGCATTTGATAGTTTTTGTCTTAAGCTGTTATTTTCATCTGTTAGTCGGGATATTTCATCTACCAAAGATTGAGAATCAACTATTTCATCAGAAGAAACCCATCCTTTTAATTCTCTGTTCGCTGAAAAATCAGAAAGACTTTCATAAACGCAAAGCCTGATATCTTTCTCGTCAGTAAAGAAGGAGGAAATATTTGAAAGAACCTTTTCCCTGAATAGTTTTAGTTGTTTTTGGTTGTCTTTTTCAAGAACGCTGCTTCCATGGGTCTTGACACGCTCTTCAAGTGCTTTTTCATTTATTACAACTGAAAATAAAGGTTTTTCCTGCTCAAGGGCGTAATCATATTCGAGTTCTGTATAACTTACCCCGGTGGTCGGCTCAACGCTCCCATATCTTCCGCCTAAAATTAGCATGTATACATCTGATTCATTTATCCAGCGACGTATAGTATCCATTTGTGATTGGTCGCCTGATGTGAATAGCTCCATGCCGGCAGGGATGTGACCTGCCTTTAGGATTGCACTGACAGCAGCTTGACGATCAATTTTTAAATCCTCATAAGTAGAGGATACGAATACTTGTAGTTTCTTTTTCATTTGATCTTCCCTGGTTATTTATTGTTTAGCTTGGATTGTATCTTTTTGGAAAAAATAGACTGTTTCTGATACGTCATCACCAACCGATCAATCGCCCTCGTCATCGCCACATACAGCAACCGCGCCTCGTCCGCTTCCGGCTCGCCTTGCTTGGGCATTTCGCCTAACCCCGGAATCAGTACTAGCCCAAATTCCAGCCCCTTGCTGGAGTGCATGCTGACGATCTTCAGGCTGTCCTCGGCGTCGTAGAGCTGGGCGCGGCCCTTGTTGCTGGCGCCGGAACGGTAGGGGATGGCGACCTTCTTGAGTTCGTATTCGGCCTGGTAGGCCTGGCTGGTGCTGCGATAGAGGATGGCCATGTCGCTGAGCTGGCGGCCGTTTGCCTGTTCGTCGCGGATGCGGGCGATGAGCAGGTCCCATTCCTCGCGGTCGCTGCCGCACTGGATGAGTTCGGGGAAGGGACCGCGGCGGCCGGCGCTTTCCGGGGCGATCAGGGGCACGCCGTCTTCGCTGGCGTCACGGCTGGTCAGCAGTTCGGTAGCGAAGGCACGGGCGACAGCGAGGATCTCCACCGTGTTGCGGTAGTTGAGCTTGAGGATGGTGGTGCGGCCCTGGGCCTGGATGCCGACGCTGGCGAAGCTGAAGTCCAGCGCCTTCTTGCCGCCCTTGCCGCGGTAGATGGCCTGGGCGTCGTCATAGAGCACCAGCAGGGACTGGGTGCTGGGGTCGACCATCTGCACCACCAGCTGGAACCATTCAGGGGCGAAGTCGTGGCCTTCGTCGATCAGCACGGCGCTGTACTGGCCGCGGGGGATCTGGCCGCGGTCGACGCCCTCGATGGTGCGCAGCACGTACTGCTCCATCTTTGCCGCTACCGGCAGGCGGTGGTCCGGCTTGTCCACCTGGTAGGCGGTGAGTATCTCGGCGCACCAGGCGTGGAAGTTCTGCACCACCACCCGTTCGCCCAGGCCCTTCTGTTCGATCACCTGGCGCAGTCGCCCGGCCAGGGACTTGTTGTAGCAGAGCACCAGGATGGGTTTGACCGAGACCTTGGCCAGGTGAACGCAGCGATAGCCGAGGATCATGGTCTTGCCACTGCCGGCGGCGCCGTGGATGACGCGATGGCCGTCACCCAGGGAGCGCGCCAGCTGTTCCTGCTGCAGGTCCATGACCTTGATCAGGCTGGGCAGCGGCGCCTCGGCAGCGTCGAACAGGCCGAATTGGCCGGGCTGGCTGTTGACCCGCACCTCGGGGTAGAGGTGATAACGCACCCGGTCAATCTGCGGCAGGGTGAGGGCGCAGGGGAAGACGTGGGGGAACATGTCCCAGAGGCGTTGCTGGAAGGCTTCGGGGTCGGCGGACTCGGTCATTTCGTCCTGGAACAGCATGCGCTGGGGATCGAGGACGTCGGCCAGGTCGGTCTGCTCGAACTGGCAGCGGGTGATGCCGGTGAGCACCACGCCCCAGCCCCAGGGCATGATCAGCTGGCCCGGATGGGGCGAGCCGGCGCTCTGGCGCAGCAGCGGGTCCTTTTTCAGCAGCAGGTCGACTTCGAGGATGTAGGAGCGGGCTTGCAGCAGGGGATTGGCCACGGTCTTGAGGCCGTCCTGGGTATGCAGCCGCACCTTGCCCGGGGTGACGGATTCCAGGGTGGCGAGCTTCCAGTCCTTGACCTCCAGCACCAGGATGCCGCGACGCGGATGCAGTACGACGAAATCCGGATAGCGCGCCTTGGGGCCGACCGGGACGTTGCTCCAGCAGAGGTAGTCGTCTTCGAGCAGTTTTTCCAAGCGTTCGGCGAAGTGACGTTCACCGGGGGTATCGAACTGGCACTGGCTGCGAGCGGGGAAGAAGCGGGCCATCGGTCATCCATCCGTGGTGTGGGGCAGGGCGGATAAACCGTGATCTGTCGCACAAAAGTCCTTTCGTCATACGTTAGTCAGGCAGGTGCGGCGGGTAAAGCGTGAGACGGGTGTTGCCGGGCGATTGGCCGAGTTGGCCGACCGATGGTGGCTGGCAGGTGGCCGGTATTGAGTTGTTTTAGGGTGGGTATAGCGGTTGTCCGGGGTTTGATTTGCCCTCGCCCCGGCCCTCTCCCTGGGGGAGAGGGGGTGTTTGGGTGAGGTGCGGTGCCTTGGGGTGTTGGGCTTCGACGATGGAGCTGTCTCAGCCCAACCTACGGGGTGTGGTTTGCCCTCACCCCGGCCCTCTCCCGGGGAAGAGGAGGCGTTTGGATGAGGTGCGGTGCCTTGGGGTGTTGGGCTTCGACGATGGAGCTGTCTCAGCCCAACCTACGAGGTCTGGTTTGCCTCACCCCGGCCCTCTCCCTGGGGGAGAGGGGGCGTTTGGGTGGAGTTGGGGTACCTTGGGGTGTTGGGCTTCGACGGTGGAGCTGTCTCTGCCCAACCTACGGGTTTCGTAGGTTGGGCAGAGCGGAGCGAAGCCCAACAATCAGGGCCCTGCTCAGTAGTAACTGCGCATCACCGCGATTCCCGCTTCCAGCACGCCTTGCCATTCCTGGCGCAGCGCGGGAGAGAAGTCAGGATCGTGCTGGGTCAGGGTGGCGAGCAGGCAGTCGACCCAGAGGTCGTAGAATTCGGGGCCGATGTCCAGCCGTGCGCGGCAATGGCTTTCGCCAAGCTGACGCAGCTTGGTGGTAGGCATGCCGCGGGCCACCAGGACCAGGTTCATGATGCCGTGGCGCAACAGCAGCTTCTGCGCGGCCATGTCGGTATGGGCGAACTTCTCCCTTACCCGGGGCGAGCTGGCCAGGAAGCGCTGGTAGAAATCATCGAAGAAGGCGGGGCTGGCGCAGCAGCGTCCGTAGCTCAGCATCACGTTCTGGGCCGGCAGCATGCGAATTCCTGGGTGGGCACGAAACGGCGCAGCCTGCCCGAGCGCTGCTGAGGACGTCTTGATCCCGATCAAGGGGGACGGCGCGCGACTCTCTGAAACATTTTGAACCAACTCACACTGCGGCTTCTCTACCTTAAGCGCAGCGGTCGCCGAGAAACCCCTACTCCAGAGGGCCTGGCCCGTCAGTGCGCACCTATCGTCCCCCTGGAGAACCCCATGAGTCAGACCCCTCTGCTAATCGGCTTCGTCATCATGTCGCTCGCCTCCCTGGCCATCTATGCCAAGGGTGCGCACCGCGGTCCGCTGCGCGGTCATACCCTGGTCCACGCCGCCGTGCCCTTCATCGCCGCCACGGCCTATCTGGCCATGTACCTGGGGGTCGGCAATCTGATCAAGCCGGATGGCAGCATCACCTACGTCGCCCGCTACCTGGACTGGACCTTCACCACGCCGTTGCTGCTGGCCGGGGTGGTGAGTTCGGCCTATCTGGGCGCCCGTGAACAGGAAGGCCAGGCGGGTTTTGTGGCTTCCATCGTCACCCTCGACGTGGTAATGATCGTGACCGGTCTGGTGGCCTCTCTGGCACCGTACGGCACCATCAAGTGGGTGTTCTTCGCCTGGTCCTGCGCGGCCTTTGTCGGGGTGCTCTATCTGCTGTGGAAGCCGCTGGCGGCCTTAGCCGGCCAGCATGCCGCGATCGGCGCGGCCTATCGCAAGAATGTCGGCTTCCTCAGCGTGCTCTGGCTGATCTATCCGGTGGTTTTCGCCGTGGGGCCGGAGGGCGTCTGGGCGGTGAGCGATGCCGCCACGGTCTGGGTCTTCCTGATCCTCGACGTGCTGGCCAAGGTGGTCTATGCCTTCACCTCCGAGCGCAATCTGCGCGCGGCCCTGGCGCGGACCGGCGTCTAAAGATGCAGGAGACCGGGCGAGGCTGGCTGGCGCTGGTACTGACCGCTGGGCTCGCTAGCCTGGCGGGCGGGGCCGGGCAACTGGCCTACGCCCTGGTGGTAGGCCTGGGTCTGGGCCTGCTGCATGGCGCCAGTGATCTGCGTCTGGTTGCACCCGGGCGGCGCCTCGCCTTTCTCGGCTGCTATCTGGCGACGGCCCTGGCCTGTCTGCTCTGCTGGCAATGGGCAGGCACGGCGGCGCTGCTGCTGTTCCTGTTGCTCTCGGCCTGGCATTTCGCCCATGAAGACGAGCTGTTTCCCAATCGGCTGACCTCGCTGGCCTTGGGGCTGTTCATCCTTGGCGGTCCGGCGCTGGTGCACGAAGCCGCCGTCGCCCGGTTGCTGGGCCTGGCAATGGGTCCGACTGCTTCTCTGGCCCTCGCAGACTGGCTGGCCCGCGTGCTCTCCCTGGGTGGGCTGCTGGCACTGCCGGTACTGTTGCTGGCCGCCTGGCAGCAACGTTGCCCCAGGTTGGCGGTGACGCTGCTGGCCGTGGTGCTAGCGCCGCCGCTGGTGGGGTTCGCCCTGGGCTTCTATCTGCTGCACGCCGCGCCCCAAACCGGGGCGCGACAACGTTTGTTGGGGGCGCCCACCTTCAAGACCTATCTGCGTCTGACGTGGCCGATCCTGCTGGGCGCTGCGCTGTTTACCCTGGCCGGTGGCCTGGTGTTCCTGCTGCAGGAGCGTACCGGCATCCGCGCCCTGTTCGCCGTGCTGGCGGCCTTCGCCGTACCGCACATGCTGGTGCTGCCGCGTTTTCTCGACGCCAGCGTCGAAGCCGCGCCGCGCTCAGGACCGCAGGTGGTTGAGCGGTAGTTCGGTACTGGCCAGGATCTGGTTGAGCACGAAGCTCGACCGCACGCTGGAAACGCCCTCGATGCGCGTCAGGGTGCCCAGCAGCAGCTGCTGGTAGTGCTCCATGTCGGGCACCACCACCTTGAGCTGGTAATCCGCATCCATGCCGGTGACCAGGCAGCACTCCAGCACCTCAGGACACTGGGCGATGATGGCCTGGAAGTTCTCGAAGCGCTCGGGGGTGTGTCTGTCCATGCCGATGAGGACGAAGGCGGTCAGCGACAGGCCGAGTTTCTTGCGATCCAGCAGGGCGACCTGACGGGTGATGTAGCCGCTGTCTTCCAGTTGCTTGACCCGTCGCGAGCAGGGGGAGGGCGATAGCCCGATGCGTTCGGCCAGTTCCTGATTGGACAGGCGCGCGTCGCGCTGCAGTTCTGCCAAGATTTTCAGATCGAAGCGATCGAGTTTGTCCATTTTGCATGCCTTGCGCTATCGGGTTGCGTCCAATCCTAGGTTTATAGCCATGAATTGCGCAAGAGGCAGGAAAGAGTGCGCATAACGCAAACCTCTGCCGGCGGCAGGGGCGTAAGCTGAACTCAACTTCGATAGCCCGGTAGAGCTGTCCAACGAAGGCGCCCCAGGAGGGCCTTTCGCATCGCCAACGACGGTATCCCGTCCGCCGCGCCCGGGCCCGCCCAGGTCACCATTCCTGGTCGATCGCAGCCACCGTCACGAGCGGTGCGAGAGGACAACGAATTCAAGGGGAGGCCGCAAGGTCTCCCCTTTTCTTTTGCGTGGGATTTGGGGGGCGGGGAGGGCGTCTGGGGAAGGTTGGGTAAGGGGGAAGAGCATCGCGGCCATGGGCCGCTCCTACAGCGGTATATGCCTGTAGGAGCGGCCGCGAGCAATCCGTGAAACTCACGCCTGCCCAGGCGGCTGCTTGTCCACGGTCAGGGGGGCGTCGCTGGCGAGGAACTCCCTGGCCTCTTCTTCGCTGGCTACCGAGGGTGGCGAGCCGCGTAGGGGTTGGCCGGCGGTTTCGCGCACGGTCAGCATGGTCAGGATGCCGATCACCGCTGCAGCCATCAGGTAGTAGGCCGGCACCAGGGGGTCGCCGGTCTTTTCCACCAGCCAGGCGGTGACCAACGGAGTGGTGCCACCAAACAGCGATACCGAGATGTTGAAGGCGATGGACAGGGCGCTGTAGCGGATCGGCGTGTAGAACAGCGCCGGCAGGGTGGACGGCATGGTGCTGGTAAAGCAGGCCAGGGCCATGCCCAGCAGCATCAGGCCGAGGAAGATCAGCCAGTCGTGGCCGCTGCCGATCAGCTTGAGGCAGGGAATCGCCAGGACCAGGATCGCCACGCACGCACCGATGATCATCGGCTTGCGCCCCAACCGGTCGCTGAAGAAACCGCCCAGGATGTTGAGCGGCATCATCACCACCATGACGATGAGGATCAGCAGCAGACCCTTGGTCTCGGCGTAGCCCATGGTCACCGCCAGATAGCTGGGCATGTAGGTCAGCAGCATGTAGTCGGTGACGTTGAACACCAGCACCAGGCCGACGCACTTGAGCAGGGCGACCCGATGCAGGGTGAACAGCTCGCGCAGACTGTGCGCCGGACCGTCCGCGGCCTTGCCTTCGTTGGCCTCGGTGTGGGCCTTGAACGCCGGAGTCTCTTCCAGCTTCAGGCGCATGTAGAGGCCGAGCAGGCCGAGGGGACCGGCGATGAAGAAGGGCACGCGCCAGCCCCAGTCGAGCAACTGTTCCTGGGTCAGGGCCGCGGTGAGCGCCGTGACCGTTCCCGCGCCGGCGATATAGCCGGCCAGGGTGCCGAATTCCAGCCAGCTGCCCATGCGTCCGCGGGTCTTGTCGGTGGCGTATTCGGCGATGAAGGTCGCCGCGCCGCCGTATTCACCCCCGGTGGAGAAGCCTTGCACCACGCGCGCCAGCAACAGCAGGGCCGGTGCCCAGATGCCGATGCTCTCGTAGCTGGGAATCAGGCCGATGCTGAAGGTGCCCAGGGCCATCATGATCATGGTCAGGGCCAGCACCTTCTGGCGACCGTACTTGTCGCCCAGGGGGCCGAACACCATGCCGCCGAGGGGGCGGACCAGAAAGGCCACGGTAAAGGTGGCGAAGGTGGCGATCAGCTGGGCGGCGGCATCGCCGTCGGGAAAGAAGACCTTGCCAAGGGTCACGGCCAGGTAGCCATAGACGCCGAAATCGAACCACTCCATGGCATTGCCAAGGGCGGCGGCGCCGACGGCGCGCTTGACCAGGGAATTGTCGACGATGGTGAGGTCGTCCGGCTTTACCTCATGGCGACGCTTGAACCAGCCAACGTGATGATGGTGTTTCGACATGTGTTTTCCTCCTTGCGTGGGGCCATAGACCCAAGCGGACCGCTGTAAGTGCGATTCCTGTGCGGTTGAAACTTGCCGAACACGCCTGGAGTCGACCCTTTATCGGTAAAAACTCTTGGAGGTTCCATGCAATATCGTCCGCTCGGCCACTCCGGCCTGCTGGTTTCCCAACTCGCCCTCGGCACCCTGCAGGTGGGTGGTCGCGATGGATTCGAGAAGTGCGGGGGCATCGACCTGCGCACCCTGCGGCGGCTGTTCGACATCGCCTTCGACGCCGGGGTGAATCTGGTGGATACCGCCGATCTGTATTCCTACGGCCTGGCCGAGGAACTCGTCGGCCAGGCCCTGGGCGACAAGCGCGACGGCATCCTGCTGGCGTCCAAGGGGCGGAGCGCCATGAGCGACGACCCCAACGACAGCGGCGCTTCGCGCTATCACCTGATCCGCGCCTGCGAGAGCAGCCTGCGCCGGCTGGGCACCGATCACCTGGATCTCTACCAGCTGCACAACTGGGACGGGGTCACCCCCATCGAAGAGACGCTGGAGGCCATGACCCACCTGGTGCAAAGCGGCAAGGTGCGCTACTTCGGCACCAGCAACTACACCGGCTGGCAGATGATGAAGACCCTCGGCAAGGCTGAGCTGCACGGCTTCATCAAGCCGGTCAGCCAGCAGATCTATTACACCCCGGAATCCCGCGAGGCGGAGTACGAACTGTTGCCGCTGGCCCTCGACCAGGAGGTCGGCACCCTGGTCTGGGGCCCCATGGGCGAAGGTCTGCTGACCGGCTCGACCCGCCGCGGCAAGCCTGCGCCGCAGGGGACGCGCCAGGGCAGCGATTGGCCCGAGCCCTATGTACACGATCCCGAACGCGCCCTGGACATCATCGAGACCCTGGCCGCGGTGGGCGATGCCCATGGCGTCTCGGTAGCCCAGGTCTGCCTGGCCTGGCTCAGGGATCGCCCGGGCATCACCAGCCTGATCGTCGGTGCCCGCAGCGAGGCCCAGCTGCACGACAACCTGGCGGCCATGGAGCTGGCGCTGACGGCAGAGGAGTTCGCCCGGATCGAGGCGGCGACCCGTCGCGAGCCGCTGTATCCCTATTGGCACCGCATCGTCGCCGGGATGGATCGACTGGATCCGGCCGAGCAGCCGTTCCTGGCCGAGCAGCGCAAGACCCTAGAACAGCGCCGCGACAAATAGGGCGAGCGGCTAACGGCCGGGCTGGGGGAGGGTCCAAGCCTTGGGGTACTCTGGGCCATCCCCTCGTGGAGCCGTGCGATGAAATCGCCTGCCGTGCTGTTCGCGCTTGTCTTCTCCGGCGTTTCGCTCTGGAGCATCGCGCCCGCCTGGGCCGATAACAACTATCGCCTGGGCGGCGTCTATGTGAATCCGCCGCCGGGCGCCCAGCCGCCACCCGTCATTCCCCCAGGCAATGCTGGGCGCTGGCAGGGCCGCGGTCAGGGTGACTGGAATGGCGGCTCGCCCGGACGCGGCAATGGTCCAGCCCTGGAGCGCTGGGAGCGCAACGATCCACCAGCACCGCGACCAGGCTATCAGCCGGCCTGGCAAGACCGCCCCGTCCCGCTGCCGCGTCCAGGCTACATGATGCCGGCGCCTGACCAGCCCGGTCGGAATTATCCGTCGCCACCACCCCCACGACCGGAGCGGGACCCGCATTGGTCCGGCCCGCGCCCTGGCTGGGGCGCCAATCCCCAGTGGCGACCCGGTTTCGAGGTGCCGGGCGTACCGGCCGGTTTCACCCGCGTCTGGTATCGGGACAGTGAGTATTACTATGCCGACGGCTACTGGTATCGGCCCCAGGGGCCGCGCTATGTGGTGACCCTGCCGCCGACCGGGGTACGCGTCAGCGTCTTGCCGGCCTTTGCCGAAACGCTGTGGATGGGCGGCACCACCTACTATTTCGCCGCGGGCAGCTATTACCGCACCGATCCGGGCGGCGGCTTCGTCACTGTCGCCGATCCCAACGTCGCTGCAGTACCGACCACGATGGCAGCGCCTGCCGGGACCGGCTACGATGCCTATGACGTCACTGCCTATCCCTTGCAGGGCCAGCCGCCCGAACGCTACGCCACGGATCGCTACGATTGCCGCCGCTACGCCGCTGGCGAGTCGGGCTTCGATCCCGAGCGACCCGGTGCGGTCGGCGATCCCTACCTGACCCAGCGCTTCCGCCAGGCCCTGGCCGCCTGCCTGGCGGGGCGTGGGTATCGGGTGGAGTAGCGCTCAGTCGTTGGTCAGCTGCACCAGGGTGAACAGCCCAAAGGGCGGCACGCTGCTGCGACTGGCGCGGCGCAGGTCTTCGCGGGAAAGGATGGAGTCCATGGCGAAGTCAGGGTGCCAGCCCAGCTTGCGCGAGGCCGGTGCCAGGGTCTTTTCCGCCAGCAGGCGCAGGCCGCTCTCGGCCTGGAAGTGATTGACCAGCAAGAGGTGGCCGCCCGGCTTCACCACGCGCCGCATCTCCTGCATCAGCTTGCGCGGATTGGGCACCACGGAGGCTACGAACATGGCCACGGCGATATCGAAAGAGCCGGTGGGCAGGCCGGTTTCCTCGGCATTGGCTTCGAGCAGCGCCTCCACCGTGGTGATCTCGTCGCGCGCGACCCGGTCCCGCGCCTTGGCCAGCATGTCCGGCGAGAGATCGATCCCGGTGACGCGCTTGTCGGCGCCATAGTGCGGCAGGGCGAGACCAGTTCCTACCCCGACCTCCAGCACCCGGGTACCCGCCAGGGCATTGACCGCCGCCACCGCCCGCTTGCGACCGGGCGCAGAGACGCCACCAAACACTCGATCATAGACATTGGCCCAGCGCCGGTAGGCGGAAATGATGGCGGCATTGTCCAGCGCGGAGTGCGGTGCGGACGTGTCGGCGGTATCTAGCGAATAATCGATTTTCTTCGAGTCGTGCATAGCGGCCTTGTCATTGTCGGTAGATGAAAGCAGGGGCGTTACGGAGCTAACTCAGAGCGGTGTCCGATGGTGGAAAGTACATGCCAATGAGCGAAGCGTAAGCAGCTTCGTTATCGCTCGTGTTTTTTTGTAATGGGGTTTGCCACCTGTCTCCTATTCGCAGCAGAACACCCCTAGATCATTTGGATGCTTGATATGGATCTCATCAGGCAAGTGATCTTCTTGTTTTAAAACAATTTATAGGTACTTGGCTAGTTTGTATTCATTTGGTCTTCCCTGAATGAGAAGCTGATTCTTTTATGGATTTTTTTTGTTCATTCAATGAATTTAAAGCTTAATTGTTTTTTGTTCGTTCAAATAAAAGGCTGTATTGGCGAAGATAGAGAGTGCCTACCGCTTTTTATCGATGTCAGAGCAGCCGTTCGAGCCTTGGCTACCGAGGGACAGCAAAGAAGGCTCGACGGCTGGTGTAAGGACGCCTTTGGTCGCATACGAAGCCAGGGATTGCTCATTGTCATATTTTGGTAATAGACAGCTTAATAGGCTAAGCAGAGCAGGCCTGAAAGCGCTAGGCTAGAGCGCTCGAGAACGCGAGGCAGAGACGTTAGCTGGCACATTGATAGCGGGCTATGCTTATGGCCTGTGGGCGTGCCTTTCGTCGGTGTAAGTCGCCGGATACGGCGTGTCCGGTTCGTCCCGGTCGTCCCGTCCTTACGTCCGAATGTCTCTCCATTGCTGATTTTCAGCCGTCTTAAAGGCAGCATTGCCTGGGTGTCCGGAATTGACAAGGCAGATGTGGCGTGAAGAAGGCCGCAGGCTTCACTCTTACAGAATTGCTGATAGTCGTAGGCTTGATCGCTATCCTTGCTGCGATAGCGGTACCTGGTTTCAGCTCGTTGATCCGCTCCAACAGAGTCGTCGGCGCTGCCGAAGAGCTACAGAATGTTCTGACTTATGCCCGCAGTGAGGCGATGGCTCGCGGCGTCAACGTAGGTGTCACTGAATCGCCCCTGGTTTCGTAGACACCTCCAAGCCTCATAATGAGGCCCAAATAGGAGGTGCCATGAGTCGTCAGCGTTACCCCGAAGAATTCAAGATCGAAGCGGTCAAGCAAGTGACCGAGAAAGGCAATCCTGTCGCCGATGTTGCCCAGCGCCTGGGCATGTCTGTTCACAGCCTCTACGCCTGGATCAAGCTCTACAGCAAACCCCAAGAGCAGCGTCAGCAAGACGATGAGCAGCAAGCCGAACTGCGCAAGCTTCGCGCAGAACTCAAGCGCGTGACTGAAGAGCGAGACATCTTAAAAAAGGCCGCCGCGTACTTTGCCAAGGAGTGCAACTG
>NZ_FOED01000023.1:0-29617 GCF_900110545.1 Pseudomonas sp. Snoq117.2 | reverse complement strand
GACATCAAGAGAGCGGTAGCCTTTTTTAGGATCGCTTTCTCCCGTTCCAGTCGGTCGATCCTGGCTTCCAGCTCCTGGATTTTCTGCTGTTCGGGCGTCAGTGCTTTGCTCTTCGGGGTAACGCCCACGCGCTCCTCTTGAAGCTGTTTTACCCAACGGCGCAGGGCCGACTCAACCACTCCCAGTGAACGAGCTGCTTCGATATGGCTGTAGCCCTGATCGAGCACCAGGCAGGCGGCCTCTCGTTTGAACTCGGGCGTAAAGGAACGACGTTGCTTGGTCATCAGACACCTCTCTATGGCGAGCATTCTCGCCCTAAATGGGTGTCCGGAATCAGTAGACCACTACATTGGCAATCTCCTTTGAAGTCAGCCCAAAGTTTCCAAGTCACTCATTTCCGGCAGCAGGCTGCGGTTCCCGTAAGGGGCATAGCAGGCCGGAGGAGGGCAACGGGCTGAGGTCTCAATCAGGTTAAGCTGGTGCTGTAGAGCGATAGCCGTTTGCAGGTCGGGAAAGGGCTGTGAGGGCATTTCGCGAAGGGATACCCATCGCACTACGTGGCGACAGAGGCGACTCAGCTTGTGTAGGGTTTCGAGTCCGGGTTGGGCAGGGCTAAAACACTGTTCATCGATCAGTTGCTCCCGCCCTTGATCATTACGCGTCCAAATTCGCAGATAATCCTGATCCCAGGACGGCGTATCGAAGACCAGGCGCGCCTGAATGACTCGCTGTTCTTGATCGATGAAGCTGAAGTCCACCGTGCGCTGACGCATGATGTTCACGAAGCTGGCATAGCCTGCGAGTGTGGCCTGGCCCAACGTTCCGGTGAGAGAGACGGTATCCAGCACGGAATGTCCGGAAATCGAGAAGTCCGAACGTACTCCGAGCACATCGTGAATCTGCAAAGGATCAGCAGAGGAGCAGATCCACGACACCAGATCCAGCGCATGGATGACTTCACTGGTGACACCGCAGGTAGGGCGGTAGTCATTGAGCCGGTCCTTACCCCAGTGAAAGCTGGCTCTCACCAGCGACCAACCCTGTGCGCTGATCTGCCGACGCAAAGATTGTGTGGCGGGTGAGTACCGTTCTACCAAGTCCAAGGCAAAACCACTCACCTGACTTAGGTGCTCGGCAACGAGTGTCAGGTCGTCAGCGGGAGTAACGAGTGGTTTCTCGCACAGCACGAAGCCACGATATCCGCTTAGCTCCGCCAAGATTCGTGCATGACTTTCATCGTTGACGCTGACCACAACGATGTCGGGCTCGAAGTGATGAAGCGCGGACGCCACCGTAGGAAAGAATGGCAGTTCTGATGCCTTGGGTTTCCGATCAACATACGCCAAGCGCAAGGGCATGCCAGTACTAACGGACAGGCGTTCGAAGGCACGCCAAAAACGGTGACCGGCATAGCCCAGACCGATGATCAAGACGTTCATGGCCGGCCCTCCGCACGTACCAATAGGGCTTCGCCCGTCGAGGCGAAGCCGAGCATGTGGTAGAGCGAGGTAGCAGCGGCAGTAGTTTGCAGAGCTACTGAGTTCACATTGCACGCCCTGAACCAGTCTAGAAGCCGCTGCATGAGTGCCGTTGCGATACCGCAGCGGCGCAGCTTAGGTGTTACGGCAACCGACTGAACCCAACCCGATCGGCCATTGAGACAATCCGGAGCCGGGGCGCGGTCATCAATGATGCCTGTGGCGCAGCCAAGTATGGCTTGGGTGTGCTTATGTTCAGCGCACAGGATGAGTACCCGATCTGACCTTTCAAGATGGGCCGCCAGCCAAAGCGGGTAGGCGCTGCGCCAACGCTCAATATCTGCAGGTGTACGGCTGGCGTAAGGCGCTCCGCCGGCATCGAGTAGATGGGCTCTAAGCTCGATAAGAGCAGGAATGTCGTCAGGCGTAGCACGACGGATGTCGTAAGAGATGCTCATCACGCAACCTCCGCACCAATCCGCTGGGAGGCAAAAGGAATGGCGAAATGCTCGAAGGTTTCCCGTAGGGCAAGGGCCAATTGCTCGATCTGCTCATCGCTATGGTTGGGCGTTGCGTTAACGCGGAAACGTTCCGTGCCTACGGCGACCGAAGGAAAATTGATCGGCTGCAGATAGATGTGATGGGTTTGCAGAAGGCGTCCTGCAGCCGCTTTGCAACGCTCGGCATCGCCGATTAGTACCGGCAAGATGTGGGTGCGTGAGCAGGGCATGACGGGGATGTCCTGTTCCAGAAGCTTGCCGCGCAGCTTGGCGGTATGCGCGTGCAGCCGCTGCCGTTCTGCGTCACTGTCCTTAAGGTGCTCGATACTCTTGATGCAGCCCGCCGTTACCGCGGGCGGCAGGGACGTGGTGAAGATGAAGCCCGTTGCAAAGGAACGTACAGCATCGATGATGACGGAGTTTGCGGCGATATAGCCACCGATGACACCAATGGCTTTAGCCATAGTGCCTTGAATAATGTCTACCTGCTTCGCAATGCCTAGTTCAGCCGCAATACCGGCACCCCTAGGCCCATACATCCCTACCGCATGTACTTCGTCGAGGTAGCTTAGAGCGTTGTATCGCTTGGCCAGTGCAACAATTTCTTTAACGGGTGCGACATCGCCGTCCATGGAGTAAATCGACTCGAAGACAATGATCTTGGGTCGGTCATGGGGATAGGTCTGCAGCAGTTGCTCCAAGTGCTCGAGATCGTTGTGCCGGAAGATATGGCGCTCATTTGAAGTTGAGCGGATACCGTTGATGATCGAGGCATGGTTACGCTCATCACTGATCACCACGCAATCGGGCAGCTCCCGCAGCAGACACTGCAGGGTGGCCTCGTTAGACCCGAAGCCGGTAGGGAACACCAGTGCCGCTTCCTTACCGTGCCAGTCGGCCAAGCTTTGCTCTAATTGTCCGTACAACGCATGAGAGCCCCCAATGTTGCGCGAACCTCCCGAGCCTGCACCGTAGGCATCCAGGGCCTCGTGCATGGCGCTCCGTACCTTGGAATGCTGGGACATGCCCAGGTAGTCATTGCTGCACCACATCACGACTGGTGATTGCGAGCCGTCGGCCAGGCGAGCTAGAGGGTAGCGACCACACAGGCGGTCCAAGGTCGTAAAGGTGCGGTACTGGTTGGCCTGTTTGAGGGCTTCCAACTTCTGATACAAGAGCGTGTTGTACATCCGTTTGACTCCTAGACAGTAATAGCAAGCGCGTCTGTTCCTCCTCGCGCGACAGCCCTGACATAAGGCACTCGGCGCCAGGACGCGCTATTCTTCGCACCCTTTGGAGCCTGTTACAATTTGGTTGCTTATACTGTTACTAGGAGTAATGGCATGCCGGCGGCACGGTCTTTGGAACGGTCTCGGATTGAGCTTGCAGAGTTTCTAAGAAGCCGCCGGGAGCGGCTGACGCCTGAAGAGGTTGGGTTGCCGTCCGGTGGGCGACGACGGACCCCTGGGTTACGGCGTGAAGAGGTAGCGACGCTGGCACGGGTGGGTCTCAGTTGGTACACCTGGCTCGAACAGGGCCGAGAAATCAGCGTGTCCTCGACTTTTTTGGACAATCTATCCCGTGCACTCAAGCTCGATGCCACGGAGCGTCGTCACCTCTATCTACTCGCACAACAGCGGCCACCGTGTGAGCCCGGCAGGACGTGGTGCGTGGTTCCGCCCCTGATTATCCGGTTGATAGAGGATCTGGATGCCCGCCCGTCCTACGTCTTGAACCTGCGTTGGGATGTGTTGGCTTGGAATGACGCGGCCGACCGACTGTTTGGCTTTTCGGAGCAGACCCTTGAGCGACGTAATTTGCTTTGGATGCTGTTTACGTCCAAGCGGCTACGCCAGCTTCTCGATCCGTGGGAGAGCCAGGCAGTCCAGATCTTTTCGAGCTTCCGGCGCGATTTTGTTCAGGGAACCCAGGACGCAGACATCGTGGGACTGGTAAAGGACCTGGAGCGGGTAGCCCCAGAATTTTGTGACTGGTGGAATCGCCAGGACATCCATGGGCCCTGCCAAGGAATTCGATACTTCCGACTCGATGGAATAGGCCAGATGGTTTTTGAACACACGACGCTTACAGTAGATGTGGACCGCCATCTTCGGCTGGTTTACTACGCTCCACAGATGGATGGAGCACAGGGCGCGACGTTCGAGCGCTGGCTGAAGGAAGGGTAGAAAGAAGCTCAAGTCACGAAGCCAAGTGACCTGGCTGCGGAGTGTCCATAACCGGGTCGCGTCTCGACTACAGATTTGCAGCCTACGCTGATGAACAAGCGGTGGTAGCTGCTTTAGAGAAATTGCTCGCCAAAGCCCATAGGCTTTTCTAGTCGTCATGACCCCATGGACAGCTAAGCGACGCATGAGCGTCGCTTAGCTGTCTCCTGCCCTAGCGGTGACGTGCCTCTGATAAAGCTCTGCGATAGAGCGTCACCATTTCATCGAGTAGATCTCGAGCCATATAGGCCGAAATTCGCTGACGTAGGTCTGTCGGGTTATCCGCGTTGCCCTGATCGTTGGCTAGGCGATCCAACAGGTCGCTGAGCATTGAAGCCCGTATATCCGCGTCTGCCTCCGGCGACTCCCGGGTGAACTCAGGCTGTCGCAACGAGGCTAGGTTGGCGGGGAAGGGAAGGACCGCACCTTTCGTATCAGCCATTGTTCACCTCCATCATGGAGGTACAACGCAACGAGGTAAGACAGGGGAGGGGCGCGAGCTTAAAAGGAAGACGATGCATGTTCATGCTGCTCCTTGGTTCGGTTAAGGAGCCGCCACCGCCGTTGCTACGCGGTATGGAGGCGGACCGTACGGGGGTAGCAAACCGGGAACCAAGGGAACCGGCCAGGCCGAAGCCTGCCCCGCACGGCCCGCCATAGAATGCACACAGCCGAATGCTAGGCATCAGCTGTGAGCTATGACGCTGCCGCGCCTTGGTTCGTCAGGTTGCTACACCCGTCCACGGGATTGACCGTGGCCCGTAAAATTTACCGTTTAGGCCCAGCGACTGCAAATAGTGGCACGGATCGCGCGCCCGTTTCCGCAGTGTCTACTGTGGCTTGGCCTTCCCGCCTTGTTCGTCCAGCACACGGAGTCTTGAATGTAAATAGAGCCTCACCTTCTACCTCGGCCATTTACTGTCAACGCAGAAGGTGTGTCCCCCGAGGTTTGCTAGTGGGTGTCTATGGACTGCGCAGACTGTCCAACCAGCACGATGCCGGGAGAGCCAATGGAGGCTGCATCGCCAGCTTGAGCGAAGGCCCCGTCCTTGCCGACCGTTGCGCCGATATAGGTGGGTTAGGTCATCGAAAGATTGTCCCACACCGCCGAGATGTGGCGGCGCCAGCACCGTAAGCCGCCCCCGCATGCTGACCGTCGCTGAAGGTTTTGCCGCCGCTGGCGGAGGCCGTTGTGATCAGGGTTCCATCACTGGCAGGCACCGCGGTTAGGTTATAGTTAAAGCTCACCGCGACGTTATCCAGTTTGTCGAACAGCACCACGTCATTCTCCTTGCCGAGGCTGGGCCCATCGACGCTGACGACTGCCGTACTGTCGCTCAAGCCCCACGCCGTCTTGAGCACGCTTAGGTTCGCCGCTGCTACATCGGCCACGACTAGGTTAGTACCAGCGGTGAGAATCCTATTGCCGTTGAGCGTGATCGCCGGCGAGAACTGACCGGTTTCATCCTTCACCTCGCTGCCGCCCCTGGAGCTGATCGAGGACGCTGTACTGCGCCAACTGGCCGAAGGGGTCCTGAACGAGCGCTGCATCTTCCCCTCGGGCGCGCTGGAATTGATCAAGCGCGCCGAAGCTCAGGGTGAGCTGACGGATGCCTTCGTCCAAGAAGCCCAGGAGACCTTTCGCTGGCACCGCGAGGCCAATGTCGACGCCAGCCTCTATCACCGCCTGCACGATGCTCACCGACTGATCGCCGACGTGGTCTGCTTTAAGGGTCCGCACATCAACCACCTGACCCCGCGCACGCTCGACATCGACGCCGTCTAGGCGCAGATGCCTGCCCCCGGCAGGCAGCCACGATGTTCACCAAACTCGATCCGATCGACTGACAGCTCATCCACCTGCTGCAACAGAACGCCCGCGCCTCAAACGCCACCCTTGCCTGTCAGCTGGGCCTGGCGCGCACCACCGTGGTCACCCGCCTGGCGCGCCTGGAGCGTGACGGCATCATCCAGGGCTACGGCCTGCGCCTGGGCTCCGAAGTGGAGCAGGCCGCCGTGCGCGCCTACTGCGCCATCAGCGTCCTGCCGCGCAGTACCACCGGCGTCATCCGCGCCCTGGAGAAGATGATCGATGTCGAGGAGGTCTCCTCGGTCAGCGGCCAGTTCGACTACCTGGCCTTCCTGCGCTGCACCACCCACAAAAAGCTCGACGAGCTGCTCGACCGCATCGGCAACCTCGACGGGGTGAAGCAGACGCAGACGTCGATCATCCTGAATCGGAAGATCAATCGGCAGGGTGGGGCGGGGACAACCTAGACACGCCTTGTCAGGATTGCCGGCTGCGGTATTCGGCACTGCCTTTGATTGCGGTAGCCACATCATCCAACGTCATGGCACCACTGGTGACCTGTGATGTCCAAGTCTTCAATCCACTGTTGTCTGCGTCTCGTCCCAAGAAGCTTTGATAGAGCTGATGTATAGAGGCCTGAGTGTGAGCTACACTTTCGGCGCTGCCGGCAATGGCTGCTTTGACCGTCGCTAAGTTCATGCTGCCGTCGGATATCCGTTGCGCCCAGTAGCTCAAGCCTTCCTTATCAGCAGGGCGGCCAAGAAAGGAAATGTAAAGCTGGTTGAGCGTTACTTGGAGATTTCCTTGATACTCCACGCTACCAATAAGTGCTGCAGCGACGGAGTTGGTGGTCATGGCTCCACTATTTAGCAGGCCAGCCCAATAATTAAGGCCTGCGCTATCTGCGCTGCGTCCCAAGTGGCTCTGGTAAAGTTTCTCTACCGTAATACGGTTTTGATATTCCGTGCTGAGCATGATGCTGTTGATAACACCAGCCAACGTTAGGTTTCCATTTGCTATCTGACTAGACCAATACATCAACCCGGCTGGGTCGGCCTCTCGACCTAGATAATCGCGATAGACTCCGGCAATCTCCTGGGCGTGGCTCGAACCCTCCGTTACATTTGGGGTTTGGCTGGTGACTGCTATAGGGCCTATCTTGGAACAGCTGGAATCATCGATGTATTGCTTTAGAACCGCCCACTGCGGTCGATCCACGCCATTGATAGGCTCCACAGCGAGATTATAATTTGCCCAGCCCGGCCCGGCCGCCCAATAGGTCGCCGGAATACAGTTTTGCTTCAGGTAGGCCAGCATCCGCCCCATGATGACATTCCAGCGTGGATCACTGTCCGGTACGCCAAATTCCCCAATCATGCCGCGTTTACCGTTTTTCTTAAGCCACTCCACGAAGGGCCTTACTCGCTCAACGCCATAATTGTCCGGATACGCGCTGGCGCTAGGGTTGGCGTAGTTGCCACCCCCGCCTTCCCCGTCGAAATAGGTATGCGCTTGAAATATCAGGTTGTCGGCAGGGTCCTTTAGAGCCAGCAGGTTATCGTTCCACTGAGGCCAGCGAGTCGCTTCCGCCCAGCCATTACCTTCGATCACGACGGGGCGCTTGGAGTCGATCGACCTTAAGGCATTGATGGCGGCTTGAGCAGCTACCGCCCATTGGGCTACTGCGTCATGAGGTTCGTTCATGACGTCGTATGCAAAAAGGGAGGGTTGAGGGCTCCAGCGTTGCGCAATCCGTGTCATGACATCTTGGTAATGTGCATAGGAAACATTGCCTGTGCCTATCACGACGCCTCGATAGCGCATGTAGTTATGCAAATCCAAGATGATTTTCATGCCGTATTTGTTGGCATAGCCGAAGGTGCGGTCGATCAGGGCTGCATAGGTGGGATCCAGCGCGCCGCCAAGGGTGGGTTGCAAGCGCTCCCAGATGATCGGGAAGCGAATCAGCTTTACTCCGCGCGCACTCCATTGGCTGAAATAGGCTTCCACTGGAAAGATGTAATGGGTTCCGTTGACTCCGGGCAGGACTCGGGCTGCAAAGCCGGCGCCCGATAGGTTCAGACCCACCAGAGGTATCCCCTCAGCGCGAGCCTGCTCGACCTTGCCAAAGAGTGCGCAACTGGCGACCAGGATCGCTAGTGCAAGGGAGAAAAAGCGAGGGGTGGGGGCTTTCATCGGTGCCAATCGCCATAGTCAGTAGAGGACGCGGAAGCGGAGCGAATATTGACGGACGGCCTGGTCTCAGGCAGCGCGATCTTTTCTCCGAGCCGTGGCCCTGATATCTGACGTTTTGGCGGATTCTTTAGACGAAGGCGATGAGTGGGATCTCAGGCGCCGTGTTGTCAGCGGGGCGAATCCAGCACAAACGCTTTGCATTCTTTACGGGCGCTGTCCCACCGATCGACGCTACCTGGCCCCATTGGCCAGACGTCGTTAATTGGATAAAGAATTCTTCGCAGGCCTGACGACAGCGAGAGTCGCGCTGCGCGCTCCAGGTGCTCCGGCAAACTTATGGTCGGCTACCGGGTCTGGGCGACCGCTGACGCCGTATCGAGAGATCGATGGGTATCTCAAAAAGCGCGGTCTATCAGACCTGTGGCGCACAAACCTGTAGAATCCTGTCCTGTTTTCGTGCAGGACAGTGCATCAGGGACACAGGGCTCGCCCGGTGCTCAGGGCTTACACCTTTTCACATCACCGCCGGCGATAGATAGCTTTTAGACTCATGTGCGACCTAGCCTTATTGTTCACCTTGCTGATCGCGATGTCGGCTACTCGCTTGAGTCCTGATGAGGAAAGCCTCCCCGGGCATCTGTTCGTCTGTCCATATACCAAGCCGACCGCGCTGCCGTCGATACCTGCCGGGCTTGCCCAGGCAGTCAACCCAGTGGTCGCCCGGACCTGCACGCTCAAGCGCCGAGCAAGTGAATCCACCTTGTCCTGGCCCGCTCGGTGAGGCAGGTATCAGCGGCCAATCAGTTTTTCGCGAAGGCGCATGACGCTCTCGAGAGTCGTATTTCGCTGCAAATGAAGGAGCAAAAATGGGTGGCTTACTGAGAAGTATTTATATGTATAGAGGCTTCATCATGTCCTCTATACGCAATGAGTTTGTCAGCCGGTTTTCCAGGAGCCGTCTAGGCGGTGTCTGGATGGTTATTCATCCCTTGGTGCAGGTGGCAATCTATGCGCTGATTCTATCGAATTTGCTCGCCGCGAAGTTGCCAGGCATTGATAACAAATATGCTTATGCCATGTATTTGATGGCCGGTATCCTAGCCTGGACGCTGTTTTCTGAAATTGTCGGTCGTTGTCTTACCGTGTTCATCGATAACGGTGGGCTTATCAAGAAGATGCGCTTTCCCCGGATTACTCTGCCGGTAATCGTGGTGGGATCATGCCTGATAAATTATGCCATCCTTCTTGTTTGCATCTTGGTGGTTTTCGTATTGATGGGAAATCGACCGGGACTGGAGGTCCTTTGGATCTTTCCGATGACGATATTTGTCGTTGCTCTGGGGGTCGGCATCGGCTTGCTGCTAGGCGTGCTCAATGTCTTTGTCAGAGATATTGGTCAGGTGGTTCCTATTTTCTTGCAAGTGCTATTTTGGTTCACGCCGATTGTCTATCCGTTGAACGTGATTCCGGAGGGTGTAAAGAGCCTGGTCGCCTATAATCCGATGTACAAGATTGTCGGGGGTTATCACGATATTCTGGTCTATGGAAAGCTTCCGGCTATTGAGGGCATGTTGTCGGCCTTTCTGGTTTCCCTAGTACTGATGGCGCTCGGCCTCTTCGTGTTTCGCCGGGCCGCACCCGAAATGGTGGATGCGCTATGAGTCTCATGCAGGTTTCCGGAATAGGTAAGGCCTACCGTAGCTATCGCTCCGAATGGCAGCGATTTGCCCGCTGGTTTGGCATGAAGACAGTACCTGCCGAAGAGATATGGGTATTGAAGAATGTCAACTTTACGATCGAAGCCGGGCAGGCCATCGGTATCGTTGGCCAGAACGGAGCTGGCAAGTCGACGCTGCTTAAAATGATAACCGGTACGCTCCAACCTACCGAAGGCAGCATCAAGGTGAATGGCCGAATCGCCGCCATTCTCGAACTCGGGATGGGCTTCAATCCCGAGCTGACAGGGCGCCAGAATGCCTATCACGCCGCAGGGCTCATGGGGTATTCGGCGGACCAGATCCGCAAGGCTATGCCCGACATCTACGAGTTCGCCGAAATCGGTCATTACTTCGATGAGGCGGTAAGAACCTATTCGAGCGGCATGCAGATGCGTGTGGCTTTTGCAGTCGCGACGGCGTTTCGTCCGGAGATTCTCATCGTCGACGAAGCGCTTTCGGTGGGCGATGCCTATTTCCAGCATAAAAGCTTCAATCGAATAAAAGAGTTCCAAGAGCAAGGGACGACACTACTCATCGTTTCGCATGACCGTGCTTCGATACAGGTACTATGCGATCGTGCGATTCTGCTGGAGAAGGGCACCGTCATCAAAGACGGCGCGCCGGAAGAGGTTATGGACTTCTATAATGCACTGATTGCTGAAAAGGAAAACAGCACGGTGCAGATCAAGCAGATGGCTGATGGTAGAACTCAGACGGTATCGGGGACTGGTGAGATAACGGTCGAGGAAATAGCCATACTGAGCGACGTAGGGGTGCCTATTGAATATGTAGACGTAGGGCAGCCTGTGACCTTGAGAGTAGTGGCCAAAGCTCATCAAAATATTGAACGGTTGGTGTTGGGCTACGGTATAAAAGATCGGCTTGGTCAAGTCATGTACGGTACCAACACTCATCTGAAGGATCAGGCGCTCGAAAACGTGAAAGCCGGCAAGCGTGTTGAGTTCAAAATCGCCTTTAATATGAATCTCGGGCCCGGTAGCTATTCTGTTCAGACTGCGCTGTGCAGCACGGATACTCACCTGGTTGATAATTATGAATGGCGAGACATGGCATTGTTATTCAATGTTATGAACGTCAATAAACACCATTTTGCTGGCTGTGCCTGGATGGATCCCGTGATTGAGGTAACAGTGAAATGACTTTTGTATCGTATGCTCAGAATTTCGAAGACATCCTGCTATGGCGGGTCTTGAAAGATATCAAGCACGGTTTCTATATCGATATCGGGGCCCAAGATCCCATCATTGATTCGGTAAGCTTGGCTTTCTATAAAAATGGATGGCGGGGCGTGCACGTTGAGCCCACCCCCCAATATGCTGCACGTTTGGAGGAAGAGCGCCCAGATGAGATCGTTGAGAGACTGGCAATAGGTTCTTCCGAAGATCAGATGACGTTCTATCAGATCCCAGATACTGGGCTTTCTACTGCTGACTCAGTTGTTGCCGAACGACATCGAGAAGCTGGGTTTTCGATCGTCGAAATTCAGGTGGATGTATTGGGCTTGGACGCCTTGCTCGACCGTTACGAATATAAGGTTGTACATTGGCTAAAAATTGATGTTGAGGGATTCGAAAAGCAAGTAATTGAAAGCTGGAAAGTTTCCCCCGTAAGGCCTTGGCTATTGCTAATCGAAAGTACCATGCCTGGATCACAAGTAGAAACTCATGAGCCTTGGGAACCCTTGGTGCTAAAGAAAGGCTATCAGTATGCTTATTTTGACGGTATAAACCGCTACTATGTCCATAAAAGCCGTTCCGGACTACTTGACCACTTCAAGGCTCCAGTCAATATTTTTGATGGGGCCTTGCTTAGTGGTACAGCATCGCAGCCTTATTGCGCATTACTGAATGGTAAGCTGCAAGAGCTTGGGAATGAGAGAGATAATCTACGTTCGACCTCTCAGCATCAAGCAGCCGAGTTGATAGAGACGCGCGGCATCATCGAAAAACTGCATGCTGAAGTGAGTTTGCTGAGCAGCCGTGCTTCAGTCGTCGAGGCGGCTAAAGCGGAGTTAGCTAACATTCAGCATGAGCTAGATCAAATTCGGCATGAGAAGGCTATTTTGTCCGAGCGGCTCAGTGATTCGCTGGCTAATTCCCACCATTGGTGGGAACAAGCGATGCACGCACAGGAAAAAGTTTTGGAACTCCACAGTAGTACCTCCTGGCGGGTAACCGCACCCCTACGCTTAGCATCATACACATTCCAACGTATTTACAGAGTTGTTTTGCCAGCTCTCTTGGTAATTATCCGTCGTTGCATCAGGCTTTGTATTCGCCCGCTTCTTCGTTATCCTGGATTTGTACGCAGACTAAGTGTCTTGGTAGCCCGCTATCCCAGACTAGCCAAAGCCCTGCGTGGCGATCGTCGAGCCGCTGGGTTAGAGTCTGTAAAGATTATAGATCCTATAACATCCTCACCCATGCCGGCTGATATTCACGAGTTGTCAGCACGGTCCAAAAAACTATATGCCTCTTTCTTTAAGCGAGACATGGAGAATCGCACCTGATGAGAATTGTCATCGATTTGCAAGGTGCGCAGGCAGAAAATCGCAAACGTGGTATTGGTCGATACTCACTATCTTTGACTAAGGCCATAGTCGCGCAGCGTGGAGAGGCGAATGTTATTGTCGTTTTGTCAGATGCCTTCCCAGAAAGTATAGAGTCCATCCGGACTGAGCTTTCAAGTCTGCTTTGTGTGGATAAGATTAAGGTATTCAGCTGTCCACCACGGACACGACAGCTTGGTTCTGCCAGCTCTTGGAGCAGAGATGCGGCAGAACTGTTGCGCGAGGCTTTTATCCTCAGCCTCGAGCCCAGCGTTGTTTTGGTCTGCAGTCTTTTTGAAGGGCTGGTAGATGATGTCGTGACCAGTGTTGGCCGGCTATCGCAACGGGTGCCCACGGCAGTAATTCTCTATGATCTTATTCCACTGATCTATCGCGATCTTTACCTCGAAAATTGGCAGGTAGAGAAGTGGTATGAAAACAAGCTTGGCCACCTGCGTCGTGCTGATTTGTTGCTGGCTATCTCTGACTCCTCCAGTCAAGAAGCTCAAACCTATTTAGGTCTTCCAGCAGAGCGTGTAGAAACCATTTCTACCGCTGCAGATAGTCATTTCCGGGAAATCAGTCTGGCGGAACATGAACGCAAAGCGCTTTTAGCGCGCTTCGGGCTGAGGGATGAATTTGTACTTTATACAGGTGGCATTGACCACCGCAAGAATATAGAAGGCCTAATCCGCGGTTACGGACTTCTTGCTCCAAAACAGCGACAGAGCTTGCAGCTAGCCATTGTTTGCTCCATCCAATCATTGGACAAAGAAAGGCTGGAAACGCTAGTGCGTAGCCAAGGGCTTGAAGCCCACGAAGTGATTTTCACAGGCTTCGTCTCAGAAGAAGAATTACTAGGACTTTATAATCTTTGTAAGGTTTTCATCTTTCCTTCTTGGCATGAAGGTTTTGGTTTGCCTGCATTGGAGGCTATGAGCTGCGGCCGGGCGGTCATTGCTTCCAATAGTTCTAGCTTGCCTGAGGTTATAGGCTGCGACGATGCGCTATTTGACTCACGAAGCGATGAAGCGCTCGCCGAAAAATTAAATCGTGTTCTGACTGACGATGAGTTTCGAGCACGGTTGGAGACTCATGCCCGTCAACAGGCAAGGCGCTTCTCTTGGCAGCACTGCGCTGATCGAGCATTGTCCGCCTTACGCCATTTGGCGTCCCAGGCTGCCACGGGGCGCCATTATGAGCGTCCAAAGCTGGCCTATGTATCGCCCCTACCGCCGTTGCGCAGTGGCATCAGCGATTACAGCGCCGAGCTATTGCCGGAACTTTGTCGGTTCTACGATGTGGAGGTGATCACTGTCCAAAGCGAAGTAGCTTCCGCCAGTGTTGCTGGAAACTGCGTTCTCCGGAGCGTCGAATGGTTTAGAAGTAATGCGAATCGTTTTGACCGGGTGCTCTATCACTTCGGGAACTCTGAGTTCCATCAACACATGTTCGCTTTGCTGGAAGAAATTCCAGGTGTCGTTATTCTACACGACTTCTTTTTGTCTGGAATTGTCGCTCACATGGAGTGCAGTGGTGCCCAGCCCGGTTTTTGGATAAATGCCCTGTATGAAAGTCATGGTTATGGCGCGGTCATTGAGCGCTTACAGGCTAAGGATACCGCGGATGTTGTTTGGAAGTATCCATGCAACTATCCGGTAGTAGCCAATTCTCAGGGCGTCATTGTTCATTCTCGCAGCTCGCAGCGAATGGCTGACGACTGGTACGGTGCGGCAGTATCCAGAAACTGGGCGTTCGTTCCGCATCTTCGAGTGCCTGATTTTAGTACAAATAGAAACCACATGCTGATTCGAAAGCGGCACGGAATCAAAGAAAATGATTTCGTTGTTTGCAGCTTTGGTCTACTAGGTCGAAGCAAGATGAATGACCGCCTGCTGGAGTCTTGGTTGCAGTCTTCTTTGGCTCAGTCTGATAACTGCGTGCTGGTTTTCGTTGGAAAAAATGACGAGGGCAGCTATGGAGAAGAGCTCCAGCGTAGGATTTCTGCTAGCGGACGCAAGAAAACTATCCGTATCACCGGCTGGACCGATACTGAAGTCTATAACGATTATTTAGCTATTGCTGATGTGGGCGTTCAGCTTCGTACTCTCTCGCGTGGGGAGACCTCTGGAGCTGTGTTGGA
Organism: Pseudomonas sp. Snoq117.2; assembly: GCF_900110545.1. Taxonomy (NCBI): domain Bacteria; kingdom Pseudomonadati; phylum Pseudomonadota; class Gammaproteobacteria; order Pseudomonadales; family Pseudomonadaceae; genus Pseudomonas; species Pseudomonas sp. Snoq117.2. Next base: position 14,978 of record NZ_FOED01000023.1, on the reverse strand, counting down.
TGGTATGAATTACGGTTTACCGATAATTGTCAATGCCAACGGCAGCATGGCTGATTTGCCGGATGATTGTGTCCTAAAACTTAACGACCAGTTCAGCGATAAGGACTTGGTAAACGCTTTAGAATCTTTGTACGGCGATAGCAGCCGACGCCGCGAGCTGGGTGATCGCGCGCGAGCAACCATAATTAGCCATCACTCGCCGAGGCGATGCGCCGAACAGTACAAAGTTGCAATCGAAAACTTCTACGAAAGAGCTAACCTCGAGGCACCGGCGTTGGTCCGGCGCATCATGAGTAGCGGAGGAAGCCATTCGGATCTCGCAGATTATCGACAGCTTGCGTGTGCTCTGGATCGTTCGTTGCCGCCATCCTGCCATCAGCAGCAGATTCTGGTGGATGTCTCTGAACTGGTTCACCACGATGCCCGTAGCGGTATCCAGCGCGTTGTACGTAGCGTGCTATGCGAATGGTTGGAAAGGCCAATAAAAGGCTATCGTATTGAGCCTGTTTATGCGATAGCTCGTACGGCAGGCTATCGCTATGCGCGGCGTTTCACTCTGGAGTTCCTCGGCGTTCAATCGGTTCTGCAAGATGAGCCTATTACCTTCCGAGCGGGTGATATCTTCTTTGGCTTAGATTTACAGCCTACCGTAGTACGCGAGCAAGAAAGCTACTACCAGGCCTTGCATCGCGCTGGCGTGCGGCTTTCGTTCCTAGTTCACGATCTTCTACCAATCACGATGCCTGAATGCTTTCTACCTGGCGCCAAGGAAATTTTCCAGCAGTGGCTGAGGGTGGTCGGGCAATTTGACAGTCTGATCTGCGTTTCTTCAGCAACTGCGGTAGCGGTTCGCCAGGTAATGCCGACGCTCGGCTTCGAAGAGGCTGATCTTCCAGCACTTGCTGTTTCTCATAATGGCGGAGACATAGGCCGCTCCATACCAACTACTGGTCTTCCTCCAGATGCAACGCAGCGGCTGGCAGCATTGCGTGATGCCACGAGTTTCCTAATGGTAGGGACTCTGGAGCCGCGGAAAGCTCATGCCCAGGTGCTGGATGCGATGGAGCAGCTGTGGCGCGATGGGCAAGAAGCTATCTTGGTCATCGTCGGCAAGCCAGGCTGGATGGTCGATGATTTGGTTGATCGTTTGACACGTCATCCTGAATTAAATCGGAAACTTTTCTGGTTCAACTCTATTAGTGATGAATATTTGGAAGGCCTCTACTCGACCTGTAGCGCATTGATAGCCGCGTCGCTAGACGAAGGTTTCGGTTTGCCGTTGATCGAGGCGGCGCAGCACGGATTACCTGTAATTGCGCGGGACATTTCTGTGTTCAAAGAAGTTGCCGGTGAGCATGCTTTCTACTTCAAGGCTGACACCGCGTCTGAGCTTGCCACGGCACTTATGGAGTGGAGTAGGCTGAGTAGGGATAATATCCAGCCAATGTCTCGCGATATGCCATGGCTATCCTGGAAAGCAAGTGCCGAAAATCTACTGAAAATTCTAATTAAAGCGTGAGACATCTACGATGAAAGCAATCATTACCGGTATCACGGGCCAGGATGGCGCCTATCTGGCGCAGCTGCTGTTGGAAAAAGGCTACACCGTCTATGGTACTTACCGTCGTACCAGCTCGGTCAACTTCTGGCGCATCGAAGAAGTGGGTGTCGCCGGTCATCCCAATCTGCACCTGGTCGAGTATGATCTGACCGACCTGTCCGCCAGCATCCGCCTGCTGCAGACCACCGAAGCGACCGAGGTGTATAACCTCGCCGCTCAGAGCTTTGTGGGCGTGTCCTTCGACCAGCCGGTAACCACCGCTGAAATCACCGGCGTCGGCCCGGTGAACCTGCTCGAAGCCATCCGCATCGTCAATCCGAAGATCCGCTTCTACCAGGCGTCTACCTCGGAGATGTTCGGCAAGGTCCAGGCCATCCCGCAGATTGAGAGCACGCCTTTCTATCCTCGCAGTCCCTATGGCGTAGCTAAGCTCTATGCCCACTGGATGACCATCAACTACCGCGAGTCCTACGGCATCTTCGGTACCAGTGGCATTCTCTTCAACCACGAATCCCCGCTGCGCGGCCGCGAATTCGTGACCCGCAAGATTACCGACAGCATCGCCAAGATCAAGCTGGGCAAGCTGGATGTGCTGGAGCTGGGTAACCTCGACGCCAAGCGCGATTGGGGCTTCGCCAAGGAATACGTCGAGGGCATGTGGCGCATGCTGCAGGCCGACAAGCCGGACACCTATGTACTGGCCACCAATCGTACCGAAACTGTGCGCGACTTCGTCAGCCTGGCCGCCAAGGCCGTGAACATCCAGTTGGAGTGGAAAGGCGAGGGTGACAAGGAAGAAGGCTACTGCACCCGCAGCGGCAAGAAGGTCGTCGCCGTGAATCCGAAATTCCACCGTCCCGCTGAAGTGGATCTGCTGATCGGCAATCCCGAGAAAGCCAAGCGCGAGCTGGGTTGGGAACCCAAGACCACCCTGGAGCAGCTCTGCCAGATGATGGTCGAGGCTGACCTGCGTCGCAATGAACAGGGCTTCTCGTTCTAACTAAGGGGATAGGCATGCCAACCGCTCTGGTTACAGGCGCATCAGGCTTTACGGGACGCTATCTGATCCAGGCGCTCAAGGCGCGGGGATTTAAGGTAGTCGGATTCGGTAGCAGTGCTACCGGTGCGGATGTCACCCTGGCATGCGATCTCACCGACAAGGCAGCGGTCGCCGCTGCCGTAGGTCAGGCGCAACCGGATTGGGTCATCCATCTGGCGGCGCTGGCCTTTGTCGGACATGCCGATCAGGAAGCCTTCTACCAGGTGAATCTGTTCGGCACTTTGAATTTGCTGGAGGCGCTCGGCGCACTTGAGCGCCAACCTCAGCGTGTGTTGATCGCCAGTAGCGCCAACATCTACGGTACTCCCGGTATCGAGGTGATCGACGAATCCGTCTGTCCGGCGCCGGTCAATCACTACGCCTGCAGCAAGTTGGCCATGGAGCACATGGTCGCTACCTGGTATGAGCGCCTACCTATTGTCATCACCAGGCCGTTCAACTACACCGGTCCGGGCCAGGACGAGCGCTTTCTCATCCCCAAGATCGTCGGTCATTTCGCCCGTGGCGAGCCGGTAATCGAGCTAGGTAACCTGGACGTGAGTCGAGATTTCTCCGATGTTCGCGATCTGGCACAGGCTTACTTGGGGCTGCTAGACAGCGATTATCGCTCCTGTCCCGTCAACGTTTGCTCGGGCAAGGCAACGGCGTTACGGGCTATTATTGAGATGATGGAGCGTATTGCCGGTTACTCGATAGAGGTCCGGGTCAACCCGGCTTTCGTTCGGGCTAACGAGATTCCGACGCTCCGTGGCAGTGACGCACGCCTGCGCAAGATCGTGGGGACTAGGGAGCTGATCTCGCTGGAGCGGACGCTCGAAGATCTGTACAGATATCTAGGGGGTGTCCGTTGACGGTATTGAAAATCGGACTGGGCAGCACGGTCTGGTCTTCTGGAGTAGCCAAGGGGCATCTCGACGGGATCGGCATCTATACCCAGTCCTTGTCCCAAGCGTTCACAAGCCGCTCAGACGTCCGGATTCGCTCCTACACCTTTGGCGTAGACACCCCGCCTTTGGATTGCGGCGTACCTGTCAGCCTGACGCCGCATTTCCCCAAGTTTGTCCTGAAGAACGCGCTGTTGGGCGCTGATCGCCAAGTCGACCAGCGACTGGCGAACGAAGTCGATATCTTCCACGCGCCTGATCATCACATCCCTCGGCTCAAGAATGTGGCGATGGTGGCGAGCGTAATGGATCTGATTCCGCAGATCCATCCCGAGTGGGTTACGCTCAAGCTGCGCAGGCTGAAGAACTGGCTGTTCAACCAGAGCGTGGGCTGGGCCGATCAGGTCATCACCATCTCGGAGTACAGCAAGAGGGACATCGTCAGCCTGCTGGGAATTGCGGAAGAGCGGGTCCATGTCACACCACTCGGCGTGGACGAGCACTACTTCAGCCGGCAATCCGATGTCGCGCGCCATGAGGTGCTACGCAAACATGGCCTGGAGCCTGGTTTCTTTCTCTTCGTCGGTACCCTACAGCCGCGCAAAAACCTTGCGACTGTTCTCACGGCTCATGCCCAGCTACCCGAGGCGCTACGCAAGCGTCATCCTCTGGTTGTGGTCGGTCGTAACGGCTGGCGCGCCGAGACCCTGGTCGAGGAACTGCGTGCTCTGGAGGCTAGAGGCGAAGGCAAGTGGCTGGAGTATCTGCCTCAGGATGAAGTGATCGCCTTGCTACAGAGTGCAGCGGCCTTGGTGTTCATGTCGTTGTTCGAAGGCTTCGGACTGCCGGCCATCGAAGCCTTCGCCGCGCGGTGTCCCGTGATTTGCTCCAGCACGACGTCGCTGCCGGAAGTGGTCGGCGAGGCCGCCCTACAGGCCGATCCACGGGACTCCAAGGCCATTACCCTGGCCATGCTTGACGTCCTCGACGATCCCCTGGCCGTGAGTCAGCGAGTGGAAGAGGGCGAGCGCCGCGCTCGCGACTACACCTGGGACGCCTGCGCCGCGCGGACGCTAGAGGTGTATCGCCTTGCCCTACAGGGTCGTTAGGTTACCGCTCAGGCCAGGGCTTCGCGATAGACCTCGATAAGCTTGCTGGCCATGACCTCGCTGCGAAAATGCGTCTCGAAGCGTGCCCGGGCGGCTTGCCCGTAGCGGATCCGTAGCTCGGCATCCTCCCACAGTGTCATCAGCCCCTCGCGCAAAGCCGTAGGCTCCGGTGGCACGCCGATCCCGGTCTGGCCGCTGAGGTTGATCTCACTCATGCCCGAGCCGATTTCGCAGCTGAGCATAGGCTTGCCGTACATGGCCGCTTCCAGCAACGCCATGCCAAAGGCTTCGGAACGTAGATGGGAGGGGAAGACGAAGCTCTCGCAGCCGGCATAGAGCGCTGCCAGATCTTCTTCGCTCTGGCGTCCTAGGAAATGGCAATTTCTGAGGCCCAGCCGCTCGCACTGCGCACGCAGCGCCTCGCCTTCCGGGCCGGCGCCAACGATCGCCAGCGGATAATCCAGCCCTTGAAGCGCCTCCAGCAGCAGATGCAGACCTTTGTAATAGCGCAACACCCCTACGAACAGGAGATAGCGCGGTCCGAGGCGCTGGCGCCAGCTTACGAGCCGCTGCGGATCGGCCTCCGGATAGCTGGCAGGATCGAGGCCATAGGGAATGACCCGAACCTTGGTGCCCAGACGCTGCAGGGCGGGGCTGGATCGGCGATAGGGTTCGGTAGCCGCGATGACGCAGGTCGCGTTGCCCAGGAAGCGTTGCATCAGGGGCGTATACAGCTTGAGCAGATGACGTTGCTTGACGATGTCCGAGTGATAGCTCACCACATAGGGCTTGCCGGGTCGCGTCAGTAGCTGCAAGACATCCATGAAAGGCCAGGGAAAATGGAAATGCACCAGGTCAGCAGCGCGGGCCTCCTCGGCGAAGGCACGAAAAGCGGTCAAGGAGAGACCCGTCGAGGCGAGGTCGAGATCCTGTTTGACGCGACGGACAGGAATGCCATCCACCTCCAGAGATTCCGGAACAGGGTGCCTGCTGAGCGTCAGGATCCGGTGATCGATTCCAAAGCCTCTCGTAGCCAGGCACATCTGGCGAATGACGTGTTCGATTCCGCCATGGGTGTCAGGTAGATAGGTCTTGAAGACATGCAGAATGCGCACGATCGATCTGGACTCAAAAGGAACGCACCCTAGCACAGGTGTCTAGTATGCAGTTTCCGGTTTTAGTGATAGGGATTTCAAACTTGTGGGCCGGCACGCCCTTTTTATGGCTTTTTGCTATCAAACCCATTGAACTTTTCTACCGAACGGTAGTGGTCGGCCTACGAATTGACATTGAGATTTAACGAAATTCGCCTATTCTGACCTCGTCAAGAAGCTGGCACCGTCACACAGAAGGTGTGATATGGTTGGCACTTGACCAGGCTCGGATGCACCTATCCGGGACTGCTAAGGAAATCGGTCACGGGCATTATGGATCAAATGGACGATTCACCCTTCACCTTCAAGACTCGGCTGCTCACTCTTGAGCCCGGTATGTATATCGTGAGATACGCATCCCAGGAGATTGCCGAGGAGCCTTGCCTCATCAGCCTGCAGCCTGCCCCCATCGGTAAGAGCTCGGTTGATTTCTTTCCAGGCGAAACCGTCATCCGCAATACCCTGTCCCGTCTTGGCGATACGCTGATCGTGCGCGTCAAGAGCGGTGCTGGAACCCTGCTCATCACCGAATACCAGCGTGCCGATCTACCGGTGCGCCAGGTCGACCTACGTGTCGATCGGATCGATACCTCTCCCGACATCATTCGTTCCGATAAGCAGCGCACCGCTCCACTAGTCTCTGGCCAGGCGCTGGAAGCAGCTGCACGCGCCAATTCCGCGCAGCATTCCAAACCGGTAATGCTCAAGCTGCTCGGCCATGTGCAGGCTCAGGGTGATGTGACTGCCATTGATTGGGTTGGCAACACAGAGCAGGAAGCCCGCTTAGAAGGCTTCGCCATTCTCTGGCCGAACAAGCCTGCGGGTATCGACATCGCCTATAGCTGCAAGATCGCCGATGTCCTGCAGCCCGCCGTGCTCAGCGGCAACTTTACGGGCTCGCGTGGCAAGCGTGCGCCCATTACTGCTGTGGCCATGGCCCTGGTGGGTCCCCGCCGCAATGAATACTTCCTGGACGCCCAGGCGGTCTTTGCCGGATGCGATCCACAGGACCTTCCGGACGGCCAGGAAGTTACTGCTCCTAAGGGGCAAGCCAAGCTAGTTGCTTTACATGTATCGATCACCCCCCGCATCGAGATGAACGCTGACCGCTACCAGTCTCCTAGGGAAGATCTCAAAACCCCCTCGTTTGAAAACGCGCAGATAGCCACGAGCTAAGGCGCGACCTAGGAGATTTTTGTCATGCAATACGATGCCGCCGTAACCAATTCCCAGTTTGCCACTCAACTGGAAGCCACTGCGCTCAACACCACCACCATCGCCGCTATCTCCACGCTGCTGAATCTGGACGCTGAAACCGGCAGCGTTGTGGCTTCCACCGTTCGTGGCAACACTTTCAACGTGATTGTTGATGAGCAGGGCAACACTCAAACGCCTGACGTAGTCTTCTATGATCGGCTGGGAGATGCTGGTGACAACGTGACCGTGGCCGTACCGAACGCCTTGAGTCAGGCGTCTACCTTCATTTTCGATACCACCGCTAACGTCACTACTACCATTGGTACCGCCACTTCCACCGAGGCCGTGGTTAACGCTGCTGTCGAAGGCGCTGCGCCTGCTCGCGTTGTGGTGACCGGCGCAGGTAACGATACCGTCACCGTGAACGGTGACGTCAATACTCTGGTCGACGTCGGCAACGGCAATGACACCGTTACCACCGCAGGCGGCGCCGACACCGTCATCCTGGGCGGTGGTACCAACACTGCCAACACGGGCGCTGGCAATGATGTGGTCTACGTTTCCAACGGCATCCATACCATTAATGGCGGCGAAGGCTTCGATGTGGTCAACGTGAATGTCAGCGTTGCTGATTACACTGGTCTTAGCGTCGTCAACGGTGCCGTAAGCCTGACCAGCACTACCAACGGTAATCTGAACCTGACTAACGTCGAGTTCATCGCTGGCTCCGACAACCAGACCATCTCCATCGTCAGCAACGAAACTGAAGGTGCGGCACTGCGTTTGTTCGAAGCAGTCCTGGGCCGTGACGCCGATGTTGAAGGCGCTCAGTTCTACATCAACCAAGTTGAGACTGGTATCAGCCTGTCCACTATTGCCAACAACTTCCTCAACTCTGCGGAATACACTGGTGGTGACGTTGCCAACCAGACCGATGCTCAGTTCATCGAGAGCATCTACCAGGGCGCTCTGGGTCGTGAAGCCGACAATGAAGGCCTGGTGTACTGGGCTCAGCAACTAGTTACCGGTCATACCCGTGCTGATGTGGTCGTAGGCATCGTGGGCTCCACTGAGTCCCAGACTCACGACACCGGTGTGATTCTCGTTACTGGCCAGGTCTAATAGCGTTTTATTGACCTGAGATAAGACTTCCGGCTCTAGGGCCGGAAGTCTTTTTTAACGGCTGTACGCGAAGGACGGCTATACCCAATTCACTGGCTTTCGCGGAGACCGATACCCATGAGCCAACGCACGCTTATGGAGGACTATCAGGCTCTGCTGCAGTGCGGTAAGTCGGATCAGGCGACCCGACGCCTTGAGCTAGTCCTACAAATTCCTAATCAGCACCCCGTGGCGTTGGTTTCCGCTGGTCTTGCCGCACTGCAGAAGGGCGCACTGGACCAGGCATTTCTTGCCCTCGCCGAGGCCAATACCAGCCTGGCGTGCCAGGGCGAAACCGCAGCGCTATTGGCTCACACATTGCTGCAGAAGGGCGAGCCCCAGACGGCCTACGACTTTCTTGCCGATCCGGCCAATCCCACGCGCAATACCCCGGCGGTTCGGCTATTGCGTCTGCGCGCCCTGACCGCGCTACCTGGCGTGAAGCCTGTCCAATTGATCGAGCAACTGCCTTACGTCAATAGTGCCGACGAACTCGCCGTGCTGCTCAAACAATTGCCGCCACGGCTTTGGGGGCATGTTGAGTTTGATCCCGCCAGTCAGGAGATCCGTGGTTGGGCGCTAGATACCCGGCATCCCCAGGCACCGGTCAAGCTCACCCTCACATTGGGTGATCGACAGCAGTCCATAACCGCCAACCTGCCTAGTCCCTTGCTGGCCAAATCGGTGAATGGAGGTCGTCATGGTGGCATTCGCTTCCGTCTGCCTACGCCAGTGGGACGGGTGCGGCTGTGCTGTACGGATGGCAGCGAGATGCTCGGCAGTCCACTGGCGGCCGTTGAACCCCTGCCGCCGGCGCCTGTAGCAACGCCAGCGGAGGCGGTCGAACCGGTGGTGGATGTGCTCATTCCCATCTATCGTGGGAGCGAGGCATCTCTCGCCTGTATCCACAGCGTGCTTGATAGCCTGGACGCCAACCAGACGCCGATGAACCTGGTGGTGCTGGACGACGAAAGCCCCGAGCCCGAGTTGAGTCAGGCGCTACGCGAGCTGGCCGAGGCTGGCCGGATCGAACTCCATCGCAGCCCTGCCAACCTGGGCTTCATCCGCAACATGAACCGAGGCATGGCCCTGCATCGAGCGCGCGACGTGGTGTGGCTGAATGCCGATGCACGGGTCTGCGACGACTGGCTGGACAAGCTGCGCGAAGCGGCCTACTACGCAGCCGATGTTGCCACTGCCACTCCCTTCAGCAACAACGGCGAGCTGCTCAGCTTCCCGGAAAGCCGCAAGAGCCACACAATGCCCACGCTGGACGAACAGCGTACCCTACATCGAGAAGCAGCCGGCGACACTGCTCCGCCGCCCGAGATAGAAGTGGGCTGCGGCTTCTGCTTCTATATCAAGCGCCGTGCCCTAGAGCAGGTCGGCTTGCTCGACGAGATCCAGCTCAAGCGCGGCTATGGCGAAGAAACCGACTGGTGCCTTAGAGCAAAGGCCCAGGGCTGGCGACACGTCGCGGCGCAACGGGCCTTCGTCGCTCACCGCGGTGGCGTTTCCTTCGGTGCGGAAAAGCTCGAACGGGTAGCCTTCAACAACGCCATCCTGCGCGAGCGTTATCCCGGTGCAGAGCGTGCGTTCGAGCGCTTCTACCGCCACGATCCGCTCAAGCCTTACCGACAGCGCCTGCAACGAAGACGACTCACCGAGCTCGGCGAGCGACTTGCGGCTGTCAAGGCGTCGGCTACCGTCATCCCAGTTGATCGGTTGCATCTCCTCATGGCCCTAGGTGCTGACCAACTCACTTTCGTTCTCGCCTACCAGCAGGCGGATGCCGCCCTGAAGATCGAGCTACGGGTCTTCGATCTGGGTTTACCACTACTGCTCGACTACCGATTGCCTGCCGATGGTGAACAGTTGCTCGAAGACCTGCATCATCTGCGTCCTTCTGCTCTGGACTACGTCCAGCCCGAGCGCTGTCCCTCGCTACTGCAAGGGTTACCTGAAAGAATCGGCGTTCCCTATCGCCTGGTCGATCCGGTCGTAGCGGATGCTCCATCCGCTGTCATCCGCTTTTGCGAGGGTGCGACCGAACAGCGTACTGCCTTCGCTACCCTTGCTACTTCGTTGCTAATGAACCTGCCCCTGGTGACCGTGACTCACGGTACCTCTCTTGCTCCGCTCAAGACTGCTGCTGCACCACGGCTGGGCCACATCCTGATCGCTGATACGCTTACCGACCCGCGCCTGGCACAGGCCTGGCTGAAGGTGGTCCGTCTGAGTCGGCGCCAGGGACTCGCCTGTCGCTTTCTGCTCATCAGGCGTACGCCCTGGGAGAGAAGTCTGCTCGCCAGCGGTAATGTCAGTCCACTGATCGAGCTTTCCGGCATCCCCGGGTCTCGGATACCCGCGCTGTCCGGATGCACCTTGGCCCTGAGTCTGGAGGCGTCGCCTACCAGTGCCTGGCTTGCCCCCCAGATCGCCCGGCATACCGCCTTGCCCCTTTACGCACCGGCTGGCCTGGTGGCGACCGAAGCGGATACTTACCCATTGAGTCAGCTGCCCGCCCCCTTGAACGCTCTGCTGCGCGACGCCCTACCCGATAGGTTTCTTCATGACTGAACTCTCCCAAGCCCCCGCTCTGGTCACCGTGCAAGGCCAGATCGAAGGCCTGCATGGTGATGTGCTCCAGGGCTGGGCCTTCGATCCTGCTCAGCCCGATCTGCGCCTGGCGCTGGACGTCGTCATCGACGGCGCCTCGGTAGCCCTGGTGCGCGCCGATACCTATCAGCACGATCCCCTGGCCGGCGACGGCTTTCACGGCTTCGCCCTCCAGCTGCAGCCAGCCTGGCTCAGCGGAGCCCGGCGCATCGCCATTCGCTTGGCCAATGAGGGCCCTTGGATCGGCGAGCCTCTGGTGCTGCCCAACGAGAAGCCGGTCAAGGCGGAGGCCAAGGTGCCCGGCAGTCAGGTCTGGTATGGCGGTGGCTTGGTCGTGGGCGGCTGGGTCTGGGATGACACCACTCCCGGTCGTCACGTCGAAGTCCGCGCCCGTCTGGGCGATCAGATTGTCGCGCGCTGCCAGGCCAATCTGCATCACCCCGCGCTCATCTATCGCGCCGATGCCGATCACGGCTATAGCCTGGAGCTGCCCTGGCAATATGGGGATGGCGAGCGTCGCGAAGTGCATATCGAAGACGATCAGGGCCGGGCCCTGCAGGGTAGCCCCATAACTGTATGCTGCCATGCCGAAGGGCTGGGTGCTCTGGTCGCCGCTCATTGGCCCGAACAGGCTGATCCAGCGCCTCGCGATCTGCTCATCCGCCTGGCGCGCGACTACGACCAGCGCTGCCCGCGCAGCGCAGGGTTCGGTCACTATCCCGAATGGTTCGCGCACTATCAGCGTGCCCCTCAGTATCTACAAGCTATGAACAGCGCCAAGATCGCCGTTTTGCTGCACGGCGAAGCCAGCGAGACCGAGCGGCAGGCGTGCCTAGATAGCCTTGCCCAGCAGCGTCTGCAATCCATCGCCCAGGCCGTCGCCGATCCCAAGGACGTGTCCACCTCGCTGCAGTTGCTGATAGAAGAGGGAGCCGAGGCCGTCCTGCTGCAGCCGTTGGATAGCCGTCTACCTCCCCATGCTCTGGACCAGCTCGCGCTGGCCTTGCAGCCCGACGACCAGGGACAGTCCGCAGCGTGGGCCTTCGCTGACTGTGATCAGGATGACCCGACAGGCCGACGCAGCAATCCTTGGTTCAAACCTGGCTGGGACCTGGATCTCTACCTAGGTGCCGATTTCTTTACCGCCGGAGCCCTGTTCGGTCGCGACGTCATCCAGCGCGCCGTGCGCCTGCTGAACGCGGCGCCCGAGCTGCCGCGCGATCATGAGGGCGTATTGGCGGCACTGATCTTGGCCACTACGCAGGAAGACCTTCGGGTCGCTCGCGTTACCCAGGTACTCAGCCACCGCAGCGCCAGCTGCCCGGTCACGCCGGCCGCGTGTGATGCTAGAAAGCCCGAACGTCTGGAGCGCCTGAACTGGCTGGTGGACAGGCTACGTCCCGGTACCCGTCTGAGTCGCCAAAGCAAATTGCCCGGCGCCCTTCGTGCCCATTGGCCACTACCCGAGCGGCTGCCGAAGGTCAGCCTCATCATTCCCACGCGGGATGCCTACAAACTCCTGCACGCCTGCATGGAAGGCCTGCTGACCCAGACCGACTACCCGGATCTGGAACTGATCATCGTCGACAACCAGACCAGTGATCCCCAGACGCTGGCCTATTTCGATGACCTCAAACGCCGTGGCGTGCGTATTCTGCCGCATCCCTATCCCTTCAACTACGCCACCCTGAACAACGTGGGCGTTGAGTTCGCCACCGGTGAATACATAGGGCTTATCAACAACGACATCGAGATCCTACATCCCGACTGGCTCAAGGAAATGCTGAGCCTGGCCGTGCGACCCGATGTCGGTGCGGTGGGTGCAAAACTGCTGTGGAAGAACGATATGGTCCAGCACGCTGGCGTAGTCATAGGCATTAACGGTCTCGCTGCCCATACCGGCAACAACTGGATGCGCAACGACGCTGGATACCTCGGCTTCAACCATCTCACCCGCCGCCAGAGCGCCTGTACCACCGCCTGCCTGATACTGCGCCGCGATCTATATCTTCAGATCGGGGGTATGGACGAAGTCCGTCATCCCGTTGCCTTCAACGACGTGGACATGTGTTTGCGGATCAATGAGCTGGGATTGAAAATCCTTTGGACGCCGTTTGCGGAATTGATTCATGCGGAGTCGGCGAGTAGGGGGAAGGATATTGCTACCGAGCAAGTGGCGCGTTCTAGACGCGAACAATGCTTCCTTCTTGATCGGTGGGGAGAAACGTACCTTCACGATCCCTGCTATAGCATTAACTTGAACTCCGATTGGGCATTGGGCACATATTCCGGCCTTAATGCCTTCTAAAGAATAGCATATGTCTACGAAGGAAAAGCTTTTAAGCTGGCTCGCACATATACCAGTTTCAGGTGATGCTGGGTATAGATATACAAGGCGAATACCGGAACTGCGCGTCGAGGATATTTGTGATTTCTACGGAATTCACTTGGCAATTTGGCAACTTCGCCCGCTGGACCTCCAAGTAGAATTTGATCTGGAGACAGTATCAGGCCGGACTCGCTTTCTTGCTTGGTGTCTGGTAGCGGGAAGGAAAGAATATCGCTCCCTTCAGCTGCTGGACGAATGGTGGATTCAATTAAATTCTCCCGCAGTCATCCCTAAGACCCGCTATTCAAATGGAATATCAAATCTTATAAAGCTATTGATTAAAGCTCGTCCTGATCTTGGGGTGCCTGCAGAGCTAGCCACAGAGCGCGATCAACTCACCGCGCTTGCCTGGTTCTGGATGAGTGGTGGCTACAAAGAAATTGGTATGGACTATCAGGAGATCCCATACTGGCAAAAAAAATTTCTTCTGCCTGAACAAGAAAGTTTCCTGTCTAGTAACTATTTTAATATCTTGATGGCAGCCAGGGCTGATTTGAGAAAGGTTTTTGATATTCAAAAACCTGAAGGTAAAAAAGGGATTGAAAATTGGCTTCTGACAAACGGGCCAATAGAGACACCACTGGTCGAACTAATTAAGACTGCACCTGCTGCTTGGAAAGCTCCACCGTCAAAACCAATCAATGAATTAAAAAAAGGCGTTAATCTAATTGGCTATGCCTTCGGCGAGCTCGGAATCGGCGAAGATGTAAGGATGGCTGCCCATGCGCTATATGCTGCAGGTATTCCCTTTGTCGTCGTTGACTTTTCACCTGGATCTGAAATCAGTCAACAAGATAGAAGTATAGAAAAATGGATCGGTGATCCTATATACAGTGTAAATATCGTATGTTTGACTGCGCTAGAGCATTTGCGTTATTTCCTTGATCAAGGTTCGGATACGCTTGTTGGACGTTATAATATAGGATATTGGCCGTGGGAGCTAAGTGACTGGCCAAAATCATGGGGCCACTGTCTTGCACTGGTGGATGAAGTATGGGCATCAAGTGGCTTAATTTATGAAGCCATTCGGAAAGTCGCTGATCTGCCGGTTCATCTAATGCCTATGTGCGTACAAATACCTGAAGCTATTGTGGATAGGCGAATAATTAGAAACATCTACGATATTCCTCATGAATCCTATACATTTGTCTTTTCTTTCGATGGAAAATCTTCGATAAGACGTAAAAACCCTTTGGCTATTGTTTCATCTTTTTTACTGGCGTTTCCCAACAACGAAGATGTTTCGTTAGTTATAAAGTGTATGAGGCCGGATGCGGAAAGCCCCGAGTGGGCTAGAATTTTAGAGATTTCCTCACATGATAGCCGTATTCGTATAGTAGATGCGTTACTTAGCAAAGAGAAAGTTCTAGAGCTCTACAAAAGCTGCGATTGCTTCGTTTCTCTACACAGGGCTGAAGGGTTTGGCCGGGGCATAGCCGAGGCCATTTTATTAGGGCTTGACGTTATAGCAACGGACCACGGTGGTAACACTGATTTTTGTAGAGTGAATCGCCCCTGCTTTCCTAGACACTCTCCAAGCTCAGGAAATAGCGTTTCTCATACTCTACTGGAGACAGCTGCATAGCACTGCTGTGTCGACGCTTAGGGTTATAGAACATCTCGATGTAATCGAAAATATCACTTCGGGCTTCGTCACGCGTTGCGTAGATCTTTCGTCGGATTCGCTCCCGCTTCAAAAGCTGGAAAAAGCTCTCCGCTACGGCATTGTCGTGGCAGTTTCCCCGTCGGCTCATGCTGCTGATCACATTATTGGCCTTCAGGAAGCTTTGCCAATCTGAGCTACTGAACTGACTGCCTTGGTCTGAGTGAATCATCACTTGCTG
>NZ_FOED01000009.1:0-125663 GCF_900110545.1 Pseudomonas sp. Snoq117.2 | reverse complement strand
ACGTTCGGTAGCACAGTGGCAAACGTGCAGATCTCCCAGGGTAATTCGCGCGACCTTCCTGCTTATGCCTGTCGGATCTACGTCACAGCGTTCCGTGCAAGTATCGGGCTTTGGCGATTTGTGCCACCTCACCCCGCTGTGCCGCCTCTATCCGCTTCCTGTTCGTCAGGCCAGCATTTTGCCTCGGGCTTCCTTCAGATTCGCAGTCACCTGCGACACCCTTGCCTCTGGCTAACACTTCCCCTTGCCGGGTGTGTAGAGGACTTTCACCTCCAAGTCACCCGCCTGGCCACCACAGCCAAGCGGGTTGCGCTTACGCGCAACGCGCCATGCCTGGCGCACACAAAGAAAAAGGGGGCTATTAGCCCCCTTCCCTTCACAACGCCCGACCGGCTTACCGCCGCTTGTCCTTGCGCTTCTTCTCGGCCTTCTTGTGGTGGCTCATCAGCCGGCGCTTCTTGTTGACCTGGCGTTCGGTGAGGGTGTTCTTCTTGCCCTCGAAGGGGTTCTCGCCACCGCGGTATTCGATGCGGATCGGCGTACCCACCAGCTTGAGCACCCGGCGATAGGTCTTTTCCAGGTAGCGGGTATAGGACTTGGGCACCGCTTCCGTCTGGTTGCCGTGGATGACGATCAGCGGCGGGTTGGCGCCACCCAGGTGGGCATAGCGCAGCTTGATGCGCCGGCCGCTGACCATCGGCGGCTGGTGCTCCTGCACCGCATCCTCGAGGATCTGGGTCAGGCGGCTGGTGGGCCAGCGGGTGGTGGCCGAGGCGAAGGACTGCTGCACCGACTTGTACAGGTGACCCACGCCGGTGCCATGTAGCGCCGAGATGAAGTGGATGTCGGCGAAGTCGACGAACAGCAGGCGGCGTTCCAGTTCGGTCTTGACGTAGTCGCGCTCGCCGGACTCCATGCCGTCCCACTTGTTCAGGGCGATCACCAGGGCACGACCGGTCTCCAGCACGAAGCCGAGCAGGTTGAGGTCGTGCTCGACCACGCCTTCGCGGGCGTCCATGACGAAGATCACCACGTTGGCGTCCTGGATCGCCTGCAGCGTCTTGACCACCGAGAACTTCTCGACCGCCTCGAAGACCTTGCCGCGACGGCGCACGCCGGCGGTGTCGATCAGGGTGTAGCGTTCTTCGTTGCGCTCGAAGGGGATGTAGATGCTGTCGCGGGTGGTGCCGGCCTGGTCATAGACGATCACCCGCTCTTCGCCGAGCATGCGGTTGACCAGGGTCGACTTGCCCACATTGGGCCGACCGATCACGGCGATCTTGATGCCGGTGGTCTCGTCGATGCCCTGGACGCGACGGAAGACGTCGCCACCCTCCTCCGCGGCAGCGCGCACCTGCTCCTCGGTGAGCTCCTCGACCTCGACCTCATCCTTGGGAAAGACGCCCAGGGCGTCTTCCAGCAGGTTGTTCACGCCGCGCCCGTGGGCTGCCGCGATGGGATAGGCGTCGCCGATGGCCAGCGGGCTGAATTCCGCCCGGGCGATATCCGGGTCGACGGTATCGACTTTGTTGGCCACCAGGAAGGTGCGCTTGTTTCGCTTGCGCAGGTGCTCGGCGATCATCTGATCGGCGACGGTCATGCCGTCGCGGGAGTCCACCAGGAACAGCACCGCATCGGATTCTTCGATGGCCTGCAGCGACTGCTCGGCCATCTTCAGGTCGATGCCTTCCTCGTCACCGGAGATGCCGCCGGTGTCGACCACGATGTAGGTGCGTCCCTGCCACTTGGCTTCGCCGTACTTGCGATCGCGGGTCAGGCCGGCGAAGTCGGCGACGATGGCGTCCCGAGTCTTGGTCAGGCGGTTGAAAAGCGTGGATTTGCCGACGTTCGGCCGCCCCACCAGGGCAATTACGGGAACCATGCGGCTCTCCCAGAGCAGAAAACACGATGGCCGCTACCGAACTTCACGGTAGCGGCCATCGGTTGAGGATAATAGTTTCTAGCGCAGACGATAGGCGACGAGTTTACCGCCATTGCCGTAAACGTAGAGCATGTCGCCGACGACCAGTGGCCGTACCCGGACGCCGTCACCGTCGACCTTGGTCCGACCGACGAAACGACCGTCGACCTGGCTCAGCAGATGGATGTAGCCGGCGTAGTCACCCACCACCACGTTGCTCGACCAGACCACCGGACCGGTGAGCTGGCGACGGGCCAGATCGGCATTGGTCCAGAGGGCGGAGGTGGAGGATTCCTCGACCGCTTCCACGGTGCCGTTGTCCAGGCTCAGGTAGACGTTGCCGAAACCTTCGGCCACGCCGTCGTAGCTGGAGGCGTCACGCTGCCAGAGGATCTGGCCGTTGGCCGGATTGAGCGCGACCACGCGGCCGTTGTAGCTGACCACATAGAGGGTGTCGCCCGACAGCGACAGGCCGCCGTCCACGTCGACGATCCGCTCCAGTTCGGAACGGCCCTTGGGCACGGCGATCTGCTGTTCCCACAGCGGCAGGCCGCGCTGCACGTCCAGAGCGACCACCTTGCCGCTGGCGAAACCGGCCATGACCACCTGGTTGGTGACCAGGGGCGCACCAGTGCCTCTCAGACTCAGCACCGGCTGGGTGTCTTCGTAGATCCAGCGACGGGTGCCGCTGCCCAGCTCGAAGGCCTGCAGCTTGTCGTCCTGGGACTGCACCACCACCACGTCGTTGTTGACCACCGGGGCGGACAGCACTTCGCTGGACGCCTGGGCGCGCCACTTCTCGTCGCCACTGGCACTGTCGAGGGCGATCACCTGGCCACGCAGGGTGCCGACCAGCACCAGGCCGGAGCCCACGCCGACGCCGCCGGACACCGGCAGGTCCAGGTCCTTCTTCCACAGCACCTGGCCGGTCTCGCGATTCATCGCCATGACCCGGCCGTCGGCATCAGCGGCAAAGATCGTCTGGCCGTCGACGGCCGGTACCAGGCGGTTGTATTCCTTGCCCTGGCCGTCGCCCACCGAGCGACTCCAGACTTCATCCAGGCGAACTTCAGCCTTGATGTCCTTCAGCTCGGCCGGCGGCAATTCCTTCTTGCCGGTGCTGCTGCACCCGACGACCGCAAGGGCGAGACCCAGTACCGCGATAGGCTTCCAGCGCAACATCAGGCGTCTCCTTTGGCGAGATCATCGAGTTTCATCTGCAGCACGCCTTCGGCTGCGTCGTTGGGCAGCGCGGCGCGGGCTTTTTCATAGGCGGCGCGGGCCTCGGCCGGCTTCTTCAGCGCCACCAGCAGGTCGCCACGCAATTCTTCGCGATTGGCGACATAGGCCTTGGGCGCCTCGCCATCCAGCAGCTTGAGGCCCTCTTCGGCCTTGCCCTGGGCCGCCAGCACCCGGGCCAGTCGCTGACGCGCCAGCTCGCCGAGTTCGGCGTCATGGGGCTTGTCCACTACGGCCTTGAGTTCGGCGGCGGCGTCGTCCAGGCGATTGTTCTCTACCGCCACCTTGGCGACGAAGAGGCTCCCGTACTGGGCGTAGGCGGTACCGGAATAATCCTGCTTGAGCTTGCCGTAGGTGTCCGTCACCCGGGCGGTGTCGACCTTGCCACCGGGAGCCAGCGTGGCTTCCACCAGTTGCTGATAGAGCACCGAAGCGCCTTGCGCCTGGCTGTTCTGGTAACGCTGCCAGCCCTGCCAGCCGAGCACCGCCACCAGGGCGATGACACCACCCGCCACCAGCGGCTTGCCGTTACGCTGCCACCAGGCCTTGGCGACCACCAGATTGTCGTCGTCGATGGAACTCAAATCCGTTCTCCTCAATTCCCGCGACCGGAACCGGCCAGGGGCAAAATCTCGTCCAGACGGGCGGCCAGGGCCGCGAAATCGACCTTTTCCTGGGGCGCATCGCCACGCAGCGGCTTGAGTGCCACCTGTTGCGCGGCCAGTTCGTCTTCACCCAGGATCATGGCCCAGAGCGCGCCGCTCTTGTCGGCCTTCTTGAACTGGCTCTTGAAGCTGCCGGCACCGGCATTGACCAGCAGACGCAGGTCCGGACGGGCATCGCGCAACTGTTCTGCCAACTTCAGGCCGGCCAGCTCGGCCGCCTCGCCAAAGGCGCACAGATAGAGATCGGCGGGTCGCTGCAGATCGCCAGGCAGGCATTCCAGGGTTTCCAGCAGCAGCACCAGGCGCTCGACCCCCATGGCGAAGCCGACACCCGGGGTGGGCTTGCCGCCGAACTGGGTGATCAGGCCGTCGTAGCGGCCACCGGCACAGACGGTGCCCTGGGCGCCCAGCTTGTCGGTGACCCACTCGAAGACCGTACGGCCGTAGTAGTCCAGGCCACGCACCAGCTTGGGGTTGATCTGGTAGCGAATGCCGGCGGCGTCCAGACGGGCCTTGAGGCCGTCGAAGTGCGCGCGGGACTCGTCGTCCAGGTAGTCGGCCAGGGTCGGGGCGTCCTGCAGCAGCGCCTGGGTCTGGGCGTTCTTGCTGTCGAGGATGCGCAGCGGATTGGTGGTCAGGCGGCGCTGGCTGTCTTCGTCGAGCTGCTCGAAGCGTTCCTGCAGATAGGCCACCAGGGCTTCGCGATAGCGGGCGCGATCGGCGCTGGAACCCAGGCTGTTGAGCTGCAGGGTCACGGCGTCGGTCAGGCCCAGGCGTTGCCAGAGGCGCGCGGTGAGCACGATCAGTTCGGCATCGATGTCCGGACCGGGCAGGTTGAACACCTCCACGCCGATCTGGTGGAACTGGCGATAGCGACCCTTTTGCGGCTTCTCATAACGGAACATGGGCCCGGCGTACCAGAGCTTCTGCACCTGGCCACCACCGGTCATGCCGTGTTCGAGCACGGCCCGCACGCAACCCGCGGTGCCTTCCGGACGCAGGGTCAGGGACTCCTCGTTGCGGTCGAGGAAGGTGTACATCTCCTTGTCCACCACGTCGGTGCCCTCGCCAATGCCACGGGCGAAGAGTTCGGTGAACTCCATGATGGGCAGACGGATCTCGTGGTAGCCATAGCCGTCGAGCAGCGTCGCGAAGGTACGTTCCAGGTAACGCCAGGCCGGAGTCTGCTCCGGCAGGATATCGTTCATGCCACGGATGGCTTGCAGGGACTTGCTCACGAAAGGGCCTTATTCCTTGATCTTTCAGCTGCGCGCGATGAGCGCGGCATCCGCTTCGGCCTTTTCGGCCGCCTTGCGGCGGATGAGCCCTTCCAGCTCGTCCACCAGATTGTCGTTGTTCAGCTTGGAGGCCGGCTTGCCATCGATGTACACCAGATTGTTGGGCGTACCTCCGGTCAGGCCGACATGGGCTTCCTTGGCTTCGCCGGGACCGTTGACCACGCAACCGATCACCGCGACGTCCAGGGGCACCAGCAGGTCCTCCAGGCGCCCTTCCAGTTCGTTCATGGTCTTGACCACATCGAAGTTCTGCCGCGAGCAACTCGGGCAGGCGATGAAGTTGATGCCACGCGAACGCAGGCGCAGGGACTTGAGGATGTCGAAACCGACCTTGATCTCCTCGACCGGATCGGCCGCGAGCGAGATGCGGATGGTGTCGCCGATGCCTTCGGCCAGCAGCATGCCCAGGCCCACGGCGGACTTCACCGTGCCCGAGCGCAGGCCGCCGGCTTCGGTGATGCCCAGGTGCAGCGGCTGCTCGATGCGGGTGGCCAGCTGACGGTAGGCCGCCACGGCCATGAAGACGTCACTGGCCTTCACGCTGACCTTGAAGTCCGGGTAGTCCAGCTTCTCCAGATGGTCGACATGGCGCATGGCCGACTCCACCAGGGCCTCCGGGGTGGGCTCGCCATACTTCTTCTGCAGGTCCTTTTCCAGCGAACCGGCGTTGACGCCGATGCGGATCGGGATGCCGCGCTCGCGGGCCGCGTCGACCACCGCCTTGACCCGGTCTTCGCGACCGATGTTGCCAGGGTTGATGCGCAGGCAGTCCACGCCCAGCTCGGCCACGCGCAGGGCGATCTTGTAATCGAAGTGAATGTCGGCCACCAGCGGCAGGCTGACCCGCTGCTTGATGCGGCCGAAGGCTTCGGCGGCGTCCATGTCGGGCACGGAGATGCGCACGATGTCGGCACCGGCGTCCTGCAGGCGCTGAACCTGGGCCACGGTGGCGTCGACGTCGCAGGTTTCGGTGTTGGTCATGCTCTGCACGGCGATGGGAGCATCGCCGCCGACCGGCACCGAGCCGACCCAGATCTTGCGGGACAACCGACGTTTGATGGGCGATTCGCTATGCATGCTGGTTTCCCATGGGGTCGCCGGACGTCATTGTCCGGCCTGACCGAGTTTGATGCGGGCGGTCTCGCCCTTGGTGTAAGGCGCGAAGTCGACGACCTGGCCGTTGTAGGTGATCTGGGCACCGCGAGCGAAGCCGAGACGGATGTTGACCGGCGCCTTGATCGAGGCGTAGTCGAGGCTCTCGCCGCCCTTTTTCACGCCGCTGAAAAGGATCTTGCCGGTACCGTCGCTGACCTGCGTCCAGCAGTTGGCGGTGAAGCGGATGTTGAGGCTGTCGCTGCCGGCGACGGGCGCTGCGGCAGGCGCGGTGGCCGAGGCGGCAGGCGCCGTTGCAGCCGGCGCCGGAGGGGTGGACGTGCTCGAACCGCTGGCCGGGGCCGGAGTCGGCGCGGCGGTCGGGGTGGTCATGGCGGCCACGGCATTGGCATCCGGCGTCGGCGTGCCTACCGGAGACGGCAGGGTGACGGCGGGCTGCTGAGCAGTGACCGGGGGCTGTTCTTCCGGCTCGTCGATGGGATGGATCTCGGTCTTGCCGTCGGCACCCTCGACCTCGACATGCTCCATGCTCACGGCGCTGCTGCTGGAAGTCTGACGACTGCGCTCCTGCCACCAGAACAGACCCATGGCGATGATCAGCACCACCAGGACGAAACTGACGAATCTGAGGACATTGCGCGACAACCGCACCGGCTCGTCGAGGCGGCCCAGGCTGTGCACGGTGCTGCCCTTGGCATCGGTGCCGGTGTAGCTGTCGAAGGTACGCACCAGTTCGACCTGGTCCAGGCCCAGCAGCTTGCCATAGGCCTTGGTGTAGCCACGGGCGAAGGTGTGCCCCGGCATCTGCTGATAGTTGCCGGACTCGAGCTGCTCGATGATGCGCTCGCTGAGATTGAGATTCTGGGCGACCTGGGCCTGGCTCCAGCCAAGCGCCAGTCGCTTCTGACGCAAGATCTCACCGGGATTGCCCCGTCCGGCGTGTACCGCTTCGGATTGCACTGCGGTCATTTCTGCTCCGACTGAAGTTGACGATATTCAGGTGAGTTCGGGTAGAGGCGCTTCAGCTGCAGGGCATAGCTCGCGGCGGTGTTGCGATCGTTGAACACCTCGGCGAGGCGGATCCCGAGCAACAGGCTGCGGGCATCCTGGGGGCTGAGCTGGCTGAAGGCCTGGTAATAGCTGCGAGACGGCACGTAGTCGCGCGTCTGATAGGCCAATTGAGCCAATTCGAACAGGGCCCTGGGCTGATTGCGATCCAGCCGCAGGGATTTTTCCAGATTTTCCTTGCCCAAGTCGACCTGATTGAGTCGCAAGGCCGTCAGGCCGAGATTCTCGAACACCCGCGCGCGCTCGGGGTAGAGGCTGTCTTCGGCGGCCTGGGTGAAGCGTTCGTAGGCATCCTTGTAGCGCCCCTGCTCATAGAGGAAGCTGCCATAGTTGTTGAGGATGCGGGCATCGCGGGGCCGCTCGCGCAGGGCCAGGCGATACTCCTGATCGGCCAGTTCGGTCTCGCCCTGGGCCTGGAACACCAGCCCGAGGGCGGCATGGGCGTCGGCGCTGGAGGAATCCAGTTCCAAGGCCTTCTTCAACGGCACCTTGGCTTGTTCGGTGTTGCCCTGCTGGACATAGCCGAGGCCAAGCTGGATGTAGGCATCACGGGCCTGCATCCGTCCCTGGCGGGTATCCATGGGGTTGCGGTCACCCTCGGTCACGCAGCCGGCCAGGCTACCGACCACCAGGGCGAGCGCGACAGCCGCAAAGCGCGTGATCGCCATGATCGCGCCCTCAGCCCTGGAGCGGCGTCACGGTTTCGGCACCGTCGAGCTGGCGAACGGCGATGTAACGCTGGCTGCGACGGGTACGGTCCATGACCTGCCCCACCAGCTGGCCGCAGGCGGCATCGATGTCGTCACCGCGGGTGGTCCGCACCGTGACATTGAAACCGGCCTGCACCAGCAGCTCCTGGAACCGGCGGGTGGCGTTCTTGCTCGGCCGCTCGTAGCCGGAGTGCGGGAAGGGATTGAAAGGGATCAGGTTGATCTTGCAGGGCACGTTGCGCAGCAGCTCGATCAGCTGCAGGGCGTGCTCGGGCAGGTCGTTGACGTCCTTGAGCAGGGTGTACTCGATGGTCAGGACGCGCTTCTCGCCCAGTTGCCGGATGTATCTCTGGCAGGCATCGAGCAGCATGGCCAAGGGATACTTGCGGTTGATCGGGACCAGCTCGTTGCGCAACTCGTCGTTGGGTGCATGCAGCGACAACGCCAGGGAGACGTCGATGTGCTTGGCCAGCTCTTCGATCATCGGCACCACGCCCGAGGTGGACAGAGTGACCTTGCGCTTGGAGATGCCGTAGCCCAGGTCGTCCATCATGATGCGCATGGCGGCGACGACGTTGTCGAAGTTCAGCAGCGGTTCGCCCATGCCCATCATCACCACGTTGGTGATGGCGCGGTCGATCTTGGCCGGTACGCTGCCAAAGGACTTGTTGGCGATCCACACCTGACCGATCACTTCGGCGGCGGTGAGGTTGCTGTTGAAGCCCTGCTTGCCGGTGGAGCAGAAGCTGCAGTCCAGGGCGCAACCGGCCTGGGACGACACGCACAGGGTGCCACGGCCGTTCTGCGGAATGTAGACGGTCTCGACGCAGCTGCCGGAGGCGACGCGGATCACCCACTTGCGGGTGCCGTCGCGGGAGATGTCCTCGCTGACGATCTCGGGGCCACGGATCTCCGCGGCGGCCTTGAGCTTTTCCTTGAGCGCCTTGCCCAGGTTGCTCATGGCGTCGAAATCATCGATGCCGAAGTGATGGATCCACTTCATGACCTGGCCGGCGCGAAAGCGCTTCTCCCCGATGGACTCGAAGAACGACTCGAGTTGCGGCTGGGTCAGGCCCAGCAGATTGACCTTATCGGTGGCTGTGGTCATGGGATCACCTCGACGAAATCTGTTTGAAGCCCGCGCAGGACGCGGGCGATGCCAGGAAGGCGGGCTGGCCGCTTCCCTGGCCGGCGCTCATCCTTAGCGGATGCGCTCGCAGACTTCGGTGGCTGCGAAGAAGTAGGAGATCTCGCGCGCGGCGGACGCTTCGGAATCCGAACCATGGACGGCGTTTTCGTCGATGGAGACAGCGAAGTCGGCACGGATGGTACCGGCGTCGGCTTTCTTGGGATCGGTGGCGCCCATCAGCTCACGGTTCTTGGCGATGGCGTTGTCGCCTTCCAGCACCTGGACCACGACCGGACCGGAGGTCATGAAGGAGACCAGATCCTTGAAGAAGGGACGCTCTTTGTGTTCGGCGTAGAAGCCACCGGCTTCGCGCTCGGACAGCTGGACCATCTTGGCAGCGACGACGCGCAGGCCAGCCTTCTCGAAGCGGGTGACGATCTCACCGACGACATTCTTGGATACGGCATCGGGCTTGATGATCGACAGGGTACGTTGAACAGACATGTGAACTCCGAATGTGAGAATAGAGCAAAAACGAAACCCGCGGATTATACGCGGGTCCCGGTGAAAAGCGTAGCGCGGTACGGGCGATGCGTCAGGCGGACTCGTCGATCCAGGCGGCTTGGATGGCCTCCAGTACCTTCTCGCCACCGCGCTGCGGATCGTCGTCGAACTCCGGCAGGTCCACGACCCAGTTACGCAGCTTGACGAAGTTCACGTAGCGCGGATCCACGTCGGGATGGGCGTCGTTGAGTTCGATGGCGATATCCAGCACATCGGTCCATTTCAGTGCCATGACAGCTGTCCTCAGTGACCTTCGGAAACCTGGTTGATGGTGTAGCGCGGAATCTCCACCACCAGGTCTTCGCTGCCAACTACCGCCTGGCAGGACAGGCGCGAACGCATTTCCAGGCCCCAGGCCTTGTCCAGCATGTCGTCTTCGAGCTCATCGGAAGGCTCGAGGGAATCGAAGCCTTCCTGGACGACTACGTGACAGGTGGTGCAGGCACAGGACATCTCGCAGGCGTGCTCGATGTCGATGCCGTTGCGCATGGCCGCGGCGATGATGGTTTCGCCTTCGCTGGCTTCGAAGACTGCGCCCTCGGGGCAGTGCTCGGCGTGGGGCAGCAGGGTGATCTGCGGCATGATGGAACTACTCCTCGATATCGTTGAGACGACGACCCGCCAGGGCCGCCTTGACCGAGGCGTTCATCCGCCGGGCGGCGAAGGCATCGGTTACGTGAGAAAGACGCTTGGTCTGGTCTTCGAGCGCCTGGAGGTCGGTGGCGTCCAGCAGCTCGGCCAACTGGCCGATTTCCAGCTCGATCACCTGACGCTCCTCGGCGTCCAGCAGGCGCTCGCCGTCGGCGGCCAGCGCGGCGGTGACCGCCTCAATCAGCCGCCGCGCTTCGACCTGCTGCTCGCGCAGCGCGCGGGCCTGCATGTCGTCACCGGCATGACGGAAGGAGTCCTGCAGCATGTTGGCGATCTCGCCGTCGGTCAGACCGTAGGACGGCTTGACCTGGACGCTGGCTTCCACGCCGCTGGACAGCTCGCGGGCGCTGACGCCGAGCAGGCCGTCGGCATCGACCTGGAAGGTGACGCGGATCTTGGCGGCACCGGCGACCATGGGCGGGAAGCCGCGCAATTCGAAACGGGCCAGGGAGCGGGCGTCCTTGACCAGTTCGCGCTCGCCTTGTAGCACATGCACCAGCATGGCGGTCTGGCCGTCGCGATAGGTGGTGAAGTCCTGCCCCCGCGCCACCGGAATGGTGGTGTTGCGCGGAATGATCTTCTCCATCAGGCCGCCCATGGTCTCGAGTCCCAGGGACAGCGGGATGACGTCCAGCAGCAGCAGTTCTTCGCCGGCACGATTGCCGGCCAGGGAATCGGCCTGCAGGGCCGCGCCGATGGCGACCACGCGATCCGGATCGATGTCGGTGAGCGGGGTGCACTCGAACAGTTCGCCCACGGCTTCGCGCACATAGGGCACGCGGGTGGAGCCACCGACCATGACCACGGCAGCGATTTCTGCCGGCTCCACTTCCGCATCACGCAGGGCGCGGCGGCAGGCCTTGAGGCTGCGCGCCACCAGCGGGGCGATGAGCTCTTGGAAGGTGCTGCGCTCCAGCACGCCCGACCAGTCGCCATGGCTGACCTCTACGCGCTCGGCAGCCGACAGGGCTTCCTTGGCCGCGCAGGCGCTCTGCAGCAGGCGCCGCTGAGTGCCCGGATCCAGATCGCTGGACAACCCGGCCTGCTGGACGATCCAGCCGGCGATGGCATGATCGAAGTCATCACCACCCAGGGCGCTGTCGCCACCGGTGGCCATGACTTCGAAGACGCCGCGGGTCAGGCGCAGGATGGAGATGTCGAAGGTGCCGCCCCCCAGGTCGTAGATGGCGACCACACCCTCCTCGCCCCGGTCCAGGCCATAGGCCACGGCGGCCGCGGTAGGCTCGTTGAGCAGGCGCAGGACGTTCAGTCCGGCGAAGCGGGCAGCGTCCTTGGTGGCCTGGCGCTGGGCATCGTCGAAGTAGGCCGGCACGGTGATGACCGCGCCGACCAGTTCGCCACCCAGGGTGGCTTCGGCCCGCTCGCGCAGCACCCGCAGGATGTCGGCGGAGACCTCCACCGGACTCTTGCGCCCGGCAGCGGTATCGATGAAGGGCATTTCCGATTCACCGGCGACGAAGCGATAGGGCAACTGCTCGCCCAGCTGCTTGACGTCGGCAATGCCACGCCCCATGAGGCGCTTGACGGAGAGAATGGTATTGAAGGGATCCTGGGCGGCAGCGGCCTTGGCGCCTGCCCCCACGTCCACCCCATCGGCGGCATAGCGCACGGCGGAGGGCAGGATCACCTCGCCCTGCAGATCGGGCAGGGTCTCGGCCACGCCACTGCGGACGGCAGCCACGAGGGAATTGGTGGTGCCCAGATCGATGCCCACCGCCAGCTTGCGCTGGTGCGGCTTGGGCGCCATTCCGGGTTCGGCTATCTGCAATAGAGCCATTGGCTAGTCGGCTTATGGTTGTCGGTGCCTGAGCGACACCTGTGATTAATCGTCCAGACGCTCTTCGAGCTGGCGGATCTCGCTGGCCAGCTTGTCGAGAAACTGCATGCGACGGACCAGGCGTTCGGCAGACTCGCGCTGGGCGGGATCCTGCCAGATCACCGCGAAGGCCTGCTCGATGTCGCGCTGCGCCTCCTTGAGGCGCTGGCGGAAGGCGGGAATGCCCGCGCTGTCGCCGGCGTCCTGCAGGTCTTCCAACTCCTCGCGCCACTGCAATTGCTGCATGAGGAAATCGGTGTCCTGGATGGTCGCCTCGAGCGGCATCTCGTGGCCTTCGAGCTCCAGCAGATAACGCGCGCGGCGCGACGGCGCGCGCAGCACGTGATAGGCCTCGTTGAGCTCGGCCGACCGCTCCAGCGCCTGGCGCCGCTCGCGTTCCGGCGCATCGGCGAACCGATCCGGATGGACCGTGCGGGCCAGGTCGCGATAGCGCGCGGCCAGACCCGCCTGGTCGATCTCGAAGGCGGGCTTGATCTCGAACAGCGCGAAGTGACAGGGCTTACCCATGGCGGGCCTCAGATGTTGAAGCTTTCGCCGCAGCCACACTCGCCACGCACGTTGGGATTGTTGAACTTGAAGCCCTCATTGAGGCCTTCACGCACGAAATCCAGCTCGGTGCCGTCCAGGTAGACCAGGCTCTTGGGGTCGATGATGACCTTGACGCCATGGCTTTCGAACACCTGGTCCTCGGCCGCGAATTCATCGACGAACTCGAGTACGTAGGCCAGCCCCGAGCAACCCGTGGTACGAACGCCCAGGCGGATGCCCTCCCCCTTGCCGCGTCCATCGAGGGAACGCTGCACGTGGCGGGCGGCGGACTCGGTCATGCTGATCGCCATGGTTCCTCCTTAGAGCAGGCCTTTCTTCTGCTTGTAGTCGCTGACCGCCGCCTTGATGGCGTCTTCGGCGAGTACCGAGCAGTGGATCTTCACCGGCGGCAGAGCCAGTTCTTCGGCGATCATGCTGTTCTTGATCGACGCCGCTTCCTCGATGCTCTTGCCCTTCATCCACTCGGTGGCCAGGGAGCTGGAGGCGATGGCGGAGCCACAGCCGTAGGTCTTGAACTTGGCATCTTCGATGATGCCCTGCTCGTTGACCTTGATCTGCAGACGCATCACGTCGCCACAGGCCGGAGCGCCGACCATGCCGGTGCCGACATCGGGATCGGCCGCATCGAACTTGCCGACGTTGCGCGGGTTTTCGTAGTGGTCGATGACCTTTTCACTGTATGCCATGGTTCAATCCTCGCTTATCAGGGTGGGTCAGTGGGCTTGCCACTCGACCTGACTCAGGTCTACGCCTTCTTTGAACATGTCCCACAGCGGAGACAATTCGCGCAACTTGTTGACGGCTTCGGTGACCTTGCTCGCGGCGTAGTCAACGTCTTCTTCGGTGGTGAAGCGGCCGAAGGTGAAGCGGATGGAGCTGTGTGCCAGCTCGTCGTTGCGGCCCAGGGCACGCAGGACGTAGGACGGCTCCAGGGACGCCGAGGTACAGGCCGAACCGGACGAGACCGCCAGGTCCTTGAGCGCCATGATCAGCGACTCGCCTTCGACGTAGTTGAAGCTCAGGTTCAGGTTGTGCGGCACACGATGGATCAGGCTGCCGTTCAGGTAGACCTCTTCCAGGCCTTCGAACTGACGGTAGAAGCGATCGCTCAGGGCCTTGATGCGGGCATTTTCCTGGACCATCTCTTCCTTGGCGATGCGGAAGGCCTCGCCCATGCCGACGATCTGGTGGGTCGCCAGGGTACCCGAACGCATGCCACGCTCATGGCCACCGCCGTGGGTCTGGGCTTCGATACGCACGCGCGGCTTGCGGCGGACGTAGAGGGCGCCAATGCCCTTGGGACCATAGGTCTTGTGCGCCGAGAAGGACATCATGTCGACCTTGAGCTTTTCCAGATCGATCTCGACCTTGCCGGTGGACTGGGCGGCGTCGACATGGAAGAGCACGCCACGGGAGCGGGTCAGCTCGCCGATGGCGGCGATGTCGTTGACCGTACCGATCTCGTTGTTGACGTGCATGATGGACACCAGGGTGGTGTCGTCACGCAGGGCCGCCTCGACCATGTCGGGGGTGATCAGGCCGTCTTCGCCCGGCTCGAGATAGGTGACCTCGAAGCCTTCGCGCTCGAGCTGGCGGGTGGTATCCAACACCGCCTTGTGCTCGATCTTGGAGGTGATCAGGTGCTTGCCCTTGTTCTGGTAGAAGTGCGCGGCGCCCTTGATGGCCAGGTTGTCGGACTCGGTGGCACCGGAGGTCCAGACGATCTCGCGCGGGTCGGCGTTGACCAGTTCGGCCACCTGACGACGGGCGTTTTCCACGGCCTCCTCGGCCTTCCAGCCGAACAGGTGGGAGCGCGATGCGGGGTTGCCAAAGTTGCCGTCCACCAGCAGGCACTCGCTCATCTTCTGAGCGACGCGCGGATCGACGGGCGTGGTGGCGGAATAGTCTAGGTAGATCGGCAATTTCATCGGTTACTCCTAATCAGACGGGCGTCTCTGCTCAGTCGATGGTGGACGCTTCGATTTTTTCGACCGCTAAGGGCGATTGCTTACTGGCACAGGCCTTGGTGTCCTGACGCTTGGCCACCTGCTGGATCTCGTTGCGGGCGACCAGGTCGGCCAGGGTGATGCCACTCAAAAAGGTGTGGATCTGATCGCTCAGATCGCACCAGAGGTGGTGGGTCAGGCAGGTATCGCCCTGGTGACAGCCCCCACCGCCCTGGCAACGGGTGGCATCCACGGATTCGTTGACGGCATCGATCACCTGGGCCACATGGATACCGCCCATGTCGCGCGCCAGCTGATAACCGCCGCCGGGACCGCGTACGCTGTTGACCAGCGCGCCGCGGCGCAGCCGGGCAAACAGCTGCTCCAGATAGGACAGCGAAATGCCCTGCCGCTCGGAAATGTCGGCCAGCGACACCGGCCCCCGCTGGGCGTGCAGCGCCAGGTCGAGCATGGCGGTTACGGCATAGCGGCCTTTGGTGGTCAGTCTCATGATGAACTCGAGCGGGTTGCATCGGATGACCCTGATTATCGGATTCCCGACAAAAAAGGTCAACTTTAAAACCGACCAAATCACTCAGGCATTATCTATCGGGGGGATAGTCCGCGGGTGGGATTCGCCGCGGGCGGCCTTCTGGGTTTCGGTGAGGATGCCGCGCAGGATGTTCATCTCCAGCTTGCTGATGCCGGCACGACCGTAGAGCCGCCGCAGCCGACTCATCAGGTGGCGCGGCTTGGCCGGATCGAGGAAGCCGATCTCCACCAGGGTCTGCTCCAGGTGCTCGTAGTAGAGTTCCAGCTCCTCCACCGTCACCGGCTGGGTGTTGAGCATGGCGGTGGCTTCGACCTTGTTCATCTTGGTCGGCTGGTTCTGCGCCGCGAGCCAGGCCATGCGCACCTCGTACACCAGCACCTGGACCGCCGCGGCGAGATTGAGCGAGCCGAAGGCCGGATCCGAGGGGATGTGCACATGGTAGTGGCAGCGCTGCAGCTCTTCGTTGGTCAGGCCGGCATATTCGCGACCGAACACCAGGGCCACCTCGCCGCCCTGCTCCACCTGGGCCAGGGAGGTGGTGGCGCATTCGCGCGGATCCAGCAGCGGCCAGGGGATGCGGCGGTCGCGGGCGCTGGTGCCCAGCACCAGGCTGCAGCCGGTCAGGGCCTCTTCCAGAGTGTCGACCACGATGGCGGCGTCGAGCACGTCATTGGCCCCGGACGCGCGGGCATTGGCCTCGCCGCTGGGAAAGTCCTCGGGATCGACCAGATAGAGGCGCGACAGGCCCATGTTCTTCATTGCCCGGGCGGCACCGCCGATATTGCCGGGATGGCTGGTATTGACCAGAACGACGCGGATGTTGTGCAGCACGTGGCTATCCTCGAACGGACGCGGGAAATCGGCGCCGTATACTACGCCCACACGCGCCCGCTGGCCACGAATACCCCTTCCAGCGCCGCGAAGTCTGCTATCATTGCCGGCTTTCCTTATACAACCCAGGTGATTTATCCATGCAGCCCATGCTGAACATCGCACTGCGCGCGGCCCGCAGCGCCGGTGAACTGATTTTCCGTTCGATTGAGCGCCTGGACGTGATCGCCGTCGACGAAAAAGGCGCCAACGACTTCGTCTCCGAAGTCGACCGTGCCGCCGAGCAGACCATCCTCGCCACCCTGCGCAAGGCCTATCCCACCCATGGTTTCTACGGTGAGGAATCCGGCTACCTGGCGGGCGAAGGCGAAGGCGCTGATTATGTCTGGATCGTCGACCCGCTGGACGGCACCACCAACTTCATTCGTGGCGTCCCGCACTTTTCGGTGAGCATCGCCTGCAAGTACAAGGGTCGCCTGGAACATGCCGTGGTCCTGGATCCGGTGCGTCAGGAAGAATTCACCGCCAGCCGTGGCCGCGGTGCCGCCCTGAACGGCCGGCGCATCCGTGTCACCAACCGTCGCAGCCTGGAAGGCGCTCTGCTGGGTACCGGCTTCCCCTTCCGTGCCAATGACGTCGACCACCTGGACAACTACCTGGGCATGTTCCGCAGCCTGATCGGCCAGACCGCCGGCATCCGCCGCGCCGGCTCCGCCGCCCTGGACCTGGCCTATGTCGCCGCCGGTCGCTTCGACGCCTTCTGGGAAATGGGCCTGTCGGAGTGGGACATGGCGGCAGGCGCCCTGCTGGTGCAGGAAGCCGGTGGCCTCATCGGCGACTTCAATGGCGGCCACGACTTCCTCGAGAAGGGCCACATCGTCGCCGGCAACCCCAAGTGCTTCCGCGGTCTGCTGACCCAGATCCAGCCGCACCTGCCGGCCTCGCTCAAGCGCTGAGTTTGCAAGGCTAACGAAAAAGCCCCTACCGGCACTGCCGACAGGGGCTTTTTCATGCCTGCTGCAGAAGGCCCTGCAGCAGGTGTCGGCCAGGCTTACTTGACGACTTTCAGACTCGGCCGCGTCGGTGTCGGCTTGGGCGCCTCGGGCTTGCTGCCGCCGTTGTCGGGACCCTGGTCATCCGGCGGGCTGGGTTCGCTGTCGAAGACCATACCCTGGCCGTTCTCCCGGGCGTAGATGGCCAGGATGGCACCGATCGGGACATAGAGGTTGTAGGCGACGCCACCGAAACGGCCGTTGAAGCTCACCGCTTCGTTGTCCATGTGCAGGTCACGCACGGCACTGGGCGAGGCGTTCAGCACGATCTGGCCGTCGTTGGCATAGCCCGGCGGCACGCGCACCTCGGCATAGTCGGCGTTGACCAGCAGATGGGGCGTGCAGTCGTTGTCCACGATCCACTCGTAGAGCGCGCGGACCAGGTAGGGGCGACTGGAATTCATGGGGTTCTCCTCTAGCGCATCTCACGCTCGGTGACCGAAAGACTGGATCGGAAACTGTCGCGTGCGAACATGCGATCCATGTAGTCCTGCAGCGGCTTGGCGGCCCGGGGCAATTCGACGCCCAGGCGCGGCAATCGCCACAGGATGGGGAGCAGGCAACAGTCCACCAGGGAAAAGTCGTCGCTCAGGAAAAAGGCTTTTTCCGCGAAGATGGGCGCCACGCCGGTCAGGCTTTCCCGCAGTTCCTTGCGCGCGGCGGCGAGGTCGGCGCCCGGCGCGGCTTGCAGGATACTGTCCACCAGGGTGCACCAGTCGCGCCCGATACGGTGCATCAGCAGCCGCGACTGACCCCGGGTGACCGGATAGGCCGGCAGCAGCGGCGGATGCGGATAGCGTTCCTCGAGGTACTCCATGAGTACCTCGGTGCCATAGAGCACCAGGTCGCGATCCATCAACGTCGGCACGGTGCCATAGGGATTGTGCTCGGCCAGCTGCCGCGGGCACTCGCCACGGCGCACGGCGATCAGCTCGCACTCGACGTTCTTTTCCGCCAGGATCAGACGGATCCGATGGCTGTAGTGATCCTCGGGATCATGGAAACAGGTCAGGCGGGTTATGGCGCCCATGGGTCCCTCCCCCGTCAGGGGCGAAGCTGCAAAGGGGGATTATCTCGCACCTTGCCGCCTGCCACCTAGTCTCATCGCTCACTGTCGGGCAATCGCCGCCAGAATTCGCGCTTGAGCCAGAAGGCCAGGATGGCGAACAGCACCAGATAGCCCAGCACCCAGGGTGCGAGCCGCCAGGCGAGGCTACGTTCGGGTGCGGCGGAATAGCCCAGGTAGGCGACCAGATCGTCGACGGTACGGGCGAACTGCTCGGGGGTCTGGGCGCCACTGCCCGCCTCCAGGCGCAGCACGCAGCGCCCTTCGTGGCAGTCGCGCAGCTGGCGACCGCGCAGGGCGGCCAGGACGTCGGGCATGCGGGTGCCGGGCGCTGCGAGATTGTCGACCCCGAGCGGACGTCCGGGCGCCACATAGAATTCCTGCAGGAAGGCGCGCAACCAGGCTTCGCCGCGCACCGCGGCGATCAGGGTGAGGTCCGGCGGTACGCTGCCGAAGGCGCGGCGGGCATCCTCGGGTTTGAGCAGGCCGAGCATGGGCGCACTAGCGGTGCGCCCGGGCGCCCAGCTGGCGAGGTCCAGGTGAAGATCGGCGGCGACGCGATCGAAGCGCTGGTACTCCTGGCCGTGGCAGGCCAGGCAATAGCGACCGAAGGTGAGGGCACCGGCTCGGGGATCGCCTTCGGCACCGATGACCAGACCGCTGCACAGCAACAGCAGACCCAGGAGCAGGCAACGCATCATGAGCCGAGCTCCGGCAGCGTTCGCGGACGCCCCAGCCTGCTGTACCAGGGCATGCCCAGCAGACAGGCGAAATAGACGCCAGCCGCCAGGCGCGCCAGCAGCAGGCGCTGTTCGGTAAGCGCGACCACGCCCAGCACGCCCAGAGCGGCAAAGGCCAGACAGCCCAGATACAGCCCCAGCCGCGCCGGCCAGGCCTTGTGGCGCACCGAGCGGACCGTGCTGCGATCCAGCCAGGGCAGCACGAACAGCAGGGCGATGGCCAGGGCCGCTAGGCCAAGACCGCCGGCCTTGCTCGGCACCGCCCGCAACAGCGCATAGAAGGGCGCCAGGTACCAGGGCGGCGCGATGTGCGCGGGGGTCACCAAGGGATCGGCCGGCTGCTGGTTGGCCGGCTCCAGCACCAGCCCACCCAGGTCCGGCGCCAGCAGTACCACGCCCAGGAACACCAGCAGGAAAACCGCCAGGCCGCAGAGGTCCTTGAGCGTCAGGTAGGGGTGGAAAGGTACCCCCGCCGCACCGCTGACATCGCGCTCATCACCTTCGGGATTGTTCGAGCCGGTCTGGCGCAGGGCGACGACGTGCAGCGTCACCAGCGCGAGGATCAGCAGCGGCAGCCCGACCACATGCAGGGCCTGGAAGCGCCGCAGGGTGGCATCGGACAGCACCACCCCGCCCCGCAGCAGGTCGGCCAGAGTCGGGCCTACCAGGGGCAGCGCCTCGACCGCGCTCAGGGACACCTGGGCGCCCCAGTAGGACAGTTGGCCCCAGGGCAGCAGATAGCCGAAGAAGGCCTGGGCCAGCAGCAGCACATAGAGCAGCACGCCAAAGCTCCAGACCAGCTCCCGCGGCGCGCGATAGGAGCCATAGAGCAGGCCGCGCAGCATGTGCAGATAGAGACAGACGAACAGCGCCGAGGCGCCCACCGCGTGCAGATAGCGGATCAACCAGCCAAAGGGCACCTCGCGCATGAACAGCTGGACCGAGGCGAAGGCGCCCTTCACCGTCGGCTCGTAGCCGAACAACAGCCAGAGCCCGGTCAGCACCTGCAGCGCCAGGATGAAGACCAGCAGCGAACCGAACAGATAGAAGACGTTGAGGTTGCGCGGCACCCGGTAGTCGCTGATATGGCGTCGCCAGAAGGCGCCCATGGGCAGCCGTCGCTCCAGCCAGCCGGGCTCGTCGCTCTTCATGTCGCTCCCTCCTCGTCGCTGCCGATCACCAGCAGGGTGTCGCCGCGGAAATGATAGGGGGGCACGGCCAGATTCAGCGGTGCCGGCTGGTCGCGAAAGACCCGCCCGGCCAGGTCGAAATGGGAGCCATGGCAGGGACAGAGATAGCCCCCCTCCCGCTCTGCCGCGCCTGGCGCCAGGGAGGGAATGCAGCCCAGGTGGGTGCAGATGGCGGTGACGACGAAGATGTCCGGCCGCCGCGATCTCAGGCGCGGATCGACATAGGGTGGCTGGCTGGATTCCCGAGAATCCGGGTCGGCCAGCCCCGCCTCGTCGGCCAGGAGTCGGGCCTGGTCCGCGGCGCTGCGACGCAGGACGCAGACCGGCTGGCCGCGCCACTGCACGGTGAGTTGTTCGCCTTCGCGCAAGGCCTTGAGGTCCACCTCGACCGGTGCCGCCGCCACCTCCGCCGACCGACTGGGCCGCAGGGCGCAGACGAAGGGCACGCTGCCCGCCACCAGCCCCAGGCCGCCGACGGCGGAGGTGGTGGCGATCAGCAGGCGGCGGCGCTGGACATCGGGCGAATCGTCGGTCACGTCAGGCTTCCCGGCTCCATCTCCAGCGTCACCCCGAAGCGCTCGCGCACCGAGGCGCGGATGCGCTCGGCGAGGGCCAGGACATCCCGGCTACGGGCGCCGCCGAAGTTGACCAGCACCAGCGCCTGGGCGGCATGCACCCCCACGGCGCCGTCGCGATGGCCGCGCCAGCCGGCCTGGTCGATCAGCCAGCCGGCGGCCAGCTTGACCGTGCCATCGGCCTGGGGATAGGTCGGCAGGGACGGATAGCGTTGCTGCAACGCGGCGGCTTCGGCGGCGGTCACCACGGGATTCTTGAAGAAGCTGCCGGCATTGCCCAGCACCGCCGGGTCGGGCAGTTTGCTCTGGCGGATGCTGCAGATGGCCGCGCTGACGGCTTCGGGCGTGGGCTGGGTGACACCCGCTTCGGCCAGGGCCTGGCGCACGGGACCGTAGTCCAGCACCAGCTGCGGCTGGCGACTGAGGTGAAAACGTACCCGCAGCACGATCCAGCGCCCGGCCTCGGCCTTGAAGCGGCTCTCGCGATAGGCGAAGGCGCAATCGGCTGAGGTGAGGTCGTGGAGTTCGCCGCTGTGGCGGTCGAGCGCCGTGACCCCGGCGCATCTGTCCTTCAATTCGACGCCATAGGCGCCGATGTTCTGGATGGGCGAGGCACCGACGGTGCCGGGAATCAGGCTGAGATTTTCCAGGCCGTACCAGCCGTTGGCCAGGGTCGCCATGACGAAGGGATGCCAGGGTTCGCCGGCTTCGGCTTCCACCAGCAGGGCATCGCCCTCCTCCGCCAGCAGTCGGATACCGCGGGACGTCAGCCGCAGCACCAGGCCCTCGACCCGCTCGGGCAGGACCAGGTTGCTGCCACCGCCCAGCACCCGTAGCGGCACGCCGAGTTGCCGCGCCAGGGCCAGGGCCTCGCGGACCTCGGTATCGCTCGCGGCTTCCAGATAGCGATCGGCTTGCGCCACCAGGCCGAAGGTATTGAGCCCCTGCAAGGGGACCTGCTGTTGCAGCTCAGCGACCATGACGGGCAGCCACCTCGGCGACTAGGCCATCGCAGGCGCTTTCCAGCAGGTCGAGGACGCGCTCGAAGCCGGCCGCGCCGCCGTAGTAGGGATCCGGCACTTCATCCACCGCCAGTCCCTGACGAGCCAGGAACAGCTCGGGTACTGCACCCTGGTCGGGGCGCAGCTGCTCCAGCCAGGCGAGGTTGTCCTGATCCATGGCCAGGATCAGGTCGAAGCGTTGGAAATCGTCCGCGGTTACCTGGCGCGCACGCAGGGCGCCGAGGTCATAGCCGCGAGCCGCCGCGGCCTGGATGGCGCGGGCATCCGGGGCTTTGCCGACATGCCAGTCGCCAGTGCCAGCCGAGTCCAGCTCCACCGCCTCGGCCAGGCCGGCGGCGTCCAGCTTGGCCCTGAGGATGCCTTCGGCGGTGGGCGAGCGGCAGATGTTGCCCATGCAGACGAACAGGATGCGCAGGGTCATCTAGGCTCCCAGCAGGCGTCTGACGCGCTCGAGGTCTTCCAGGGTATCCACCCCGGCCTGGGGCGCTTCCAGGGCATCGGCGACATGGATGCGGACGCCGTGCCAGAGGGCACGCAGCTGCTCCAGGGCTTCGGTCTCTTCCAGGGCGCAGGGACCCCAGCTGACGAAGTCGGCGAGAAAACCGGCGCGATAGGCATAGATGCCGATATGCCGGCGGTAGGGAAAACCCTGGGGCAACTGTGCGCGATCACTGGCAAAGGCATTGCGCGCCCAGGGCAGCGGCGCCCGGCTGAAGGTCAGCGCCAGACCGTTCACGTCGGTGCTCACCTTGACCACATTGGGATTGAACAGGCTGTCGACGTCCCCGATCAGCTCGGCGAGGGTGGCCACGCCGGCCTCGGGATGGCCGGCGAGATTGCTCGCCACCTGGTCGATCACCGCGGGCGGAATCAGCGGCTCGTCACCCTGGACGTTGACCACCAGGGCGTCATCGGCCAAGCCGAGCAGCTCGGCCACCTCGGCCAGGCGATCGGTGCCCGAGGCATGGTCGGCCCGGGTCAGCAGGACCCGGGCGCCAAAGCCTTCGCAGGCACGCAGGATGTCGTCATGGTCGGTCGCCACCACCACCTGCTCGGCGCCACTGCGGCGGGCCTGCTCCCAGACGTGCTGGATCATCGGCTTGCCGGCGATGTCGAGCAGTGGCTTGTTGGGCAGCCGGGTGCTGGCGAGCCGCGCCGGGATGACGACGGTGAACGCGGTGCTCATTTATCCAGACGCTCGTCCGTGGTGATGACGCGCGCCTCGCTTTCCAGCATCACCGGGATGCCGTCGCGAATCGGGAAGGCCAGGCCCGCAGCCTTGCTGATGAGTTCGGTCTTGTCGTCGCTCAAGATCAGCGGGCTCTTGGTTAGGGGGCAGGCGAGGATGTCCAGCAGCTTGAGATCCA
Source organism: Pseudomonas sp. Snoq117.2 (assembly GCF_900110545.1). NCBI lineage: Bacteria > Pseudomonadati > Pseudomonadota > Gammaproteobacteria > Pseudomonadales > Pseudomonadaceae > Pseudomonas > Pseudomonas sp. Snoq117.2. Next base: position 102,556 of record NZ_FOED01000009.1, on the reverse strand, counting down.
TGGGCGATTGTTCCGTCAGTGAGAGTGTTCGGGCAGGAGTCGAGCGAGACGCCCATCCAGCCAGGCGACGAAAGCGGCCGAGGGCTGGGCGTCCACCGCCAGGTACCACCAGTCGGCGGCGGCGAAGGGCCGACACTTGACCGCGTCCTTCTCGGTCATCACCAGCGGCAGTTCGGGCGTGAAGGCCAGGTCCGCAGCGCTGTAGGTGGCGTGATCGGCGAAGGCATGGGGCAACGGCTGCCAGTGTAGTCCTTCGAGGGTAGCGAAGAAACGCCCGGGGTTGCCGATGCCGGCCAGGGCATGCAGGCGCTGCCCCGGGGGAAAGAAGTCCAGCGGCTGCACCTCGCCGCTGCACAGATTGATCAGGGCACCCGGCTGCAGGGTCAGGCCGAAACCAGCGGAAGGATCGGTCGCGGCGCCGTTGTGGATCACGGCATCCACCTCGGCCAGACGCTCCAGGGGCTCGCGCAGGGGCCCGGCCGGCAGGCAGCGCCCATTGCCGAAGCCCCGCACCGCGTCGACCATGACCAATTCCAGATCCCGTGCCAGGCGATAGTGCTGCAGGCCGTCGTCGCTGAGGATGACATCGAGCCGCTCCTCGGCGAGCAGGCGTTCGACGGCGCGGCCACGATCGGGATCCGTGACCAGCGCCACCCCGGTGCGCTGCACGATCAGCAGCGGCTCGTCGCCGGCGACGGTGGCGGTGTCGGTCGCGCGCACCCGCCAGGGCAGACTCGGCGGCGTGGCGCCATAGCCACGGCTGACCACACCGACCCTGAGGCCGCGGGCGCGCAGATGACCGATCAGCCAGAGGATCATGGGGGTCTTGCCGGTCCCGCCAACGGTGAGATTGCCCACCACGATGACCGGGACCGGCGCACGATGGATGCTGCCCTGCCCCGCCAGGAAGCGTTGGCGCTTGCGCCGGGCGACCTGCCGATAGAGGGCTTCGAGCGGTGTCAGCAGACCCAGGGCCGGATGCCCTGCATACCAGGCGCGGACCAGGCGTTCGCCCAGACTCACGGACGCTTCGCCTGGGCCTCGAGGGTGGTGATGCGCAGCTGGCTGAAGCCCAGCTTGCCGGCGGCATCCATGGCCATGACCACCGCCTGGTGAGTGGCGCGGCCATCGGCGGTGATCACCAGCGGCAGACTGTTGTCGCCACCGGATTCCCGCTGCAGCGCGGTGGTCAGGCCGGTCAGATCGTTGCGGGCCAACGTCTGGCCATTCAGTGCCATCTGGCCTTCGGCGGTGATGCTGATCTCCAGGGTCTTGCCCTGGTTGGCGGCCGCCGCGGCACTGTCGGCCTCGGGCAGTTCGATCTTCAGCTGGCTGGGTTTGTTGAAGGTCGCGGTCACCACGAAGAACAGCAGCAGGACGAAGATGACGTCGATAAAGGAGGCCAGGTTGATATAGACCTCTTCGCGAACGGCGCCCCCGGCGCGACGACGGAATTTCACGCCGGGGCTCCTTCGCGGACGTCCACCTCGCGATCACCGTGGAGGATGTCCACCAGCTTGACCGCTTCCTGCTCCATGCCCACCACCAGCTCGTCCACCCGACGCAGCAGATAGCGATGAAAGAACACCGCGGGAATCGCCACCAGCAGACCGGCGGCGGTGGTGACCAGGGCCTTGGAGATGCCGCCGGCGAGAATGGGCGCATTGGCCATACCGTCGTTCATGAAGGCGCTGAAGATATCGATCATGCCGAACACCGTGCCGAGCAGACCCATCAGCGGCGCCAGGGCGGCGATGCTGCCGAGGGTGTTGAGATAGCGCTCGAGGTCGTGCACCACGCGGCTGCCGGCTTCCTCGATGGCTTCCTTCATGATGTCGCGACCATGACGGGAATTGGTCAGGCCCGCGGCGAGGATGTCGCCCAGGGGCGAACCAGCGCGCAACTCGCGCAGGCGTTCATTGTTGAGCTGTTTGTCCTGGATCCAGCGCCAGACCTGGGCGAGCAGCGTGGGCGGGGCGACCCGGCCGCGCCTCAGGGTCCACAGCCGCTCGGCGATGATGGCCGTGGCCAGGATGGAACTGAGGATGATCGGCAGCATCATCCAGCCGCCAGCTTTGACCATTTCGAACACGAGACCGTTACCCCTGCCGCAAAATGCGGCCACTCTAGCACGAACGCCTTAGGGTGTCGGCGGGGGTATTCGCCACCAGTGACGCTCCTGGCGCTGACCACGCGGTACCTCCCAGCGACCGAGGGTCCAGGTCAGGGCGCCTAGCGCGGCGGTGTCGTAGGGCAGCACGCCGCGCTCGCGATAGCACGCCAGCACCTGGGGATGGGGATGGCCATAGCGATTGTTCAGCCCGCGGGAGATCAGCACGCCGCGTGGCTGGACGGCGTCGATGAAACCGGCGCTGGAGCCACTGCGACTGCCATGGTGCGGGGCGACGAGCCACTCCGCCGCCAGGGGCTTGCCACTGGCCACCAACTCCGCCTCGCGGCGAGCATCGATATCGCCGGTCAGCAGCAGGCGCTCGCCCCTGGCCTCGACGCGGAGTACACAGGAGGCGGCATTGGAATCCGCATCGGGACGCCACCAGGTGGTGAAGCCGACCCCGTTCCACTCCCAGCGGGCGCCGTCTTCACAATCCCGGGCGCGCAATTGCGGCTGCAGGCGACCCACCTCACCACTGAGCACCCGGCCCGGCGGCAGCCCCCTGGCCACGGCCAGCGCACCGCCGGCATGGTCGGCATCGGCATGACTGAGCAGCATGACATCCAGGGTATCGATGCCGGCGGCCTTCAGGTTGGGCAGGACGACCCGGGCGCCGCTGTCATAGCTGCCCTGGCGCGGACCGGCGTCGTAGAGCAGGGCATGGTCACGGGTGCGCACCAGTACGGCCAGCCCCTGTCCCACGTCCAATACGGTGATCCGCGCCAGCCCCTCCCCGGGCGCAGGCACCGGGGGAAACAGCCCGGGCAGCATCAGCAGTGCGCCAAGGCCGCGCAGCGGCACGCCCGCGGGCAGCAGGGCCAGCAACGCCCCCAGTCCTGCCAGCCACAGCGTCCAGGCGGGCGCCAATACGGGCTGCCAGGCGGCGGCCAGATGCGCCAACCCGGTCAGCACCCAGAGCAGTCCCTGCAACAGGCCACCGGCCAGCCACAACGCGGGCTCGCCCAGTGGCGACCAGAGCAGCGACAGCAGAGTACCCACCAGCGCCAGGGGCACGATGGCCAGGTCCATCAGCGGTACGGCCAGGGCGTTGGCCAGCGGGCCGCTCAGGCTCAGGGGCAGGCCCAGCGCCAGGAGCAGCGGTGCCAGTCCCACGGCCATGCACCACTGGGCCCGCCCGAGGGTAGCCCACCAGGGCAGTCGGCCCAGACGGCCGGCGAAGCTCCAGAGCAGCAACAGCACGGCGCCAAAGGAGAGCCAGAAACCCGCCAGCAGACTGACCAGGGGATTGGCCACCAGCACCAGCACCAGGGCCAGCAGGACGGCGTCTGCCAGGCGAACCTGCTGACGGCCGAGTTGCCAGAGCAGCCCCAGGGTGACCATGACGCAGGCGCGCTGTACCGGCACCTCGAAGCCGGCCAGCAGTCCGTAGCTCAGCGCGGTGGCGATCGTCAGCACCGCGGCCGACAGGCGCCAGGGCAACCGGCTTGGCCAGAGACCACGGCGCGCCAGGAGGACCACCCCGGCATAGACGCTGAGGGCGACCAGGCTGATGTGCTGCCCGGAGATCACCATCAGGTGCACGGTGCCGGTGTCCTGGAACAGCTGCCACTGGGCATCGGTGATGCCCGAGCCATCGCCCACCACCAGGGCGGCCAGCAACCCGCCCTGCCCGGCCGGATTGCGGGTCTGCAGGTATTGCCGGATACCGTCGCGCCAGGTCGCCAGGCCACTGGCCGCCGCCAGGCGCTGGCCATCCTTGACGCTGCCGGTGGCGCCGATGCCCTGGGCCAGCAGCCAGGCTTCGCGATCCTGGCCCAGGGGGTTGACCAGGCCCGCGGGGCCGCGCAACTCCGCCGCCAGGCGCCAGCGTTCGCCGGCCAGCGGACGGGGACCACCGTGCCAGTTCAGGCGGATCCGCGCCGGTAGCTTCAGGTCGCGGCGGCTGGTCGCCCCGGCGAGCACGAAGGCCACCGCGTCGGCGTCCACCGCGGGCAGGCCGCTGATCTGGCCTTCGATCCACAGCACCCGCTGCTCCAGCGCCGGAGCCAGACGATCGTCCAGGGCCCAGTGGGCATTGAGCAGCGCCCAGGCCAGGCCCAGGCCGCAGGCGCCAAGGGCCAGGAAACGGGTCAGCAGCAGCCCCAGGGCCATCGCCGCGAGGGCCGCCAGCAGCGGCAACGACGGCAGCGAGGCGAAGGCGCGCAGGAGCAGCACGCCGAGGGCGAAGGACAGCAGAGCGGCGCGCATCAGGACTCCATCCTTGGAGAGCCGAAAGGGCTTCAGAAGCGCGGATTAGAGCAGTTCGGACACCAGAGGGCCAGGTGCAAGCCGCCACCGGGCCCGGCAGGAGATCAATCGTAGCGCAGTGCTTCGGCCGGCGAGGTGCGGGAGGCGCGCCAGGCGGGATAGAGGGTCGCCAGGAAACTCATACTCAGGGCGGCCACGGCGATCAGCACTACGTCTTCCAACTCCAGCCGCGACGGCAGGTTGCTGATGAAGTACATGTCGCCGCCGAACAGCTTGTGGCCGACCAGCCGCTCCAGGGCGGCGATCCAACTGCTGACGTTGAGCGCCGCGATGACGCCCAGCACACCGCCGATCAGGGTGCCGACCAGGCCGATCACCGTGCCCTGGACCATGAACACCGCCATGATCTGCCCGGGCGTGGCGCCCAGGGTGCGCAGGATGGCGATGTCGGCCTTCTTGTCGGCCACCACCATGATCAGGGTGGCGATGATGTTGAAGGCGGCCACGGCGACGATCAGCAGGAGCAGCAGGCCGATCATGGTCTTTTCCATCTGCATGGCCTGGAACAGGCTGCCCTGGGAGATCGTCCAGTCACGCGCCTGGTAGCCGTCGCCCAGGGCCTTGGCCACCTCACGGGAGATGCGCGGCGCCTGAAAGAGATCGTCCAGCGCCAGGCGGATGCTCTCTACCTGCCCCGGCTGCCAGCCCTTGAGCGGCGCGGCATCGGCGACGTTGATCAGCGCCAGGGAGGCGTCCAGCTCGGCGCCGACCTTGAAGGTGCCGACCACGGTGAAGCGGCGCAGCCGTGGGGTGATGCTGCCAGTGGCGCCCACTTCCGGGATGATCACCGTGACCTGGCTGCCCAGCTCCAGTTGGAAGCGTCGCGCGGCGATCTCGCCCAGCACGATGCCGAATTCACCGGGCTTGAGGGCGTCGAGACTGCCCTGGGTCATGCGTTCGCCGACGATGGACACGCGCTTTTCCTGGGCCGGATCGATGCCGTCCACCAGCAGCGGCTGCATGCGGCCACGCACCGAAAGCATGCCCTGCAACTGCGTATAGGGCACCGCCGCCAGTACATGGGGCTGCTGCTCGGCCTTGGCCGCCAGCGGGCGCCAGTCGTCCAGCGGCTGGGCGCCGCTGATGAAGGCATGGGGCACCATGCCGAGGATGCGGCCGCGCATTTCTTCCTGGAAGCCGTTCATCACCGACAGCACCAGGATCATGGCCAGCACGCCCAAGGCCAGGCCGAACATGGAGACCAGCGAGAAGAAGGAGATGAACGACTTGCGCCGCTTGGCGCGGGTGTATCTCAGGCCGATGAACAGCGAAAGAGGTCTGAACATGACGACCTCAGACCTGCCGGGCCGGCGTGGCGTCGACCAGATGGCCTTCGTCCAGGCGCAGCATCCGGTCCATCTGGCCAGCCAGCACCTGGTCGTGGGTCACCACCAGGAACGCCGTGCGCAGCGACGTGGACAGCTCCAGCATCAAGTCCTGGATCCCATGGGCGGTGTGCTGGTCGAGGTTGCCGGTGGGTTCGTCGAGCAGCACCAGCTTGGGCTGGTTGACCAGGGCCCGGGCGATGGCCACGCGCTGGCGCTCGCCACCGGACAGCTCGGCCGGCTTGTGACCCAGGCGATGGCCGAGGCCGACCCGTTCCAGCAGCTTGGCCGCGCGCTCACGGGCTTCGCCGATGGAGGCCTTGCCGATCAGCAAGGGCATGCAGACGTTTTCCAGGGCACTGAATTCGGGCAGCAGGTGGTGGAACTGGTAGACGAAGCCCATGGCGCGATTGCGCAAGAGGCCGCGGGCCTTCTCGTTCAGCGCCGACAGCTCCTCGCCGTCTAGCCAGACACTGCCGCTGCTGGGGGTATCGAGGCCGCCGAGCAGGTTGAGCAGGGTGGTCTTGCCCGACCCCGAGCTGCCGACGATGGACACCCGCTCGCCCGGTTGCAGGGTCAGCTGGACGTTGCTCAGCACCTCGACGGTCTGGGGGCCTTCCTCGTAGCGCTTGCCCAGGTCCTGGCAACGCAAAACGGCTCGATCATTCATAACGCAGGGCCTCGGCGGGTTGGGTACGGGCGGCGCTCCAGGAGGGATAGAGCGTGGCCAGGAAGCTCAGGGCGAAGGACGCGCCGCAGACCAGCAGAACGTCGTGCAACTGCAGCTGCGCCGGCAGGTAGTCGATGAAATACACCTCGGCGTTGAGGAACTGGTGCCCGGTGACCCGCTGCACCCAGGCCAGCGCGGCGCTGACGTTGAGCGCGGCGAGCACGCCCAGCAGGCAGCCGATGGCGGTGCCGATGACGCCGATGAAGGTCCCCTGGACCATGAACACCGCCATGATCTGCCGGGGCGTGGCGCCCAGGGTGCGCAGGATGGCGATGTCGGACTTCTTGTCGGTCACCACCATTACCAGGGTGGAGACGATGTTGAAGGCGGCCACGGCGACGATCAGCAGCAGCAGCAGGCCGATCATGGTCTTTTCCATGCCGATGGCCTGATAGAGATTGCCATGGGTGCGGGTCCAGTCGCGGGCGTACCAGTCGTTGCCGGGCAGCTGGCGGGCGATGTTCCAGGACACGTCCGGCGCCTGGAACAGGTCGTGCAGCTTGAGGCGCACACCCTGCACCGCGTTCGCCGGCCAGCGCTGCAGGCGCGCGGCGTCTTCGATGTCGATCAGGCCCACCGAGCCGTCCAGTTCGCCGGCGCCGACGCTGAAGATGCCCACCACGGTGAATCTCTTCATGCGCGGAAACATACCGGCGGGGGTCACGGCCACTTCCGGAGCGATGTAGGTGAGCTTGTCACCGATCTTGACGCCCAGTTTTTCGGCGGCCAGGGAGCCGATGATGATGCCGAATTCGCCCGGCTTGAGGTCGTCGAGCCTCCCCTCGCGCATGAAGCTGGCGATGATCGAGACCTTGGATTCCTCGGCCGGGTCTATGGCGTTGAGCAGTACCGTCTGCACCGCCTTGTCGTGGGCCAGCATGCCCTGCAACTGGGTGAAGGGCGCCACCGCGGCCACCTGGCTGTTCTGCAGGGCCAACTCGCGCACGCTGCGCCAGTCGGTGACCGGCTGGTAGGACTCCACCGTCGCATGGGGAATCATGCCGAGGACGCGATCGCGCATCTCGCGGTCGAAGCCGTTCATGACCGACAGCACCACGATCATGACGACCACGCCGAGGGCCAGGCCGATCATGGAGGTGAGCGAGATGAAGGAAACGAAATGATTGCGGCGCTTGGCGCGGACGTAACGCAGGCCAAGGTAGATCGGCAGGGGTCTGAACATAGGCTCGCTTGCACGGCGGAAAGACGTAGGCGCCCTGCGGGTTGGACGGCGACACCGTGCCGGCTCGCCGGCTACACTCGGGGCCATCACCCACGGAGCGGCCCGACATGACCACCCCAGACGCGCGTGAACGGCGGGAATACTATCGCATCACCGACCGTATCGCACTGCAAATCAGCCCTGCCGACGGGGTCCCCGGCGAGACCGCGCCGCTGTTCGCACTCCTGAGCGAACTGCATCAGCTGGAATTCGAATCTCGTCACCTGCTGCGCAATCTGGACGAGCGCGATCGCGCCGTCACCGCCTGCCTGCGCCTGGTGCACAAGCGCCTCGACCTGCTTGGCCAGGCCTTTACCTGGAATCTGCTGCACGACAGCGGCGCCACTCGCGACGTGGTGCTGTCCGAAGGGGGCCTGGCCTTCGTCGATGCCGAGCCCTATGCCCTGGGCACCCGGCTCGACCTGCGCATGGCGCTGCCACCCCAGGGCCTCGGCCTGCAGGTGCTGGCCGAGGTGACCGGTTGCCAGGCCGTCAGTGGCGGATACGAGATCGGCACCAGCTTCATCGACCTGGAAGACGCCCAGCGCCAGTTGCTGGCGCGTCATGTCCTGCGCCAGCAGGCCCGAGTACGCCGCGCCGACCGTGGAGACGAGGCGTGAAACGCCCCTGGCTGGCCGCCCTGCTGCTCGGTACCGCCCTGCCCAGCTGGGCCGAGACCCTGCAGATCCCGCTGGGCCAGCAGGGCCAGGCCGACACACCGCTGCCCTTGCGCGGCGACAGTCGCAGCCAGGTGCTGGAGCGCTTCGGCCTGCCCGACCAGGAGCATCCTCCGGTCGGCCGCCCGCCCATTCGCCGCTGGGACTATCGCGATTTCAGCGTCTACTTCGAAAACGATCGGGTGCTGGATGCGGTTCGTGAACCGCGTCGCCCCGCCCCTTCACCCTAGCGTCTAGGAGCCTTCATGACCCTCATCTATGGACACCGCGGCGCCCGCGGCGAAGCCCCGGAAAACACCCTGGCCGGTTTCGAGCTGTGCCTGGAACTGGGCGTCAGGCGCTGCGAGCTGGACCTGCACCTTTCCCGTGACGGCGAACTGGTGGTGATCCACGACCCGACCCTGAAACGCACCACCGGCCGGGGCGGCAAGGTCAGCGAAAAGGCCGTCGCCGATCTGGTCGCCCTGGATGCCCGCCAGGGTGGCCCGGTCTGGCCACGCCCCAGCCCCATCCCGATCCTGCGCGAGCTGTTCGAGAAGTGCCCCTTCGAACACTGGCAGCTGGAAGTGAAGAGCGCCTCGCGGGTGCGAGCGGCGCAGACCGTGAAGGCCATCGCCCAGCTGGTCGAGGAATTCGGCCTGCAGGAGAAGATCACCGTGACCAGTGCCTCGCGTGAGGTCCTGGGCGCCCTGCAGCGCGATACCCCCCATCTGGCCCGCGGTCTGGTGGCGGAATACGCCTGGCTGGATCCGCTCAAGGTGGCCGCCCACTACGATTGCCACCTGCTGGCGCTGAACTGGACGCTGTGCACCCCGGAGCGGCTGCTCAAAGCCCAGCGGCAGGGACTGCACGTCTCGGTCTGGACGGTGAACGACGCCAGCCTGATGCGCCGTCTGGCCGACTTTGGCGCGGACAGCCTGATCACCGACTTCCCAAGCCTGGCGCAGCGGACGCTGGGGTAGGACCTGACGAATCGAGTCCGGGCATCGTTGGGCTTCGCTGTGCTCAGCCCAACATACGGGTGCCGCATGGGATCGTAGGTTGGGCTGAGACGGCTCCATCGTCGAAGCCCAACGGCCCGCGTTGAACCCAGGCATCGTTGGGCTTCGCTGCGCTCAGCCCAACCTACGGCTACTCGCATTATCGCGGCCATGGGCCGCTCCTACAGAAGCATCACACCCTGTAGGAGCGGCCCATGGCCGCGATTGTGTCGGCGAGTAAAGCCGTCTTGGTCAAAACAACCGATTCAAGCCATCGAAAGCCGCCACCCGATAGGCTTCGGCCATGGTCGGGTAGTTGAAGGTGGTGTTGACGAAATAGCGGATGCTGTTCGCCTCGCCTTCCTGGTTCATGATCGCCTGGCCAATGTGCAGGATCTCCGAGGCCTGGTCGCCGAAGCAGTGCACGCCAAGCACCTGCAGGGTCTCGCGGTGGAAGAGGATCTTCAGCATGCCCACTGGTTCGCCGGAGATCTGCGCCCGCGCCATGCTCTTGAAGAAGGCCTTGCCGACCTCGTAGGGCACCCGCTCCTGGGTCAGCTCACGCTCGGTCTTGCCCAGCGAACTGATCTCGGGAATGGTGTAGATGCCGGTGGGGATGTCGTTGACCACCCGCCCATTGTTGTCGTGCAGGATATTGTCCGAGGCCGAACGCCCCTGATCGTAGGCGGCACTGGCCAGGCTCGGCCAGCCGATGACGTCGCCCGCCGCATAGATGTTGGCAACCGAAGTCCGGTAATTCTCGTCCACGGTGACCTGGCCACGACTGTTCACCGAGATGCCCACGTTCTGCAGCCCGAGCTGGTCGGTGTTGCCGGTCCGCCCGTTACACCACAGCAAGGCATCGGCGCGCAGCTTCTTGCCGGACTTCAGGTGCAGGATGACGCCGTTTTCCTGGCCTTCGATGCGCTCGTATTCCTCGTTGTGACGAATGAGCACATTGTTGTTCTGCAGGTGGTAGCTCAGGGCGTCGGAGATCTCGTCATCGAGGAAGCTGAGCAACTGATCGCGGTTGTCGATCAGGTCGACCAGTACGCCGAGGCCGCTGAAGATGGAGGCGTATTCGCTGCCGATCACCCCGGCGCCGTAGATGATCAGCCGGCGCGGCGTGTGGGTCAGCGACAGGATGGTGTCGCTGTCGTAGATGCGCGGATGGCTGAAGTCCACGTCCACCGGGCGATAGGGCCGCGAGCCGGTGGCGATGACGACCTGCTTGGCCACCAGGCGCTCCAGATCGCCACGCAGGTTGACGATCTCGATGGTGTTCTCGTCGGCGAAGCTGGCGGTACCGAAGAACAGGTCGACCCGGTTGCGTGCGTAGTAGCCGGTACGGGATGACACCTGACGGGCGATCACCCGCTCGGCGCTGCGCAACACGTCGGGAAAGGAGAACCAGCGTGGCTCGCCGATGGAGCGGAACATCTCGTTGGTGTTGAACTGGATGATCTGCTTGACCGAATGGCGCAGGGCCTTGGAGGGAATGGTACCGAGATGGGTGCAGTTGCCGCCGACCACCTGGCGATTGTCCACCACCGCCACGCGGCGGCCATTCTTGGCGGCGTTCATCGCCGCGCCCTCGCCTGCCGGTCCCGAACCCAGTACCACCACGTCGTAGCTATAGACCGCCATGCTTTCTCCTCAGAAGGTTAGCCGTCCGCAGGCGACGGCTGGAGCCGGATCGCCTCGCGAGAGGCCAGATCCGGCGCGAGATCGCCCCAGGGGGCTGCGACCTCTTGTCACGGGCCGCTATTGTGGCGCAAAACCTGACCAAAACGAAAACGGGAGCCGCCTGGGCTCCCGCTTTTTCTTGCAAGTCAGCCTTGCCTAGGACGCAAGACTCAGGCCGGGAAGGCCGGCGGATTGACCCCCGCCATCTCTTCCAGCACCCGCACGACCTGACAGCTGTAGCCGAACTCGTTGTCGTACCAGACGTAGAGCACGACGCGGTTGTCGCTGACGATGGTGGCACCGGCGTCGACCACGCCCGCATGGCGGGAGCCGACGAAGTCGCTGGAGACTACTTCCGGCGAGTTCACGAAGTCGATCTGCTTGTGCAGCGGCGAGTGCAGCGCCATTTCACGCAGGTACTCGTTGATCTCGTCCTTGCTGGTGCCGTTCTCCAGGTTCAGGTTGAGGATCGCCATGGAGACGTTGGGCGTCGGCACGCGGATGGCGTTGCCGGTCAGCTTGCCAGCCAGTTCCGGCAGCGCCTTGGCCACGGCCTTGGCGGCGCCGGTCTCGGTGATGACCATGTTCAGCGCGGCGCTGCGGCCACGGCGATCGCCCTTGTGGAAGTTGTCGATCAGGTTCTGGTCGTTGGTGTACGAATGCACGGTCTCGACGTGACCGTTGACGATGCCGTACTTGTCGTTGACCGCTTTCAGGATCGGCACGATGGCGTTGGTGGTGCAGGACGCCGCGGTAACGATGGTGTCTTCGGCGGTGATGGTGTCATGGTTGATGCCATGCACGATGTTCTTCAGGCTGCCCTTGCCCGGTGCGGTCAGCACCACGCGGGAGACGCCCTTGCACTTGAGGTGCTGGCCCAGGCCTTCGGCATCGCGCCATCTGCCGGTGTTGTCGACCACGATGGCATCCTGGATGCCGTACGCGGTGTAGTCGACGGTGGTGGGATCGTTGGAGTAGATCACCTTGATCAGGGTGCCGTTGGCGCACAGGGTGCTGTTGGCTTCGTCGACGGTGATGGTGCCGTCGAAGGAACCGTGCACGGAGTCGCGACGCAGCAGGCTGGCACGCTTGACCAGGTCGTTGTCGGCGCCCTTGCGCACGACGATGGCGCGCAGGCGCAGGCCGTCGCCGCTACCCTGGTGCTCGATGAGGATGCGCGCCAGCAGGCGGCCGATGCGACCGAAGCCGTAGAGTACGACGTCCTTGCCCTTGCGCTGCTCGACGCCCTGCTTGCCGACCACGGCGGACAGCTCGCTGCGCAGGAAGTCCTTAAGGTCGCGACCGGCACCCTCGGCCTTGAACTTCAGGCTCAGGCGGGCCAGGTCGATGGAGGCGGCGCCCAGTTCCAGCTCGCTCAGGGCCTTCACCAGCGGGTAGGTGTCCTGCACGGACAACTCGACGTTGTCGATCTGGCGGGCGAACCGGTGGGCCTTGAGAATGGAGATCACCGAACGGTTGACCAAACCGCGACCGTAAATCGAGGTCACAACATTGTTGTTACGGTACAGCTGACCAATCAGGGGAATCATGGCCTCGGCGAGCGCTTCGCGATCGATCCATTCTTCAAGGCACTGCTCAGGCTTCTGACTCACGACAAATCCTTCCCTATGTAGGAGCTGAAAAAAGGAACTACATTATGACCGCGCTGCCTCTCCCAGGCAATCGACGCGCGTCGCTGCACTGACAGCGCGAAAGCCCGGTCGTTACAATCCAAACCCTCCCAAAATCCACCGGAGTTCCGCCCGCGTGTCAGTTTTGCGTACCCCGTCAATTCCTGAAACCGCCGGCCGCCAGCAGTGGGGCAATCTGCCCGGCGCCGCGCTAGCCCTCGCCATCGCTGAAGCCGCCAAGGCCGCGACTCGCCGCTTCACCCTGCTGATCACCCAGGACAGCCAGACCGCTGATCGCCTGGAGCAGGAACTGCGCTTCTTTGCGCCCGAACTGCCAGTGCTGAATTTTCCCGATTGGGAGACGCTGCCCTACGATGTCTTCTCGCCGCACCAGGACATCATCTCCCAGCGCGTCGCGACTCTTTATCGGTTGCCGGAGCTCTCCCACGGTATTTTGGTAGTCCCTCTGGCGACCGCCCTACACCGCCTGGCACCCACGCGCTTCCTGCTCGGCAGCAGCCTGGTGCTGGACGTCGGCCAGCGGCTGGACGTGGAAGCCACCCGCGCGCGCCTGGAAGCAGCCGGCTATAGATATGTGGATACGGTGTACGAACATGGCGAGTTCGCCGTGCGCGGCGCCCTGATCGATCTCTTTCCCATGGGCAGCAACCTGCCCTACCGGATCGACCTGTTCGACGACGAGATCGAGACGCTGCGCACCTTCGATCCGGAGACGCAGCGTTCCATCGACAAGGTCGACAGTATCCGCCTGTTGCCGGCGCGGGAATTCCCACTGCATAAGGAAGCCGTGACCGGCTTTCGCGCGCGATTCCGTGAGCGCTTCGACGTCGACTACCGTCGTTGCCCCATCTATCAGGATCTCGCCAGCGGCATCACCCCGGCGGGCATCGAGTACTACCTGCCGCTGTTCTTCGACGAGACCTCGACGCTCTTCGACTATCTGCCGGCCAACACCCAGGTGTTTTCCCTGCCGGGCATCGAACAGGCCGCCGAGCAATTCTGGACCGACGTCCGCAATCGCTACGAAGACCGCCGAGTCGATCCGGAGCGACCCTTGCTGCCGCCAGCCGATGTCTTCCTGCCGGTGGAAGACTGTTTCGCCCGGCTGAAGGCCTGGCCGCGGGTGGTCATCGGTGCGGACGATCTGGAATCCGGTGTGGGCCGCGAACGTTTTACCGCGCGGGCGCTGCCGGATCTGGCCATCGATGCCAAGGCCAGCCAGCCCCTGGCGGCGCTGGAGCACTTCATCACCGACTTCCCCGGTCGCGTGCTATTCACCGCGGAAAGCGCCGGTCGCCGCGAGGTGCTGCTGGAATTGCTGGCCCGGCTGAATCTGCGCCCTGGCCAGGTCGAAGGCTGGGCAGCCTTCCAGGCCAGTGCCGAGCGCATCGCCATCGCCCTGGCGCCGCTGGACGAGGGCCTGGTGCTGGATGACGCCGGTGTCGCCCTGATTCCGGAGAATCCGCTGTTCGGCCAGCGCATCATGCAGCGCCGCCGCCGCGAGAAAGGTCGTGACGCCGGCGAGAACGTCATCAAGAACCTCACCGAGCTGCGCGAAGGCGCGCCGGTGGTGCACATCGACCACGGCGTGGGCCGCTACATGGGTTTGATCACCCTGGAGCTGGACGATCAGCCCCAGGAATTCCTGCTGCTCGAATACGCCGACGACGCCAAGCTCTATGTGCCGGTGGCCAACCTGCACCTGATCGCCCGCTACTCGGGCACCGACGATGCCCTGGCGCCGCTGCACAAGCTGGGTTCCGAAACCTGGCAAAAGGCCAAGCGCAAGGCCGCCGAGCAGGTGCGCGACGTCGCCGCCGAGCTGCTCGACATCTATGCCCGCCGCGCCGCGCGCAAGGGCTATGCCTTCAAGGACCCGGCGGTGGACTACGCCACCTTCTCCGCCGGCTTCCCCTTCGAAGAGACGCCGGACCAGCAGGCCGCCATCGAGGCGGTGCACAAGGACATGCTGGCGGGCACGCCCATGGATCGTCTGGTCTGCGGCGACGTGGGCTTCGGCAAGACCGAGGTGGCCATGCGCGCGGCCTTCATCGCCGTGCACGGTGGACGCCAGGTGGCGGTGCTGGTCCCCACCACCCTCCTCGCCCAGCAGCACTACAACAGCTTCCGCGACCGCTTCGCCGACTGGCCGGTGCGGGTCGAGGTGATGAGCCGCTTCAAATCGGCCCAAGAGGTCGCCGCCGCCGCGCGCGAGCTGGCCGACGGCAAGATCGACATCATCATCGGCACCCACAAGCTGTTGCAGGGCGATGTAAAGTTCAAGGATCTCGGCCTGGCCATCATCGACGAAGAACACCGCTTCGGGGTACGCCAGAAGGAACAGCTCAAATCGCTGCGCAGCGAGGTGGACATCCTCACCCTCACCGCCACGCCGATTCCGCGCACCCTGAACATGGCCGTGGCCGGCATGCGCGACCTGTCCATCATCGCCACCCCGCCCGCACGGCGCCTCTCGGTGCGCACCTTCGTCATGGAGGAGCAGAACGCGGTGATCAAGGAAGCCCTGCTGCGCGAACTCCTGCGCGGCGGCCAGGTGTACTTCCTGCACAACGAGGTCAAGACCATCGAGAAGCGGGCCCGCGAGCTGGCCGAATTGGTGCCCGAGGCACGGGTCGGCATCGGCCACGGGCAGATGCGCGAACGCGATCTCGAACAGGTGATGAGCGACTTCTACCACAAGAGATTCAACGTGCTGGTGGCCTCGACCATCATCGAGACCGGTATCGACGTCCCCAACGCCAACACCATCATCATCGAGCGCGCCGACAAGTTTGGCCTGGCCCAGCTGCACCAGCTACGCGGCCGGGTCGGTCGTAGTCACCACCAGGCCTATGCCTACCTGCTCACCCCACCGCGTAAGGGCATGACCCCGGACGCCGAAAAGCGGCTGGAAGCCATCGCCGGTGCCCAGGACCTGGGGGCCGGTTTCATCCTGGCGACCCACGACCTGGAGATCCGTGGTGCCGGCGAATTGCTCGGCGAAGGCCAGAGCGGCCAGATCCAGGCGGTAGGTTTCACCCTCTACATGGAAATGCTGGAGCGCGCGGTCAAGGCCATCCGCAAGGGCGAGCAACCCAACCTCGAAAAACCCCTGGGCGGCGGTCCGGACATCAACATGCGCGTCCCCGCGCTGATCCCGGAAGACTATCTGCCCGACGTCCATGCGCGGCTGATCCTTTACAAGCGTATCGCCTCGGCGGCGGACGAGGACGCCCTCAAGGAATTGCAGGTGGAGATGATCGACCGCTTCGGGCTCCTGCCGGAACCGACCAAGAACCTGGTACGCCTGACGCTGCTCAAGCTGCGTGCGGAGGGCCTGGGCATCGTCAAGGTGGATGCGGGACCCCAGGGCGGGCGGCTGGAATTCGCCGCCGATACCCAGGTGGATCCGCTGGTGCTGGTGAAGATGATCCAGGCGCAGCCGAAGAAGTATCGACTGGAAGGCGCGACCCTGTTCAAGTTCCAGGTGCCGATGGAGCGGGCGGAAGAACGCTTCAACGTCCTGGAAGCCCTCTTCGATCGCCTGACGCCCGCCGCCAGCTGAGCGAAGAGCCGCTCCCGGGTCATCCTGGGAGCGGCTCGGGTGCTATCAGCCCGTCAGCACCTCGGCCAGCACCTGCCGGACCTCGTCGATGCCGCTGGCGAGGACGGCTTCGATCTCAGCCATGGTGATTTCCCGCTGCACCTTGCCGGCGGCCGGATTCACCACCAGCGCCAGGCAGGCATAGGGCAGGCTCAGTTCCCGGGCCAGGGCCGCTTCCGGCATCCCGGTCATGCCGACGATGTCGCAGCCGTCGCGCTCCAGCCGGACGATTTCTCCCGCCGTTTCCAGGCGCGGCCCCTGGGTCGCGGCATAGACGCCGTGGTCGCTATGCGGCAGTTGCAGCGTGCGCAGTGCAACCAGCAGCCGCTGACGCAAGGGCTCGTCGTAGGGAAAACTGAAGTCGATGTGGGTGACATGGTCGAGGTCCGCGCCTTCGAAGAAGGTATGGCCACGCCCCCAGGTGTAGTCCACCAGCTGATGGGGCACGCACAGATGGCCGCTGCCCATGGCGGCGTGAATGCCGCCCACGGCATTCACCGCGAGGATGGCCTCGGCACCGGCCTCCTTGAGCGCCCAGAGGTTGGCGCGGTAGTTGACCTGGTGCGGTGGAAGGCGATGGGGATGGCCATGGCGCGCCAGGAACAGCACCTCGCGGCCAGCATAGCGACCGCGCTGCACGGGGGCCGACGGCACTCCCCAGGGCGTTTCGAAGGTCTGGGCCTGGTCCAGCTCCAGGCCGGCGAGCGCGGTGAGGCCGGTGCCTCCGATGATGGCGTAGGTAGTCATGGATACGTCCTCTAGATGAGTTCAGCCTGGCGCAGCCGCTGCAGGGCAAGACTCCACTGCGGTTGTTGCCGATAATCGAGATCGACGTGGCGACGGGCCCTCATGCTGGCCAGCCGTGGCGCGGGCGAGACGCCCAGCTGCTGTACCCGGGTCAGGGCCAGCTCGGCCGCCGCGCGATCGTTGCAGACCAGTCCCATGTCGCAACCAGCGCTGAGGGCCGCTTCGACGCGCTGACCGGCATCGCCGGCCACATGGGCACCGGCCATGGACAGGTCGTCGCTGAAGATCACCCCCTGGTAATCCAGTTCGCCGCGCAGGATTTCCTGCAGCCAGCGTCGGGAAAAGCCGGCCGGCTGGGGATCCACGGCAGGATAGATGACATGGGCGGGCATGACGCCACCCAGCGCTGGCAGCAGCGCCTGGAACGGGCGCAGGTCGGTGCGCAGCAGGGTGTCCAGATCGCGCTCGTCGGTGGGAATGGCATAGTGGGAATCGGCTTCGGCCCAGCCATGCCCGGGGAAATGCTTGCCCGTGGCGGCCATGCCGGCGTCACCCATGCCGGCGATGAAGGCACCGCCCAGCCTGATCACCTGCTCGGCAGCGCCGAAGGAGCGCAGGCCTATGACCTGACTGCGCCCATGGTCGACGTCCAGCACCGGAGCGAAGCTGAAGTCCAGCCCCACCGCCAGGATCTCGGTCGCCATGATCCAGCCACAGAGCCGGGCCAATTCCAGGCTGTCCGCGCGACCGCCCAGCTGCCCCATGGCCGGCAGCCGTACCACGTCGCGGCGCAGGCGCTGCACGCGACCGCCTTCCTGGTCCACGGCCAGCAACAGCTCCGGGCGCACCGCGCGGATCGCGCGGCACAGTTCGCGGACCTGCCCCGGGGTTTCGATGTTGCGGGCGAACAGGATCAGTCCGCCCACCTCTGGCTGGCGCAGCAGCTGACGATCCTCGGCGGTGAGCCAGGTGCCAGCGATATCGACCATCAGGGAGCCTTGCATGGGTACCTCGTCCGAATGCTCCGGCGCATGGCGCCGTGAAAGGGACGCAAGCTTACCCCAGCCACCCTCGATGCCGCAGCCTAGTAGGTCTCGGCCGTCTCCACCGCGACTGGCCGCCGCGGCCGATACTGGGCCTGGGCCAGCTCCGGTGCATGCATCGCCGTCGGCGCCCGCATGCCGGTGGCGAGGAAGGGGACCATCAGCCGCAGCACCTGGTCGGTGTGGGTATCGACGCCGAAATCGTTCTCGCCGATCGCCCGCAGTGCCTTGATGCCGGACATGCTGAACACCGCCGCGCCCAGCATGAAGTGGGCGCGCCAGAACAGCTCCAGGGGCGGAATCTCGGGCACGGCGCGGTTCACCAGCAGCAGGAAGCGGCGGAAGGCACGCCCATAGGTCTGTTCCAGGTATTTGCGCAGGTGGCCTTGGCTCTGGCTGAACGCCAGACCCAGCAGACGCATGAACACCGAGAGGTCATTGCCATGCCGTGGCTTGATGGCCAGGGAGTGGTCCACCAGCAGATTCAGCAGCGCCTCCAGGCTCACCTCTTCCCCGTTCTTCGGCTGCCACTGATCCAGATCCCGCTCCAGGTTGAAGCAGAAGGGATCGAGAAAGCGCGAGAACACCGCCTGGATCAGGGCCTTCTTGGAGCCGAAGTGATAGTTGACGGCCGCCAGATTGACCCCGGCGCGGGTGGTGATGAGTCGCAGCGAGGTTTCGGCAAAGCCGCGCTCGGCGAACAGTTGCTCGGCCGCATCCAGAATGCGCTCCACGGTATCCGACTGCGCCATGACCTTCCTCGATAGATGAATTTCCGTTTGAAACATATGTTTCAAACGCTATCCAAGTCAATCGCAGTTCGGGCGGTGAGCCTGACCTGAAAGCGCTGGAGCACTCGTCCTTCCGCTGTTTGCGGGCTATTTGCCACCAATCCGGCCTGTCGTCCGAAGCCGGGCCAGGTGCCCTTGCCTACCACCTGGAGTTACTGTATATAATCACAGCATCATTAGACGACGCGACGTGCATCATGCTGAAACTGACACCGCGACAAGCCGAGATCCTGGCCTTCATCAAGCGTTGCCTCGAAGCCAATGGCTTTCCGCCTACCCGCGCGGAGATCGCGCAGGAGCTTGGTTTCAAATCGCCGAATGCGGCCGAGGAGCACCTCAAGGCCCTGGCCCGCAAGGGCGCCATCGAGATGACGCCGGGCGCCTCTCGTGGCATCCGCATCCCGGGGCTGGATACCACGCGCAAGGCCGACGAGAGCCTGCCAGTCATCGGTCGGGTCGCCGCGGGCGCCCCCATCCTGGCCGAGCAGAACGTCGAGGAAAACTGCGCCATCAACCCGGCCTTCTTCCAGCCCCGTGCCGACTACCTGCTCAAGGTCAAGGGCATGAGCATGAGAGACGTCGGCATCCTCGATGGCGACCTCTTGGCCGTCCATGTGACCCGTGAGGTGCACAATGGCCAGATCGTCGTGGCCCGGGTGGGCGACGAAGTCACCGTGAAGAGATTCAAGCGCTCGGGCAACCAGGTAACCCTGCTGGCGGAAAATCCCGAGTTCGCCCCTATCGAAGTCGATCTTTCCACCCAGGAATTCGCCATCGAAGGGTTAAGCGTTGGCGTCATCCGCCGCTAACGTCTAGGGCTGGCCTGCGGGCCAGCCTCTTGTCACCGCTATTTGCCTTACGCCGAAGTCTTGATCGGGGGTATCGGTTCGCGCTCCGAAAAAGCGCTCAAGACCAGGCTGAGCACAGTGACGTCATGTATCCGTGGTACATGACGTCAAGTGGATTTGATCGAGTCGCCTCCAGGAGGTCGCCATGCAATTTCCCCTGATGTTCGATGCCCCGCGTTCGTTGGTTCAAGAGCTGGACCTGGCACCTGAGCTCCTGCTGCAGGAGCTGACCGCCTTTCTGCCCAAGGCCGGCAAGCCGGCCCGGGAGCTGCCGGCCGCCCCGCTGCCGGACACCTTCAGCGAGATGTCCCTGCACGGTAGCCAGGAACAATGCCTGCAGTTGCTGGCGCCCATCCTGCGCCAGCTGAGCGACAAAGACGATGCTCGCTGGCTGACCCTGGTCACGCCGCCGTCGCTGCTCAGCAACGCCTGGTTGCGCAGTACCCATCTGAATCCGGAACGGGTGCTCCTGCTGCAGACGCCGAGCGCGGCCAAGACGCTGCAACTGGCCTGCGAGGTGCTGCGCAAGGGGCAGAGTCATACGGTGATCAGCTGGCTGCACGACCTCAGCGATGCGGGCAAGCAGCAACTGGCACGCGCCGCGGCCCAGGGCAATAGCCAGAGTCTGAACGTCAGATTCGCCTAGGCAGCGGGCAGGAAGGGATGTAGCGGCGGCATTCCCGCACGGAATGCCGGATCAGGCGGAGAGTCAGTGCAGGACGCGGGGTTGATCGTCACGCTGAAGGCTGTCGCCTTCGGCCAAGCGACCCGCCATCTGCACGCCCAGGTTGAACATGGCCTTGGCCACCTCTATCTGCTGTCCATGCAGGAAATCCTTGGCATCGCTGGAAAACTCAAGGGTCACGAGGGCTTCCTCGTCGTCCGCACGGCGCAACACGATGCGACCATCGGAGAGTTCAACGATTTCCAGGTAGGCAGTAGTCATTCAGTATCTCCACAGCTAAGCGGATAGTGTAACAGCGTGGGGTCTGGGAGGCTGACTTGCCTGAGCCTTTTTCGACGGTCTGCAAGGCCATCGTCCTGACGGCCTCTGCGGCATGCTAGCTGGACGGCTCCTACCACTCGGTCATGGCACCGCGGAATCTGAGCGCCGTCTGCTTGAGACTTTCGCGCCAGGCTTCCACTTCTTCAAGACCCAGTTCCGGCTCGGCCGGTTCCAGGCTGACCGCTTCGATGAGGGCCAAGGTCGGGTCCTGCTTGGGCCGCCGCGGCGCCTGGGGCGGTTGCAGCAGCCGCTGGTATTCGGCGATCAACTGCGCCAGCCAAGTCTCCGAATTGCCAGCCAGCTCCACCAGTTCACCCATTTCCGGACTGGGCGCCTCGTTCAAGGCGTCGGGTGAGAGCAGGACGGCGAGCGACGTGGCTTCCATGGTGGGATGACGGTAGAAGCCTGCCACCTCCTGACAGAGCCCCAGCAGGGCGCCATGCAGGTGAAACAGGCAGGCCTCGCGCTCGGCCATGATGCGGCCCTGGCTTTGTGCGGAGGGTGCCGCCTGAGCCGAGCGCCAGCTGTCCAGCGCCAGACCGGCGAAATAGAGCTTCTGGTTGGTGCGGGTGTAACGCTCGTTGGCCATGCCCTTCTCCTCAGGCCGGCTCACGCCGACCACCTGTCTCGCGCCGGAGCCAAAGGCCCTAGCGCTTCTCTTCCACCTGCCACTTCTTGCCGTCGTAGAAGGCCTTCCAGCCGGTGGGCTTGCCCTCGACCTCGGTCTGCACGTACTGCTCCTTGGTCTTGCGGCTGAAGCGGATCACCGCCGGGCGGCCTTCGGCGTCCTTCACCGGGGCACTCAGCAGATAATGGTACTTGGGATCGATCTCGTCGCGATGGGGCAGCAGTTCACTGACCAACGGCGCACGGGTCTCGCGATTCTTCGGGAAGCCACTGGCGGCCAGGAACAAGCCCGACGCCCCGTCGCGCAACACATAGGTGTCGTCGACCTTTTCGCAGCGCAGCTCAGGCATGGGCACGGCGTCCATCTTCGGCGGCGCCGGCTCGCCGTTCTTGAGCAACTTGCGGGTGTTCTTGCAGGCCGGATTGGTACAGCCGAAGAATTTGCCGAAACGGCCGGTCTTGAGCTGCATCTCGCTGCCGCACTTGTCGCATTCCAGCGACGGGCCTTCGTAGCCCTTGATGCGATAGCTGCCCTCTTCGATCTCGTAGCCCGGGCAGTCCGGATTGTTGCCGCAGACGTGAAGCTTGCGATGCTCGTCGATCAGATAGGCGTCCATCGCGGTGCTGCAGATGGGGCAGCGATGCTTGCCACGCAGGACCAGCGATTCGGACTCACCCTCGTCGTCTTCGGCGATCTCGTCACCCGGCACCAGGTTGATGGTGGCCTTGCAGCGTTCCTTGGGCGGTAGGGCATAGCCCGAGCAGCCGAGGAAGACCCCGGTGGAGGCGGTCCGGATCATCATCGGCCGGCCGCAGAGCTGGCAGGGAATGTCGGTCAGGGTGGGCTGATTGGCCCTCATGCCCTTCTCGCCCGCTTCGGCGCTCTCCAGCTTCTGCTTGAAGTCGCCATAGAATTCGTCGAGCAGATTCTTCCAGTCCCGCTCGCCCTGGGCGACGTTGTCCAGATTGCCTTCCATGTTGGCGGTGAAGCTGAAGTCCATCAGGTTGGCAAAGCTTTCGTTGAGGCGATCGGTGACGATGTCGCCCATCTTCTCGGCATAGAAACGGCGATTGTGCACCGTCACGTAGCCGCGATCCTGGATGGTGGAAATGATGGCAGCGTAGGTGGACGGCCGGCCGATGCCGCGCTTCTCAAGCTCCTTGACCAGGCTGGCTTCGGAGAAGCGGGCCGGCGGCTTGGTGAAGTGCTGGCTCGGGTCGAGCTTGACCAGGCCGAGGTCCTCGCCCTGCTTCATCTCCGGCAGGACGTCGTCGTCACCCGGCTTGCTCTGCTGGGGCAGGACACGGGTGTAGCCGTCGAACTTGAGGATGCGGCCACGGGCACGCAGCTCGAAGTCGCCCGCCGCGGCGGTCACCGTGGTGGACAGGTATTCGGCCGGCGGCATTTGGCAGGCCAGGAACTGGCGCCAGATCAGTTCGTACAGGCGCTCGGCGTCCCGCTCCATGCCCGACAGGCTGTTGGGCTTGACGTTGACGTCGGAGGGGCGGATGGCCTCGTGCGCTTCCTGGGCGCCTTCGCGACTGCCGTAGACGTTGGCCTTTTCCGGCAGGTACTGCTTGCCGAATTCACTCTCGATGTAGCCACGGGCCATGGCGATGGCATCGCCCGACAGGTTGGTCGAGTCGGTACGCATGTAGGTGATGTAGCCGGCCTCATAGAGACGCTGGGCCATCATCATGGTCTTCTTCACCCCGAAGCCCAGGCGATTGCTCGCCGCCTGCTGCAGGGTGGAGGTGATGAAGGGTGCGGAGGGCCTGCTGCTGGTCGGCTTGTCTTCGCGCTTGGCGATGCGATAGGCGGCCTTTTCCAGCTTGGTCAGGGCGGCCTTGGCCTGGGCTTCGTTCAGCGGCTTGAAGGCTTCACCCTTCTCGCGCACCACTTCGAAACGCACCTGGGCCTTTTTCGGCGTGGCCAGGTCAGCGTGGATCTCCCAGTATTCCTCGGGGACGAAGGCGCGGATCTCGCGCTCGCGCTCCACCACCAGCTTGACCGCTACCGACTGAACTCGACCGGCGGACAGGCCACGGGCGATCTTCGACCACAGCAGCGGCGAGACCATGTAGCCGACCACGCGGTCGAGGAAGCGGCGCGCCTGCTGGGCGTTGACGCGATTGATGTCCAGTTCGCCGGGCTGGGAGAAGGCCTCCTGAATGGCCTTCTTGGTGATCTCGTTGAACACCACGCGCTTGTAGCGCGAGTCGTCGCCGCCGATGGCTTCCCGCAGGTGCCAGGCGATGGCCTCCCCTTCGCGGTCCAAGTCGGTCGCGAGATAGACGGTGTCGGCGTCCTTGGCCAGGCGGCGCAGTTCCTCGATCACCTTTTCCTTGCCGGGCAGGATCTCGTAGTGCGCCTTCCAGCCATGCTCGGGATCGACACCCATGCGGGCGAACAGCTGACGCCGGGCCTTTTCCTTGGGTGACAGCGCGGGCGCCTCGGCGGCGGTCTTGCGCGTCTTGGCGGCGGGCTCCTTGGCGGTGCCGGCGCCGCTGGTGGGAAGGTCGCGGATGTGGCCGATGCTCGACTTCACCACGTACTGGTTACCCAGATACTTGTTGATGGTCTTGGCCTTGGCCGGGGATTCCACGATGACCAGCGATTTACCCATGGGAGAGTCAGATTCCTGCTTGAAAGCGGTGAGCGAGCGAAAGGCGAGCGCCAATACGGCGGATGGAGGACCAGAACGACTTCAGTCTGGTGCGCCGGGGGCGGTCGGCCAACGCGGCACCGCTATATATAGTGGCGATGTCGGCAAGGTCAAGGCTGCGGCGTGGCATCCAGACCCAAGGGATCGGCTTCGACGCTGATCAGCGCGAAGCGCGGCACCTGCTCGCCATCGACCTGGACGCTCTCGCGAAACATGCTCAAGGGGCGGGCCCAGAGACCATATTCGCCATACAACGCCTGATAGATGACCAGCTCTTCCTCGGTCTCCGAATGCCGGGCCAGACCCAGCACCCGATACTGCTGACCCTTGTAGTGCCGGTAGAGTCCCGTCTGCAATGCCATGTTCCACCTCGAAAAAAGAAAACCGGGGCAGCCCTGGGGGCGCCCCGGTCGGATGACGCACGCTGCGGCGGATCAGCGCAGGCGTTCGAACACCGTGGTGATGCCCTGGCCGAGCCCCACGCACATGGTGGCCAGGCCGAAGGTGCCGTGATTCTGTTTCATGACATTTAACAGCGTGCCTGAAATTCTGGCGCCAGAGCAACCGAAGGGGTGACCCAGGGCGATGGCGCCCCCGTGCAGATTGACCTTTTCCTCCATCTTGTCGAGCACCTTGAGGTCCTTGAGCACCGGCAGGGCCTGGGCGGCGAAGGCTTCGTTGAGTTCGATGAAATCGATGTCGGCGATGGTCAGGCCGGCGCGCTTGAGCGCCTTCTGCGAGGCCGGCACCGGACCGTAGCCCATGATCGCCGGATCCACGCCGGCCACGGCCATGGAGCGGATCTTGGCCAGCGGTTGCAGGCCCAGGTCCTGGGCGCGCTGGGCGGACATGACCAGCATGCAGGAGGCGCCATCAGTGATCTGCGAGGAGGTGCCGGCGGTCACGGTCCCGCCCTTCGGGTTGAAGGCCGGCTTCAGGGCCGCCAGTCCTTCGAGGGTGGTTTCCGGACGGATGGTCTCGTCCTGGCTGAAGACCTTGAGGAAGCCGTTCTCGTCGTGACCTTCCAGGGGAATGATCTCGTCCTTGAATTTGCCTTCCTGGGTGGCCTTCCAGGCCAGTTGATGAGAGCGGTAGCCGAACTGGTCCTGGGCTTCGCGGGTGATGCCGTGCATCTTGCCCAGCATCTCGGCGGTCAGGCCCATCATGCCGGAGGCTTTGGCGGCGTGCAGCGACAGCTGGGGATTCGGATCGACGCCGTGCATCATGCCGACGTGGCCCATGTGCTCCACCCCGCCGACGACGAAGACGTCGCCGTTGCCGGTCTGGATCGCCTGGGCGGCGGTGTGCAGGGCGCTCATGGAAGAACCGCACAGGCGGCTCACCGTCTGGGCGCCGCTGGTATGGGGGATGCGGGTCAGCAGCGAGGCCATGCGGGCGATGTTCCAGCCCTGTTCCAGGGTCTGGTTGACGCAGCCCCAGATCACGTCTTCCACCTCGGCCGGGTTGACCTGGGGGTTGCGGTCGAGGACCGCGTCGATCAGCCGCGCGGACAGGGTCTCGGCGCGGGTGTTGCGGTGCATGCCGCCCTTGGAACGGCCCATGGGCGTGCGGGCGAAGTCGACGATGACGACGTCTCTCGGATTCAGACTCATTTCTTTACTCCAGGCTCAACCGAAGAAGCGTTGGCCAGCGGCGGCCATTTCGCGGAGTTTGGGGGTCGGGTGGTACAGCGGCCCGAGGTCGGCGTACTTGTCGGCCATGGCGACGAATTCGGCCACGCCAAGGCTGTCGATGTAGCGCAGCGCACCACCACGGAAGGGCGGGAAGCCGATGCCGTAGATCAGGCCCATGTCGGCCTCGGCGGCGCTTTCGACGATGCCGTCTTCCAGGCAGCGCACGGCTTCCAGACACAGCGGCACCATCATCCGCTCGACGATCTCCTCGTCGGTGAATTCACGCTGTTCGTAGGTGACCGGTGCCAGCACCTCGGCCACGGTCGGATCGGCGACCTTCTTCGGCTTGCCCTTCTTGTCGGTCTCGTAGACATAGAAGCCCTTGCCGTTCTTCTGGCCGAAGCGATGGGCTTCGTAAAGGGCGTCCACCGCGGTCTTGCGGCTTTCCTTCATGCGCTCGGGGAAGCCCTCGGCCATGACGTCGCGGGCGTGGTGGGCGGTGTCCATGCCGACCACGTCCATCAGGTAGGCCGGGCCCATGGGCCAGCCGAACTTCTCCATCAGCTTGTCGACGCGCTGGAAATCGGCCCCCTGGGCCAGCAGCGCGGCGAAGCCGCCGAAGTACGGGAAGAGAATGCGGTTGACCAGGAAGCCGGGGCAGTCATTGACCACGATGGGGTTCTTGCCCATCTGGCGAGCGTAGGCCACGGTGGTGGCGATGGCTCTTTCACTGGTCTTCTCGCCACGGATCACCTCGACGAGGGGCATCATGTGCACCGGGTTGAAGAAGTGCATGCCGCAGAAGTTTTCCGGACGCTTGAGCGCCTGGGCCAGGAGACTGATGGAGATGGTGGAGGTGTTGGAGGTGAGGATGGCGTCCTCGCGTACCTGGCCTTCCACTTCGGCCAGCACGGCCTGCTTGACCTTGGGGTTCTCGACCACCGCCTCGACCACCAGGTCGACGCTCTTGAAGTCGCCATAGGACAGCGTCGGACGGATGCGATTGAGCGCCTCGGCCATCTTCGCCGGCTCCAGGCGGCCCTTCTCGACGCGCTTGTTGAGCAGCTTGCTGGCTTCGCTCAGCCCCAGCTCCAGGGCTTCGTCGCGAATGTCCTTCATCAGGATCGGGGTGCCCTTGAGCGCGGACTGGTAGGCGATGCCACCACCCATGATGCCGGCGCCCAGCACGCTGGTCAGCTTGACCGGCGCGGCCTGCTTTTCCAGTACCTTGGCCTTGCGCTTGAGCGCCTGGTCATTGAGGAACAGGCCGACCAGGCTGGCGGAGACCGAGGTCTGGGCCATCTTGGCGAAACCGGCGCCTTCGACTTCCAGGGCCTTGTCGCGGCCGTAGTTGGCGGAATTCTGAATGGCCTTGATGGCTTCCAGCGGTGCCAGATAGTGCGGACCGGCCTGACTCGCGACGAAGCCCTTGGCCGATTCGAAGGCCATCATGGCTTCGATGGCATTGAGCTGCAGCTTTTCCAGCTTGGGCTTGCGCTTGGCGCGGTAGTTCAGCTCGCCGGCGGCGGCGCGGCGGACCAGGTCCAGGGCGGCGTCGAACAGGTGCTCGGGGGCGACCACGGCATCGGCCACGCCGACCTTTAGAGCGGTGGCGGCGTCGTTTTCCTTGCCGGAAGCGATCCACTCGATGGCGTTGTCGCTGCCGATCAGGCGCGGCAGGCGGACGGTGCCGCCCCAGCCCGGATAGATGCCCAGCTTGACTTCCGGCAGGCCGATGCGTGCCGCGGTGCTCAGCACCCGATAGTCGGCGGTCAGGGTCATCTCGCAACCGCCACCCAGGGCGATGCCGCCCACGGCGGCCACGGTGGGCACCGGCAGGTCTTCGAAGTCGTTGAAGATGCGGTTGATCTCGGCGATGCCGGCCTGCAGCTCTTCGGCCGGCCGGCCGAACATCTCGACGAATTCGGTGATGTCGGCGCCGACGATGAAGACGTCCTTGCCGCTGGTGACGATGACGCCGCGCAGGCCGGCGTGGGCTTTCAGGGCATCCACGGCCTGGCGGAATTCACGCAGGGTGATGGCGCTGAACTTGTTGACCGATTCGCCTTGGAGGTCGAAGCGAAGTTCGGCGATGCCGTCCTCCACGTCGCGCACCGAAAGGGCTTTGCCTTCGAAAATCATCAGCGGGTCTCCCTTGAGTCCTGGTCGCGAGGCGGGCGGCAGCTTCGGGTGGAAGCCGAAAATCGCCAGCCCCGATATTGTTCTGTGGAGGGCACCGGCCGGGCCGGGGCGAAAATTCATACAACCGTTTGAACGGCTCGCACAACCTTCTGGCAAAAGCGGGCGCTTGTCAATTGGGACACGCGGGGAAAGCGCAACCGGGGGTTCGCGTGGTGGGCGCTTGAGCTTGGCGCGCTTCTGTGCAAGATAGCCGTGGAGCTATCCCCGACTCCTGGAGTCGAAACTACAAGTGGGCGAGCCTCTGCCTGAACAGCTGCCAGCGACAGCCGGTTCTTTCCAGGCAGAACCTGAAGCCTGCGAATCGAGCGCCAGCCACGGTACGGCCTGGCGCCCCATCACGAAGGAGAGATGTGTATGGCCTACCAACACATATTGGTTGCCGTCGACCTGACCGACGATTGCCAGCCGGTGATCCGCCGCGCCGTGGCCCTGGGTCAGTGCTGTGGCAGCAAGGTGTCCCTAGTGCACGTGGTCGAGCCCATGGCCATGGCCTTTGGCGGTGATGTGCCCATGGATCTGTCGTCGCTGCAGCAGCAGCAGATCGAGCAGGCCCGCGAACGACTGGATGGCTTCACCACCCAGTACGCCGAGTTGGCTGGCAATTGCGTGCTGGCCTATGGGCAGCCGCGCCAGGAGATCCACCGCATGGCCAAGGAGCAGGGCTGCGACCTGATCGTGGTCGGCAGCCATGGTCGTCACGGCCTGGCGCTGCTGCTGGGCTCGACGTCCAACGACCTGCTGCACGGCGCGCCCTGCGATACCCTGGCGGTGGCCCTGAACAAGGATAAGACCTGATCCCGCGGCCGGGTTGGATCACTCCAACTCGGCCCAGCGCTCGATGAGGCGATCCAGTTCGGCCTGCAGCGCGTCCATGCGGGCCAGCTTGGCCTGGGTGACCTCGCCCGGCAGCTGGTAGAAGCCGGGATCGGCAATGGCGGTCTGCAGGGCTTCCAGTTCGATCTCCGCGGTTTCGATGGCGCCTGGCAGGGCGTCCAGCTCACGCTGCTCCTTGTAGCTGAGCTTGCGCTTGGCCGGCGCGGCTGCGGGTGCCGCCACAGGAGTAGGCTCGGCCTTGGCGGCCGGCTGTACCGGCTTGTCTTCGCGGGTTTGTACGCCCAGCAGGCGCGGTGAGCCACCCTGGCGCAGCCAATCCTGGTAGCCACCGACGTACTCCCGTACCCGCCCTTCCCCTTCGAACACCAGGGTGCTGGTCACCACGTTGTCGAGGAAAGCCCGGTCGTGGCTGACCATCAGCACGGTGCCCTCGAAACTCAGCAGCACCTCTTCGAGCAGTTCCA
This sequence comes from Pseudomonas sp. Snoq117.2, assembly GCF_900110545.1. Classification (NCBI taxonomy): domain Bacteria; kingdom Pseudomonadati; phylum Pseudomonadota; class Gammaproteobacteria; order Pseudomonadales; family Pseudomonadaceae; genus Pseudomonas; species Pseudomonas sp. Snoq117.2. Next base: position 73,377 of record NZ_FOED01000009.1, on the reverse strand, counting down.
GGGTCTCGACGTCGAGGTCGTTGGTGGGTTCGTCCAGCACCAGCAGGTTGGCCGGCTTGCTGAACAGCTTGGCCAGCAGCAGGCGCGCGCGCTCGCCACCGGACAGTGCCTTGACCGGGGTACGGGCACGCTGGGGGCTGAACAGGAAATCGCCCAGGTAGCTCAGCACATGGCGATCCTGGCCGTTGATGGTGATGAATTCGCGACCCTCGGCGAGGTTGTCGATCACCGTCTTCTTCGGCTCCAGTTGCAGGCGCAGCTGGTCGAAGTAGGCGATCTCCAGCTTGGTGCCGTACTGGATCTTGCCGGTGGTGGGCTGCAGGTCACCCAGCAGCAGCTTGAGCAGGGTGGTCTTGCCCGAGCCATTGGGGCCGAGCAGACCGATGCGATCGCCACGCTGGATCAGCAGGGTCAGGTCGCGGATGAGCGGCTCGCCGCCGGGGTGGGCATAGCTCATGTGCTCGGCGAGGATGACCTGCTTGCCGGACTTGTCGGCCGTTTCCAGCAATAGATTGGCCTTGCCCTGGCGCTCGCGGCGCTCGCTGCGTTCGTTGCGCATGGCCTTGAGGGCACGGACCCGGCCTTCGTTGCGGGTCCGCCGGGCCTTGATGCCCTGGCGGATCCAGACCTCTTCCTGGGCCAGGCGCTTGTCGAACAGGGCATTGGCGGTCTCTTCCGCCGCCAGCTGCTGCTCCTTGTGCACCAGGAAGCTGGCGTAGTCGCCCTGCCAGTCGATCAGGTTGCCGCGGTCCAGTTCGAGGATGCGGGTGGCCAGCGCCTGAAGGAAGGCCCGGTCGTGGGTGATGAACAGCACGGCACCGGGATAGCCGCGCAGGGCGTCTTCCAGCCAGGCGATGGCACCGATGTCCAGGTGGTTGGTGGGTTCGTCGAGCAGCAGCAGATCGGGCTCGGCCACCAGGGCCTGAGCCAGCAGCACGCGCCGCCGCCAGCCACCGGACAGTTCGGCGAGTGTCTTTTCCGCCGGCAGCTGCAGCCGGCTCAGGGTGCTTTCCACCAGTTGCTGCAGGCGCCAGCCGTCGCGGGCTTCCAGTTCCTGCTGGACGTGCATGAGGCGGTCCATGTCCAGTTCACCGCTGGTGTCCTGGGTCAGGTGATGGTATTCGGCGAGCAGCTCGCCGACGCCCGCCAGGCCGGCGGCCACCACGTCGAACACCGAGCGGTCGTCGGCGCGCGGCAATTCCTGCGGCAGCTCGCCGATCTTCAGTGCCGGCGCGCGCCAGACCTCACCGTCGTCGGCCTGCTGCTCGCCCTTGACGATGCGCAAGAGGCTGGATTTGCCGGTGCCGTTGCGGCCGATGATGCATACCCGCTCGCCCCGTTCGATCTGCCAGGACACCCCGTCCAGCAAGGGGGTGACGCCAAAGGCCAGGGATACGTTGGTGAACTTGAGCAGCGCCATGGGTTTCTCCGCGAAAAAGGCCAGCCAGTCTAGCAGAGACGCCTACCCCGGCGCCGGTCGACACGACCCGGCGAAACGCCCGGACCGCCCGACGGCAGGCCATGGCCGACGCTTTCGCCGCCTGGCGCCGGCACGTAAGCTAGACTGCCCCGTGACGGTCGGCCGCTGGCCCTGAGCCTGGCGCGCCGCCTCCTCCGCATTCAGCTTTTACGGAATTCCCATGCGCGGTCGCCTGTTCGTCATCCTGCCCCTGCTCCTCGCTCCCCTGATCGGCTCCACCACCTCGCAAGCCGCTCCCCTGGAGCAGCAGCGGCAACTCTACGACCAGGCCAAGGCGGCGCTGGATCGCGGCGACGCCAGCGTCTACCTGGCCAATCGCGGCGAACTGCGCACCTATCCGCTGGAGCCCTACCTGGCCTACGACGAGCTGATCAAGCGCGTCCCCGGCGCCAGCGACGCCGAGATCGAGACCTTTCTCGCCGAGCACGGCGATCTGCCGCAGTCCAACTGGCTGCGTCTGCGCTGGCTGCGCAGCCTGGCCGATCGCGGCGACTGGAATCGCTTCGAGAAATACTATTCGCCCGACTACAACTTCACCGAACTGGATTGCCTGCACGGCCAGTACCTGATCGCCCAAGGCAATGCCAGCGAGGGCTTCAAGCTGGCGGAGAAGTACTGGCTGGTGGGCAAGGCCCAGCCGACCAGCTGCGACGGCCTGTTCCAGGCCTGGGCGGCGCGCGGCCAGCTCACCGAGGAGCGGGTCTGGGAGCGCGCCAAGCTAGCCGCCGACAAGGGCGAATACGGCCTGGTGCGCACCCTCTCCGCCCAGTTGCCGACGCTGTCCGGCCAGGCCCAGCGGCTGATCGACGTAGCGCAGAAGCCGCAGCAGATCGCCAATGTCCAGGCTTTCGCCCCGGCCAGCGAGAGCCTCGCCGACGTGGTCGGCCTGGGACTGCGCAAACTGGCGCGCCAGGATCCGGAACAGGCCATGGGTCTGCTGGATGTCTACAGCCAGCGCATGCCCTTCACCCGCGACGAAAAGGTCGCCATCGCCCGCCAGATCGGCCTGACCCTGGCGAAGAACTTCGATCCGCGCGCCCTGCCGTTGATGGAGCGTTACGATCTCGAGCTGCGTGATGACGACGTCAGCGAATGGCGCGCCCGACTGCTCCTGCGCCTGGGTCGCTGGAGCGATGCCCATGCCCTGATCGAGCGCTTTCCGCCCAGCCTGGCCAAGGCCAATCGCTGGGAATACTGGCGCGCCCGCACCCTGGAGCTGATGCAGCCGCAGAGTCCGGCGGTGCTGCGCGAATACGCCGAAGTCAGTCGCGAGCGTGACTATTACGGCTTTCTCGCTGCCGACCGCAGCAAGGCGCCCTATCAGCTCAACAACAAGCCGCTGATGCTCAGCGACGCCCTCAAGCGCAAGGTGCGCAATACCCCTGGCGTGCAGCGCGCCCTGGAATTCATCGCCCGCGGCGAACCGATCAACGCCCGCCGCGAGTGGTTCTACGTCAGCCGCCACTTCAACCGCGACGAACTAGTGGCCCAGGCGCGCATGGCCTATGACATGCAATGGTATTTCCCGGCGATCCGCACCATCAGCCTGGCCAAGTACTGGGACGACCTGGACATCCGTTTCCCCATCGCCTACCGCGAGAGCTTCGTGCGCGAGGCCCAGACCCGCGGTCTGCACAGCAGCTGGGTGTTCGCCATCACCCGCCAGGAAAGCGGCTTCATGGCCGATGCGCGCTCCGGCGTGGGCGCCATGGGCCTGATGCAGCTGATGCCGGCCACCGCCAGCCATACCGCCAGCAAGTTCGCCATTCCCCTGGCCTCGCCGCAGCAGGCGCTGACCCCGGAAAAGAACATCCAGCTGGGCACCGCCTATCTGTCGATGGTCCATGCCCAGTTCAACGGCAACCGCGTGCTGGCCTCGGCGGCCTACAACGCCGGCCCGGGGCGGGTGAAGCGCTGGCTGACGGGCGCTCGCCACCTGGCCTTCGACGTCTGGGTGGAAACCATTCCCTTCGACGAGACGCGGCAATACGTGCAGAACGTGCTGGCCTACGCAGTGATCTACGGCCAGAAGCTCAATGCGCCGCAACCCCTGGTGGACTGGAACGAGCGCTTCTTCGACGAGACCTGAGCGCCTGCGGGCTAATCTCCCCTCCCTGGCGGACTCGAACGCTGCTTCAAGTCCGCCGCGCAGGCGCCGTCCAGAGCGTTTCCGTCGCCGCGCCGCACGTTCCAACAAGGCCTCCGGCCCCGTGACGGCTGCGCAATCGAGCGTCACCCCCTATACTGCAGCCCCTTTTTTTCCGCTATTGAACCGGAGAAACCCATGCTCAAGCGTTCGCTGGCCCTGGCAGCAGGCCTGGCCCTGTCCCTGACGTCCCTGCTTTCCCATGCCGCCGACGAACTGCGCGTCTCGGCCATTCCCGACGAGGCGCCCACCGAGCTGATCCGCAAGTTCAAGCCGCTGGGCGAATACCTGGAGCAACGCCTGGGCATGCCGGTCAAGTTCGTGCCGGTGTCCGACTATGCCGGCGTGGTGGAAGCCATGGCGTCGGATCGGCTGGACCTGGCCTGGTTCGGTGGCTTCACCTTCGTCCAGGCGCAGCGTAAGGCGCCGATGAATCCCCTGGTACAGCGCGAGGAAGATCAGCAGTTCACCAGCAAATTCATCACCGCCGATCCGGCCGTGAAGAGCCTGCAGGACCTCAAGGGCAAGACATTCGCCTTTGGTTCGGTCTCCTCCACTTCGGGCAGCCTGATGCCGCGCTACTTCATGCAGCAGGACGGCATCGCTCCCGAGCAGTTCTTCTCGCGGGTGGCCTATTCCGGCGCCCATGACGCCACCGTCGCCTGGGTTGCCGCGGGCAAGGCCGACGCTGGGGTGCTCAACGCCTCGGTGTGGAAGAAGCTGGTCGACGCCGGCAAGGTCGACACCAGCAAGGTGCGGGTGATCGCTACCACCCCGGCCTACTATGACTACAACTGGACGGTGCGGGGCAATCTGGATCCGCAACTGGCAGCCAAGATCAAACAGGCCTTCCTCGACCTGGATCCGGCCAAGCCCGCCGACAAGGCGATCCTCGACCTGCAAGCGGCCAGCCGCTTCGTGCCGACCTCGCCGGACAACTACAAGAGCATCGAGGCTTCCGCCCTGGCAGCCGGCCTGCTCAAGTGAGTCTCGCCCTCAGGGGCGTGACGCTGGTACACGCCGACGGCTCGCCCGCCCTGGCCGATCTCGACCTGCACCTGGAACAGGGTGAGCAGGTCGCCCTGATCGGCCCGTCCGGGGCGGGCAAGACCAGCCTGCTGCGGCTGCTGGCCACCGGGCTGCGGCCCGTGACGGGTCAGCTGGAGCTACTCGGGGAAGATCCCTGGACGCTGGGCAACCGCGCGCGGCGCCAGCTGCGCGCCCGTATCGGTCTCATCCACCAGGCCCCGCCGCTGCCCGCACGCCAGAGAGTCATCACCGCGGTGCTGGCCGGACGGCTCGGCCAGTGGTCGCTGGCGCGTAGCCTGATCAGCCTGGTGCATCCCCTGGATCGTGACGGCGCCGCTGCGGCCCTGACGCCGCTGGATCTCGCCGACCGTCTCTACGCCTCCTGCGATCAGTTGTCCGGTGGCCAGCTGCAGCGCATCGGCATCGCCCGGGCGCTCTACCAGCAACCGCAGCTGCTGCTCGCCGACGAACCCGTGTCGGCCATGGACCCGGTGCTGGCCGGCCATACCCTGGAGGTGCTGCGCGACGCCGCCGGGCGCCAGGGCAGCACCCTGGTCACCAGCCTGCACAACGTCGAACTGGCGCTGCAGCGCTTTCCGCGCATCCTCGGTCTGCGTGCCGGTCGGCTGCTGTGGGACAAGCCCGCCAGCGCGGTGAGCGAGGCCGATCTCGCGGCGCTCTATGCCAATGACGGCCTGAGTACCACCCTAGCGCCCGCCGCGCCGACTCCGGCCGAGACACCGCTCGATCTGCCACGATGCTGAATCCGCCTCGTCGGGACCCCGCTGCCCGGCCCCGCCTGCTGCTCACCCTGCTGGCCCTGGTGCTGGCCTGGCCGACGCTGCGCCTGGCGGAATTCGATCTGCTGGGCCTCTTCACCGGCGACAATGCCCGCACCATGGGCAACTTTCTCGCCGGCTTCTGGCCCCCGGCCCATGACGCCGACTTTCTCGCCGTGCTGGGTCGCGCCACCCTGGAAACCCTGGCCATCGCCACCTTGGGCATGGCCCTGGCGGCACTGATCGCCCTGCCCGCTGCCCTGCTGGCCACCCGCGCGCTGTCGATTTCCGCCCTGCCCCGCGCCGGTCGCCCCGGTCGGTTGCCGCGCCTGCTCCGCGGGCTGGTCCGCGGGGTACTGATCGTCCTGCGCAGCGTGCCGGAGATCGTCTGGGCGCTGCTGTTCGTCCGCGCCGTCGGCCTGGGCCCCACGGCGGGGGTGCTGGCCATCGCCATCACCTACGGCGGCATGCTGGGCAAGGTCTATGCGGAGATCTTCGAATCGGTCGATCCCCGCCCGGCGCGGGCCCTGCTGCTCCAGGGCGCCGGTCGCCTGCAGGCCTTCGTCTATGGCGTGCTGCCCAATGCCGCGGGCGAGATGATTTCCTACAGCGTCTACCGCTGGGAGTGCGCCATCCGCGCCTCGGTGGTGATGGGCTTCGTCGGCGCTGGCGGCCTCGGCCAGCAGGTCGACCTGTCGCTACGCATGTTCGCCGGTGGCGAGGTGGCCAGCCTGCTGCTGACCTTCCTGGTGCTGGTGCTGCTGGCCGATGTGCTGAGCCGGCTGCTGCGCCAGGTGGAGCGCGGCCGAGGCCGTGGCCCCGGGCTGTTGACGGTAGTGGCGATGGGCACCGCCCTGCTGGCGTCCATCAGCTACCTGGGCACCGCCTTTGGCGAATTGCTGAGCGCCCGCGCCCTGGGTCAGATGGGTAGCTTCCTGGCCGATTTCCTCAAGCCGGATTTCTCCCTCGCCCAGCTGTCGGCCGTGGCCCGGGGCGCTGTGGAAACCCTGGCGATGTCGGCCCTGGGTACCCTGCTCGCCGGGCTACTGGGCATCCTGCTGGCGCTGCTGGCGGCCGGCCGCTTCGGCCTGGCCGCCCTGGCGCTGGCGCGGCTGCTGCTCAATGCCCTGCGCGCCGTGCCGGAACTGGTCTGGGCGGCGCTGATGGTGCTGGCCGCCGGCCTGGGACCCAATGCCGGCACCCTGGCGCTGGCCCTACACACCGCCGGGGTGCTTGGCCGGCTGTTCGCCGAAGCCCTGGAAAACACCCCCAAGGCGCCTGCCGAAGCCATTCGCCTGGCCGGCGGTGGCGCGCTGGCGGCCTTTCTCTACGGCACCCTGCCGGCAGTCTGGCCGCAGTTGCTGGCCTATCTGCTCTATCGCTGGGAAAACAACATCCGCATGGCCAGCATCCTCGGCTTCGTCGGCGCCGGCGGCCTGGGGCAGCAGCTGTACTTCAGCCTGAGCCTGTTCCAGCAGGCCCAGGCCGCCACCGTGATCCTCGGCATGCTGGTGCTGGTGCTGGGCGTGGATCTGCTGAGTAACTGGGCCCGGCAGCGCTGGGTCGTTCGTTAGAGCCTATTCAAAGGCTGCTGCGCGTCGGCCAAACGGCGTTGAAAAGACCATCGGAATGCTCATTTACTACTCGTAAACTCCGCTTCCTCAGGTCTTTTCGCCTTGTTTGGCTCTAGCTCGCGAGCCTTTGAACAGGCTCTTAGCGAATCTCCGGCAGCAGCAGCGCTGGCAATTGCGCGAGAAAGGCGGCTTCGTCGTCGAGCTGACGCAAATCCAGCCAGAGCGCATCGGCGTCGATGCGCCCCACCACCGGAATGGGTAGCTGGCGCAGGCCCTCTTCCAATTGCCGCAGGGCGCGCCCACGCAGGCGCTTGCTGACCTGGGGGCGACAGCACAGCGCCGCCCCGGGCAGCCGTGCCACCGGCTGGGCGCCACTGCCGATCATGCCCAGCGCCGGCTCCACGCTGACCGCATAGGTCGCGCCTAGCACGGCGGCGAAGGCCGGCAGCAGCCGCTCGGCCTGGGTGGTGATGGCCTCGGCCGAGCGCGACAGCAGCCTGAGGCTGGGCAACCGCTCGGCCAGTCGATCCGGATCGCGATAGAGCGCCAGGGTCGCTTCCAGGGCGGCCAGGGTCAGCTTGTCGACCCGCAGCGCCCGCTTGAGCGGATTCTTCTTGATGCGCTCGATGAGGTCGCGGCGACCGACGATGAGGCCGCACTGGGGGCCGCCCAGCAGCTTGTCGCCACTAAAGGTCACCAGGTCGGCGCCATCGCGCAGGGCCTGCTGCACCGTGGGTTCGGCGGGTAGCCCCCAGCGGGTCAGGTCCACCAGGGTGCCGCTACCCAGGTCTTCCAGCAGCGGCACGTTATGGGCGCGGGCAATGGCGGCCAGCTCCGCCGTGGCCACGCTGGCGGTAAAACCCTGGACGCTGTAGTTGCTGGTGTGCACCCGCATCAGCAGCGCGGTGCGCGGGCCGATGGCGGCCTCGTAGTCGCGGGCATGGGTGCGATTGGTGGTGCCCACCTCCACCAGCTTGACCCCGGCCCGGGCCATGATGTCGGGGATGCGAAAGGCACCACCGATCTCGATCAGCTCGCCACGGGACAGCACCCCTTCCTTGCGCGCGCCTATGGCATGCAGGGCCAGCAGGACCGCCGCGGCATTGTTGTTGACCACGGTCACCGCCTCGGCGCCGGTGAGTTCGCGCACCAGGTCGGCGACCAGGTCGTCGCGATCGCCGCGCTTGCCGGTGGCCAGATCGAATTCCAGATTCATCGGCTGACGCGCGACCTCGGTCACCGCGGCGATCGCCTCTTCCGCCAGCAGCGCCCGTCCCAGGTTGGTGTGCAGCACCGTGCCGGTGAGATTGAACACCCGCCGCACCCGCGGCTGGCTATGCAACGCCAGGCGCTCGCCCAGGCGACCGGCCAGCACGCCCTCCTCCACCTCCACGGCGGTCAGGGTGCCGGCTCTCAGGGCGTCCCGCAGATCGTCCAGCAGCGAACGATAGCCGCCAAGGACCAGCTGGCGACCGTGGCGCTCCTCCAGCGGACGCGAAGCGGGATGGCGCAGCAGGCGGTCGATGGACGGCAGGCGAATGGCGGTCATGGGAGCCTCTTGGATCGATTCGACCCCCAGTGTAGCCGGAACCCGCGGCGGGTCGACCAGGGCGCGCCGCGCTGCCGCAGACCTGGCCCGTCCCGGCGTGGGGTGGCCCGAACCCGGACCCGGGGCGTCCGGAAATGACCCCCGGGTTCCCGGCTTGCCGCGTGCCAGAGCCCGTCCTAGGATGGTTTTCGCGGGCTTTTCCCTGGCGCCTACCGTGGTCCTGGCGTGGAAGGCCCTGGCCACCGCGTCCACCTCACGACAATAACAAAGGTGCCGTCATGTCCAAGAAAACCTCCCCCTGGGCCAGCGATGGCCTGCTCGACAACAGCGACATCGTCAGCCTCGGCAACTTCACCTACCTGCACACGCTGAAGAGCGCCGCGGTCACGCCGCTGGCGCAGACCAGTTCGGCCAGCACCCCAACCGTCAGCGAATTCCTCAACGGCGCCATCAGCGAGTACGTGCTGGGTGGCACGCCCGACGGCATGCGGCCGTTCCTGGTCGATGGCCAGCAGCTGACGCTGCACAACTCGCTCAACGGCGCGACGGCCCACACCTGGATCACCGCCGAGAACCAGGTGCTCATCAGCTATGCCGGCACTACCAGAGGCGAGAATCTGCTGATCGATCCCCTGTCCACCGCCGGTGGTCTGCTGAGCGATCTGCAGATCCTCGGCCAGCAGGTCTCCAGCGCCCAGCGCCAGTCGCTGGACTTCGCCCACCAGGTGATCGAGGCGGCGGCCAAGCAGGGCTATGGCACCCAGGACATCTTCGTCACCGGCCACTCCCTGGGCGGCATCTCGGCGGCCTACGTCGCCCAGCAGACCGGTCTTGGCGGCATCAGCTTCGAGGCCTCGGGCATTCCCCGCGATGCGCACGCGGCGGGTCACGGAGGCAACTTCGTCAATGTGGTCACCCTCGGCGATCCGGTGGCCAACTACAGCTCCGACATCCGCGGCGAGCAGCCCTTCGCGCCCAGCTTCGTCAGTCAGGCCGAGGGCGGTGGCAGCCTGCCGCACTATGGCTCGCTGTTCCTGATCGGCGCCCAGGCGGATCAGCAGGACCTGGCCGAGGCGGCGGCCAAGGTGGGCCACCTGTTCAGCGGCGACAACGGCGGCCAGGTCAATCCGCTGGGGGTGGCCCTGCATCCGGTCAGCGTGGCCGCCGGGATCGCCGAAGCGGCGCGCCTGATCGCCGAATTCCATCTGCCGGCCGCCGAATACACCAACCTGGGAGTGACCCCGACCGGTGGCTTTCTCGACACCCTGCCGGCACAGATCGGCACGGCCCATGGTCCGGTGCTGATGGTCGGCAACTACAGCGTGGCGGAGTTGCAGGCCTTTTCCGAGACCCATGCGACCTTCGGCTGAGAGCCGCTTATAAAACTACTGCGCGTCCGCCATACAGGCACGTGCGGTGCTCGGAATCCTCATGTACTACTCGTACACTCGTACGCGAGCCCGGTCCGGTTCCTGCGCGCCGCACACACCTGTCTGACAACCGCTCGCGACGTTTTATAACCGACTCACGCCTTTGCGGCGGGCTTCTTTCGCCGTCGCGAGAGAACTCCCCCTTGCCGTTCGGGTCTGCCCTCCTATCGTCCGGGATCCCGAGGGTCCCGCCCGCCTTAGCCCAGGAGAGCACCATGACCGCAGACGGTCCCCAGCGCATGACCGATGAAGAAGCCCAGGAATTCGCCACCGAGGTGTTCAACCTTGCGCGCACCGGCAATGCCGAGGTGCTGGCCCTGGTACTGGACAAGGGGCTGACGCCCAATCTGCGCAATCACAAGGGCGACAGCCTGCTGATGCTGGCCAGCTACCACGGTCACCTGGAGGCCAGTCGCGTCCTGCTGGAGCACCGGGCCGATCCGAATCTGGCCAACGACATGGGCCAGTCGCCCCTGGCCGGGGCGGCCTTCAAGAACAACCTGCCGATGGCCGAACTGCTGCTGGAGCACGGCGCCGCCGTGGAGGGCGCCATGCCCGACGGCAAGACCGCGCTGATGATGGCGGCCATGTTCAATCACGTGCAGATGGTGGAATTGCTGGTCGCCCGCGGCGCCGATCCCAAGGCCCGGGACGCCGCCGGCAACACGGCGCTGAGCGTGGCCCGCGCCATGGGCGCCCAGGACACCCCCGCCGTGCTGGAGCGACTGGGCGGCGTCTGAATGGCTCGTTGTTCAGCGGCGGACAACGCCACGCTGGTGGCAGCCCTTGCCAAAGTGCTGCGCCACGACTACGGCTGTCATACCGCTATCCTCTACGGCTCGCGCGCTCGTGGCGACTGGGAGCCTGACAGCGATCTGGATGTACTAGGGTTCCGGGATACGGACGCCCCGATCCGCTTGCCCACGGACTGGCAGGGCCTATATGTGGATGGCTGGATTGATGCGACCGCTGCACGACCCAATGCCAGTTGGGTTCGGCTAAAGGGCGGCCGAGTCTTGTTCCAGCGCGAACGGTTTGGCGAGCAGGTGCTTGCCCAGGTGGAAGAGCTAGTAGCAGAACAGACCGTAGCGCTGTCAACCGATGAACGTCTCCACCGGCAACAGTGGGCGCGGCGCATGTTGCGCCGGGCAGCACGCGACGATGCCGAAGGTCACTATCGGCTTCACTGGCTGCTGTTCTCCCTGCTGGAAGACTATTTCGCGGTGCGGGGACTCTATTATCCGGGTCCGAAAGCGGCTTTTGCCTTTTTGCGCCAAGGTGCGCCTAAGCACTTTCATGGCTTTGATCGAGCGATGGCGATGAGGGGCTCGCTAACCGAGGTGGCCGATCTGGTTAGCTTGATCTACGACCCCTCCACCGGTATCGAGCAGTCTTGAGTCCAAGCACCTGTTTCAGCGCTTCTGGTAGCGATAGAACAGGTTAGGCTCGCTGACCACATAGAGGTTGCCGGCGGTATCCAGGGTGACACCCTCGGGCTGGCGGATCCGCCGTGACAGGCCGCCGAAGGGCGCCACCAGGGAACGGGTATCCAGGGTATGGCCCTGGTCATCGAGTTCGATCAGCACCCGCGACTCGTCGCTGAGTAGCAGCAGGTGGCCGGTGCGGCGATCGACATGGACCGCGGACAGGTCGCCGGTGCTGGGCGCCTGGTCCAGCCAGGCCTGGCGATCGATGATGCGCAGGGCGAAGTCGCCGTCGAAGCTCCTGAGCAGGCCACGGATTTCATAGAGCTTGCGCGGCGAGTGCTCCTTGACCACGAACAGCCGATCGCGGGCGGCGTCGTAGTCCAGGCCTTCGAAGCCCTGGTTGGCGCGGGGGAAGAGATCCAGGGTCAGGCTGCGATAGTCCTTGCGCCGGAGCACATCGTCGCCCTCGGGGATGCCTACCAGGGTCAGGGCGTTGGCGCCCTCTTCCGCCAGCAGCAGGCGGTCGTTGCCCAGATAGGTCACGCCTTCGACATCATCGAAGCCTTCCAGGCGATGACGTTGCAGCAGCTCGCCGTTCCGGCTCAGGGCCAGCAACTCCGGCGGATTGTTGACCACCGCCCAGAGGCGATCCCGCTCCGGGTCATAGCTGAGGTCGGACAGATTCTCGGTGACGCCGGCCACCGGCTTGGCTTCCACCGCCACCCGGTAGCGACCGAGTTCCAGGGAGGTTCGGGGTTCGCTCTGCCACTGTTGGCCAAGCCAGAACAGCAACTGGCTGTCCAGGTGGCTGCTGCGCAGGCCCTGGGTCACCCCCAGTGCCAGCAGCAGGGCCAGGCCCAGCAGCCAGCCGGTCCGTCCGATCCTGATCCGTCGTACCCACGCCGTCATCGCCTTGCCCCGTCATCGTTGTACGGGGCGGAGTATCCAGGGCTGTCTTTATGGTTGTGTGACAGTCCTAGCGCCGGGGCTGAACGGGGTTACCCTCCCAGCGCGAGCGACCCGGCAGGGTTTCGCCCTTCATCACCAGCGACAGCGGGCCCAGTTCCACGTCGTCGCCGACGCGGGCGCCATAGAGCACCACGCTGCGCGGCCCCAGGTTGACCCCGGCCCCCAGCTCGACTTCGCCGACCTTCATCACCCGGTCTTCGAACAGGTGGGTCTGGGGACCGGCCAGGGCGTTGAGTTCGCCGTGGTCACCGAGGCGCACGCAGTCGAATTCGGTGAGGTCGGTGGTATCCAGGTAGGTGCCGCGCCCCAGGCGGGCGCCGAGCAGGCGCAGCGCCAGCGGCAGCCAGGGCGTGCCGCGCAGGGTGCCGAGCAGATTGGGTACCGCCAGGGTTTCGTAGAGGCTGGTGATGGCTTCGCTGCGCCAAACGAAAAAGGTCCACATGGGCGCCGAACGTGGGCGATAACGACCGACCACCAGCCACTTGAGCCCCAGTACCACCAGGAAGCTGGCCAGCGCGAAGGCGCTGCCGGCCAGCAGGGTCTCGCCGAGCAGTAGCAGCCAGGCACCGGCCTGCCACAGCGGTACCAGGGCTTCGGCGATGGCGCAGCCGGCCGCGACGGTGAAGCCGGTGGGCAGCACGATGCGCAGAGCCTCGATTAGACCACGCGCCACCCGGCGCCAGGGTGCCGGGCGGAAGGTCAGGCTTTCCGGGTAGCCGGTCAGGGTCTCCCGCGCCGGCAGCCGGACCGCCGGCGAGCCGAGCCAGGTTTCGCCCTGGCGCAAGGGCACGCCTTCGTCGAGCCGACCGAGGACACCGATCAGGGCGTCCTCAGGGAGGTGGCAGCCGTCGGCGACATAGGCGCCGTTGCCGACGAAACTGCGGCGGGCGATGGAGGTGCGTCTGAGGGTCATCCAGCCCTGGGCCACCTGTTCGTCACCGAGCATCACGGCATCGGCGATAAAGGTCTCGGCGCCCAGTTCCAGCAGCGAGGAGACCGGGCCCTGGGCGGTGGAAATCTCGGCATCACGGCCGACCCGGGCACCCAGCAGGCGATACCAGAGCGCCGAATAAACGGTGGCATAGAGGCCCTGCAGGCTTTGCAGTGCCGACTCCTGGATCAGGTTGGCCAGCCATTTGCGCCAGTAGAAGAGGCTGTCGACCGACCACTGACCTTCGTCCAGCCGCGGCAGGATCAGCCGGCGCGCCAGGGCGCAGCCGAGCAGGGTCAGGGCGACGCTGACCACGCCCAGCGGCAGGGCCAGTACGCCGTATTGCAGGGCATCGAGCAGCAGCGAAGAGGTGTGCCACCAGGGCAGTCCACCAAAGCTTTCCAGTTCGTCGATCAGCAGCGCCAGGGGAAACAGCGGCATGAAGAACAGCACCGAGACCACCAGACCGCTGAGGGCATAGAGCCCTTTCAGTACGGCACGCTGGGCACGGGACACCGGGGTCGGCGGCAGGACGCGGGCACCGGCGGCGCCCTGGTCATGGGCCGGCGCGCCGCCCCAGTGGCGTCCGGCCGGGACGCGCTGCCCGCTGCGCAGGGCGGATTGGGCCTGTAGGCGTGCGCCGTCTCCGAGGGCGGTGTCGCCTTCGAGGATGGCATAGGAGCCGACCTGGGCTTCGCGACCCAGGGTTACGGCGCCGAGCAGCAGTTCGCCGCGCAGCACCCGGGCGTTTTCGAAGTTGACGCCGTTGCCCAGGCTGGCGCCCTGCCCCAGGGTCAGCAACTCGGGGACGCGCAGGGTCAGGGTGCCGACGAAGGCCTCGGCACCGACCTGGGCACCCAGCAGCCGTAGCCAGCCACGGGCCAACGGCGAGCCACTGAGCAGGTAGGTCGGCGCCAGGGCGAGAAAGCGCTCACCCAGCCACCAGCGGTAGTAGGTCAGGCCCCACAGCGGATAACGACCGGGCTGCAGGCGCCCGGTCAGGCGCTTGCCCAGCAGCGCCACGGCGAATTCCAGGGCGATGGCCAGGACGAACAGACCGAGTGCGGTGAGCATGGCCAGGGGCAGCGCGGTGCCGGAATGGATCAGCAGCGGGAAGGCCAGAAAGGGTGCCAACCAGCGTCCCAGGCGCAGGGTCAGCAGCGGCGGCAGGGCCACTGCCTGGGCCAGGCCACAGCGCCAGCGCCGCCAGCGGCTGGGCGGTGCCCAGGCCTCGGTGGCCGTCGCCGCGCCTGCCTCGGCGGCGTCGGCTTCCAGAGCCTCGGCGATGGCGCCCAGGGTGCGGCCGGCATAGACCGCCTTGACCGTGGCGGTGGCATAGCGCGGATTGTCACGCAGGCGCGAGACCAGGCGGGCAGCGAACAGCGAGTGCCCGCCCAGGTCGTCGAAGAAATCCATCTCGGCGTGCAGCGGCTGACCGGGGAAGAGTTCGGCGGTGGCCTCCAGCATCGCACCCAGGGCGCCACTGGCCGGGGCGACCGGCGCCACGGCAGCGATGGCCAGGGGGCGGGCCCGCAGTTGCTTGCGGTCGATCTTGCCGGAATTCAGTCGCGGCATCTCGCCGAGCCACTCGAAGCGACTGGGTACCATGTACAGCGGCAGGCAGCCGGCCAGCTCGGTCCGCAACAGGTCGCTGCGCGGCAGCGGACCGCCATCACCGACCAGGAAGGCCACCAGTTGCTCCACCCCGCCCTCTTCGCGCAGCACCACGGCCACGGTCCCGACGCCGGGTTGCCGCGCCAGAGTAGCCTCGATCTCACCCAACTCGACGCGATAGCCGCGGATCTTCACCTGATCGTCGACGCGGCCCAGGCAGTGCACCTGGCCGTGTTCGTCGACCCGCGCCAGGTCACCGGTGCGATAGAGCTTGAGGTCGTGGCTGCCAGTGCTCCAGGGATTGGGCAGGAATTTCTCGGCGGTCAGTTCCGGCCGCCCCAGGTAGCCATCCGCCACGCCCGGACCGGTGATGCAGAGTTCGCCCACCTGATCGCGTGGCAGCAGCGCCAGCGGCAGGCTGGCATCGGCGTGCACCACCAGCAGGCTGTAGTTGGGCAGCGGCCGGCCGATGGTCACCGGCTCGCCCGGTTGCAGTTGCGCCAGACTCGCCGAGACAGTGGCCTCGCTCGGGCCATAGGTGTTGAACAGCCGCCGCTGCGGCCGACTCCAGCGCGCCACCAGGGGTTCGGGGCACATTTCGCCGCCGAGGTTGATCAGGCGCAGGCTGGGGACGTCTTCCGGCAACAGCGCCAACAGGGTCGGCACCACGTGCAGCACGCTGATGCGATGGGCGGTCAGGGCGCGGGCCAGGGCCTCGGGGTCGGCGGTGATCTCCCGCGGCGCCAGCCAGAGGGTGGCGCCCACCAGGTAGCTGATCCAGATCTCTTCGAAGGACATGTCGAAGGCCACCGAGAAACCCTGGTAGACCCGGTCGCCGGCCTCGATGCCGAGCAGCGAATTCTCGCTGCGCAGGAAGTGGCAGATGCTGTCCTGGCGGATGCCGATGCCTTTGGGTTTGCCGGTGGAGCCGGAGGTGTAGATCAGGTAGGCCAGGTGGTCCGGGGAGACCTGGCCACGCCGGCGCAGGGTCTCGCCCTGGGCCAGGGCGACGCTCAGCTCGTCGGGGGTCCAGCAGCCAAGCCCGGGACGCGCCAGCAGATCGGCGAAGGGTGCCCCGGTGATCACGCCCACCGCCTGGGCATCTTCCAGGCACAGGGCCACGCGATCGGCCGGGGTTTCGGCATCGCAGGGCAACCAGGCGGCGCCGGTCTTGGCGATGGCCAGCTGCATCACCAGCAGCTCGATACCGCGCGGCAGCCAGAGGCCGACCACGCGGCCAGGCCCGGCACCGGCGGCCAGCAGCCGCGAGGCGGCGCGATCGGCCCAGGCGTTCAGTTCGCCATAGCTCAGGCTGCGCTCGCCTTCGAGCAGGGCGGGCCGCTCGGGCGCCCGCGCCGCGGTGGCCTCGAACAGATCGGCGAGGACTTCATCGCGGCACAGATCGGGGCGGATGGGGCCTTCGACCAGACTGAGGGAGAGTTCGGCAAGCGCTTCCATGGGGGACAGCCTCTGGGTGTTTAGCGCAGTGTGTATCTCCCGAGTTACGCGCGCTCCTTAAGGCGCGCTTAGGGTTTGCTTAAGGCTGGCCTGACTTGGCGACCCCGAAGCCTGAGCACCTCTAAGATGAGCCTTTCAACTGGCCTTCCATTGATCGGCGATGAATGGAGGTTCGGTTGCACGGCCCCCAAAAAAACGCCTCCCGGAGGAGGCGTTTTCAGTTACCGCTTGGCGATCAACGCAGATCGAAACGGTCCAGCTCCATCACCTTGGTCCAGACCTTGACGAAGTCCTTGACGAACTTCTCCTGGGCGTCGGCACTGCCGTAGACCTCGCTCAGGGCGCGCAGCTGGGCATGGGAACCGAACACCAGATCGACCCGGGTGCCGGTCCACTTCAACGCGCCGCTCTGGCGATCACGACCTTCGAAGGTGGCCTTGTCCGGACCGGTAGCCTTCCATTCGGTGGCCATGTCCAACAGGTTGACGAAGAAGTCGTTGGTCAGGGTCTGCGGCCGCTGGGTGAAGACGCCATGCTTGGCCCCGTTCACGTTGATGTCCAACACGCGCAAGCCGCCCAGCAGCACCGTCAACTCGGGCGCGGTCAGGTTCAGCAGGTGCGCCTTGTCCACCAGCAGGAATTCCGGCTTGACCTTGAACTCCCCGCCCACATAGTTGCGGAAGCCATCGGCCCAGGGCTCCAGATGCCCGAAGGAATGAACGTCGGTCTGCTCCTGGGAGGCATCCACGCGACCCGGGTTGAAGGGCACGCTGATCGAATGACCCGCCGCCTGGGCGGCCTTTTCCACCCCGACGCTACCGGCCAGCACGATCAGGTCGGCGATGGAGACCTGCTTGCCCTGACCCTGGACGTCACGCTGGATGCCTTCCAGCACGCCCAGCACCTTGGCCAGTTGCGCCGGCTGGTTGACCTCCCAGTCCTTTTGCGGCGCCAGGCGCAGACGGCCACCGTTGGCCCCGCCGCGCTTGTCGGAACCGCGGAAAGTGGAGGCAGCCGCCCAGGCGGTGCCGACCAGTTCGGACACGCTCAGACCGGACGCGGCCAGTTTGTCCTTGAGCGCCTTGACCTCGGCCTCGCCCAGGGGCGCGCCTGCGGCCTTGGGCAGCGGGTCCTGCCACAGCAGCTCTTCGTTCGGGGTTTCCGGGCCCAGGTAGCGGGCCAGGGGACCCATGTCCCTGTGGGTCAGCTTGAACCAGGCACGGGCAAAGGCGTCGGCCAGTTGGTCCGGGTTTTCCAGGAAGCGGCGGGAGATCTTTTCGTAGGCCGGATCGAAGCGCAGCGCCAGGTCCGAGGTGAGCATGGTCGGCTGGTGACGTTTGTTGGGATCATGGGCATCGGGCACGGCATTGGCACCGGCGCCGTCTTTCGGTCGCCACTGGTGGGCGCCGGCGGGACTCTTGAACAGCTCCCACTCGAACTTGAACATGTTCTCGAAGTATTCGTTGCTCCAGCGGGTGGGCGTGGAGGTCCAGGTCACTTCGAGGCCGCTGGTGATGGTGTCGGCGCCCTTGCCGGTGCCATAGCTGTTCTTCCAGCCAAGGCCCTGCTGTTCGAGGTCGGCCGCTTCCGGCTCGGCACCGACGCTGGTGGCGGGACCTGCGCCGTGGGTCTTGCCGAAGGCGTGGCCACCGGCGATGAGGGCGACGGTCTCCTCGTCGTTCATGGCCATGCGGCCAAAGGTCTCGCGGATGTCGTGGGCCGAAGCCACCGGATCGGGGTTGCCCTCCGGGCCTTCCGGGTTCACGTAGATCAGGCCCATCTGCACCGCGCCCAGGGGATTTTCCAGGGTGCGCTGCGGATTATCGTTGCGACTGTGCTCCACCGGATGCTGCTCGGGCTGGGCGGTCAGCACACCGTCACCGGGCTGTTCCATCTTCTTGTGGGCGCCATAGCGGACGTCACCACCCAGCCAGACGGTTTCCGAACCCCAGAACACCGCATCGTCCGGTTCCCAGACGTCCTGGCGACCGCCGGAGAAGCCGAAGGTCTTGAAGCCCATGGATTCCAGGGCGACGTTGCCGGTGAGGACGATGAGGTCGGCCCAGGAGATCTTGCGCCCGTACTTCTGCTTGACCGGCCAGATCAGCCGGCGTGCCTTGTCCAGGCTGACGTTGTCCGGCCAGCTGTTCAGGGGCGCGAAGCGCTGCTGGCCCTGACCGGCGCCGCCGCGGCCGTCACCGACCCGATAGGTACCGGCGCTGTGCCAGGCCATGCGCACGAACAGCGGACCGTAGTGCCCGAAGTCGGCCGGCCACCAGTCCTGGGAATCGGTCATCACGGCGCGCAGGTCAGCCTTCACCGCCTCCAGATCGAGGCTCTTGAATTCGGCGGCGTAGTCGAAGTCCTCGCCCATGGGGTCGGACAGCGAGGAATGCTGGTGCAGGAAGTTGAGATTGAGCTGATTCGGCCACCAATCCTTGTTGGTGGTACCGCCGCCGGCGGCGTGATTGAACGGGCACTTGGATTCGGTCGACATCTTCTTGGCACCTCAGGGTCTTGTTCATCCGGTTGTCAGCCGTGACGGCAGCACGGCCTTCAGAAGGCAGGGTTCCGGTCGTGTCGGCCCTAGGGGCTCGACAGACACAGCTGCCGGCGTCGAGCCGGCGCAGGGGGAAGCCCCACCCTGGGCAAAACGGACGTTGCTCCATTGTTATCCCCTCATCAGATGGGCACACCGACGAAGCGGCGTAAGATCCATACTAGATGGCTTCGCCGCCTGGCGTGATAGAAGGTTTTGTGTCCCTCGATAGACTGGCTCTGCAAGATGACCCCGGAGTGACAGGGTGCTGCCAGCCGACTCTTGTCGCGATAAGCAACGTTGGCGACCGCTTCGCCGAGGTTCGCGCGGCTTGGCTTCAGAAAGTGAAATCGAAGGCGCGTTTGGGCACTGGCCAGGCGAGGCAGCCCGCCATATGCGGAAACAGAAGGAACGGCGACCACCCTGCCCCGGGCGGTCGCCCAGCCCGGTCTAGCCCGGGGCGAACAGCAGGTTGGGCGCGTGGCGTTCGTAGCCCTCTTCCGCCAGGCGCACGTCCAGCGCCAGGCTGGCGAGATCGGCGGACAGGGGTTCGCTGCGGGTGTCATGGTCGCGATAGAGGTGCTTGAGGTAGGTCTTGCAGTGGGCGCAGGTCTCAGCGCGTAGCGGCGCCTTCTGGGCGTTGGCGTCGTCGGTGCTCAGGGAGTAGTAGCCCAGGCCCTTGCCCGTCTCGCAGTGGCTGCACTTGACCCGCACGAAGTGCCACTCGCAGGCGCACAGCGAGCAGGTGAGATACCTCAGGCCATTGGCCTTGCCCAGGTGATGGATGATGCCGGCCATGGGCGGTGCGCCGCAGCAGGGGCAGAGTGTCTGGCTGCCCTGTTCGCGCAGGGCGCTGAAGTCACTGCGCTGCAGCCAGTGGGTCCAGGCTACCTGCAGGGCGCCGCCCAAAAAGGGCACCACGCCGGCGGGCACCAGCTCATAGCTGCCGGCCAGCAGGGCGATGGCCCAGGCCTTGCGCTGGCCGGCATCGGCCTGGCGCAGTTCGTCCAGGGCGGCCTGCACTGGCGCCTGCGCGAGCTTGAGGTTCTCCAGTAGGGCATCCAGTGCCGGCAACCAGTCGCCTTCGCGGACCAGGGTGTCGTAGCCCAGCGGCGGTAGGCCGTGCTGCAGACTCTGGGCGCTGCGGGCCTCGTCCAGTGGCAGGGGCGCGAGCTGGTCGAAGACCCCTTGCTGGGCTTCGCACAGGTCGGCCATCAGCAGCAGGTAGTCACTCAGCGCATTGTCGGTGGCCAGCAGGCGCAGGCGGTCGGCGCGATAGCCGAACAGCTCGCCACCGGGCAGCAGGATGAAATCGGGATTGACGGCCGCGGCTTCGATTTCGCCGGGCTCGAGGATCTGGCCCGCCATGGCAGGGCTCCTTAGGAAAACGGTGGAAGATAGAGGATTCAGGATAGCGGGCGGATTTGGATGTCGGACTCCGCTGCCCTCACCCCAACCCTCTCCCGGAGGGAGAGGGAGTCAGATCGGTGCGCAGGAGAAATCCCGCGCACCCGATCCGTAGGTTGGGTTGAGCGCAGCGAAGCCCAACAACAGCCTTACTTCTTCTCGCGGGTGACCTTCTCGTACCACAGCGAATGGTGCTTCTTGGCCCAGGCGCGACTGACCCAACCGGTCATCATCGCGGTCACCGAGCCCTTGATCCAGATCCCCGCATAGATGTGCACGATAATCGACAGCACCAGCACAAAGGCGGCGACGGCGTGGGCCAGGGCGCCCAGGCGGATCACCGGGATAGGGAACAGGTGGGCGAAGTACTGCCGCCAGATGACCACGCCGCTGACCAGCAGGATCAGCATGCAGGCTAAGAGCACCCAGAACAGGATCTTCTGCCCAGGGTTGTACTTGTCGATCGGCGGCAGCTTCTCCTCGCGGTTGTTCAGTACATCGTTGATCTGCTTGAGCCACTGGGCGTCTTCACGGCCGATCTTGTTGTGCCGCCAGAAGCGGATCACCAGAAAGGCGAAGAACAGGAACATCGCCACACCCATGAAGGGATGCAGGATGCGCGTCCAGGTGCCGCCGCCGAACAGGCTCGACAACGGAAACAGCGCCGGGTGGAATAGCGCCAGTCCCGACAGCCCGGCCATGAAGAACAGGATCGCCACGATCCAGTGGTTGGTCCGCTCGTTGGCGTTGTAACGCTGGATTTCAGGTTTCATCTCGATCTCCCAGGACGCCCCCGGCTAACCGGGGGCGTACCCCTGCTAGGGCTGCTTGTCGTGCGGATCGAAGATCTGCACGGACGGACTCAGCTGCTTGACCTCGCCCTTGGGCGCATCGCCCTCGTGACGGGGCGGCGCCTCGACCACTTCGTCGTCGTCATCGGTCCGGTTGGGACCGACGCGCACGTAGTGGAAGAAACCAGCCAGCACCGCCGCGCCCATGGCGAACAGTGCCAGGGGTTTGGTGAAGCCCTTCCACAGGCCCACGGTGGGGCTGATGGTCGGATCCTTGGGCAGGTGGTTGTACAGCTGCGGCTGGTCGGCATGGTGCAGCACGTACATGACGTGGGTGCCCCCTACCCCCACCGGGTCGTACAGACCGGCGTTCTCGTAGCCGCGGCTCTTGAGATCGACGATTCGCTCGGCGGCGTGCTCCTTCATGGCGTCCTTGGTGCCGAACACGATGGCGCCGGTCGGGCAGGTCTTGACGCAGGCGGGCTCCAGGCCGACCCCGACCCGGTCCGAACACAGGGAGCACTTGTAGGCCTTGTTGTCCTTCTTCGAGATCCGCGGGATGTCGAAGGGGCAACCGGCGATGCAGTAGCCGCACCCGATGCAGTGGTCCTGGTTGAAGTCGACGATACCGTTGGCGTACTTGACGATGGCCCCCGGACTCGGACAGGCCTTCAGGCAGCCCGGCTCGGCGCAGTGCATGCAGCCGTCCTTGCGGATCAGCCACTCCAGCTTGCCGGCCTCGTCCTCGTGCTCGGTGAAACGCATCAGCGTCCAGGAGTCCGCGGTGAGGTCCGCCGGGTTGTCGTAGGTGCCGTGGGTATGGCCCACCTCGTCGCGCAGCTCGTTCCATTCCGAACAGGCGACCTGGCAGGCCTTGCAGCCGATGCACTTGGACACATCGATCAGCTTGGCCACTTCCGCCTGATTGCGCACGGACGGATAAGCCGTAGTCGTCGCGGAGCGGGCGTAGATATCTTGGCTTGCCATCACGCTTTCTCCACGTTGACCAGGAACGACTTGAACTCGGGCGTCTGGGTGTTCCCGTCACCCACGAAGGGAGTCAGGGTATTGGCCAGGTAACCCATCCGCGCCACGCCGGAGAAGCCCCAGTGGATGGGGATGCCGACATGGTGCACCGTTTCGCCATTGACCTGCAGCGGACGGATCCGCTTGGTCACCACCGCCTTGCAGACGATGTGGCCGCGCTTGGAGCTGACGCGTACGAGATCACCCGCGGCGATGCCCTTCTGCTTGGCCAGCACCTCGCCGATCTCGACGAACTGCTCGGGCTGGATGATGGCGTTGAGGCGGCAGTGCTTGCTCCAGTAGTGGAAGTGCTCGGTCAGGCGGTAGGTGGTGGCCGCATAGGGGAAGTCCTTGCGATCGCCGAAGTCCGCCCAGTCGTCCTTGAGCACCCGCGCCGCCGGGCTGTTCAGCGCCTTACGGTTATTGGGGTGCAGCGGGTTGACGCCGATGGGCGTTTCGAACGGCTCGTAGTGCTCCGGGAAGGGCCCCTCGGCCATCTTGTCCAGCGAGAAGAAGCGCGCTACCCCTTCCGGGTTCATGATGAACGGACTCATCCCGTCGCCAGGCTTGCCGTCGATCTTGAAGTCCGGCACGTCGGTACCGCCCCACTTCTGCGCCTTGTCGTTCCACCAGACCAGCTTCTTGCTCGGGTCCCACGGCTTGCCGCTAAGATCCGAGGAGGCACGGTTGTAGAGGATGCGGCGGTTGTTCGGCCACGACCAGGCCCAGCCCAGGGTCTGCCCCATATGGAACGGATCGCTGTTGTCGCGCCGCGCCATCTGGTTGCCCTGCTCGGTCCAGGCGCCGCAATAGATCCAGCATCCCGAGGCGGTACTGCCGTCGTCCATCAACTGGCCGAAACCGGCAAGTTGCTGGCCGGCCTTGGCCGAAACGGCGCCCTTGGCATCGAGCACGTCGGTCACAGCGTAGCCGTTGAACTCCTTGGCCAACTCCTCCGCCGAAGGCTCTCCTGGTTTGGCATAGGGCCAGGAAAGGCCCAGGATCGGATCAGGAAAGGCACCACCGTCCTGGCGATAGGCCTCGCGCAATCTGAGGAACAGTTCGGACATGATGACGATGTCGCTTCGGCCCTCGGCAGGCGCTTCGGCACCCTTGAAGTGCCACTGCAGCCAGCGACTGGAGTTCACCAGGGAGCCGTCTTCCTCGGCGAAGCAGGTGGTGGGCAGGCGGAACACCTCGGTCTGGATTTCCGCGGTATTCACATCATTGTGATCGCCGTGGTTGCGCCAGAACTCGGAGGTCTCAGTGGCCAGCGGATCCATGATCACCAGCCACTTGAGCTTGGACAGCCCGCGCATCACCTTGGCCTTGTTGGGGAAGGCGGCGATGGGGTTGAAACCCTGGCAGAAATAGCCGTTGACCTGACCCTTGCCCATCATGTCGAAGTAGCGCAGCACATCGTAGCCAGCACCCGTGACGTCGACCTTGGGCAACCAGTGGTAGCACCAGTCGTTGTCCTTGGTGGCATTGTCGCCGTACCAGGCCTTCATCAGGCTGACGTGAAACTTGCCGTAGTTCTGCCAGTAGCTCATCTGTCCCGGGCGCAGCGGCTTGCTGGCGCGTCGGTCGATGAAGGCGTGGTAGTCCTGCTCGCCGTCGGCGCCGATGGTCAGGTAGCCCGGCAGCTGGATCGACAAGAGACCCAGGTCGGTAAGACCTTGGATGTTGGAGTGACCGCGCAGGGCGTTCATCCCGCCACCGGGCATACCGATGTTGCCAAGCAGCAGCTGCACCATGGCGCCGGCACGAATGATCTGGGCGCCAATGGAGTGCTGAGTCCAACCTAGGGCATAGAGGATGGTCATCGTGCGACCGGGCGCCGACGTCTCGGCAATCTCGGCCCAGACCTTCTCGATCGCCTCAACGGGCGTCCCACATACCTGACTGGCCACTTCCAGGGTGTAGCGGCTGTAGTGCTGCTTCATCAACTGGAAGACGCAACGCGGGTGCTCTAGCGTTGCATCGATCTTGACGAAGCCGTCGTCGCCGATCTCGTAGCCCCATTGAGTCTTGTCAGTATAGGTACGTTTTTCAGCGTCGTAGCCGGTATACAGGCCGTCTTCGAAGGAGAAGCCTTCCTTCACGATAAAGCCTACGTCGGTGTAGTTACGGACGTATTCGTGCTGGATCTTGTCGTGGGTGATCAGGTAATTGATCAACCCGCCCAGGAAGGCAATGTCGCTGCCGGTCCGGATGGGGGCGTAGTAGTCCGCAACCGAGGCAGAACGGGTATAGCGCGGATCGACCACGATCAGCCGGGCGTTGTTGTGCGCCTTGGCCTCGGTGACCCACTTGAAACCACACGGGTGCGCTTCAGCGGCATTGCCGCCCATGATCAAGACGAGGTTAGCGTTCTTGATGTCGCTCCAGTGATTTGTCATGGCGCCACGGCCAAACGTCGGGGCAAGACCTGCCACCGTCGGGCCGTGTCAGACGCGCGCTTGGTTATCGAAGGCCAACAGGCCCAGATTCCGCGCGATCTTGTGCGTCAAATAACCGGTTTCATTGGAGGACGCCGAGGCGGCCAGGAAGCCCGTGGTCAGCCAGCGATTGACCGTCTGGCCCTTGTCGTTGGTGGCGATGAAGTTGGCATCGCGGTCTTCCTTCATCAGGGTGGCGATGCGGTCAAGCGCCTCGTCCCAGCTGATGCGGGTCCACTCGTTGCTGCCAGGCTTGCGCATTTCGGGATACTTGAGGCGATTGGGGCTGTGGATGAAATCCAGCAGCCCGGCGCCTTTCGGGCAGAGGGTGCCACGGTTGACCGGGTGGTCGGCGTCGCCCTCGATGTGAATGATGTTCTGGGCCACGTTCTTGGCCCGGTCACCCATGCTGTACATGATCAGGCCGCAGCCGACCGAGCAGTAGGGACAGGTGTTGCGGGTTTCCACGGTGTGCGCCAATTTGAAATGGCGCACCTGGTCGGCAAAGGCGGCTGTGGGAGCCATGCCTAACGCCGCCAGGCTGGATCCCGCAAGGCCGACTCCAGCGACCTTGAAGAATTGCCGACGGTTCATATCCACGTTTTCTTGTCCTCGTTCAGGCTGGGCCTGGTGCATAGCCAGGCCCTGAGGCAAGAGTAACCCAATCGTTTGGCTTATCGAGCGCTTCGCCCTTGTCGCCGATCAATGGAAGTCGGCCTTCCCTCCTCTAGTCCGATGCGACCTGACGAATGGCCTGAGCATCCAGCTCGGTCGTCGCCCCTTCCACCTGCAGCGGATTGTCACCCCGCGCCACCAGTCGTTCGCCGATCAGCCGTGAACCCCTGACGTTGAGGTGGTTGCCATCCTGGTACAGCGGCGTGCCGTCGAGTGCCGAATGGCAACGCTGGGCATCGCAGGTGACGGCCTTGGGATCCAGGGTCAGCAGCTGCGGGTAGCGCTGCTTGAGGTCGTCGAGGATCAAGGTGAAGGGTTCCTGGCGCCGCGCCACGTCGCCCAATTCGACGGAACAGTCGTTGGCGGTGTGGAACAGCCGGTTCTTGACCTGACAGGTGTCGCGCCCGGCACCGATCTCGGGGATGCCGGCCAGGATCACCGGGGTGGCGCCGCTCTGGACGATGATGCGCAGGGCGTTGTCCAGGCCCTCCCGCAACAGCTCGGCGGGCGTCGCGCCGCCCCCCGGGCGCTGCAGCACGTTGTAGGCCGAAAGGCCCGCTTCGCTCATGCCTTCCAGGTACATCGGCCAGCGTCCGCCCAGCACCACATAGCGATAGCCGCCGGTACGGATGGCCTGGGTCACCACCGGTGCGGTGAGCTGGATCGACGGATCCAGGCGATTGCCCGGGCGGGTGATGTGGACGTCGTCGAGACCGGGCAGGTAGAGGGTGCCACTGCGGGTCATGTCATAGCCGCGCAGGCCGGCGTCCTTGAGCAGGACATCGAGCATGCCGGTGCTGGCGGCGGCGTGGCTATCGCCTACCAGCAGCACCTCCGCCCGTGGCCGGTCGACGGCGCCCAGGCGGCAGCGGTCCGGCGACCACTGGGTCGCCATGGTGCCGAACTCCTCGATGAAGCAGCTGCCCCGTGCCTTGGCGAAGGTGCTGTCCAGTGCCTCGACCATGGCGGCGGTGTTGGCGTCGTAACGCTGCGGAAAACCCTGGAACTTGAGCGTCAGCCCGACCGCCAGCGCACCCACCAGCAGCGGCGCGGCATAGAGGCCAGCGAAGATCAGTCGTGGCGAATGGCGCGGCCGACCGCGGAAGGGTTGCTCGACGAAGCGCCACGACAGCGCGCCTAGCGCCACCGAGGCCGCCACCAGGGCCAGTTGCAGCCCCAGCTCCTTGGGCACCTCCATGTAGTTCGTGAAGGCCATCAGCGGCCAGTGCCAGAGATACAGCGAATAGGAGATCAGGCCAATGAACACCAGGGGCCGTTGGGCCAGCAGCCAGCGCGCGGGGCCACGACCGTTTTCTCCGGTCCAGATCAGCAGGGCAGCGCCCAGGCAGGGCCAGAGAGCATTCACCCCAGGGAAGCGACTGTAGTGATCGAGGGTGAAGGCCGGTACCAGGATCAACGCCAAGGCCACCAGCCCAAGCACCCTGGCCTGCCCGGCGCTGGCGCGCGGCAGGCGCTCCCAATACAGCGCCAGCAGGCTGCCCACCAGCAGTTCGAAGGCGCGGGCATGCAGCAGGTAGTAGGCGGCATTGGGTTGCGCCCGTGCGGCCCACTCCGACAGCGCCAGGCCCGCGAGCGCTAGCAACACCGCGACCTGGCCGCAACGGCGCACGCCCAGCAGGCGATAGCCCAGCAGGAGCAGCACCGGCCAGAACAGGTAGTACTGCTCCTCTACCGCCAGCGACCAGGTATGCAGCAGCGGCAGCTCATCCGCCGTGGGCGAGAAATAGCCATTGCTGGCGCGCCAGAAGAAGACGTTGGCGATGGACAGCAGCGCGGCCATCAAGCTCTTGCTGTAGCTGGCGAGATCCCGCGGCAGCAGGATGCAGGCAGCCGCCACACTGGTGACCACGGCCATGGCCACGAAGGCCGGTAGCAGCCGCCGCACGCGGCGCAGATAGAAGTCGGCGAAGCTGAAGTGCCCCAGCGCGAGGTCCGGTGCGGTCTTGCGGGTGATCAGATAGCCGGAGATGACAAAGAAGACATCGACGCCGATATAGCCGCCACCAAAGGCGCTGAAGCGGACGTGATTGAGAACGACCAGCAACACGGCGATGGCGCGCAGGCCATCGATGTCCCGACGATAGTTAAGCTCCATGGTACAGACTCCTGCTAGGCCTCGACGATCCAGCGAGGGCCTCAGCCAGGAATCATGCCGACCCCGGAGACGCCATCGCTGCAAGG
This sequence comes from Pseudomonas sp. Snoq117.2, assembly GCF_900110545.1. Classification (NCBI taxonomy): domain Bacteria; kingdom Pseudomonadati; phylum Pseudomonadota; class Gammaproteobacteria; order Pseudomonadales; family Pseudomonadaceae; genus Pseudomonas; species Pseudomonas sp. Snoq117.2. Next base: position 45,910 of record NZ_FOED01000009.1, on the reverse strand, counting down.
ACGCTGCGCATCCCTTTGCGCAACCCGCCTGCGACCGGTGGTCGCTCCAGAGGTTCAGCACTAGGCGCAACCGAAACACCCAAACGAGAAGTGGATCACTCTAGCGCGGGCATCTGCCACCGATCCCGGCGATTCGGCAGCGCCGGAAAGTCATGCTAAGCTCGCTAACTTTCCTCGCGACGCCTTCGGACCCTTCCACCATGTCCAAGCACCTGCCGACGCCGCCATAGCACCACCCCTCCTCCGGTAACCGCCCCTGCGGCGTGTGCCCGCATCGTCCTGCCCCGTCGTCTATCCGCGATCGTGCCCCGCCGTACCATCGCCCGTTCTGGATACGCCATGAAAAGTGTCTCTCCCCGTGCCGACATCCTGGCCGGTCTCACCACGTCCTTCGCCCTGGTGCCCGAGTGCATCGCCTTTGCCCTGGTCGCCCATCTCAATCCGCTGATGGGACTCTATGGCGCCTTCTTCATCTGTACCCTCACCGCCCTCTTCGGCGGTCGGCCCGGCATGATCTCCGGCGCGGCCGGCTCCATGGCGGTGGTGATCGTCGCCCTGGTGGTGCAGCACGGCGTGCAGTACCTGCTGGCCACGGTGGTGCTGGGCGGCCTGCTGATGATCGCCTTCGGCCTCCTGCGCCTGGGCAAGCTGATCCGCATGGTGCCGCACCCGGTCATGCTGGGCTTCGTCAACGGCCTGGCCATCGTCATCGCCCTGGCCCAGCTGGAACACTTCAAGCAGGGCGACACCTGGCTCAGCGGCGCCCCGCTGTATCTGATGATCGGCTTGACCCTGGTGACCATGGCCATCATCTGGCTCCTGCCCCGCCTGACGCGTGCCGTACCGCCAGCGCTGGCGGCCATCCTTGGCGTGGGGCTGGCGGTGTATTTCCTTGACCTGCCGACCCGCACCCTGGGCGACATGGCTCACATCGCCGGCGGATTGCCGCAGCTGGCCCTGCCCCACATCCCCTGGACGCTCGAAACGCTGCAGATCATCCTGCCCTATGCGGTGCTGATGGCCTTGGTCGGCCTGCTGGAGACCCTGCTGACGCTGAATCTCACCGACGAGATCACCGAGAGCCGCGGCCGGCCCAATCGCGAGTGCGTGGCCCTCGGCGCGGCCAATATGGCGTCCGGCCTGTTCGGCGGCATGGGCGGTTGCGCCATGATCGGCCAGACCATGATCAACCTGAGTTCGGGCGGCCGCGGCCGGCTATCGGGGATAGTCGCCGGGATCCTGATGCTGCTCTTCGTGCTGTTCCTGTCGCCGCTGATCGAGCGCATTCCGCTGGCGGCACTGGTCGGCACCATGTTCGTGGTCGCCCAGCAGACCTTCGCCTGGGCCTCGCTGCGGGTGCTGCACCGGGTGCCGCGTAGCGACATGCTGATGATCATTGCCGTCACCGTGATCACCGTCTTCGCCGACCTCGCCACCGCGGTGCTCTGCGGCATCGTCCTGGCGGCACTCAACTTCGCCTGGCAGCACGCCCGCCGCCTCTATGCCGACAGCCACTTGGAAGCCGACGGCAGCAAGAGATACCAGGTGCACGGCACCCTTTTCTTCGCCTCCACCGCCACCTTTCTCAACCAGTTCGATCCGGCCGGTGATCCGCCGAAGGTGGTGGTGGACTGCCGCCACCTGAGTTTCGTCGACTACTCCGCCGTGGCGGCACTGCGCACCCTGCACGAGCGCTATGCCAAGGCCGGCAAGCGGGTGCGGGTGCTGCACCTGTCCGCCCGCTGCAAGCAGCTGCTGCGGCGTGGCGGAGTGACGGATGACCTCGCCCTCGGCGATTGAACCCGAAACGGCGCCGCCGGGTCTCTCCCAGCAATGTCCTGTTCCCGGAGACCCGCGGCCATGTCCAAGATCCTCGCCTGCCTCGACGGCTCGGCCGTGAGCGCCGCCGTCTGTGACTTCGCCGCCTGGGCCGGCACCGCCCTGGACGCCCCGCTCACCCTGCTGCATGTGCTGGATCAACGACGCTTCCCTCGACCAGGCCAGGCCACCTCGCCGCTGCTGGTCAATCGGGAACAGCTGCTCACCGAGCTGGCCGCCCTGGATGCCCAGCGCGGCACGCTCGCCGAAGACCAGGGCCGGCTACTGCTCGATGCGGCCCAGCTACGGGTGGAAGAGCAGCAGGCGCGCTGCGCCGGCGCCGTGCTGCAACACGGAGATCTGATGAGCTCGCTGGAGAGTCTGCAGGAGGATTTCGACCTCATCGTGCTGGGGCGCCAGGGTGAGGACAGCCCGCCCAAGCGGCTGATCGGTCGCCACCTGGAAAGCGCCATCCGCCTCCTGCACCGCCCGCTGCTGGTGGCCGGCCACCTGTTCGTCAAACCCAGCGGCGTGCTGCTGGCCTATGACGACAGCAGTAGCGCGCGCAAGGCGGTGACCTGGGTGGCCAACTGCCGGCTGTTCGACGGCCTCGCCTGCCACCTGGTGACCGTCGGCCGCGACCGCGAAGAACGCCGCGCCGCCCTCACCCGCGCCGCCACCGAACTCAGGGCGCAGGGCCGCACGGTCACCACCGCCATCACCGACGGCGACGTGGAACTGGGCCTGGAGCGCTATCGCAAGCAACACGGCCTGGAGCTGGTGGTCATGGGCGCCTTCGGACACTCCCGCCTGCGCCACTTCTTCATGGGCAGCAACACCCGCAACATGCTGGAAGCGGCCGGCAGTGCGCTGATCGTGGTGCGCTAAAGGGGCCTCTGCTCAGCCTAGAAATCCACCCGCCCGCGACTGGCCTTGAGGCCGCTGCGGCGCGACTTGCCTTCCAGGCGGCGCTGCTTGGAACCGTAGGTGGGCTTGGTCGGGCGCCGCGGCTTTTCCTGGACGTTGGCCGCCGCGATCAACGTGGCCAGGCGTTCCAGGGCGTCGGCGCGATTCTGTTCCTGGGTGCGGTATTGCTGGGCCTTGATCACCACCACGCCGTCGCGGCTGATGCGCCCGTCGCGCAGCGCCAGCAGCCGCTCCTTGAGCGCTTCCGGCAGCGAAGACGCCTGGATGTCGAATCTCAGGTGGACGGCGCTGGAAACCTTGTTGACGTTCTGCCCACCCGCACCCTGGGCGCGAACCGCGGTGAGCTGTATTTCCTGCTCGGGCAGCGTCAGACGCTCGTCGATGACCAGACTCACGCCAGGTGCGCGCCGCGGCTGAGCCAGGCGTCCAGCAGCGGTTCCAGTTCCTCCAGCGGCTGGTAGCCGTTGGTGACCAGCGCCAGCTGACCATCACACTCGGCCAACAGCGTGGGGAAGCCGGCGATACCCAGATTCAACGCCCAGTCGAAGTCGGCCTGGGTGGCCTGGTGCGCCGGCTCGCCATCGAACAGCGGGGCGAATTCGATACGCGGCAGGCCACAGGCTTCGGCCAGCTCCACCAGCAGCGCCGGCTGGGTGACGTCGCGGGCTTCGACATAGAAGGCCCGCTGGATACGCTTGGCCAGTGGCCAGACGGCCTCTTCGTCGAGCTGGCGGGCGGCGACCAGGGCGCGGCAGGCCGGCTCGGTGTCGTACACCAGGCCTTCCGGCGGACCCTGGTCCAGGGCGAAAGGCTGGCCCGTGGTCTCCTGCACCGCCTGCCAGTAGGCCAGGGTGCGTACCCGGCTGGCGGTGTCCTGGGCTACCCGCTCGCGGCGCAGGCCGCCCACCACCAGGTGCAGGGGAATGCCCTGGGCCGCCGCTCGCTCGGCCAGGCGCTCGACCACTGGGGCGAAGCCCCAGCACCAGGAGCACATGGGGTCCATCACATAGAGCAGGCGACCGGGCATCCTAGACTTCCTCGGGGCTGGGGGTGGCGTTCAGCCGCGGATCGCGGCCGATGGGATGGGGTTCGTTGCGCAGGCGCGCCAGCTCGATCTGCTTCTGCCGCTCGCGAGCACCGGCGCGGGTCTTCTCCGACAGCGAATCCCAGCAGTGCGGGCAGCTGATGCCAGGGCTGTAGTGCGGCGACTGCATGTCTTCCGGCGAGACCGGCGTACGACAGGCATGGCACTGGTCGTAGACCCCTTCAGCGAGGTCATGGGTCACGGTGACGCGGTTGTCGAAGACGAAGCACTCGCCCTCCCAGCGGGATTCCTCCGCCGGCACCTCTTCGAGGTACTTGAGGATGCCACCCTTGAGGTGGAAGACCTCGGGGAAGCCTTCCTGCAGCATGAAGCTCGACGCCTTCTCGCAGCGGATGCCACCGGTGCAGAACATGGCGACCTTCCTGTGCCGGGCCGGATCGAAGTGCTCGCGGATATAGGCCGGGAAATCGCGGAAGCTCTTGGTCTTGGGATCGATCGCCCCCTTGAAGCTGCCGATGCCCACCTCGTAGTCGTTGCGGGTGTCGATCACCAGCACCTCGGGGTCGTCGACCAGGGCGTTCCAGTCCCGGGGTTCGACATAGGTGCCCACGCGGCGGTTGGGATCGACGCCGGGCACGCCCAGGGTGACGATCTCCTTCTTCAGCTTGACCTTGGTGCGATAGAAGGGCTGCTCGGCGCAGTAGGATTCCTTGTGGTCGATGTCGACCAGGCGCGGATCGGCGCGCAGCCAGGCCAGTACCGCATCGATGCCTTCGCGGCTGCCGGAAACGGTGCCGTTGATGCCTTCCTCGGCCAGCAGCAGGGTGCCCTTGACATCATGGGTCAGTAGGGTCTGCAGCAGGGGTTCACGCAATTGGACGTAGTCGTCCAGGGTGACGAACTTGTACAAGGCCGCCACGACAATCTTGTCGGTCATCTTCGGGTTCCCAGGGGTCGCCCTCGCAAAGGGCGGACCGGTTAGAACCTGTTCATGACCTGCTGCGCGTCGGCCAAACTGCGTTGAAAAGGTCTTCGGAATGCTCATTTACCACTCGTAAACTCCGCTTCCTCAGCCCTTTTCGCCTCGTTTGTCTCTAGCTCGCTAGGTCGTGAAACAGGTTCTTTGACGAAAACGCCGGCAAGAATGCCGGCGCCGGTCAAATTTTAACCAATTAGTAGGGCGCCGAACAATGGCGCCTTGAGATCAACCCGCCAGGTCGTGCTTGCTGCCGCCGCGGCAGGTGGGCGAATCCGGTGCCTGCCCCTGGGCCGCCCACTCCGCCGGGGTATAGGTGTGCAGCGCCAGGGCGTGGAACTGGCCCATGAGTTCGCCCAGGGTGCCGTAGACCTTCTGGTGGCGTTTCACCGCGTTGAGCCCGGCGAAGTGTTCGCTCACCACCACCGCCTTGTAATGGGTCTCCTGGCCGCGGCTGTGCATGTGGCTTTCGTCGAGCACCTCCAGGTGCTCGGGTTGCAACAGGCCCAGGCTGGACTGGATACGTTCGCGCATGCTCATGGGGATACCTCGACTGTGAGAAACGTCATTCTAGCGAGCCTGGGCCCCGCCCGGAAACGACGAAGCCCGGAACGGGTCCGGGCTTCGTGGCAAAGGCTCGACTCAGCGCTTGGCGGGCGGCGGCGCGTTCTCGGCACCGGCCGGCGGCTTCACGCCCAGCTCCTTGTCCATCTCGGCGAGGATGCCGTTGACCTTGGGTACCGCCTGCTCCAGCTTGGCCTGGGTCAGCTGCGCGGACTGGGCTGACAGCCGCGGCAGGGTGGCGATCATCTTCTTGCCCAGATCGGACTGGTAGAACTTGATCAGGCCTTCCAGCTCGTCTTCGGTGAAGTTGTCGGTGTACAGCTTGACCATCTCGGGCTTGATCTTTTCCCAGCCGATGGTGCTGTCCAGCGCCTGGTTGGCACGGGCGGTGTAGCTTTCCAGCACGGCTTTCTTGGCCGGCGCCTTGGCCTGCTCGAAGTGCTGGGCGAACAGTTGCTGGACCTGGGCATAGACCGGGGTGGTCAGCTTGTCGGCGTTGGCCAGCTTGAGAAAGCGCTCCGCGTCGGCCGCGTGGCTCTTGGCGTCGGCCAGGGCGAAGCTGCTGGCGCTGGCGAGCAGCACTACGGCGCCAAGCGTACGGAGAGTCTTTTTCATGGACGTCCTTGGGGATGCGAAAAATGGACGGGAAGTCTGGCAGAGATGGGCTGAATGCCAGCTGAACTGCCCACGGCACCCTCACAATTGAGAATACTTCCCATTTGGGAACCCTGGCGCTAAGCTGCTGCCCAAACTAGCTGGACCCACACTCTATAAGCGGAGAGCGCCATGAGCCGTACTGAAACCGATAGCATCGGCCCCATCGAAGTAGCCGACGACGTCTACTGGGGCGCCCAGACCCAGCGATCGCTGGAGAACTTCGCCATCGGCAACCAGCAGATGCCGCTGGCGGTAGTGCATGCCCTGGCGACGGTGAAGAAGGCGGCCGCGCGGGTCAATCTGCGCCTTGGCGAACTGCCGGAAGATGTCGCCACCCTGATCGAAAAGGCCAGCAGCGAGATCCTCGACGGCTTCCACGATGACCAGTTCCCCCTGGTGGTCTGGCAGACCGGTAGCGGCACCCAGAGCAACATGAACGTCAACGAGGTCATCGCCGGGCGCAGCAACGAACTGGCCGGCAACGGCATGGGCGGCAAGAAGCCGGTCCATCCCAATGACCACGTCAATCGCGGCCAGAGCTCCAACGACTGCTTCCCCACCGCCATGCACATCGCCACCGCCCTGGCGGTGCAGAACGACCTGCTGCCGGCCATCGCCGAGCTGTCCGGCGGCCTGGCGCTGCAATCGGCGCGCTACCAGAACCTGGTCAAGACCGGCCGCACCCACATGATGGATGCGACGCCAGTGACCTTCGGCCAGGAGCTGTCGGCCTTCGTCGCCCAGCTGGATCTGGCCGAGCGCGCCATCCGCAACGCCCTGCCGGCGGTCCTGGAACTGGCCCAGGGGGGTACCGCGGTCGGCACCGGCCTAAATGCGCCCAAGGGCTTCGACGAAGCCATCGCCAAGGAAATCGCCGAACTCACCGGCCTGCCCTTCGTCACCGCGCCGAACAAGTTCGCCGCCCTCGCCGGCCATGAGCCGCTGGTGGCCCTGCACGGCGGCCTCAAGACCCTGGCCGTGGCGCTGATGAAGATCGCCAACGACCTGCGCCTGCTGGGCTCCGGTCCGCGCGCCGGTTTCGCCGAGGTGAAGCTGCCGGCCAACGAGCCGGGCAGTTCCATCATGCCGGGCAAGGTCAACCCGACCCAGTGCGAGGCGCTGTCGATGCTGGCCTGCCAGGTGATCGGCAACGACGTCACCGTGGGTTTCGCCGCGAGCCAAGGCCATCTGCAGCTCAACGTCTACAAGCCGGTGATCGCCCACAATGTGCTGGAATCCATCCGCCTGCTGGCCGATGGCAGTCGCAACTTCAACACCCATTGCGTCACCGGCATGGAGCCGGACGAGCACAAGATGGCCGAGCACCTGGAACAGGGATTGATGCTGGTGACGGCGCTCAATCCGCACATCGGCTACGACAAGGCCGCCGAGATCGCCAAGAAGGCCTATGCCGAGAACAAGACCCTGCGTGCCGCCGCGCTGGAGCTTGGCTACCTGACCGACGAGCAGTTCGATCAGTGGGTACGCCCGGAGACCATGCTGGAAGCCGGTGGCCGTGGCTGAGGCCCGCGGCGCCACGCCGCTGGAGGGGGATGGCCGGCGTCTGCTGGTCATCCAGGGCAATCCCAAGCGCACCAGTTTCTGCCAGTCGCTGGCCGACGCCTATGTCCAGGGCGCCCAGGCCAGCGGCCAGGTGGTGCGCCAGCTCAAGTTGGCCGATGCCCAGTTCGATCCGGTGCTGCGCGAAGGCTATGACCTCTCCCAGACCCTGGAGCCGGATCTGCTGGAAGCCCAGCGGCAGATCCACTGGGCCGAGCACCTGGTGTTCATCTACCCGGTGTGGTGGAACGGCTTGCCGGCGGTATTGGCGGGCTTTCTTGAACGGGTGCTGCAACCGGGCTTCGCCTTTGCCCAGCGCGACCAGACCTGGGGCGGCGAACCCCTGCTGACCGGCCGCAGCGCCGAGTTGCTGGTGACCTCCGACACCCCGCCCTCCCCCTGGCAGCGCCTGCGCAACCAGGCGCCCCATCGCCAGGGCATCCAGGAGGGCCTCGAGGCCTGCGGTATCCAGGTGCTGCAGGTCCATGAGTATTCGCCAGTGCGGGCAGCCGACGAGGAGCAGCGGTTGCGTTGGTTGCAGGAAGTGGAGCGGTTGGGGCGGAACGAGTAGTTGCACGTTTTCTATCGCGGCCATGGGCCGCTCCTACACCTTGGACAATCCGTAGGAGCGGCCCATGGCCGCGATCAGCAAGACGCCCGAGTTCCGTAGGAGCGGCCGCATCGGCGGACCGGCATGGCCGCGATTTCGTCGCTGCAAACCGAAGCCTGGCATAACCAAAGCGCCTTTTATTCTTTCTCCTGCGGATCATCCATCGGCACTATCGGCTCTCCTCTTTCGTCTGCGGAGCTCCGTCATGACCCGCTATCTCATCCTTCCCGGTTGGCAGGGCTCTGGCCCTGAACATTGGCAGACCCACTGGCAACGCCTGCTGCCGGACGCCCGTCGTGTCGAACAAGACGACTGGCAACGCCCCGATCCGCAACGGTGGGTGGATGCCCTTGACCAGGCCATCGCCAGCTCGCCCTTACCCGTGGTGCTGATCGCCCATAGCCTGGGTTGCGTCACCGTCGCGCGCTGGGCCGCCAGCGCTCCGGTAGCGCGTCGGCAGCGGGTGCTGGCCGCCTTGCTGGTGGCGCCGGCCGACGTCGAGCGCCCGGGTTGCCCGGCGGAGCTGGTGGGTTTCGCGCCCTTGCCCCGCCAGGCGCTGCCCTTTCCCTCGCGGGTGGTGACCTCGGACAACGACCATGCCATCAGCCTGGCGCGGGCCGATGCCCTGGCGCAGGCCTGGGGCAGCGAGCTGGACATCCTGCCCGGCGCCGGCCATATCAATACCCGCTCGGGGCATCGGCAGTGGGAAGAGGGTCTGCTGCAGCTGGCGAAGCTCGGATCGGCCCAGGGCCTGCGGGTCGCCTGAGCCGCGTTCAGCGCTCAGAAACGCCCCATGACCTGGCTCTGGCCGGCCCTGAGCCAGCCGATGCTCTGCAGCACCGGGGCGATGTCGCTGCCGGGCTGCGCCGTACCCTGCACCTGCCCCCGCCAATTGGCCAGGCTCAGGCGCAAGTCCAGACGATGCTGGCCGGGGCGCTCGAAGAGGCCCTGCAGCCAGGGTGCGGTCTGGCAATCCACCTGCAGCCGAACGTCGCCCAGGCTGAGTCGCCGGGGCACCAGGATCTGCAGGCCATCGCCCTGCCAGGCGCCACCGGCCGCCAGGCAACGGCGCCAGCTGCCCCCGAGGCGGACGTCGCCGACCAGCCGACCGGCGAGCAGTGCGCTCCCCGGTGTTTGCACCCAGCGCAGATCGCCACCGGCGAGATCGGCCCGCCACTGCCAGGGCCAGCCGCTCAAGGTCAGCCCCCAGGGCGCACCTTCGGGCTCGCCTACCGTGACCTGCAGCCTGCCCGGCCAGCGCAGGTGCCACTGCCAGGGCCCGGCGCCACCACCGGGCCAGGCGAGGCGCTGCATGCCGCCGCCGAGCAAGGAGCCCTGCAAGCCGACCGGGGTGACCTGGGGCGGCAGCAGGCGTGGCAGCCAGTCCGCGGCCGGCCAGTAGAGCAGGCAGCCCAGGGCGAAGATCAGGCAGGCGAACAGGGTGAACGCCAGGCGCACGAGCCAGCGAGTCATGGCGCGCGCTCCACCAGCACCGCCAGGACTTCCAGTTCAAAAGCCACGCCCGTCGGCTGGCTGCGGATCCTAAGGGTCCGGGGCAACCAGCCACGCGCACGCGCCCAGGCCTGCAGCCGCTCCACGGCGGCCACATCCGCCGCGTCTCCGTGCAGGTGCCAGACCGGCTCGCCCAGGGTCAGGGCGCTGAAGGTCACCCCGTCAACCGCACCGCGCCAGTCCGCCTCCTGCAACGGCTGGGCGACGGGCAGCGCCCGAGCCTCTTCGGCGAGGCGGACCCAGTCCACCGAAACGGATCGACTGCCTGGCGCAGGGCGCAGCAACAGGATGGCGGCCAGCAACAGGATGACCAGGCCGCCGAGGGCCAGTCGCCGGCGTTCGGCAGGCAGCCGCTGCCAGCGCTGCAAAAGGATGCTCATGGTCGCTTCTCCGTCGAGGCCGCCAGGCGCAGGGTCAGGCGCCCGGCCTGCCGTTGCCACTGCAGGGTAGCGAATTCCTCGTCGAGTCGGGTGCGCAAGGCCTTGTCCAGGCTGGCCGGCCCGTCCAGCACCACCTGGATGCCCTGCTCGTCCAGCGACCACTCCACCAGGTGCAGGCCGGGCTGAGTATTCAAGGCGGCGCCGAGCGGACCATCGAGCCGCTGCCAGAGGCGCCACTGACCCTCCAGCTGCCGTTGGGTCCGGCTGGCCAGCTGGAGTTCGCGCGCGGCGCGGCCGGCATCGAGCCGGTCGCTAGGCAGGCCCAGACGCTGGGCGACATAGGCCCGGTCCGTCTGGGCCTGGCGCCAATGCTGCACCTGTTGCAGCCCCAGGTGCATCGCAGCCAGCACCGCAGCGGCGGCCATGCCCAGTACCAGGGGCCGTGGCAGCCCCAAGGACGCTCGACGGCGGCGCTGGCCTTGCCGTGGCCAGAAATCCTGGGGCGCCACGCCGGCGGCGGGCTGGGGCCAGAGGGGTGCGACGGTGGCCTCGGGATCGGCGTCGAGCAGAGTGGCCAAGGCTGGCGGCAGACTCGCCTGGAGCGCGCTGGGCCAGGTCAGCCAGACGTCGCGATCCGCCACGCGGGTCTTGAATCTCAGGCTGTCGCCCAGGCGCACGCCGATCCCACCCTCGGCGGTGGGCTCGGGCAAGAACTGGAAGTCGACCCAGCAGGCGGCCACCGTCCAGCCGCAGGCGGCGCAGTGCTCACGCCAGGCCTCCAGCAGCGCCCGGTCGAGGGCCAGCAGGCGCAACCGGCCAGGAGCGCGACCCAGGCAGACCAGGTGCTGGCCGCTGGCGTCCGCCAGCAACTGGTCTTCCAGCAGCAGGCCCCACTCGTGGGGACGCAGTCCCTTGGGCGCGGCGACGTCGAACAGGCTGCAGTCCTCACCGTGCAGCAGCAGGGTCACCGGCTGGGCGGCCTCTGGCAGCGCCGCCGCGGCTTGCAGCCGGTCGCCCTGGAGGCGCGCGGCCACCAGCGGATTGTCCGGGCCCGGCGGACCGGGTCGCCGCGTGCGCAGGAGCAGGCGCGCGGAACTCTGGGCCGGGCTAAGGTCGCGGCGCAACTGGGGCAGCAGGCGCCCGAACGGGAGGGAGGCGAGCATGGGGTCAACCTATCTGAGGCAGGGCGAAGGTGCAGACATAGCCGGCACCCTGCACGGTAAAGGTCAGCCGTACCCCATTGGCGGGTTCGGCCTGGGGCGGATAGGCGAGCCAGCGCCCGCCGCCGTGGAATTCCAGTTGCAGGCGCTCGATGCCCGGTTGGTCGAGCACCGGTTGCCAGACCGGGGCCTCAACCGCATCCAACTCGGCGCTGCGCCACAGTCGCAGTCGCTCCTGGTCGGCATCCCATTCCAGGCGCTGGCGGCGCAGGCGACCGGCGCCCTGTCCCGCACTCAGCGGCAGGGCATCCAGGGCGACCCAGTCCAGCCGGTGCTCGTCGGGGTGCCAGTCCAGCAGGGCGTTGTGCAGCGGCAGACGGTGCTCCTGCAGCGGGCGCAGGACCAGGCCACCCAGGCGGCGATCCAGCAGGCCGCAGAGGTCCAGTACCCGCGCATCGGTCGACTCCCGCGCAGCCAGGCGGCCGCGGGCGTCGAGCCAGAGATTGACCAGCCCACCCAGCAGCACGGCGAGCAGCGCCGTGAGGGCGATGGCCAGCAGCACCTCGATCAGGGTCATGCCCGCCTGGCCCCTCATGGTTGGGCTCCGGCATGGATCGGCCAGTCGCCCAAGGCTCGACCGAGGGCGGCATCGGCATAGAGCGCCAGCCGTTGCCCGCCCAGGGGCCCGCCCGCGCCCTCCAGACGCCAGTAGCAGCGCTCGCCGCCCTGGCTCAGTTCGCCCTGACTGGCGGTCAGGCCTTCCACCTGCCAGCGGGCCTGGAGTTCGCGGGCGCAGAGCTGGGCCCGTTCGCGGGCCTGGGCGACGCCGGCGATGTCCAGCCGCTGGCCGATCACCTGGCTGACGCCCACCGCCATGAAGGCGACGATGGCCAGGGCCACCAGCACCTCCAGCAGGGTGAAACCGCGCTGGTTCATGGACGCTCCACCGCGGCACGACCCCGCGCATCGACCACCAGCAGCCACTGCCGCTCTTCTTCGGCGAAGGCCAGGCGCTGGCCTCGGGTATCGCCGTTCGGCCACCAGACCAGCCGCGGCTGCGCACTCACCGGCTCGGCCAATTGCAAACCGCTGGGCCAGCGCCCGTCGGGCAGATCGGCGCTGGCCAGGGGTTGCCAGCGCGGGCCCTGGGCATCGGCCACCAGCTGCAGATAGCGAAAGCCGCTGGCGTCGGCCTGCCAGCCGAGGATGCGCCCGCTGTGGCGGGCGGTGTCCCGCGCCAGCTGGAAGTCGCCCGCGAGGCTTTCCAGCCGCCACTGCCCGGCCGGACTGCCGCCGCCCAGGCGCGCCACGCCCACGGTGGTCAGCAGCCCGACGATCAAGAGCACGACCATCAGCTCCAGCAGGGTGAAACCGCCCTGGCGCCCTGGCATGGCAGCTCAGAGGGTCCAGTTGCCGATGTCGGCATCGCTGCCCTCGCCGCCTTCGCGGCCGTCGGCGCCGAGGCTGTAGAGATCCACCCGTCCATGTTCGCCGGGGATGCGATAGCGATAGGCGGCGCCCCAGGGGTCCTCCGGCAGGCGGCGGATATAGCCGTCGGCGCGATAGTTGCGCGGCTCGGGGGCCTGGGTCGGCTTGCTCACCAGGGCGGCGAGGCCCTGCTCGGCGGTGGGATAGCGCAGGTTGTCCAGGCGGTACATGTCCAGCGCCTGCTCCAGGCTGGCGAGATCGGCGCGGGCCTTCTGCTGCATGGCCTTGTCCTGGTTGTCCAGCACATTGGGCGCGACGATGGCCACCAGCAGGCCGATGATGAAGATCACCACCATGATCTCGATGAGGGTGAAACCGGCCTGGCGGGCGGGTACGGCATGGGAAGGCATCGCGAAAGTCTCCTTGGAGTGCATCATAGGTTGAGCGCCTGGTTGAGCTGCATGATGGGCAGCAGGATGGCGAGCACGATGGCCAGCACCACCCCACCGAGCACGAGGATCAGCACCGGCTCGAACAGCGCCAGGGCCAGGTCCACCTGCTGGTTGAAGTCGCGCTCCTGGGCATCGGCGACCCGTTCCAGCATGGCGTCCAGGGTGCCGCTGGCCTCGCCGCTGGCGACCATGTTCACCAGCAAGGGGGGAAAGACGCCGCTGCGATCCAGCGCCCGGCCAAGGCCGGTGCCGGCGGTGACCTGCTCGATGGCGGCTTCCAGGGCATCGCGCAGCACCTGGTTGCCCAGGGTGGCGCGACTGACCTGCAGGCCTTCGAGCACCGGGATGCCGCTGCCAACCAGAATCGCCAGGCTGCGGGTCAGGCGGGCGCTGTCGAGGGTGCGCAGCAACTCGCCCAGGCGCGGCAGGCGCAGCAGCTGCCGGTGCCAGCGACGCCGCCACTCGACCTGGCGCAACAGGCGCTGCAGACCTAAGCCGACCAGCAGTACCAGGCCCAGCAACCAGGGCCCGAAGACCAGCAGGCCGTCACTGACGGCCACCAGGGCGCGGGTGATCCAGGGCAGTTGCAGGCCGCTGTGGATGAATTGCTCGGTGAGCTTGGGCACCACGAAGGTCATCAGCCCCGCCACCACGGCGACCGACACCAGGGCCAGCGCCAGCGGATAGATGAGCGCGGTGCGCGCCTTGTGGCGCTGGCGCTGCACCCGTTCGAGATAGTCGGCCAGGCGTTCCAGCACCGGGCCCAGGCGTCCGGCCCGTTCGCCAGCGGCAACCAGGGTCAGGTACAGCGGATCGAAGGTGCCCGGATGGTGCCCCAGGCTGTCGGCCAGGGTATAGCCCTCGCGCACCTGGCCCAGCAGATCCAGCAGCAGCGCCTTGAGCGCCGCCTGGCGACTCTGACGCTCCAGCATCTGCAGGGCGTCGGCCAGGGGAATGGCGGCGCCCACCAGGGTCGCCAGCTGACGGGTGAAATCGGTGCGGCTGTTGGCATCCAGCCGCCCGGCACGGTTGCGGGTCCCCCGTGCCGGACCGGTCGCCTGCACCTCGCGGGGAAAGAGGCCGCGCTCGCGCAGCAACTGGCGGGCATGGCGCTCGCTCTCGGCCTGGATGACATCGCGCTGGCGACGCCCATCGCCGTCCAGCGCCAGGTAGCGGTAGGCCGGCATCAGCGTAGCGCTCCGCTGAGGGCGTTACTGGTGCACCGCACGCAGCACCTCCGCCAGGCTGGTCTCGCCTGCCGCCAGGCGCTCCAGGGCGCTCTCGGCCAGGCTGGCGCGGCGGCCCTCCAGCAGCCGCGTCATCTCGCCCTCCCCGGCACCGCGATAGATGAGCTCGGCCAGTTCGGCGTCCAGAGCGACGAATTCGTAGAGACCCAGGCGACCGCGATAGCCACTGCCATTGCAGCTTGGGCAACCCTGGGGCTCACGCAGCCGTTCGAGTCCGGCCAGCCCTGGCAGCAGCGTCTGTTCGGCCGCCCGCAGTGGACGCCAGGCCGCGCAGCTGCACAACCGTCGTACCAGCCGTTGGGCCAGCACGCCCTTGAGGCTCGACGCCAGCAAGAAGGGCTCCACGCCCATGTCGCGCAGCCGGGTGATAGCGCCCAGGGCGCTGTTGGTATGCAGGGTGGAGAGCACCAGGTGGCCGGTGAGACTGGCCTGCACGGCGATGCCGGCGGTCTCCACGTCGCGGATCTCGCCGATCATGATGACGTCCGGATCCTGGCGCAGGATGGCCCTCAGGCCGCTGGCGAAGGTCAGGCCGGCACGGGGGTTGACCGGCGTCTGGCCGATGCCCGGCAAGGCGTACTCCACCGGGTCTTCCACAGTGAGGATGCTGCGGCTGCCTTCGTTGAGCAACCCCAGGCTGGCATAGAGTGTGGTGGTCTTGCCCGACCCGGTGGGGCCGGTGACCAGCAGGATACCGTTGGGCTGCGCCAGGGCGCCGCGCAGGCCGGCATCGATGGCCGGCGGCAGGCCGAGGCGTGAGAGCTCCAGCAGGCTGGCCTGCTTGTCGAGGATGCGCATGACCACCCGCTCGCCATGGACGCCGGGCAGGGTCGAGACGCGGATGTCGACGTCGCGCCCGCTGGCCCTCAGGGTGATGCGGCCGTCCTGGGGCTGGCGCTTCTCGGCGATGTCCAGCCGCGCCATGACCTTGATCCGCGACACCAGCATGGCCGACAAGGCCCGCGGCGGGCGCAGCAGCTCGCGCAGCACCCCGTCCACCCGTACCCGCACCACCAGCGCCTGCTCGAAGGTTTCCACGTGCAGGTCGGAAGCGTCCAGGCGCAGCGCCTCGGCGAACAGGGCGTTGATCAGGCGGATCACCGGCGCCTCGCCAGCGCTGTCGAGCAGGTCCTCCACTCGTGGCAGCTCCTCCATTAGCCCGGCCAGATCGACGGTCTCGCCAAGGCCTTCCACCAAGGCCTCGGTGCTGGCCTGCCCGGCTTCGTAGAGCGGCCCCAGGCGCTGTTCGAAGACCTCGCGGGCGAGCCATTCACAGCCCTGCGGCGGTCCGTGGCGGCGCTGCACCTCCTGCAGCAGCGCCAGGTCCGCATCCGTACGGCACAGCAGCCGATAGCCCTCGGGTGCGGCGGCCAGGGCGATGCCGGCCTGGCGCGCCAGACGATAGGGCAGCGTCGGCGTCATCAGAGGCCGTCCAGGCGCGCCCGCGCCGAGGGATAGAGACTCTGCAGGGTGGGCGCACCGCGCGTGCCCGGTGGCGTGGCCGGCAAGGCCGCGGCCGGGGCGGCGGCGCGCATGCCGCGGTACTTGTCCTCGCTGATCTGCTGCACCAGCGCCGGATCGCGTAGGATGCGCGGGCGGATGAACACCACCAGATTCTGCTTGGTGCTGGAGCGGGTACGCGACTTGAAGAGATTGCCCAGCACCGGCACGTCGCCCAGCAGCGGCACCCGCTGGTCGCTGTCGTTACCCTCGTTGCTGATCAGGCCGCCCAGGACGATGAGGCCATTGTCCTCCACCATCACCGTGGTCTTGATCTCGCGCTTGTTGGTGACCACGTCGCTGGCACGCACGTTGTCGGCCAGCGACGAGACCTCCTGGACGATCTCCATGCGCACCGTGTCGCCCTCGTTGATCTGCGGCTTGAGACGGAGCTTCACCCCCACTTCGCGACGCTCGATGGTCTGGTAGGGATTGGCGTTGTTGCTGGTGACCGAACCGGTGACGAAGGGCACCTCCTGGCCGACCATGATGGAGGCCTCGGCGTTGTCCAGGGTCAGCAGGGTCGGTGTCGACAGCAGGTTGAAACCGCTCTCGCTGCGCATGGCCTGCAACAAGGTGACGAAATTCAATCCGCTGCCGCCGATGCGCCCGACCCCGGCGGAGATGCCTTGCATGCCCGACAGCAGACTGCCCAGGGCACTGGTGTCCTGGTTGGCCGCGGCGGCGGCGATGCCATTGATGGGCGTGCCGTTGGTGAAGTTGACGCCGCCCGCCGGCAGGTTGCCGTTGCGGTCGAGGAACAGCCACTGGACGCCCAGCTGGTTGGCCTTGGTGTCGGTGATCTCGGCGATGATGGCTTCCACCACCACCTGGGCGCGGCGGATATCCAGCTGGCTGATGATGCGTTTGTAGCCGGCCAGCTCCCGCGGCGGGCCGATCAGCACGATGGAATTGGTGCCCATGTCCGCTTCCAGGCGAATACCGGGCGCTCCCGGCGCCAACGCCCCGCTGCTGCCCTTGGGCAGAGGAGCTTCCCCCTCTCCACCTCTTTCAACAGGGGTGGTATTACCGACAGGGGCGGCCACAGGGATCTCCACCCGCGCCTCCTGGGTGACCTCGCCGCTCAGGCCGCGCAGTACCTTGACCACCTCGCCGGCCTTGGCATGGTGCAGATAGACCACCTCGGTGTCGCTGGCGGCATCGCGAGAGACGTCCAGTTCGGCCACCAGCCGGCGTACCTGACGCCGCACGCTTTCGTCGCCACGCACCATGAGAGCATTGCTGCGGGCGTCGGCCAGCACCTGGACGCCGCCACCGGCTTGGCCGCGGCTGGCCAGCAGGCGCTCCACCAGGGGCGCGGTGTCACGCGCCTGGGCATGGCGCAGGCTGATCATCTCCACCGGTTCGTCGCGCCCGCGATCCAGCCGCGTCAGCAGCTGGCCGATGCGGCTAAGGTTGCTGCGCCAGTCGGTCACCACCAGCAGGTTGCTGGCCGGATAGGGCGTGGCCACTCCGACCCGGGCGTCCATCAGCGGGCGGACGATGCCCAGCAGCTGTTCGAGATTGCCGCCGCGCACGGCGAATACCCGGGTCGCCACGGTATCCCCGGCGCCGGGCTTGGCCGGGGCGCCGTCGTCCACCTCCACCGGCAGCGGCTCGGTGCGCGCAGCCTGGTCCGGCAGGATCTTCACGCTGCCGTCGTCCAGCTCCACCGCGGCGTAGCCATTGGCGCGCAGCTGGGCCAGGGCCAGGGCATAGACGTCATCGGCGGCCAGGGGCTGGGCGCTGCGTACCGTCAGGGTGCCGCGCACCCGGGGATCGATGACGAAGTTGGTGCCGGTGATGCGCCCTACGCTTTCGATGAACAGATCGATCTCGGTGTTCTCGAAATTGACCTCGAAGCGTTGTTCGGCCTGGGCGCCGAGCAGCCAGAAGGCGAGGAGCAGGCCGCAATAGCTGCGTTTCTTCACAGGGACAGTCTCACGGGTAGGGCCAGGGCGCGGCCCCGACGTTCCAGTTCCAGGGTCAGGGCGCCGGTGGCGCGCCAATGCGGCAGGCGTTGCAGCAGCGTCCGGGTATCGGCCACGGGGACGGCGTCCACCCGGCGCAGCACGTCGCCGGGCTCAAGTCCGAGGCCACTGAAAAAGGCCGGCTCGGCGCCGGGTTGCAGGCGGTAGCCGGTCAACTCGCCGTGTTCGCGCACGGGGGTGGCGCGAATGCGTCTGAGCAGATTGGCGAGGTCACCCTCCTCCGCCGCTGGCGTAGACGGCGCCTTGACTGTGGCCGGCTTGGCCGTATCGCTGGCGGCCAGGCCCACCAGCGCTCGCGGCGCCGGCCAGGGCAGCCGCTCTTCGCGGCCGGCGCGGCTGAAGACCAGGCCCTGGGCGTCGATGGCGGTCAGCACCAGCCCAGGCGCCAGGCTGTCGCCCAGGACCAGCGACCGCTGGCGATCGCCGTGGCGCAGGACCACCACGGAGCCGTCGATGGGCACTGCCTTGATCGCCCCGACCCACTGGATCGGCAGGGTGCTGGGCGCCGCCTGGCTGGCGGCGCGCCAATGGCCGGCGAGCAGATCGGTGGCGGGAGACGCCTCGACCTGGACACTGGGTACGGGCGTCGGCAGCCACAGCAGGCGCAGATCGCAGACCACCCGCGCCGCCAGCCAGGCGGCGATGCCCAGCCACAGCAGGGTCAGCAGCCGCAACGCCAGGGGATGGATGAGCAGGCGCGCCATCAGGCCAGAGACTCCAGACGGCGGCGTAAGGCGGCCAGCGGATGCCAGCCCGGATGGCCTTCGACGAACTCCAGGCGTGGCACGGGTAGCGGCGCCAGGCCCCAGTCGGCGGGCCGGGCGCGCAGAAAGGCTTCGAGGCGTTGCCACAGCGCCTCACCGGCGCCGAGCTCGCGCCCTAGGGCGAAGGTGCGACAGGTAAAGGAGGTGCCCAGGGGCGCCTGCACCGGTCCGATGCGCTGGCCACGCGGCGCGCCGTAGCGGCAGGTCCACTGGACGCCCGTCAGCCGCGGCAGATCCTGGCTGTTGTCCAGCAGCAGCGGTTCGCCGAAGCGATTGTCCGCGGCTTCCTCCAGCAGCGTGCGCAGGCCGTCGGCCGAGGTGGGCAGGTCCAGCACCGTGGCCTCGTGGCCGCCACAGAGGGCGATCAGGTGCTCGCGGGTGATCCAGTCGCCCCGGCGCAGCGGCTGGTCGTATCTCAGGCCGGGCAGGAGCACCGGCTGCGCATCGCCACCGCCCAGGGCCGCGGCGATCAGGGCGTCCCAGCTGCCGCCGAGCAGGTCACGGCGCCAGAGGTCCACCGGCGCCCGTGCCAGACGCTGGTCGAGCCATCCGGCATGGGGCGCGCGGGCGACGGCCAACTGACGCTGGTGGCTTTCCAGCAGGGCCCGGTCGAGCACCCGCTCGGCCTGCACCGGATGGAAGACGGCGTCCAGGCGCCAGCCGTCGCGACCACCCCGGCAGCGGATCTCGAAGATACCGACGCCGCGGCAACCCGGCAGGCACACCGGCAGCGGCCGACCGCTACCGCGCATCACCGGGATCAGCTCCGGCCAGAGATCCTGCCCGCGAGCGCAGAGCAGCAGGTCCGCTTCCTCCAACCGCTCGGCCAGCCACAGGCCCGGTCCGCTGCCGACATCGGCCAGCACCACCAGCAGATCGGCCTTGCCCCGTGCCTCGGCCAGCACCGGGCGCAGCCGGGCATACCAGTCGGCCAGGGGCGCCTGCTGATCGCTGGCATAGGGATCGGTCACGCCGACCAGGGCGATGCGCACCCCGTCGCGCTCGATCAGGGTGAAGGGGGCGACGCCCAGGGCGCTGCGCTGTTCCTCGGTGAGGGTGGCGCCCAGTACTGGACGACCATAACGGCGATAGAGGGCGGCGCTGCGCTCGGGCCAGAGCAGGCGTTCGTCACTGCTGACCCGGATCTCGCTGCCCAGCAACTGGCTGCCATCCACCCCGGCTTCGCCGCGGGTGAGCTGGGTCAGGCCGCTGCCGTTCCAGCACTGGCCATTTTCCAGGGTCAGGCTGCGGGTCGCGCCCTGACGGGTGCGCAGCTGGGAGAGCTGACAGGCCAGGGCGGCATAGCCACCGTAGCGCTGGCCATCGCCACGCCCGGCATCCAGCAGAGGCGCCAGCGTCGGGGCCAGGCGCGCGGCATCGGCACCGGTGCGCCAGGGCGCGGCGCCGATGCGCCCGGCCGGGCCGAGGCGTACCCGCGGCACCACCGGCCAGCCGGGTTCGCGGGCGTCCAGGGTGTCGGCCACATAGAGCAGTTGCAGATCGGCATCCCCCGAGCGAGTCGAGAGGCCCTGGGCACAGCCGCCCAGCAGCGGCACCGTGGCGCCCGCCGCGAGCCAACCCAAGACCTGGCGTCGTGCCCAGTTGCTCATCCGATGTCTGCCCTGCGCGCTAGAGAGGGCGGCATCCTAGGCGGCGAAAAGCTACAAATTCATGACAAAACAGCAAGTTACAAACTGTTACAGATGGCCTGCCGGGAAATGCCGGCTGTAACCTTTCAGTCACCAGACCATCACAGAGGCTTCCTACAGTCGCCGCTCCCGTGATTAATCAAGGAAGCTTTGCGCATGAGCACTTTCACGAGCGACGACCGTAACCGTAATGAAAGCGGCAACGAACCGCTGGACGCCGTCGTCGACCGTTACCTGTCGCGCCGCAGCGTCATGAAGGGCGGCCTGGGCGCTGCGGTCGCCATGATCGCCGGCGGCGGGCTGACCGCCTGCTTCGACGGCGGTGGCGGCTCGAACGACGATCCGGCTCCCAGCCAGCCGACCCCGGCGCCGCAGCTCAAGCTTGGCTTCGAATCCATCCGCGGCGCGCGCCTCGACGCCATCGTCCTGGCCGCCGGCTACAGCGCCCGCACCCTGGCGCCCTGGGGTACCCCGCTGAACAACCTGGCCAACGCCTGGCGCAGCGATGGCAGCAATACCTCCACCGACCAGGCCAACGCGGCCGGCATGCACCACGACGGCATGCACTTCTTCCCGCTGAACAACTCCAGCAGCGACGGCCTGCTGGCCATCAACTACGAATACATCGACCAGAAGGTGCTGCACCCCAACGGCCCGACCACCACCAACGGCAAGCGCCCCGCCGAGGAAGTGCGCAAGGAAATCAACGCTCATGGCGCGGCGGTGATCCGCATCCGCAAGGTCGACGGCATCTGGCAGGTGGTCACCAACGACGCCCTGAACCGTCGCTTCACCAGTGCCACGCCGATGGAAATCGCCGGTCCGCTGCGCGGCAACGCCAACCTGATCACCCCCTACTCGCCCGATGGCACCCGTACCCGCGGTACCAACAACAACTGCGGCAACGGCTTCACCCCCTGGGGCACCTACCTCACCTGCGAGGAGAACTGGCCGGGCATCTTCGTCAACAAGGGCACCCTGCCGGTAGACCAGAAGCGCATCGGCATCACCAACAAGAGCAACTACGGCTGGGAGACGCCGGCGGGTGACGCCAGCGAGGTGGACAACGAATTCCGCCGCTTCGACCTGACCCCCACCGGCGCCAGCGCGACCCAGGACTTCCGCAACGAAGCCAGCGGCTACGGCTACATCGTCGAGATCGATCCCTACAACAGCGCCGCGCCCGCCACCAAGCGCACCGCCATGGGCCGCTTCCGCCACGAGGGCTCGGCCTACGGCATTCCGGTCGCCGGCCAGCCGCTGGCCTTCTACATGGGCGACGACTCGCGCAACGAATACATCTACAAGTTCGTCTCCGCCGCCGCCTGGGATCCGGCCGACGCCAACTCGGCCAACCGCCTGGCCATCGGCGCCAAGTACCTGGACAACGGCACCCTCTACGTCGCCCGCTTCGACGACGGCGGCAACGGCAAGTGGCTGCCGCTGACGGTCAATGCGCCGACCAAGGACGGCCGTACCCTGGGCGCCCTCTATGGCGACCTGGCCGGCATCATCCTCAACACCCGCGGCGCCGCTGATGCGGTGGGCGCGACCCCCATGGACCGCCCGGAGTGGACCACCGTCAACCCCTTCACCGGCGAGGTCTACGTCACCCTCACCAACAACTCGGCGCGCACCGCCGCCAACGCCGCCAACCCGCGGGTGCCTAACGTCAACGGTCACATCGTGCGCTGGAAGGACAACAGCAACCAGACCGACTTCACCTGGGACATCTTCGTCTTCGGCTCGGACGCCGGTGCGGCGCCCGACATCAACCGCTCGGGCCTGACCGAACTCAACCAGTTCGCCAGCCCCGACGGCCTGGCCTTCGACAGCCGCGGCATCCTCTGGATCGAGACCGACAACAGCGACAACGCCGTGGCCGAGTACACCAATGACCAGCTGCTGGCGGTCATCCCGGCCCAGGTGGTGGACGGCAGCGGCAAGCAGGTCGCCATTTCGGCCACCAACCAGACCGCGCTGCGCCGCTTCCTGGTCGGGCCCAACGGCTGCGAGATCACCGGCATCACCTGGACGCCGGATCTCACGACCATGTTCATCAACGTCCAGCATCCGGACAACTGGCCCTTCAGCGAAGTCGCCACTGAGGCCACCCCGGCCGGCACCAAGGTACGCCCCCGCGCCTCCACCGTGGTGATCCAGAAGCTCGACGGCGGCCCCATCGGCGTCTGATCGCCTCGGCGATAGCCAGGCTCCCCGGTCGGCGACGACCGCGGGAGCCTTTTGTTTTGCGGCGGACTCGATATTCGTCCTGTGACGTTTTCACCTCCTGGCACCAAGATTGACCGTAGGTAGGGCTGAGACTGCTCCATCGTCGAAGCCCAACATTGCCGGCACCCAAGCCCCGCTACGTTGGGCTTCGCTACGCTCAACCCAACCTACGACGAGCGGTGACAACGGCCGCTTCGGCGCGCGCTGGCCGCGATCAGCTACTGCAACACCTCAGCCCCTCCGGGCCCCGGCACCCACAGGGTGGTGTCCCGCGTCGCCAGCCAGCGCACCCGTTGCGCCGGCACCGCCGCGTGCCAGCGACTCACGCCCTGGGCCGCCAGCTGCCGCACCTGGCGAAAGACCTGGCCATCGCGACGCACCTCGACCCCGAGCAGGAAGTCGCCGCTGTTGAGGATCAGTCTTTGAGTCAACAGGCTGAAGGTCTCCTCCCCTACCCCGGGCAAGGCCTGGCGCAGGGCCTCGACAGTGGCGTAGCCCTGGGCCGGCCGCGCGGTGATCAGCAGTTGCAGCGTCTCCCGCGGCACCTCACCGAGAAACAGTGCCTCCAGCAGCGGCAGGTGGCTCATCCCCAGGGCATTGGCATTGAGGCGCCAGCCTGAGGTTTCCGGCAGCGCGCAGAGTTCGCGCAAGTGCAGATGCCGACCGGGTCGCGCCGGCACGATCAGATCCAGCTCACCTATCTCGGCCAAGGGCAGATTGGGCACCAGCACCGGTGGCGTCAGGCGCAGGGCATCGGGAGTCTCCAGACCGAATTCACGGGTCTCGCCATCGGCATCGACCCAGTCGGCGAGGCGTTCGGCGAAGCCCTCGGCCGTCAGTCCCGGCTCACCCAGCCCACCAGGACGCTGCGCCAGCAGCCGCTTCAGCTGGCGCAAGGCCAGGTCCCGCTCCGGACCGACCAGGGCGTTGACGTTGAAGCAGCCATGCAGATCGCGCAGCTGGGCACGGACCTGGGCGCCTTCCACCTCATAGACCAGCACCTCGCCGCTCAGGCTCCGCCAGAACTCGGGGCGCTGCCGCGCGCCAGCTTGCACCAGCCCCTGCGTGACCACCTGCTCGGCGCCAGTCGCCAGCGCCCGCGCCAGGGTCTCGTGCTCCAGCAACCTCGCCCGCTGCAGCTCGGCCCGCCCCTCGGCCAGCAGCACCGGCAACAAGGCCGCCACCAGCGCCAGCGCCCAGAGCGCCATCAGCAGGGCCACGCCCCTTTGTCGCCGCACCCCTGTTCCTCCAGGCAAAAGCGGCATTGGAACCGACGCAGGTTGCAGAATCGTGGCAATGCGTGGATCAGCTTCCCCGTTGGGCTTCGCTACGCTCAACTCAACCTATAAATGCTGCCGTCATGTGGAGGCGCGTGTGGTTACCCAAAGCAGCAGGACGCCAATCAGAAGCGCAAACACCAGGAGTATCGCCAGGCATCCCACCCCCTCGGGTACATCCGATAGCCAGGCGTTCTTCTCTGGAAAACGGCCGCGAGTCAATTTACGGAGCAACCATAGGCCGAGGCTGGCGCATAGATAACTCCAGAGAAAATTCAGTATCCATTCCATTGGCAATGCCTAAAGCCGGTCTTGCGGATCCATTCCGGGTGGGAAGGTACTTACCCGTCAACTCCTATCCTCGCTCATCCCTTATCGCTTGGCGAAGGCAAAAGGTACACAACAAAAAACCCGCCACCAGGGCGGGTTCCTCACCACTAAGGCCTCATCACAGCTTGGCGATGGACACCTCGGTGGATTTGACGAAGGCGATCACCTCGCTGCCCACCACCAGTTCCAGCTCCTTGACCGAGCGGGTGGTGATGACGGAGGTGACGATGCCGGCGGCGGTCTGGACGTCGATCTCGGAGAGCACCGAGCCTTCGATGATTTCCTTGATGGTGCCCTTGAACTGGTTGCGAACGTTGATGGCCTTGATGGTCATGGCAAAACTCCTCGGATGAGCGATCAGTAGGCCCAGCGCAGTTGCGTGGGCAGGGGTTGCACGATTTCCGGTAGATCGGGATTGAGCGGTTGCTGCAGCACCCGGGCCAGCACCTCGGCTTCCAGGCGGGCCAGCTGGGCATCGCCGGCGGCCCGGGGGCGCGCCAGGGTGACGTCGAGATCCAGGCCGACATGGCCGTCTTCGATGAGCACCACGCGGTCGGCCAGGGCTACCGCCTCGCCCACGTCGTGGGTCACCAGCAACACGGTGAAGCCGTGGCGTTGCCAGAGACCTTCGATGAGCTGCTGCATCTCGATGCGGGTCAGGGCATCCAGGGCGCCGAGCGGCTCGTCCAGGAGGAGCAGGCGCGGCTGGTGGATCAGGGCGCGGGCCAGGGCCACGCGCTGCTTCTGGCCGCCGGACAGCGCCGAGGGCCACTCCTGGGCACGATCGGCCAGGCCGACCGCCGCCAGGGCTTCCAGGGCGCGCGGCTTCCAGTCGCCCTTGAGGCCCAGGCCAACGTTGTCGATGATGCGTTTCCACGGCAGCAGGCGTGCGTCCTGGAACATCAGCCGGGTGTCTTCGCGATGCTCCGCCAGGGGTTCGTCCTGCCCCAACAGGGTGCCGCCACTGGCGCGGTCGAGTCCCGCCACCAGGCGCAGCAGGGTGCTCTTACCGCAGCCACTGCGACCCACCACGGCAACGAACTGGCCGGCCGGGATTTCCAGATCGATCCCATGGAGCACGGTGCGCTCGCCAAAGGTCTTCACCACCTGTTGCAGCTTCAGGGCGATGCCCCGCGCCAGCGGCGGAACGGCTTGCAGACTGGTCATGCGTGGGCTCCTTTCTGATAGGCCGGGTGCCAGCGCAGCCAGGCACGTTCCAGGCCGCGGGCGGCCAGATCCGCCAGCTTGCCCAGTACGGCATAGAGCAGGATGGCCAGCACCACGATGTCGGTTTGCAGGAATTCCCGGGCGTTCATCGCCAGGTAGCCAATGCCGGAGCTGGCGGAAATGGTCTCGGCGACGATCAGCGTCAGCCACATCAGGCCGAGGGCGAAGCGCACCCCCACCAGGATGGCCGGCAAGGCGCCCGGCAGCACCACGTGCCAGAACAGCCGCGCCCCGGAGAGGCCGTAGCTGCGGGCCATCTCCACCAGCGCCGGATCGACGTTGCGGATGCCGTGGTAGGTGTTGAGGTAGATGGGGAAGAACACCCCCAGGGCCACCAGGAACAACTTGGCCGACTCGTCGATGCCGAACCAGAGGATCACCAGCGGGATCAGCGCCAGGTGCGGCACGTTGCGCACCATCTGCAAGGTGCTGTCGAGCAGGCGCTCGCCCCACTTCGACAGCCCGGTGATGAAGCCCAGCGCCAGGCCGATGCTGCCGCCGATAGCGAAGCCGATGCCGGCGCGCCAGCCGCTGATGGCCAGGTGTTGCCAGAGCTCGCCGCTCTTGACCAGGCTCCAGCCCGCCTCCAGTACCGCCGCTGGCGACGGCAGGATGCGACTGGACAGCAGGCCGCTGCTCACCGACAGCTGCCAGGCGGCGAGCAGGGCCACGGGCACCAGCCAGGGCGCCAGGCGCTGCAATTGACGTTCGGTCGTGCTGCTCATGCCGCCTTCCTCAACTCTGCGCCGCTTTTTGCGGCAGGATGTCGTTGGCCACCATCTCGCCGAAGGGACTCACGTAGTTGGCGCCTTCCACCTGGGTCGGGCGCTTGACCGGCAGGTGCGGGAACAGCAGCTCGGCCACCCGGTAGGATTCCTCCAGATGCGGATAGCCGGAGAAGATGAAGGTATCGATGCCCAGGGCGGCGTATTCCTTGACCCGCGCGGCCACGGTGGGACCGTCGCCGACCAGGGCCGTCCCGGCACCGCCACGCACCAGGCCGACACCGGCCCAGAGATTGGGCGCGATCTCCAGGTTGTCGCGACGGCCCCCGTGCAGGGCGGCCATGCGCTGCTGGCCGACCGAGTCGAAGCGGGCGAAGGCCGCCTGGGCCTTTTCGATGGTGGCATCGTCCAGGTTAGCGATCAGCCGGTCGGCGGCCTTCCAGGCCTCTTCATTGGTCTCGCGGACGATCACGTGCAGGCGGATGCCGAAGCGCACCGTGCGGCCCTGGGCGGCCGCCTTGGCCTTGACCGCCTCGATCTTCTCGCGCACCGCGTCCAGCGGCTCGCCCCAGGTCAGGTACAGCTCCACCTGCTCGGCGGCCAGGTCCTGGGCGGCATCGGAGGAGCCGCCGAAATACAGCGGTGGGCGCGGTTGCTGCAGCGGCGGATAGAGCAGCTTGGCGCCCTTCACCTGGATGTGCTTGCCTTCATAGTCCACCGTCTCGCCTTCCAGCACGCGACGCCAGATGCGGGTGAACTCCACCGAGGCTTCGTATCTTTCGCTGTGGGACAGGTGCAGGCCGTCACCGGCCAGTTCGTCCGGATCGCCGCCGGTGACCAGGTTGAACAGCGCCCGGCCGCCGGACAGGCGATCCAGGGTGGCCGCCTGCCGCGCCGCCACCGTGGGCGAGATGATCCCGGGGCGCAGGGCCACCAGGAACTTAAGTTTCTGGGTGACCGGAATCAGCGAGGCGGCCACCAGCCAGGAATCCTCGCAACTGCGGCCGGTGGGGATCAGCACCCCGCCGAAGCCCAGGCGATCGGCGGCCTGGGCGACCTGGGTCAGGTAGCCGTGATCGACCGCGCGGGCGCCTTCGGCGGTACCCAGGTAGTGGCCATCGCCGTGGGTCGGCAGGAACCAGAAGATATCGAGACTCATGGGGCGTTCTCCAGCAGGCGAAATCAGGGTTGGGCGGCGGCGGTCTGCAGACTGGCGGGCGGAGTCCACACCACGTCGCGGATGACCAGCGGCTTGGGAATCAGCTTGAGGGCGGTGAAGGCGTCGGCGATCTTCTGCTGTTGCGCAGCGACCTCGGGACTGATGAACCGGGCGCCATAGCCCTGCCGCTTGACCACCCGCTCGGCGGTGTCCAGCGGTAGGTTCAGCAGGGGCGCCACCTGGGCGGCGACCTGGTCCGGGTGCGCCTTGGCCCATTCGCCCACCGAACGCACCTCGTCGACGATGGCACCGACTTGCTCGGGATGGGCCTTGGCGAAGCTGCGGGTGGCCAGATAGAACTGGTGGTTGTCGGCCAGCCCGGTGGCATCCGTCAGGGTGCGTGCCTGCAACTGGGTCTCGGCGGCGGCCTGGTAGGGATCCCAGATCACCCAGGCGTCCACCGCGCCGCGTTCGAAGGCGGCGCGGGCATCGGCCGGCGGCAGGTACACCGGCTGGATGTCGCGGTAGGGAATGCCGGCCTTGGCCAGTGCCTGTACCAGCAGGTAGTGGACGTTGGAGCCCTTGTTCAGGGCGATCTTCTTGCCCTTGAGATCGGCCAGCGTGCGGATCGGCGAATCCTTGGGCACCAGGATGGCCTCACTGGTGGGCGCCGGTGGCTCATGGGCCACATAGACCAGATCGGCGCCGGCAGCCTGGGCGAACACCGGCGGTGTCTCCCCCGTCACGCCGAAGTCGATGCTGCCGACATTGAGGCCTTCCAGCAGCTGGGGGCCGCCGGGGAATTCGGTCCACTGCACCTTGACGCCGTCCTTGGCCAGACGCTGCTCCAGGGTGCCGCGAGCCTTGAGGGTGATCAGGGTGCCGTACTTCTGGTAGCCGATGCGCACCGTCTCTTCCGCCTGCGCCAGGCCGGCGGCCAGGGTCAGCAGGGAAACGGCGAGCAGTGAACGGGTGAAGGAGAACTGCATGACTGAGGCTCCGGGTCAGATACCCCAGCGCGCCTGGCCGATACGATCGGCCAGCAGCTCGGGAGTCAGGGGTTGGGGACGCCGCACCAGGGCCGCGTGGAATTGTTCGAGGGATTCGTGGAGGCGCTGCTCCAGCGCCGGGGTCAGGGCGACGCCGGTCTCGGTGTAGCTGACCTGGCTGTCGTCGGCGAAGACGCCATTGAGGATTTCCTGGGCCTTGAGTGCCGAGAGCACCGGCTTCAGCGCATAGTCGATGGCCAGCAGATGACCACTGGAGCCGGCGGTGGCCAGCGGCAGCACCACCTTGTGGGTCAGGGCCCGCTCGGGCAGCAGATCCAGCAGGGTCTTGAGGGCGCCGGCCAGGGAGGCCTTGTACACCGGGGTGGCGATCACCAGGCCATCGGCGGCCTGCAGCTGGGCGATCAGCTCCACCACCGGCGGGCTGTCGAAACGGGCGCCGATGAGGTCGGCGGCGGGAAAGTCCTGGATACGCCAGCGCGACAACTCCACGCCACGCGTCTGCAGCCAGTTCGCTGCCAGATCCAGCACACCGGTAGAGCGCGAACGCGCTCCCGGACTGCCCGCCAAAGTCACCACCTGCATCGCCGCCTCCAGGATAAAAAGGAGCGGTGTCGCGCCGCTCGAAAAGGATTGAGCGGACCTTAGCAAGGGGCGCTTATTCCCTAAAAATACTCTTTAAGCACTTGGTTATAACCAGAAAATAAAAACCCCGGCCAGGGCCGGGGTTTTCTTGTCACCAGAGGTGTCAGCGATTGGGCTGCGGGGTCAGGCGCAGATAGGGCTTCACCGCGGTGTAGCCCTTGGGGAAACGCCGCTTGAGCTCTTCTTCGTCCTTGAGCGACGGCACGATGACCACGTCATCGCCATCCTTCCAGTTGCCCGGGGTCGCCACCTTGTGATTGTCGGTAAGTTGCAGGGAATCGATCACCCGCAGGATCTCGTCGAAGTTGCGTCCGGTACTGGCCGGATAGGTGATCGACAGCCGCACCTTCTTTTGCGGATCGATGATGAACAGCGAGCGCACCGTGAGGGTATCGTTGGCATTGGGATGGATCATGTCGTAAAGGGTCGACACGCTGCGATCGGCGTCGGCCAGGATTGGAAAGCCCACGGCAGTGGCCTGGGTTTCCTCGATGTCCTTGATCCAGCCCTGGTGCGATTCCAGACCGTCCACCGAGAGGGCGATCACCTTGACGTCGCGCTTGGCGAATTCGTCCTTGAGCTTGGCGGTGAGGCCCAGTTCGGTGGTGCAGACCGGGGTGAAGTCGGCCGGGTGGGAGAAAAGCACGCCCCAGCTGTCGCCCAGCCACTCGTGGTAGCGGATGCGACCCAGGCTGGAATCCTGTTCGAAATCGGGGGCGATATCGCCCAGACGGATGGTCATTGGCAGTTCTCCTGATGCAGGTAGGGATAGCGGCACTATGCCGCCCATCAGCATGGGCGGGAAAGATCGGATCACGCTGTGGTTATAACGCGAAAGATGGCCCATCTAGGGCCATCCACTAGCGGCCACACCCTGTGCCGCGTGATCATCCTCACAATTTCGTCGCGCTTTTTCCACCCAAGCGCAGCGGCCGCTAGGGTGCTACACCTAAGGAAGATCGACGGACCGCAATTCGGCCGAACGGGGCAACCCGCAGCGCTCGGCATGGTCTGTTGGCAAGACGAGGAGGAGATTCTCATGTTCGGCAAACGCAATGACGACCCCGGTGCCAGCACCCATTTCCGTAGCGAGCGCGTCAGCGTGGTCAACGGCCAATTCTTCTTCACCACCCGCGAGGGCACCCTGGAAGGCCCCTTCTTCAGCCGCGAAGAAGCCCTCAACCAGATCGATCGCTATGTCGAGCGGCTGCAGACCGCCCAGGGCCTGATGCGCCAATCCGTCAGCAACGTCTGACCGCCTGCCCTCGATCCTTTAGACTGCGCGCCCTGAACTCCAGGCCGCGCCGCTCATGACCGACTTCCAGCACGCCCAGCTCGACTGGGACGCCTCCGGGCAACCTCTCTCCCGCGCCTATGGCGATGTCTACTTTTCCCGTGCCAGCGGCCTGGAAGAAACGCGCTACGTCTTCCTGCAGCAGAATCGCCTGGGCGAACGCTTCGCCGCGTTGACGGCAGGAGAGGTCTTCACCATCGGCGAAACGGGCTTTGGCACCGGCCTCAACTTCCTCTGCGCCTGGCAACTGTTCGATGCCGTGGCGCCCAAGGATGCGCGCCTGCATTTCGTCAGCGTCGAGCGCTTTCCGCTGACCACCGCCGATCTCGCCCAAGCACTGAACCTCTGGCCCGAACTGGCCGCCTACAGCGTGGCGCTGCAACGGCAGTACCAGGCCATCCATCCGGGCTTTCAGCGGCTGGTCCTGGGCGACGGGCGCATCACCCTCACCCTGCTGATCGGCGATGTGCTGGAGCGCCTGCCTGAGCTGGATGCCCGTTGCGACGCCTGGTTTCTGGATGGCTTCGCCCCGGCCAAGAATCCCGAGATGTGGACGCCCGCGCTGTTCGCCGAGCTGGCGCGCCTGTCCCATGCCGATACCACCCTGGCCACCTTCACCTGCGCCGGCTTCGTCCGTCGCGGGCTGAACGAGGCCGGCTTCGCCATGGCCAAGGTGCCTGGTTTCGGTCACAAGCGTGAGATGCTGGCCGGCGTGCTGGAACGTCCCAATACCCTATCCCAGGTGCCCTGGTATGCCCGGCCACCGCGCCCCCAGGGACCGCGCACGGCACTGGTCATAGGCGCTGGTCTCGCCGGATGCGCCACCGCCGCCAGTCTTGCCCGCCGCGGCTGGCAGGTCAGGGTCGTCGAACGCCATGGCGCCCCAGCCCAGGAAGCCTCGGGCAATCCCCAGGGCGTGCTCTACCTCAAGCTGTCCGCTCACGATACCCCGCTGAGCCGACTGATCCTCGACGGCTTCGGCCTGACCCTGCGCGAGCTCCAGGCCCTGCCTCCGGGCGCTGCCTGGTCCCCCTGCGGAGTGCTGCAACTGGCGCTGACGGCCAAGGATGCCCAACGCCAGGCGCAACTGGCGGCGCACTTCCCCACCGGTCTGCTGCAGCCGCTGGATAGGGAAGCCGCCAGCAATAGGGCGGGAATCGATCTGACGGCGGGCGGCCTGTTCTTTCCGGAAGGGGGCTGGGTGCATCCGCCCGCTCTGTGCCAGCACTGGCTGGCCCATCCAAATATCGAGCTGGTCACCCATACCGAGGTGACGGCGCTGCAGCAAACCGAACACGGCTGGCAGGTCAGCACCCGAGGGGCAACGCTGGAAGCGACGGTGGTCGTGGTGGCCAGCGCCGCCCAGGCCAGGACGTTGCTGCCCGACCTGCCGCTCAAGGCCATTCGTGGGCAATTGTCCGCACTGCCAGAAACCCCGGTTAGTCAGGCCTTGGCAACCGTGGTCTGCGGCGAAGGCTATCTCGCGCCGGCCCGTAACGGTCAGCATTGCCTGGGCGCCAGCTTCGTGTTCGACCGGGACGATACCGAGCCCAGTCAGGCGGAACACCAGAGCAATCTGCAGCTGCTCGCCGAGCTGTCACCCGAGCTGGCCGCCGGCTACCAGGCCGAGGCCCTGGACGGCAGGGTGGCCTTTCGCTGCACCTCGCCCGACTACCTGCCCCTGGTCGGCCCGGTCGTGGATCAGGACCGCTTCGCCCAGCATTACCAGGCGCTGGCCTATGATGCCCGCCAGGTGCCCGAGCAGGCGGCGCCCTGGCGTACCGGGCTCTATGTGAATCTGGCCCACGGCTCACGCGGGCTGGTCACCACCCCATTAGCCGCCGAACTGCTGGCGGCCTGGCTGGAAGACGAACCCCTGCCAGTGGCACGACGGGTGGCCGAAGCCTGCCATCCCAGTCGCTTTCCCCTGCGCCGGCTGATTCGCGGCGGCTAGATGATCGCCAGCGGACTCTTGGCTTGCGGCGGCGGGAAGGCGCCATCGAGCAGGGCGAAGTCTTCATCGCCCAGACGCAGATCCAGGGCCCGCGCATTCTCTTCCAGATGTCCGGCGTCGCCGGCCTTGGGAATGGCGATCACGCCCGGCTGACGCAGTACCCAGGCCAGGGCGATCTGCGCCGGGGTAGCCTGATGCCGTTCGGCCAGGGTAGCCAGGGTCGGGTGTCGCAACAGATCGCCACCCTGCCCCAGCGGACAATAGGCCATCAGCGGCATCTGCTGACGCTGGCACCAGGGCAGCAGGTCGTGCTCGATGCCGCGCTGCTCCAGGTTGTAGAGCACCTGATTGGCGCTGCAGCGGTCGTCATTCAGCTCCAGCATGTCACTGGTGTCGAGGTTGGACACGCCCCAGTGACGGATCTTGCCTTCGTCGCGCAGCTTCTCCAGCGCCATGACCGTCTCGATCAGCGGCACCTGGCCGCGCCAGTGCAGCAGATAGAGGTCGATGACCTCGGTGCCCAGGCGCTTCAGGCTACGTTCGCAGGCCAGGGGTACGCCCGCTTCGGTGGCGTTCTTCGGATAGAACTTGCTCACCAGGAAGACCTCGTCACGCCGTCCGGCGATAGCCTCACCCACCAGCTCCTCGGCGCGGCCTTCGCCATACATCTCGGCGGTGTCGATCAGGGTGAGTCCCAGGTCCAGCCCCTGGCGCAGGGCACTGACCTCCTGGCGGTGCAGGTCGGCGTTTTCGCCCATGCGCCAGGTACCCTGTCCCAGCGCCGGAACGGTAGTGCCATCGGGCAAGCGAACGGTTTGAGCGGTATTCATGGACGCATCCTTCTCATGGGTGTTGCCGTTAGAACGCCAGCGCGACGCCGATTCTCCCGGTCATCCGCCAAACGGCAGCCAACGCCTTCCCACAGGCCCTGTGACCTGACGTCGCACTGGTAAAGTACGCCTATAAGGATTCCAAGAATAACCACCAGGACCTGCCATGAAACCGTCGATCCTGGGCCTCTGCGCCCTGCTCTCCGCTGCCCTGCCCATGACGTCCAGCTACGCTGACGTCATTACTCTGAGGTTTTCCCATGTGGTGGCGCCGGAGACCCCCAAGGGCAAGGGAGCTCAGCTGTTCCAGCAACTGGTGGCGCAACGCCTCGCCGGTCAGGTCCAGCTGGAGGTGATGCCCAGCGGCACGGTCTTCGACGACGCCAGCGAATTGCAAGCCCTGCAGGACGGCAAGGTCGATATCCTGGCACCGGCGATCAGCAAGCTCACCGACCTCAGCCCCAAGCTCAAGCTGTTCGACCTGCCCTTCCTCTTCGAGAGTCGCGCGGCCCTCGATCACTTCCAGGCCCGCCCCAGTGGTCGCCAGCTGCTGCAGAGCCTGGAACCGGCCGGCATCATCGGCCTGGCCTACTGGCCCAACGGTCTCAAGCAACTGTCGGCGCGCAAGCCCTTGCGCGAACCCGGCGATGCCAAGGGGCTGGTGTTCCGCATCCAGAATTCCGAGGTCCTGCAACGCCAGTTCGAGGCCCTCGGCGCCACGGCGGTCAAGCTGCCCTTCAGAGAAGCCCTGCAGGCGCTCACCAGCGGCACCGTCAATGCCACCGAGAACACCTGGTCCAACTACTGGAGCCAGCGCCTCGACCAGCAGCAACGCTATTTCACCGAAAGCAATCATGGCGCCTTGGACTACCTGCTGATCGTCAAGGCCGACCGTTGGCGTACCCTACCCTTCGCCGTGCGCAGCACCCTAGAGGAGATCATCGACCAGGTGACCTTCGAGGTGAAGAAGCAATCCGAGGCGGAAAACCAGCGTGATCGCGCGCGTATCGCCGCTGCGGGCGGTAGCGAGATCATCACCCTCACCCCCGAGCAACGCACGCGCTGGCGTGAGGCCATGCGTCCGGTGTGGCAGCGCTACGAAGGCGAACTCGGCGCCTCCCTGCTCAAGGCCGCCGAGAACTCGAACTAGAACCGTTGCTGAGGCGGCTCGGCCCAGCGGCGCAGGGGCAGGCTACCCGGCTCACGGCACTGCAGATCGCGAAAGGGGCCGGCGACTCGGACCCAGCCCGGCCCCGGCGGCGTCTGAGTACAGAATTCCTGACCGTCCGCGTTGCTCCGCCAGCGCCAATAGGCCGCTGGCTCGGCGAAGGCCTCGGTGCCCAGCAGACCCAGCACAATGATCGCCAGACGCCTGCCAGCGGCCCATCGGAACCTCTCGCGCGATAACCGTGTCGATTTCAGGGTAAGCCTCCCGAATTCGCACAGGATCTCTGCCATGTCGCTGTCCCTCTTGCGTAGCAAACCTACCCTCCTCGCCCTGGCTCTGGTGGGTGCCGGCCTTGCCCTGACCGGCTGTGCCCGTGATCCGGAAAAACGTTCACTGGGCACCGAGGCCGTCAGCAATGCCAAGAGCATGGCGCGCACCGATGCCGACATGCAGAAGGTGCTGAACAAGTACGCCAGCTTCGATCCTAAAGCCGTGGAGAAACTCACTGCCCAGAAGGCCCGCAAACAGCCTACCATCGCCGATGCGGTCAAGGGTGTGCTGCAGGACGAGGGTCGTCCCACCCAACCCGAGGCGCTGGTGCCTGGCGTGACCAGCGTCGACCGCGCCGTGGACGGTGCCGCCGGCGTGCTGCCGGCGCGCATCTACACCCCCGAAGGCCAGGGTCCTTTCCCAGTCATCCTCTACTTCCACGGCGGCGGCTGGGTGTTCGCCGATCGCAATGTCTACGACGGTGGTGCCCGGGGCCTGGCCAAGCAGGCCAATGCCATCGTGGTCTCGGTGGATTATCGTCAAGCGCCCGAATACAAATTTCCCGCTGCCCACGACGACGCTCTGGCCGCCTACCGTTGGGTGACCACCCACGCCGGCTCGCTCAATGGCGATCCACAGCGTCTGGCCCTGGCCGGTGAAAGCGCGGGTGGCAACCTGGCGGTAGCGACCGCGGTCGCCGTGCACAAGGCCGGTCTCACCGCACCCAAGCACGTGCTGTCGGTCTATCCGGTGGCCCAGACCAACACCCACACCCCATCCTATGAGCAGTACGACGACGCCAAGCCGCTCAATCGCCCCATGATGCTGTGGTTCGTCGAGCAGGTGACCCGTTCGCCCGCGGACCTCAAGGATCCACGCCTGGATCTGACCAAGGCCGATCTCGCCGGCCTGCCGCCGGTGACCATCGTCAATGCCGAGATCGATCCCCTGCGTGACGACGGTGGCTTCCTGGAGACCGCCCTGCGCCAGGCTGGCGTCCAGGTGGAGCGCAAGGTCTATCCAGGCGTCACCCATGAGTTCTTCGGCACCGCTGCCGTGGTGCAAAAAGCCAAGGACGCCCAGGCCTATGCCGGCAGCCGCCTCAAGGCCGACCTGGGCAAATAATCGCAGCTCGCTCGTCCTGACCACCGCCGGCCCCGTGCCGGCGGTGTGCATTCAGTCAGGAAATAATAGCGGCCCTGCTTCGCGCATGAAGATCTCACAGGTCTTGGGCCCTACCCCCTTCAGCCGCTGCAGACGTGACTCAAAATCCACACGGTCCGTACTGGCGTCACGCAATCTCACGAAGCTGCCGCCATACGCCTCCTGCAGATGGTGACAGACGTCCAGCAAGCGCGTGGCCGTGCTCTCGTCATAACGCCGGTAATGCCCTTCGCCGAGATAGCCGACCAGTTGCTGCCGGCTCAGACCGAGCAGCTTGCGCGGCGTGTCGCGACCGTACTTGCGATAGAGCACCGTCCAGGCCTGGGCGGCGATACCCTGGGAGATGCGTTTGCCGAACAGGTAGCTCGCCAGGAACCAGCCAAACAGCGCCGGTTCGTCGTCCACCGCCAGCGTCAGGCCGAGATCGGCCGCTGAAGTCGTCTTGCTCAAGCCGTATCCCTCGCGTAGGCGTCTTGCCTAGGGAGGATCTCGCACGGCTGAGGTTCGAAAACAGCGACAGCCGGCAGGCTACTGGCGAATCACCTGGCCGCGTTGCGGCGCGAGGCGCGCCAGCAGGGCATTCTGTGTCCGCTCCGGGATGCCCTCACGCTGCATGGCCAGTTGCAGGTCTTCTACCAGCGCATTGAAGTCGGCGGGTTGCAGGTTCAGACCGCGATGACTTTCGGCCATGCTCGCCCCTTCATAGCGACAGGGACCGCCCGCATCAGCGCAGAATTTCTGGATGAGCAGACTGCGCAGGCGCGCGATATCGACATTGGCGAAGTAGTGCCGGATCCGCCCGTCACGCGCCACATTGAGCAGCATGCCCTCGACGATCCGGGTGAGGCCGGGCTGGCCACCCAGCTCCTGATAGAGCCGATCACTCGCCGGCGGCTGGGGCGTGCACCCCAGCATCAGCAGCAGCGCCGCCAGTACCAGCGTTTTCCCCTGCATCAGTAGCTCCCCTGCAGCGACAGATAGAGACCCTGCTGATCGTCCAGGGTGGCGATCTCGCCCAGCCAGGCATAGGCCAGCACCAGCGACAGGTGCTTGTTAGGGAAGTAACCGACGAAGGTATCCACCCAATCACTCTCACGGGTGAAAGACAGATTCCGCGGCTTCTCGCGATACTCCATGCCCACCGCCCAGCGAGGATTGAAGAACACCGCGGCCGAGCCTTCCTTGAGCCATTGACGGCTGTCGTTGCGATCGCCGCCGAAGCCCAGCAGCCCCATCTCGTTGGCGCGGCTGTACCTGAGACCGACGTTGATCAAGAGGTTGTAGCCGAAGGCGCCACCCAGCAACAGCCGACTGGCGCCCAGGTAGCCCTCGACATCGCTGTCGCGCCGTGCGCCCACGGCAGCAGGAATGCCGAAATCCCGTTGATGCTTGTACTGCACGCCCAGGGCGATCTGCGGCAGCCGGTCGTAGACCAGGTCGCCCGCCAGGCGCACCTTGGCGCCAACGATATCCTGGCTGAGGCTGTCTTCTTCGAGCTTCATCAACCGCCGCAGGGTCGGCATATCCAGCCGCTGCCGCGCATAGGAAACCTCCACCCGATTGTCGTAGGCCACCGCCAGGCCGGCCGCATCGAGCCGGTAGTCACCGGTCCACACCCGGCTGGCGAAGGCGGTCGCGCCGGGCTGACCGCTTTCGCCATAGCCACCGATCACCGCCCAGGGCGTGATGCCACCGCCCGCGGCGCCTTCCAGACTGCTGGCTCCCCCAGTGGCCAACAGCTTGCCGCCATCTGCCTGGACGCCGGTCGCCAGCAGCAGCCCGGCCAGTAGCCAGCCGCGGCTCATGACAGCGCTTCCAGCACCGGCATGCTCTGCCGTTCCATCCAGGCTTCGAATTCAGCGGCCGGCACGGGACGGCTGATGTAGTACCCCTGGATCACATCGCACCCCCAACTGCGCAGCAGGGCCAGCGCCCGGGCCTCCTCGACGCCCTCGGCGACCACCTCCAGGCCCAGGTTGTGGCCCATCTCGATGGTCGAACGCACGATGACGGCGTCATCGTTGCCCGGCGCCAGCTCCTTCACGAAGGACTGGTCGATCTTCAATTCGTCCACCGGCAGCCGCTTGAGGTGCGCCAGCGACGCCTGGCCGGTGCCGTAGTCGTCCACCGATAGCCGGATGCCGAGGATGGACAGCCGCGTCAGCAGCGCGATGGCGGCTTCGGGATCGGCCATGATGGCGCTCTCGGTGATCTCGAAGGTGAGCTGCCGCGCCGAGACGCCGGCGTCATCGAGCCAACCCATCACCCGCTCGGGCAGCTGGGTATCGGCAAGATCCACCGCCGAGACGTTCAGCGACACCTTTACCTCGCGGCCCTGGGTCTGCCAGAGCGCCAGCTGCCGGATCGTCGCCTGGATCACCCAACGGGTGAGTCCGGCCATGCTGCCGCTGCGTTCGGCCAGGGGAATGAATTCGCCCGGCGAGACCATGCCCAGCTCGGCATGGCGCCAGCGCAGCAAGACCTCGGCCTGGTGCGGTCCGCTGCCCTGCAGGGCCACCTTGGGTTGGAACACCAGCATCAATTCACCCCGCCCGCCCGCCAGCGGCAGATCCTGGACCAGTTGCAGACGCCGCTGCTGGGCCGCATCCCGCCCTTCATCATAGACCCGCAGGCGATCCGGCAACTGCCCGGCGTCGAGCATGGCACTGCGCGCCCGCTCGATCAGCTGGTTAGGGTCGTCGCCGTGGCGCGGATACTCGACGACGCCGATCCGGCAACTGAGGCGGAACAACTGCCCTTCCCACTCGATCGGCTCGGCCAGCGACAGGCGCAGCTGCTCGGCGAGTC
Organism: Pseudomonas sp. Snoq117.2; assembly: GCF_900110545.1. NCBI lineage: Bacteria > Pseudomonadati > Pseudomonadota > Gammaproteobacteria > Pseudomonadales > Pseudomonadaceae > Pseudomonas > Pseudomonas sp. Snoq117.2. The sequence continues at coordinate 7,580 of NZ_FOED01000009.1, read as the reverse complement.
CCACCGCGCCCTCCAGGCCCATGCGACAGGCCTGGACGAGAAATTCGTCACCTACCGGGCGCGAAACGCAGCCCCGGCCGGCCAGCAGCACCTGGGCGCGCTCGGCCACCATCCTGAGGATGCGATCGCCCCCGGCGACCCCGGCGCTTTCATTGATCGCCTGGAAACCATCCAGCCCCAGGTACAGCAGCGACACCTGGGATTGGGTGGCGATAAAGACCCGCAGCCGCTCCTCGGCCAGCAAGCGATTGGGCAGACCGGTCAGGGCATCGTGCAGGGCATTGTGATTGAGGCGCTGCTCACGCTCGGCGATTCCCTGGCGCATCTCCTCGAGCACCTGCGCCAGCCGACCGAATTCGTCCTGCCGCGGCACTTCCACCTTGACCGCGTAATCGCCCTGGCCGATCCGCCAGGACATGACCGACAGCTGCCGCAGCGGCTGGGCCAGGTTGCGCGCCAGCCATAACGCCCCCAGCAGCGCCGCCAGCAGCGCCCCTCCGGCGATCAGCGCCAGCTGCCTGAGCAAGGGCTCGAACTCCGCCAGGGCGACGTCGAGCGCGCGCAGCAGATAGACGTACACCGGATGGTCCTGGGTCCCCAGGGTCAATCGCTTGACCTGATAGAGCCGGCCACCCAGGGTCAGCTGCCAACTATCGCCGGTCCCTGGTGCCCGCGCGAGTTCCTGCACCAGCTGCCGCCCCTGCTCGTCCGGCAGGGTACTGGCCATGAGCGCGGCTTCGCCAAGGAAGACCACGTCCAGGTTGATCAGCGAGCGAAACTCCTGGGCCATGGCCTGATCCATGGCAAAGCTCATCACCACCTGGGCGATGGGCAAGGGCGCGCGGACCGGAACGGTGACCCGCAACTGTGGCAGGCCGGTGCCCGCCAGCACACAGCTGCCATCATTGACCGCCCCCACCGCGCCGGGGAGGCGCTCGCCTTCGCTGTGCGCGGCCACGGTGCTGGCGATCAACCGACCGTCCATATCCAACAGATAGGTATCGCCCGCGCCGACCCGGGCGCCATGATTGGCCAGCACCGAGCGCAGCGTCGGTACATCGCCACTGGCCACGGCGTCGCGAAAGCCGAAATCGGCGGCGAGCACGCGCACGGCGTCGTTCAGCCGCCGGCAGCGGCCGTCCAGTACCTGGCGGAACACCCGCGCCCCGGTATCGAGCTGGTCATAGGACTGGCGTACGGCACTGGCCTCGGTGGCGGCCTTGACCGTCAGATAGACCAGGGTGATGACCACCAGCATCAGCAGGAAGAGACTGCCGGCGATGCGGGTCTGGAAACTATGGATGAGCTTCATCGTGCGTGGCCTTGTGGAAGGCATCCTCGAAAGCCGAGCTCGCCGGTTCCGCCGGCTGCGGCTTCGGCTGAATCGCCAGCTGGAGTTTCAGGGTCACCGGCTTGCCCGCCACGTCCAGTGCGGGCTGGGCGACTTCCTGCTTGTCGCTGAGGTCGGGATGCCAGAGCGCCAGCTGATAATGACCGTCCGGCGCCTCCAGGCGGGCGCGGCCCTGGCTGTCGGTCACGGCGGAGCGCCCGGCAGCGGTCACATAGACGTAGCCCACCATCCAGTCGTGGATGTTGCAGCCCACCACCACCACGCCCGGCTGGTCGAACACTACCGGGGTGCTGGGAATCCCGTGATAGAGCGGCAACTCGAAGCGCTTCGGGCTGGAAAAGGAATAGACCTGGTGGCGGATATCATCGGTATTGGGAAAGCTCACCGCCGTCCCGGTGGCGACTGCCAGGACATGGGGGACGAACCGCCGATTCTGCTGGTCGATGGCCGCCGGCTGCCGCTCGGGCACCAGCCCCTGGCCCGACAGCATCACCACGGCATCGGCCAGGGGAGCGCCCTGGCTGTCGACCACCTGTACCGCGACCTCAGCCGCCTGTGCCGTCCCCAGGCCCAAGGCCAGCCATCCCGCTACCACCCAATGCTTGTTCACCCGCTGCTCTCCACCGCGCGCCTTTCGGATCTCTCGCCGGCTTTGCGGCGTGACCTCAGCTTTAGCGGCAGTGCCGGGGGAATCTTTATCGTGGCAGCGACCACTCGTTGCGCCGACCGTCGCACTTCGAGCGGTACCCGGCGGTCAAGAAGGACAGATCTTTGCCTGCGTTGAAAAACCAGCGCCCTCGCCCCATGTTGGCCCTACATCCAAGCCCAAGGTACGCCAATGAGCGATCAGGATAACCAAGCGGACATTCTCAGCGAAGAAGCCGGCCAGACCGGTCTGGTGCTGCCCGGCCAGAATCTTCCCGACAAGCTCTACGTCATTCCCATCCACAACCGCCCCTTCTTTCCGGCGCAGGTCCTGCCCGTCATCGTCAACGAAGAGCCCTGGGCGGAAACGCTGGAGCTGGTGGCCAAGACCGACCACCACTGCCTGGCGCTGTTCTACATGGAGCAGCAGCCCGGCGATGCCGAGGGCTTCGATCCCGACCAGCTGCCGCAGCACGGCACCCTGGTGCGCATCCACCATGCCACCCGTCAGGACGGCAAGCTGCAGTTCGTCGCCCAGGGGCTGTCCCGGGTACGCATCCGCGGCTGGCTCCGCCGCCAGCGCCCACCCTATCTGGTGGAAGTCGAACACCTGCGTCCCAGCCCCGATCCCAGCGACGAGGTGAAGGCCTACGGCATGGCGCTGATCAACGCCATCAAGGAGCTCTTGCCGCTCAATCCGCTCTACAGCGAAGAGCTGAAGAACTATCTCAATCGCTTCAGCCCCAACGATCCCTCGCCGCTGACCGACTTCGCCGCCGCCCTCACTACGGCGCCGGGCGACGAATTGCAGCAGGTGCTCGATACCGTGCCTATGCTGCAACGCATGGAAAAGGTCTTGCCGCTGCTGCGTAAGGAGGTCGAGGTCGCGCGCCTGCAGAAGGAGCTGTCCGCCGAGGTCAATCGCAAGATCAACGAACGCCAGCGCGAATTCTTCCTCAAGGAACAGCTCAAGCTGATCCAGCAGGAGCTGGGCATCACCAAGGACGATCGCAGCAGCGATATCGAAAGCTTCCGCCAGCGCCTGGAGGGCAAGATCCTGCCCGAGGCGGCGCAGAAGCGCATCGACGACGAGCTGAACAAGCTGTCCATCCTCGAGACCGGCTCGCCGGAATACGGCGTCACCCGCAACTACCTGGACTGGGCCACCGACCTGCCCTGGGGCGTTCATGGGCAGGACAAGCTCGACCTCAAGCACGCGCGCAAGGTGCTCGACCGCCACCACGCCGGGCTCGACGACATCAAGAATCGCATCCTCGAATTTCTTGCCGTGGGCGCCTTCAAGGGCGAAGTGACCGGCTCCATCGTGCTGCTGGTGGGTCCGCCCGGGGTGGGCAAGACCAGCATCGGCAAATCCATCGCCGAATCCCTCGGCCGGCCCTTCTATCGCTTCAGCGTCGGCGGCATGAGGGATGAAGCCGAGATCAAGGGCCATCGCCGCACCTATATCGGTGCCATGCCCGGCAAGCTCGTCCAGGCGCTGCGCGACGTCAAGGTGATGAATCCGGTCATCATGCTCGACGAGATCGACAAGATGGGCCAGAGCTACCAGGGCGATCCCGCCTCGGCGCTGCTGGAGACCCTGGACCCGGAACAGAACGTCGACTTCCTCGACCACTACCTGGATCTGCGCCTGGACCTGTCCAAGGTGCTGTTCGTCTGTACCGCCAACACCCTGGACTCCATCCCCGGCCCCCTGCTGGACCGCATGGAGGTCATCCGCCTTTCCGGCTACATCGCCGAAGAGAAGCAGGCCATCGCCAAGCGCCACCTCTGGCCCAAGCAGCTGGACAAGGCCGGGGTGCCCAAGGATCGCCTGACGCTCACCGACAGCGCCCTCAAGGCCCTGGTGGAAGGCTATGCCCGCGAAGCCGGCGTGCGCCAGCTGGAGAAGCAACTGGGCAAGCTGGTGCGCAAGGCGGTGGTCAAGCTCATCGAGGAGCCCAAGCTCAAGGTCAAGATCGGTGCCTCGGATCTCGAGGACTATCTGGGCATGCCGCCCTTCCGCAAGGAGCAGGTGCTGTCCGGGGTGGGCATCATCACCGGCCTGGCCTGGACCAGCATGGGCGGTGCCACCCTGCCCATTGAGGCGACGCGCATCCATACCCTGAACCGGGGCTTCAAGCTCACCGGCAAGCTGGGTGACGTCATGAAGGAATCCGCCGAGATCGCCTACAGCTACGTCACCGCGCACCTCAAGGACTTCAAGGGCGATCCGAATTTCTTCGATCAGGCCTTCGTCCACCTGCACGTGCCCGAAGGCGCCACGCCCAAGGACGGCCCCAGCGCCGGCGTCACCATGGCCTCCGCCCTGCTGTCGCTGGCGCGCAACCAGGCGCCGAAGAAGAACGTGGCCATGACCGGCGAGCTGACCCTTACCGGTCAAGTGCTGCCCATCGGCGGGGTCCGGGAAAAGGTCATCGCGGCACGCCGCCAGAAGATCGGCGAACTGATCCTGCCGGAAGCCAATCGCGGTGACTTCGAAGAGCTGCCGGCCTATCTCAAGGAAGGCCTGACCGTTCACTTCGCCAAGCGCTTCGCCGACGTGGCCAAGGTGCTCTTCTAGTCTGACCGCTCGACCTCTTGGGGTATGCTCTGCGTTTTGCCGTCATACCCCGGAGGTTTCCATGTCCCCCCGTCTTCTGTTCTGCAGCTGTCTGCTCCTGGCCGGTTGCAGCAGCACCCAGCCGAGCGGCAACCTCATCCTGGGTGACGACAGCGACTGCACCCCGCTGGTCATGCACACCGGCCAGGAACTGACCCTGACCCTGCCCAGCGATCCCACCAGTGGCTACCGCTGGACCATCCTCCAGCGCAGCGACAACCTCAAGCAACTCGGCCCGGAAGTCTTCCGCGAAAGGCGCCAGGATCAGGGTGGCATCGGCAGCGCCGGTCAGTCCCTCTGGCGCTTCCGCGCCCAGAGCGCCGGCAGCGCCCAGCTCGAACTCCAGGCGCGCCAGCCCTGGGATGCCGAAGCCGAACCCCAGGCCCGCTTCGACTGCCGCATCGAAATCCGCTGACGCCACGTCCTGCAACGCCTGCCGGGGGTACAATGCCCCCTTTGGATTTTCCAGGTACCGCCCATGAGCGAAGCCGACCGTCTGTTCGCGTCGCCGCAGCCTCCTGCCGACTTCACCTTCAACGAAGACGTGGTGCGCGTCTTTCCCGACATGATCAAGAGATCCGTGCCGGGCTATCCCACCATCGTCGAGAATCTCGGCGTCATCGCCGCACGGTTCGCCCAGCCCCATAGCCGTCTCTATGACCTCGGCTGTTCCCTGGGCGCCGTGACCCAAGCCCTGCGCCGTCATGTCCGCGCCGAGGGTACCCGGGTGGTGGCTATCGACAACTCCACCGCCATGGTCACCCGCTGCCGCGAATACCTCAGCGCTCAGGACTCCATGCACGAGGAGTTGCTGCCGGTTGAAGTGGTGGAAGCCGATATCCTCGACGTCCCGCTCGAATCGGCCTCGGTGATCGCCCTCAACTTCACCCTGCAATTCATCGCCCCGGAACAGCGCCTGGACTTGCTCAGTCGGCTGCGCGCCAACCTGCTACCCGGTGGCGCCCTGCTGCTGTCGGAAAAGATCCGTTTCCCGCAGGCCCAGACTCAGGAATTGCTCAACGGCCTGCACCTGGACTTCAAGAGAGCCAACGGCTACAGCGAATTGGAAATCGCTCAGAAACGTACCGCGCTGGAAAACGTCATGCTGACCGACACCCTGGACGAACACCGAGCGCGCCTGCAGGGTGCCGGTTTCACCACCGTCGTGCCCTGGTTCCAATGCCTCAACTTCACCTCCCTGATCGCCCTGCCATGACCCCACCTGCCTACCTCGCAACCCTGCAACAAAAGCTGGCGGACACCTCGCTGGCCGGCTGGTCCCAGGGGCTCGAAAGCGTTCTGGCCGCCAAGTACGCCCGCGGCCATGGTGACCTGCAACGCTGGCAAGCTGGCGTCGACGCCCTGCCCGAGATCGCGGTGGAAGGTATCGAGCTGCGTGAGGCCGTGCGCCTCGCCGGTTTTCCTTCCGCGGAGCAGCACCAGGCCCTGCGCGAAGCGCTGCTGCAACTGCGACCTTGGCGCAAAGGCCCCTTCCAGCTGTTCGATCTTCATCTGGACACCGAATGGCGCTCCGATTGGAAATGGGATCGGGTCGCACCCCATCTGGATCTGCAGGGCAAGCGCGTTCTGGATGTCGGCAGCGGCAACGGCTACTACCAGTGGCGCATGCTCGGCGCGGGGGCCAGCCTGGTCCTGGGCGTCGATCCCAATTGGCTGTTCCACTGCCAGTTCCAGGCCCTGCGGCGCTATCTCCCCGACCTGCCCACCTGGCACCTGCCGCTGACCCTGGAAGAACTGCCTGCCTTGGACGGCGGCTTCGACACCGTCTTTTCCATGGGCGTGCTCTACCATCGCCGCTCACCCATCGATCACCTGCTGGACCTGAAGAACTGCCTCGACAGCGGCGGCGAGCTGGTCCTGGAAACCCTGGTCGTTGAGGGCGATGCCACCACCGTCCTGGTCCCCGAAGACCGTTATGCCCAGATGCGCAACGTCTGGTTCCTGCCCTCCGCCGCCGCCCTGCAACTTTGGCTGCAGCGCGCCGGCTACCGCGATATCCGCCTGGTGGACCTCACCCCCACGACGGTGGACGAACAGCGCTCCACCGAGTGGATGGGCTTCCAGTCGCTACCGGACTTCCTCCACCCCGAGGACCCCAGCCGCACCGTCGAGGGGCTTCCCGCCCCCTTGCGCGCCACCCTGATCGCCCGCAAACCCTGAACGCAAAAAGCCCGGCACATGCCGGGCTTTTTCTTGCTCTGTCTTTGTAGGTTGGGCTAAGCGCAGCGAAGCCCAACACCTGGAAGCCAACCTCGCCCCCTCAACGCCCTGTCGCAGCTCGCTTGATACCTGCAGCAGACCTGATCGTTGAGCTTCGCTGCGCTCAGCACCAACCTACGCCGGTCCCTTGCCACTTCAAACACGACAGCCCGGCGCAGCCGGGCTGTCGGTGCTCTTGCAGACCTCAAGCCGCACCTGATGCAGCAAGCACAGCTCAAGCCTCAGCCGCACCGCCCCCGTCCCCTCTCCCCCCGGGAGAGGGCTAGGGTGAGGGCAACCTCAGCCGCATGACTGCCCGGCTTCCGCTGGCAGGGCTATCGGCCCAAACGCCTTGGCGTCTGGCCAAACTTTTCCCGCCCCAAAGACAACACCCCCGCCAGAGTGAACTGAGCGGGGGTGCTGGGTGTTAGGCGCTTGACGATGACCTACTCTCACATGGGGAAACCCCACACTACCATCGGCGATGCATCGTTTCACTTCTGAGTTCGGGAAGGGATCAGGTGGTTCCAATGCTCTATGTTCGTCAAGCAATTCGGTTGGCTGGCCAGGCGTTGAAGCTTACCTGGCTGGCCCAATTGGGTCGGTGATCGAAGTAGACAACTCGTCTTGGGTCTTGCGAACCCACGCGCCGTTTTCGGCGTCGTCTTCCTCACGCTCTGACCGCGGTCAGATTGTTTGGGTGTTATATGGTCAAGCCTCACGGGCAATTAGTATCGGTTA